>NZ_JCAQOW010000006.1:648184-649918 GCF_059567865.1 Delftia sp. BGA-UO-ETr-SB1 | reverse complement strand
GACTACAGGCTTGAACCAACATATCCAACAGTTGGCTGAGCTAACCTTCTCCGTCCCCACATCGCACTACACATCGGTACAGGAATATTGACCTGTTTCCCATCAGCTACGCATCTCTGCCTCGCCTTAGGGGCCGACTCACCCTACGCCGATGAACGTTGCGTAGGAAACCTTGCGCTTACGGCGAGGGGGCTTTTCACCCCCTTTAACGCTACTCATGTCAGCATTCGCACTTCTGATACCTCCAGCACCCGTTACCAGGCACCTTCACAGGCTTACAGAACGCTCTCCTACCACTTGCAATAAATTGCAAATCCGCAGCTTCGGTAACTGGCTTAGCCCCGTTACATCTTCCGCGCAGGACGACTCGATCAGTGAGCTATTACGCTTTCTTTAAATGATGGCTGCTTCTAAGCCAACATCCTGACTGTTTTAGCCTTCCCACTTCGTTTCCCACTTAGCCAATTTTAGGGACCTTAGCTGGCGGTCTGGGTTGTTTCCCTCTTGAGTCCGGACGTTAGCACCCGGTGCTCTGTCTCCCAAGCTGTACTCTGCGGTATTCGGAGTTTGCATAGGTTTGGTAAGTCGCCATGACCCCCTAGCCTAAACAGTGCTCTACCCCCGCAGGTAATACTTGAGGCACTACCTAAATAGTTTTCGGAGAGAACCAGCTATTTCCAAGTTTGTTTAGCCTTTCACCCCTATCCACAGCTCATCCGCTAGTTTTGCAACACTAGTCGGTTCGGACCTCCAGTACCTGTTACGGCACCTTCATCCTGGCCATGGATAGATCACTTGGTTTCGGGTCTACACCCAGCGACTGGACGCCCTATTCGGACTCGATTTCTCTACGGCTCCCCTATTCGGTTAACCTTGCCACTGAATGTAAGTCGCTGACCCATTATACAAAAGGTACGCAGTCACCCTTGCGGGCTCCTACTTTTTGTAAGCATGCGGTTTCAGGATCTATTTCACTCCCCTCCCGGGGTTCTTTTCGCCTTTCCCTCACGGTACTGGTTCACTATCGGTCGATGATGAGTATTTAGCCTTGGAGGATGGTCCCCCCATATTCAGACAGGGTTTCTCGTGCCCCGCCCTACTTTTCTCTAGCTCAGTACCACCAGTCGGTTTTCACATACAGGGCTATCACCTACTATGGCCGGACTTTCCATTCCGTTTTGTTAACCGTCTGACTATCACTAGAAGGCTCTTCCGATTTCGCTCGCCACTACTTTCGGAATCTCGGTTGATGTCTTTTCCTCTGGGTACTTAGATGTTTCAGTTCTCCAGGTTCGCCTCGCATACCTATGTATTCAGTATGCGATACCCTTGCGGGTGGGTTTCCCCATTCAGAAATCTCCGGATCAAAGCTAATTTGCCAGCTCCCCGAAGCTTATCGCAGGCTATCACGTCTTTCGTCGCCTATCATCGCCAAGGCATCCACCACATGCTCTTAGTCACTTGACCCTATAACTTTGATCTCTCTTGCGAGATTTCGCCGTTTTCTTTCAAGGACTTGCGAGGTCTCTCACCTCGCGCGTTATGCCGTAATGTGAATGAATTCTTTGACATTTCTGTCAAGAGAACAATTCGTCATTACTTGAATAAAACAAAGTTTCATTCGTTTTGACGCAATCAAAATGTTGCTGACGGCACGGTGAGATTGAAATCTCTTTCCGTCAGCAACGCTGATTTCGACTCTATGAATTTTTAAAGAACAGCCGATTGATAGTT
>NZ_JCAQOW010000006.1:0-645000 GCF_059567865.1 Delftia sp. BGA-UO-ETr-SB1 | reverse complement strand
GCTGCTGGCCCAGGAGGAGGTGTGGATCCGCAAGGGCGTGGAGGCGCGCCGCACGCGCAGCCAGAGCCGCATCGGCCGATTGGAGCAGTTGCGGGCCAACCGCGCTGCCCGCCGTGATGTGCTGGGCGGGGTGAAGATGGACATTGCCTCGGGCCGGGGCGATGGCTACCAGGGCAAGATCGTGGCCGAGCTGACCGATGTGGCCAAGTCCTTTGGCGACAAGCAGATCGTCTCGCATTTCAGCGCCACCATCCTGCGCGGTGACAAGGTGGGACTGATCGGGCCCAACGGTGCCGGCAAGACGACGCTGCTCAAGATGATTCTGGGCGAACTGGCGCCTGACAGCGGCAACGTGCGGCTGGGTGCGAATCTGCAGGTGGCTTACTTCGACCAGATGCGGCACCAGATCAATATGGATGCCACGCTGGAGGACTTCATCAGCCCCGGCAGCGAGTGGATAGAGATCGGCAACCAGAAAAAGCACGTGAAGAGCTATCTGTCGGACTTCCTGTTCTCTCCGGCACGCGCTCACTCTCCTGTGCGTTCACTGTCCGGCGGCGAGCGCAACCGCCTGCTGCTGGCGCGCCTGTTTGCCCGTCCCGCGAATGTGCTGGTTCTGGACGAGCCGACCAACGACCTCGATATCGAGACGCTGGAGATGCTGGAAGACCTGCTGCAGAACTACGACGGCACGGTGTTCCTGGTCAGCCATGACCGCAGTTTCCTGGACAACGTGGTCACCAGCACCATTGCCTGGGAAGGGCCGGGCAAGTGGCGCGAATACGAAGGCGGCGTTCAGGACTGGCTGGACCAGTCGCGCCGCAGCCAGGATCTGGCCGAGGCTGCACAGCCCAAGCCTGCCAAGGAAGAGGCCAAGCCGACGGCGGTGCGCAGCGACAGCAAGCCCAAGCGCAAGCTCAGCTACAAGGAGCAGCGCGAGCTCGATCAGTTGCCCGAGACCATTGCATCTCTGGAGGCGGAGCAGAAATCCATTCGCGAGTCCCTGGCCGACGGCTCGCTGTATGCCAACGACAACTCCCGCGCCGTTCAGTTGCACCAGCGCGATGGCGAGATCGATGAGCAGCTGATGGAGGCACTGGAGCGCTGGAGCGCCTTGTCCGAGTAAGCACCGTGTCGAACTGACAAAAAAAAGAGCGCCATGCGCTCTTTTTTCATGGAGGCCGCCAGAGCGGGCCGTTGCGCTCAGATGCGGTGGTGCACCTGGTCCGAACCTATGCGCAGCTTGCCCAGCAAAGCGGCGGCGATCTGGTTGAGGGGCAGCACTTCGTCGGCAGCGCCGTGGGCGATGGCCTCGCGCGGCATGCCGAAGACGATGCAGCTGGCCTCGTCCTGCACGAGGTTGTAGCTGCCTGCATCGCGCATTTCGCGCATGGCGACCGCACCATCGGCGCCCATGCCGGTGAGCATGATGCCGTAGGCGTTGCGGCCCGCGCAGGCGGCCACCGACTTGAACAGCACTTCGACCGAAGGCTTGTGGCGATTCACCGGCGGGCTGTCATCGACCACGGCGACATAGTTGGCGCCGCTGCGCTGCACGGAGAAATGCTTGCCACCCGGGGCGATATAGGCATGACCGGGCAGCAGACGCTCGCCGTGCTGCGCTTCCTTCACGGTCATCTGGCACAGGCTGTTGAGCCGGGCCGCGAAGCTGGTGGTGAAGCCCGGCGGCATGTGCTGGGTGATGACGATGGCCGGGCAGTCGGCCGGCAGATGGGTGAGCACTTCGCGGATGGCCTCGGTGCCGCCCGTGGAGGCGCCGATGGCAACCAGCTTCTCCGTGGAAAGCCGCCCCAGCAGCGACGTCGGTGCAGCCTGGCGCGGCACGGCCGAACCTGCAGAGGAAGCGACCGGCGCTGCCGCGCTGCCTGCGGCAGAGGCTGCACTGCGGGGAGCGACCGGCAGGCGCCGTACCTGGGCCACTGCAGCAACGCGGATCTTGTCCACGATCTGCGCGGCCAGTTCCTGCAGGCCGTTGGAGACACCCACGCGCGGCTTGGCCACGAAGTCGATGGCGCCCAGCTCCAGTGCACGCATGGTGACCTCGGCGCCGCGTTCGGTCAGCGTGGAGATCATGACCACCGGCATGGGACGCAGGCGCATGAGCCGGCCCAGGAAGTCGATGCCATCCATGCGCGGCATTTCCACATCGAGCGTGATCACGTCGGGATTCATCTCGCGGATCATTTCGCGTGCGATCAGCGGGTCATTGGCCGAGCCGATGCATTCCATGTCGTGCTGGCGATTGATGATCTCGGACAGCAGACTGCGCACCAGCGCAGAGTCGTCCACCACGATCACCCTGATTTTCCTGTCCATTCCTTTGAACCTTCCTCAAAACAGGTCGACCGAGCCGCCTGCCGTATTGCGTGCCACGACGGCTGCATTGCCGCGTGTGAATTCCTGCTGTACCAGCTCCTCCGGATGGGCATGTGCCAGGCGCTTGACCATGGCCTTGCCGCTGGCGGGGAAGAACACCACCTTGCGAGGGTAGATGTCCAGCACATCCTCCGAGACGATGGGGATGCGTTCGGTCTGCAGGTACTGCGTGACGAAGGCGGTATTGCGTTCGCCCACGTTCATGGTGGTGAAGTTGTGCATCACCTGCCCGCCGCCGAAGATCTTGGCCTGCAGCGACTCGCGCCGGGCACCGAGCTTGAGCATTTCGTTGATCAGCAACTCCATGGCGTACGAGCCGTAGCGGCCCGATGCATCGGCAGAGTCGCCGTCGGGCAGCATGAAATGGTTCATGCCGCCCACGCGCATGGTGCGGTCCCAGATGCAGGCCGAGATGCAAGAGCCCAGCACGGTGACCAGGATCACGTCCTCGTTGGAGACAAAGTATTCGCCGGGCAGGACCTTGACGGCGTTGTGCTGGAAATGCGGGTCGTAATAGAAGAACGAAGCCTCGCCAGGGTAGCGCTGCTGGCGCTTGAGCTGCTCCAGCGAGGAACGCGGCACCGGATCGCCCGGCGCCGGATAGTCTGCAGCGGTATAGCTGTTGATGCGCGGCATCCGGCGACGCTCCGAGGGCGCCGGTGGCGGTGCGAAGGCAGGGCGGTCTCCGATCATGGGAGCACCCCCTGGCGTGCGGCAGGACCTGCGTCAGCGGCGCTCATAGACGGTCTTCCCCTTGAGCGTGAACAGATCGCGCGATTCACTGAAGTTCTCGGCATGCCCGACGAACAACAGGCCACCGGGCTTCATCACGCGGTGGATGCGCTCCAGCACGCGGCGCTGCGTGGCCGCGTCGAAGTAGATCATCACGTTGCGGCAGAAGACCACGTCGAAGGGGTCTCGGAACGGCCAGTCGTCACGGATCAGGTTGACGTTGAGAAACTCCACCAGGCGGCGCAGTTCGGGCTTGACGCGCACCAGGCCCGCATTGCCGGCCTTGCCCCGCAGGAAGAAGCGGTGCAGGCGCTCGGCGCTCATGCCCTTGATGCTTTCGGCGCGGTAGACGCCGGCCGATGCCGTGTCCAGCACGCGCGAATCGATGTCGCTGGCCTGCAGCTGAAAGCTGGGCGTGGCACCCAGCGCTTCCAGCGCCGTCATGACGATGGAGTAAGGCTCTTCCCCGGTCGAGGCCGCATTGCACCAGACCTTCCAGGCCGTGCCGGCCGGCTTGCTGCGCAGATGCTGGGCAAAGATCTCGAAATGGTGCTGCTCGCGAAAGAACGCCGTGAGATTGGTGGTCAGCGCGTTCACGAACTCCTGCCACTCCACGCCGTCGGACTGCGACTCCAGCCAGTCCAGGTAGGTGGAGAAGCTGTCGTAGCCCGTCTCGCGCAGGCGCCGCGACAGGCGGCTGTAGACCATGGCGTGCTTGCCATCGTGCAGGCTGATGCCGGCCCGCTGGTAGATCAGCGCCTGTACGCGGGCAAAGTCCCGCGACGACCATTCGAATTCGCGCCCCTGGGCCAGGGGCCCGTTGGCATCCCCGTCGTCGGCGACGGGACGTGCGGCCAGTGCCGCATTGGATGAGCCGGATCGCATGAGGGCGCTCAGTGCAAGAACGGGTCTCAGTCGACCGAGGCGACCAGGCCCATGTCCACATTGTTCATGAGCTTTTCGATGTCCAGCAGGATGAGCATGCGCTCGCCCACGGAACCCAGGCCCAGGATGCAGCCGCTGTCGATGGCGCTTTCGATGTCCGGCGCGGGGCGCACGGCTTCGGGAGCCAGTTCCATCACGTCGCTGACCGAGTCCACCACGATGCCCACCACGCGGTTGCGCAGGTTCAGGATGATGACGACGGTGAAGCTGTTGTATTCCACCTGGGAGCAGTTGAACTTCAGCCGCATGTCCACGATGGGCACGATGGTGCCACGCAGATTGACCACGCCCTTGATGAATTCCGGCGCATTGGCAATGCGGGTCGGCGGCTCGTAGCCGCGGATTTCCTGCACCTTCAGGATGTCGATGCCGTATTCCTCCTGGTCCAGGCGGAAGGTCAGGTACTCGCGCGCGCCGGTGGCGACGCCTTCTGCGGTCTTAGCGATCACGCTCATTGCTCAGCTCCTCAACTGTCGGGCCCGCGCCGTGGTGGCGAAGGCCATGGTTTCTTGGCGGCGCGCAGGCACTGCCTGCGGCGCCGTCGGTTGTGGTCAGGTACCCCTGTCCCGTTCAGTGGCGTGCACGACGCACCAGCGCGCCGGTGTCCAGAATCAGCGCCACCGTGCCATCGCCCAGGATGGTGGCGCCCGAAACGTTGGGCACCTTGCGGTAGTTCGATTCAAGGTTCTTGACCACCACCTGGTGCTGGCCCAGCAGCTCGTCGACCAGCAGGGCCACGCGGCTGCCGTCGGACTCGACAACCACCATGATGTTGCTGGACTGGCTGGTGTCGCTGCGCGGCACGCGGAAGGTCTTTTCCAGCGCGAACACGGGCATGTACTCGTCGCGCACCTTGACCAGCTGCGTGCCGTTGGCCACGGTGTTCACGTCTTCGGCCTTGACCAGGAAGGACTCGACCACCGAGGACAGCGGCAGGATGTAGACCTCGTCGCTGACGCCGACCGACATGCCATCCATGATGGCCAGGGTCAGCGGCAGGCGAACGGCCACGCGCATGCCCTTGCCCTGGGTGGACTCGATCTCGACCGAGCCGCCCAGCGCCGCGATATTGCGCTTGACCACGTCCATGCCCACGCCGCGCCCGGACACGTCGGTGACGACGTCGGCCGTGGAGAAGCCCGGCGCGAAGATCAGCTGCCAGACCTCCTGATCGGGCATGTTGTCCGAGACATCCATGCCGCGCTCGCGGGCCTTCTGCAGAATCCGCTCGCGGTTCATGCCGCGCCCGTCGTCGCGCACCTCGATGACGATGGAGCCGCCCTGATGGGAGGCTGCCAGCGTCAGCGTGCCGTGCTCGGACTTGCCGGCAGCCAGGCGGTCCTCGGGCATTTCGATGCCGTGGTCCACGCTGTTGCGCACCAGATGGGTCAGCGGGTCGGTGATCTTTTCGACCAGTCCCTTGTCCAGCTCCGTGGCCTCGCCCAGCGTGATCAGGTCGATCTTCTTGCCCAGCTTGCCGGCCAGGTCGCGCAGCATGCGCGGGAAACGGCTGAACACGGTGGACATGGGAATCATGCGGATGGACATCACCGATTCCTGCAGATCGCGCGTATTGCGATCCAGGTCGGCCAGGCCTGCCAGCAGTTGCTGGTAGGCCGATGCGTCCAGTCCGTGGCTGTTTTGCGCCAGCATGGCCTGGGTGATGACCAGCTCGCCCACCAGGTTGATGAGCTGGTCGACCTTGGACACCGACACGCGGATGCTGGTGGACTCCATCTGCGCCTGCTGCGTCTGGGCCGCCGTCTTGGCGGCGGGCTTGGCCACGGCGCCGGCCGGCTGGATGGCCAGCGCGCCATCGGCCTGGGGCATGCCGGGTGCGCCGTTGAAGAAGCCATAGGCCTCATCGGCAGGCGGAATGGCGGCCGAGGCCAGGGCGGCATCGGGGTCGTGCGCATGCTCTTCAGCGGCCGGGGCTTGCGCCGCCACCGCTGCGGGTGCTGCCTCGGCAGAGGCTCCGGCCACCGTGATGCGGACCTGCTCCTTGGCCACGTGGAAGGCGAACAGATCGAGCAGGTCGTCGTCGGTGGACGAGGTCTGCACGTCAAAGAGGCGGCTTTGCGGCTGATCGCAGGCCAGGTCCTCGATACGTCCCAGGCCCGGAATGTCGCGGAACAACTCCTTGATGGCCTCGGCCATCTCCAGGCGCTCCAGCGGACCGATCAGGATATGCAGCGAACGTCCGCCGCTGCTGGGTGCCGTGCCGACGGCGCCGCCCGAGACAGGTGCTGCAGCAACCGGGGCCGGAGCCTGCGCCGGCGCAGCCACAGGGGCTGGAGCTGGGGTCGGTGCGGGAGCCGGCGCTGCCGCTGCAGGTACGGCGCTGCGGCCTTCCGCCAGCGTCTCGATGCGTGCCACCAGATCCGTGGTGGACAGGGCCTCGCCCTCGTTGCCGGCCTGGTGGCGTGCCAGCAGGCTGCGGCTGGCATCAGCCGACTCCAGCAACACATCGACCATCTCCGGAATCGGTGTGATCTCGTGCCGGCGCAGCCGGTCGAGCAGCGACTCCATGCGGTGCGTCAGCTCGGTCACGTCGGCAAAGCCGAAGGTGGCCGCCCCGCCCTTGATCGAGTGCGCGCATCGGAAGATGCCGTTGAGTTCCTCGTCATTGGCCGCTGACAGATCCAGATTCAGCAGCATCTGCTCCATCTGGTCGAGGTTCTCGGCCGCTTCTTCGAAGAAGATTTGATAGAACTGGCTCAGGTCGAAGTCTGCGCCCGCTCCTGCCCCATCCTGGTGTAGATCCGCCATCTTTGGTCCTGCTGTTTCCTGTTGCCCGTACTTATCGGCTCAACGCATTACTTTCTGAATGACTTCGATCAAACGGTTTGGATCGAAGGGCTTGACCAGCCAGCCCGTGGCGCCCGCGGCGCGTCCGGCCTGCTTCATCTGATCGCTGGATTCGGTGGTGAGAATGAGAATCGGCGTGTTCTGGAACTTGGGGTCTTCGCGCAGCTTGCGGGTCAGACCGATGCCATCCAGACGCGGCATGTTCTGGTCGGCCAGCACCAGGTCGACTTGTTCGAGCTGTGCCTTCTCGAGCGCATCCACGCCGTCAACCGCCTCCACAACGCGAAATCCCGCCCCTGCGAGGGTGAACGCCACCATCTTTCGCATCGAGGGGGAATCATCAACAGCCAGAATCGATCGCATGTATAGCTCCAACAGACGGGCAATAAAAGGTAGAAGAGTGCATGGTCAGTGGTCAGAACAGCTCGACCGAGCCAGCATCCATCTCGCTTTGCGTGACGGGATTGGGCCGGTCGGGTATCGCCGGCAGGCCCAGGGAATCGTCCTCCCCCTCGTCCACGCCCATGGTGGCTGCGGCCAACTGGAACGCGCAGCCTTGCAAAATCTTCGTAATATGGGCGATCAACTGGGAGGACATGTCGTGAAACTGCAACTCGGTCACCGCCAACCGAAGCGTGGACCGCGCGGCGTCCAGCTCGGGCAAGGCGCCTAGCGCCTCACCGGCCAGCTGGCCGTGGGTCTCGTCGAAACGGTCCAGCAGGTTCTGCGTTGCATGATTGAGAAGGCCTTCCAGGCGCTGCAGATCGCGCATCGCCACCAGCAAGGCATCCTGCAGGTCTGCGGCCACCATGACGGGCATGGGGACGGCAGGCTCGCCCGAAGGCTTGTGCATTGACTGCATTGTTACTCCACCACCAGCGTTTCAGCCCAATGTTCGCCACGCTTTGCAGCATGGCCAGCCCTTGTCAATCGTCCCCAGGAATGCAGTGCATCCCTTGATATACACGACCACTTGCATTTATGTTCCAAAATGTATCTCATGATAGCGCCCCCGGGGATGCCAGACCACCGCACAAGCCCTTGCGCATACTGCACATCGAGGATTCGGCGGCCGACCAGGCGCTGGCGCGGCTGAGCCTGCTGCGCGGCGGACTGGTCTGCGAGATTGTCGCGGTCGACCTGCTCGATGATGCCGCAGCCGCGCTGCAGAGCCAGGCATTCGACCTCATCCTGGCCGACTACCACCTGCCCGGCTTCACGGCGCTGGACGCCTGGGAGCTGGTGCGCCGCCAGCCCGGGCATCCGCCCTTTGTGCTGCTGTCCGGCGCCATCGGCGAGTCGGCCGCCGTGGACGTGATGCGCGAGGGCATCAGCGACTACCTGCTCAAGGACCACATCACGCGCCTGCCCCATGTGGTCTCGCATGCGCTGGAAGTGCACGAGGCCCGCCTGGCGCGCCGCCGCGCGGCGGCCGAGCTGGCGGCGTCCGAGCGTCGCCTGGCCGATCTGACCGAGCACCTGCAGACCTCCACCGAGCGCGAGCGCGCCAGCATTGCCCGCGAGATCCACGATGACATCGGCGGCTCGCTGACCTCGGTGAAGTTCGATGTGGCCTGGATTGCGCGCAATGCGCCCGAGGGCGGACTGCGCGAGCATGCGCTGGCCGCGCTGGAAATGCTGGAGCATGCGCTGGGTGCAAGCCAGCGCATCATGATGAACCTGCGCCCGCCCGTGCTGGACCAGGGACTGGTGGCCGCCGTGCAGTGGCTGGCCGAGAATTTCGAGCGCCGCACGGGCGTGCCCACCCGGGTGCGCAGCAGCCGCGAGAGCATGGACATCGCGCCCGACATCCAGGTCGTGGCCTACCGCACGGCCCAGGAGGCGCTGACCAACGTCGGCAAATATGCCCAGGCGCGCCATGTGGACATCGATCTCTCGGACCGCGAAGGCTTTCTCACGCTGGAGGTGACGGACGACGGCGTGGGCCTGGCCGAAGGCGCGCGCGACAAGCCCGAATCCTTCGGTTTGCGCGGTCTGGGCGAGCGTGCGCGCACCGTTCAGGGCTGGCTGGATGTCAGCAGTCAAGCCGGGCGAGGAACCTCGGTCATCGTCTCCATTCCGCTGGACGATGGCGGCACTTGCCCTAATATCCCGGGCAATGAATGCTGAACGCCATGGCGGCGTGACCCTTTTTCCAGGAGGCCGACTTTGATCCACGTGGTGCTGTGCGACGACCATGCGGTGCTGCGCCGGGGCATCCGTGACACCCTGGCCGAGGCAGTGGACATCAGCGTCACCGCCGAAGCAGGCAGCTATGCCGAGCTGCGCGAACAGCTGCGCACCGCCACCTGCGACGTGCTGCTGCTGGACATCAACATGCCCGGCCGCAGTGGCCTGGAAGCCCTGGCGAGCGTGCGCGAAACCCATCCGCTGATCAAGGTGCTCATGGTCTCCATGTACCCCGAGGATCAGTACGCGCTGCGCTGCCTGAAGGCGGGCGCGCAGGGCTACGCCAACAAGGCAGGCGACCCGGTGCTGCTGATCGAGGCGGTGCGTACCGTGGCCACGGGGCGCAAGTACCTGACGTCCGAAGTGGCCCAGATGCTGGCCGACAGCCTGGCCCAGCCCGCACCCCAGGTGCCGCATGAAAGCCTGTCCGAGCGCGAGCTGCAGACGCTGATCAAGATCGCGGCCGGGCAGCGGCTGACCGACATCGCCACCGAGCTGATGCTCAGCCCCAAGACCGTCAGCGTCTACCGGGCGCGCGTGCTGGAAAAACTGCAGATGAGCAGCAATGCCGAACTCACGGCCTACGCCATCCACAACCAGCTGATCTGAGGCTTTTGCGGCCGACAGGCCTGTAAATCTGTTGTTTTTCACAACTGCTTACATTGAAGTACCAAATACCGCAATGCCGCGCTGCAGCAAGGCGACCAGGGGCTGCTCGAGCAGCGGCAGCGTGGCCATCAATCCCGTCAGGCCCACGGTGAGCGTGACCGGAAAACCCACGGCATAGATGTTCATCTGCGGTGCCACGCGCGAAATGATGCCCAGCACCAGGTTCACGAACAGCAGCATGGCGACCATGGGCAGGGCGATCCAGAAGGCACTGGCGAAGACCGCCGCCCCCATCTCGTGCAGCCGCATCTGGTTGATGGCCTGCAGGAAGCTGCCGTCCACAGGAAACGCCTCGTAACTCTTGAGCACGGCCATCAGCACCAGCAGGTGCCCGTTGATGACGATGAACAGCAGCGTGGAAATCTGGACCATGAAGCGCGCCACCGCGCTGAGCTGGGCATTCGTGGTCGGATCGAAGAAGCTGGCGAAGTTCAGGCCCATCTGCAGGCCGACCACCTCGCCCGCCACCTCCACGGCGGCAAACACCAGGCGCACGGCAAAGCCCACGGCCAGCCCCACGCCGACCTGCTGAATCAGCGTGCCCAGCGCCTGCGGCGAGTTGATGCCGATCACGGGCTGGTCGCCCAGCACGGGCTGCGCGCACACCGCGACCAGAAAGGCCAGGCCGATCTTCAGCCGCATGGGAATGACGCGCTGCGAGAACACGGGGGCCACGGAGAACATGGCCAGCACGCGCAGAAACGGCCAGAGAACGGGCGACAGCCACGCCACCAGTTGGGCTTCGCTGAAGGTGATCACAGTGGCGTTTCCAATGCGCGGCGAAGGGCTCAGCCCACCGCCTGCGGAATGGTCTCGATGGTGCGGCGGATGAAGTCCACCAGCGTGCTCAGCATCCACGGGCCCGCTATGGCAAACACCAGCACGGCGGAGATGAGCTTGGGCACGAAGGCCAGCGTGGCCTCATGCACCTGGGTCACCGCCTGGAAGACGCTGACGGCCAGGCCCACGGCCAGCACCACGCCCAGCACGGGCATGGAGATCATGAGCAGCAAGGTCAGTGCCTCGCGGCCGAAGGTGAGCACGTATTGGGAGGTCATGGAAGGATTTCCAAAGAAAGAGCGGGGCTAGACGGCGAAGCTGGCGGCCAGCGAGCCTATGAGCAGGTTCCAGCCATCGGCCAGCACGAAGAGCATGAGCTTGAACGGCAGGGCCACCAGCACGGGCGACAGCATCATCATGCCCAGGGACATCAGGATCGAGGACACGACCATGTCGATGACCAGGAAGGGGATGAAGATCATGAAGCCGATCTGGAACGCGGTCTTCAGCTCGCTGGTCACGAAGGCGGGCACCAGCACGCGCAGCGGTGCGGTCTCGCTGGTGACGCCTGCATCGAGCTTGGCCAGCCGCGCGAACAGCGCAAAGTCCGACTGGCGCGTCTGCTTGAGCATGAAGTCGCGCATGGGCGCCTCGGCCTTCTCAATGGCCTGCTCGAAGGTCACGGCATTCGTGGTGTAGGGCACGTAGGCCTCCTGGTACACGCGGTCCAGGGTGGGGCCCATGACGAACAGCGTCAGGAACAGCGACAGGCCGATGATCACTTGGTTGGGCGGCGCCGACTGCGTGCCCAGCGCCTGGCGCATCAGCGACAGCACGATGACGATGCGGGTGAAGCCCGTCATCATCAGCAGGATGGCCGGCAGGAAGGACAGCGCCGTGAAGAACAGCAGGGTCTGGATGGGCACCGAAAAGCTGGTGCCACCACTGCCCTGGCCGATGACCAGCGGAAGGCTGGCGGGCGCGCCCTGTGCCCAGGAGGCCAGGGGCGTGGCGCAGCACAGCGCCAGCGCTGCGGCGCCAGCGGCCTGGCTCAGCGTGCGCGCCGGGCGCTTGCAGGAATATTCAGACATTCGCACCGTCCGCAGGCAGGCTGCGCGCTTGCGCCATCGCAGCCGAAAAATCAGCAGGGGCCGGGGCCTGCAGCACATGCAGGCACTGGATGCTTTGCGCCGTGACGCCCAGCACCAGACGCACGGTCTGCGCGCCCTCGCCCACTTCCACCGTCACCACCCGCTGCTGCGGGCCCACGCCCACGGCGCCCAGCACCCGCGACTGCAGGCCGGCGGCACCGCGCAGCGCAGCCGTGCGCTGCTGGAAGCGGCGCAGCAGCCAGGGCAGAGCGGCCATGGCCGTGACCAGGGCCACCACCGTGAGCAGGGTCGGCCACAGCGGGCCCATGCCGGCGCTCTCAGCCACGGCTGACCCGGCGCAGGCGCTCGGACGGCGTGACCACGTCGGTCAGGCGGATACCGAACTTGTCGTTGACCACCACCACCTCGCCCTGGGCGATCAGGTAGCCGTTGACCAGCACGTCCATGGGCTCGCCGGCCAGTGCGTCGAGCTCGACCACCGAGCCCTGGGCCAGTTGCAGGATGTACTTGATCGGCACCTTGGTGCGGCCCAGCTCCACCGACAGCTGCACCGGAATGTCCAGCACCATGTTGATGTCGTTGACCGGCACATCGCCGCCACCGGCGTAGGGACGCACGGGCTCGCCCGTCAGCGGGCCGCCCTGCTCCTCTTCCAGCTTGGCGTCGCGCTCGCGCTGCTCGTCCAATGCCTCTGCCCAGCCCGAGAACGGATCATCGCCAGCGGGCTTTTGCGTATCTTCAGTTGCCATTGTTTTCTCCCATCCAGCCAGCGTCGGCGCCACGCAGGCAGTTCTCGACGCGGATTGCGTACTTGTCGTTGTGAGTGCCGTACTGGCACTCGAAAATCGGAACGCCGCCAATGGAGGCGCGGATCAGCGGCTCGCGGTCGAGTTCGATGAAATCGCCGGGGCGCATGGCCAGCAGCTGCTCCACCGTGGCGTCGGCACGTGCCAGTTCGGCCACCAGGGTCACCTCGGCGGCCTGGATCTCGCGCTTGAGCACCTTGACCCAGCGGCGGTCCACTTCGATGGAGTCGCCCTGTGTCGAGGAATACAGCACATCACGGATGGGCTCCAGCGTTGCATAGGGCATGCAGATGTGGATGGAGCCCGAGATGTCGCCGATCTCCAGCTGAAAGGCCGTGGACACGACGATTTCGCTGGGCGTGGCGATGTTGGCGAACTGCGGCTGCATCTCCGAACGCTGGTAGCCCAGCTCCAGCGGATAGATGCCGTGCCAGGCCTTCTTGTATTCCTCGCAGATCACGTTGACCAGGCGGTTGATCACGCGCTGCTCGGTGTGCGAGAAGTCACGTCCTTCGATACGCGTCTGCAGCCGGCCCGTGCCGCCGTACAGCGTATCGATGACACCGAACACCAGCGAGGGGTCGCAGACCACCAGGCCGCTGCCGCGCAGCGGACGGATGGCGACGATGTTGAAGTTGGTGGGCACCACCAGCTCGCGCAGGAAGGCGCTGTAGCGCTGCACCGACACCGTGCCCACGGACACTTCGGGGCTGCGGCGGATGAAGTTGAACAGGCCGATGCGGAAGTTGCGGGCAAAGCGCTCATTGACGATTTCCATCGTCGGCATGCGCCCGCGCACGATGCGCTCCTGGCTGGAGATGTCGTACTGGCGGATGATGCCCGCCTCGACCTCCTCGGTCGTGGATTTCTGGCTCTCGCCGGTCACACCCTCCAAAAGGGCATCGACTTCTTCCTGGGAGAGAAACGAATCGCTCATGGCGCCTGGCCTCCCCGGTTACTGGATGATGAAGCTGGAGAAGAGCACGCGGCGCACCGGGTTCTTGCCAGCGGAGGAGCGGCGGCGCTCGCCGTCTTCGTCCTCGGCATCCTCGTCGCGGCTGCGCTTCTTGGCCTTGGCCTGGTTGCCGTAGCCCAGCGGGGCCGAGACTTCGTTGAGCACGTCGGCGGCCAGGCGCTCCTTGCCTTCGCGCTCCAGCAGTTCCTCGGCCGTGCGCTGGGACACCAGCATCAGGATGCCGTTGCGGATACTGGGCAGGTATTGCTTGACCGTGGTGGCGGTCTTCTCGTCGGCCAGCTCCAGCGTGATGCCGATCTGCACGAAGCGGTCGCCGCCCGTATCGGACAGATTGACCACCAGGTTGTCCAGCGGCAGGAAGGTGGGCACGGTCACGGCCGCCTTGCTGGCGCTGCCCTCTTCCTCATCGCCGCTGCTGTGGCGCTTGGACAGCAGGATGAAGGCAGCGGCCGCGCCTATGGCCAGTACGGCAATGATGACGATCAGCACGATCAGCTTCTTGCCCTTGGCCGGGGCGGGAGCTGCATTGTTGGCGGCATTGGGTGTGGCAGACACTGGAATTCCTCTGGGTGAGCGGGACCGCCACGCGCACGCGCTTCATGCGCGGCGCCATGACGCAGCAGGCCCATGGCAGGAATTATTCGGCGATTGGACCCCGGACCATGGCCTGAATAAGCGCATGAAACCCCGGTTTCTCGCTGGCTTGATGGCCCTCAAACGCCACAGGCCGGGCAGCTTGTCGCCACCCGGCCTGTTGTGAAAACCCTGAAACGGCGCATGCGCCGCCCCGCAAGAAGCGCAGAAAGAATCAGACGAACAGATCCACCCCGCCCGCTGCCGCACGGCCACCGCCGGCCTGTGCGGCGCCATTGCCGCCCGTGACGCCGGCGGCATCGACCATGGCGCTCACGCGGCCCTGGCGCGCCTGGGCGTCCGCACCCTGTCTTGCCGAATCGCCGCTGCCGGACTGGCCGCCCGCATCCACGCTGACGCCGGCCAGTTGCAGGCCCTGGGCCTGCAGCAGCTCGCGCAGCTGGTCGGCACCATTGCCCAGCCAGTCACGCGCCTGGGCTTCGCTGGCGCCAAAGCGCACATGGGCCTCGTTGCCCTGCAGGCTGACCTGCACCTGGATGGCCCGGCCCTCATGCTCCACGGACAGCGAGGCGTTCTGGTTCTTGTTGTGGACCCAGAAGGCCACCTGCTCGGACACCTGCTGCTCGCGCTCGGTGGAGTTGCCCGGCTGGGCCTGGGCGTCGGGCTGGGCAAAGGCCGCGCCATTTTGGCCGGCCGCCTGCTGGCCCAGGGATTGGCCGGCATGGGCGGCGCCCACGGCAGCCGCAACGCCGTGCAGTCCGTTCGCCGCCGACTCCGTGGAGGCGGTGCCGCCCTCCCTGGCTCGCTCGAACAGGCCGCGCCATTCTTCGGGCCGCACTGCGGCCATGCCGTTGAGCGCAATGCCCGACGCCAGGGCCACGTCCTGCCGCACACCGCCCGCCAGGACCTGGGGCGTGTGTTCATGCGTGGCCTGGGCGGTGGTTGCCGTGCGTGCGGCGGCGGCCGTCAGTGCCGCATCGGACTGCACGGCGGCCAGCACATCGGCGGCCTGGGCCTGGGCCTGGGCCTGTGCCTGTGCCTGTGCCTGGGTACGGCGCGCAGCGCCATCGGTCAGTGCCCCGGCTGCATTGGGGTCCGCAGCGGCAGCCAGGGCCGCAGCATTGGCGCTGGCCGTGGCCAGCGCCGTGCCCGCGGCATCACCGGCTGCGGACTGCGGTGCCAGGAAGGCCGCGTGCGCCACGGCGCCCTGCTCCTGGCGCAGGGCCATCATGGCGGCGCTGCCCCGGCCGGACAGCCAGTCGCCCGCCACGCCTTGCAGCATGTCGCGGTCGCCCTTGCCGTCCAAGTGGGCGGTCTGCCCGACCAGGCTGAGCCAGGGCGCCTGGCCGTTGGCAGCCAGCGCCATGGCATCGGCCTGCGCCGAGGTGGTCATATCGGTCGGCTCCGCCTGCGGTTGCAGCGGCAGTTGCGGCTGCTGCAGCAGGCCCTGCGCCAGGCCGGGATCGGCCAGCAGGTCTGCGGCATCCTTCAGGCCGTCCTTGGCTGCACCCTTGAGGCTGGACAGCGCGGAAAGAGCGGCACTGCCGTCCTCGCCCAAGGCCTGGCCGAGGGCGCCCGAGGCCAGCGCCGGCAATCCGCCAATGCCGTCCATCGCTGCCAGCAACGAAGAAAAGCCTGCGGCCTGGTCGTTGGAGGGCGGCTGCGTGCCGCGCGCGGAGCGAACGCCTTCCATGGCGCGCTGCATGGCGCTGCGCGCATCGGCGCGCTGTTCGATCTGGTTGGTGGACATGCGTCAAGCCTCCTGGAATGTCAGCCCGAAGCTGCGACGGAAAAACTGGATGGCCGCACGTTCATCGGTCTCCTTTTGCTCGCGGCGCATCTGGCTCAGCGCCAGATCGCGGCGGCGCACCTCGACGACCTTGCGCAGGCTGCTGACCCGCAGCTCGCAGGCCATCAAGGCCTTTTGCGCGGCCTCCAGGCGGATCGCCAGGTCGGCCAGCACCCGCGTCTGCAGGCCGATGGCGTGCTGCAGGCGGTCCATGAACTGGTACTGGTGGAACATGACCTCGGGCTGCACGGACTGGTTTTCCTGCGCGCCCCAGCGCGTCTGCATTTCCTGCACATAGTGCTGCAGCTGTTCCATTTGCGTCTGCGCGGCCTGCTGCGAGCGCAGGCGCTCCTGCACCGCCTGGCGCGCCTCGTCACGCTTGCGCGACGCGGCATCGATGGCCACCATCAAGGCATTCAAGGACGACATACCGGGGTTTCCTCCCTGTGTTCGTTATCGCGTTGGTCGCGTTTTGGCAGTGCCGCGTCGCCGCGTCACTGCCCACCGAGTGCGGCAGCCATGCCCGAGATGCTCTCGTCCATGGAAGCCGACTCGAACATGCTTTGCTGCAGAAAGGCCGCCATGGCCGGCTGCAGGCGTATCGCTTCATCCATCTGCGGGTCCGAGCCCGCCATGTAGGCACCGACCTGGACCAGGTCCCGCCCCTTCTGGTAGCGCGAATAGACAGCGCGAAAGCGCCGTGCCAGCTCGAAGTGCTCGCGCGAGACCACGTTGTGCATCACGCGCGAGGCCGATTGCTCGATATCGATGGCCGGGTAGTGGCCCGACTCGGCCAGCGCCCGCGACAGCACGACGTGGCCGTCCAAAATGGCGCGCGCCGCGTCGGCAATAGGGTCCTGCTGGTCATCGCCTTCGGACAGCACGGTGTAGAAGGCGGTGATCGAGCCCACGCCGTTGAGGCCGTTGCCGCTGCGCTCGACCAGGGCCGGCAGCTTGGCAAAGCACGACGGCGGATAGCCCTTGGTGGCCGGCGGCTCGCCAATGGCCAGGGCGATCTCGCGCTGGGCCATGGCATAGCGGGTGAGCGAGTCCATGAGCAGCAGCACATGCTGGCCCTTGTCGCGGAAATGTTCGGCAATGGCCGTGGCATAGGCGGCGCCCTGCATGCGCAGCAGCGGCGGCGCATCGGCCGGCGCGGCCACGACCACGGCGCGGCTGCGGTCCTGGGCGCCGAGGATGTCCTCGACGAATTCCTTGACCTCGCGGCCGCGTTCGCCGATCAGGCCGACCACGATCACGTCCGCCTGGGTGTAGCGCGCCATCATGCCCAGCAGCACGGACTTGCCCACGCCCGAGCCCGCGAACAGGCCCAGACGCTGGCCCCGGCCCACGGTGAGCAGGGCGTTGAGCGAGCGCACGCCGGTGTCCAGCGTCTCGCGCACCGGGTCGCGGTCCATGGCGTTGATGGGGTTGCGGTCCAGCAGATCGGCGCTCACGTCGGCCAGTGGGCCGCCATGGTCCAGGGGCTGGCCCTGCGAATCCACGACACGGCCCAGCAGGCCGCTGCCAATGGGCAGGCGCAGCACGCCGGCCGCCAGGGACACGGGCGGCTCGACACCGTCGCCAAAGCGCAGCGGTGCGACAAAGGGTTCGGCCGGCGTCACGATGGCGCCGCTGGACAGGCCCTGGATGTCGCCCGCAGGCATGAGAAACGCACGCTCGCCGGCAAAGCCGACAACCTCGGCCAGCACCGGGTCCTGGCCCTGCTGGCGTATCCAGCACTGCGAGCCCACGGGCACCTGCAGGCCCGTGGCCTCCAGCACCAGGCCGGTCAGGCGCGTGAGCGTGCCGTGGGTTTCCAGGGGAATGTCGCCCTGCAGGCGGGCGCGGGCATTGGACAGCAGTTGCTGCCAGGGCCTGGCGGCAGGCTCGGGGGTCAGTTTGGCGGCGTCGGCCAGCGGGGCTTCAACCGGCATCGCGTTCTCCGTCATACCAGGTGGAGACCAGGCCCAGAGCGGCCACGGCGCGGCGCCAGCGCTTGTCCATGCCGGCATCGACCTGGGCGCCGCCCGATTCCACGCGCACATCGCCCTGGGCCACGGAGGCGTCACTGATCCACTGCACCTTGGACTGGGCGCCATGCTCGGCGCGCAGCGCCTCGTCCAGCACGGCGAAGTCGGCGGGGTTCAGGCGCACGGTGGCGGCGCGGCCGTCGGCGGCCAGCATGTCCAGCGCCTCGCGCACCACGGGCAACAGGGCCTGGGGCTGGCTGCGCAGCTCCTGGCGGACCACCTGGCGCGCAATGTCGCAGGCCAGGTTGAGCAGTTCCTGCGCTGCATCCGTCTGCAGCTGCTTGAAGCCGGCATCCAGGCCGGACAGCAGTGCGTCCACGCGCTGCGCCGTCTCGCGGCCTGTGCCGGAGACGTAGTCATCCATGTGTTGCTGCCACTGCTGCCGGGCTTCCTGGCGGCCCTGCTCCAGGCCCTCGGCATGGCCTTCGGCGCGTGCCTGTTCCAGCAGGGCATGCAGTTGTTCCTCATCCACTGCGGGGGCGGTGGAGGCCGGGGCGCCCGGCGTGTCGGCTTCGACATCCAGCACCATGGAGTCGGCCTCCAGCCGGGGCGCATCGGAGCGGCCGGGCAGCGACAGGCTGTGAAAGCCCGACGCGGAGGCAGGCGCGCGCGCCATGCCCGCGCCGCCATGCGCAGCCTGGGCACCGGATGCGGCGGGCGCACCCTGGATGTCCGGCAGCCCCGCGAGGCTGGGCAGGCTTTTCAGGCCGCCCATGTGGTCCACGGCGCCGAAGCGCCACTGCACCACCTGGCGCTCGTCGATCTCCTCGGAAGGGATGAAGCGCGAGTTCATGCCGTTAGACATAGCTGTCTTCCGCACCGCTGCCGATGGTGATCTGGCCTTCTTCGGCCAGGCGACGCACCACCTTCAGGATTTCCTTTTGCTGCGCTTCCACTTCGGACAGGCGCATCGGGCCGCGGCCTTCCAGGTCCTCGCGCAGCGACTCGGCGGCACGCATGGACATGTTGGCCAGGATCTTGTCGCGCACTTCCATCGAGCCGCCCTTGAGCGCGATGATCAGCGTCTCGGACACCACCTCGCGCAGCACCAGCTGCACCGAGCGGTCGTCCAGCTTGACCAGGTCGTCGAACACGAACATCTTGTCCATGATCTTCTGGGCCAGGTCCGGGTCGTAGTTGCGGATGGTGTCCAGCACGGCCACGTCGGCATTGCCGCCGAGGTTGTTGATCATCTCGGCCGCCGTCTTGACGCCGCCCAGCGAGGTCTTGCGGATCTTGTCGCCGCCGGCCAGCACCTGGAACAGCACCTCGTTGAGGTCCTTGAGCGCGGTCGGCTGAATGCCTTCCAGCGTGGCCACGCGCAGCATGACTTCGCTGCGGAAACGCTCGGGCAGCTGCATCAGGACGGCAGCGGCCTGCTCGTGCTCCAGGTGCACGAGGATGGCGGCCACGATCTGCGGATGCTCGCCGCGCAGCAGTTCGGCCACGGACAGCGGGTCCATCCACTTGAGGCTTTCGATGCCGGAGACATCGCCGCCCTGCAGGATGCGGTCGATCAGCAGCGCCGCCTTGTCGTCGCCCAGGGCGCGCTTGAGCACCGAGCGCACATAGCCGCTGGCGTCGTCCACCAGCAGGCTTTGCGCGGCCGCGTCATCGGCAAAGCGGTTGATGACGAAGTCCACCTTCTCGCGCGAGACACCGCGCATGTGCGCAATGGTCTCGCCGAGCTTTTGCACTTCCTTCGGGGTGAGGTGCTTGAACACCTCGGCCGCTTCCTCCTCGCCCAGGGAGACCAGCAAGATGGCGGCGTCGTTCAGGCCTCGTTCGTCCATATCTCAGCAATCCGTGTTTTGAGAGGCTCAGGTGGCCTCGCCGTTGATCCAGGTCTTGACGATGTTGGCCACCGCGATCGGGTTCTGCTTGGCCAGTTGGCGCGCCTGCTCCAGGCGCACTTGCTCCTGCGTGGGCGAAAGATCGACAGCGGGTGCAGCCAGCGCCGGACGGTCCAGCTGCTCGCCTTCAATGGCATTGAGCTGTCCGCCCACGGCCACCGTCTTGCGGCCCTTGAGCATGGGCCGCACCAGGCCCAGCAGCAAGATGGCGCCGAACAGGGCCAGGCCGATGGGCACGCCCAGGCTGCGGGCCATGGCCAGCACTTCGGGCTGGCGCCACAGCGGCACATCGGCGGGCACTTCGTCCTGCACAAAGGGCGTGCTGACCAAGTTGACCGAGTCGCCGCGCTCAGCGCTGTAGCCCACGGTCTCGCGCACCAGGGTCAGCAGTTGCGCCTGCTGCGCCGCCGTCAGGCCGCGTGCGGCGGCAGCGACGGTGGCTGCATCGGTTGCCGCACCGGCAGCGGCCGGCGCAGGGGCAGCCACCAGGGGCGCATTGATGACCACGGCCGCCGTCAGGCGCTTGATGCTGCCTGTGCTGCCGCGTGTGTGGCGCACGGTCTTGTCCACTTCGTAATTGGTGATGGACTCGCGCTTGCTGGCAGCGCGGGCGGCGTTCTGGCCGTCGGCCGCCTGGGGCGCGGGATTGGCGCCGTTGACGGGCGCGGAAGCGTTCTGGGGCGGCTGGTTGCTGGTGGCACCGGGAATGCCCGTGGGCTGGGGCGGCTTTTGCTCGCCCGAGCTTTCCACCACCTGCTGGCTGCGAACCACGCCCGCGTCGGAGGACTGGTTGGGGCGGTGCTGCTCCGAGGTCGATTCGGTCTGGCTGAAATCCATCTCGGCCGAGACCTGCGCCTTCACATTGTTCTTGCCGACCACGGGCTCCAGGATCTCCAGAATGCGGCGCACGTACTGCTGCTCGATCTGCTGGGTGTAGTTCAGCTGCTGCATGTCCACAGCGTTGGCGTTGCCGTCGGGCGACTGCGACAGCAGCTTGCCCGAGTCGTCCAGGATGCTCACGGCCGTGGGCGCCATCTCGGGCACGCTGGAGGCCACCAGGTGCACGATGCCCGCGATCTGCGTGCGGTCCAGCACGCGGCCCGGGTACAGGCTCAGCAGCACCGAGGCCGAGGGCTTTTGCTGCTCGCGGAAAAAGCCGTTCTGATTGGGCAGGGCCAGGTGCACGCGTGCGCTTTGCACGGCGGCCAGGGCCTGGATGGAACGCGTCAGCTCGCCTTCAAGGCCGCGCTGGAAATTGAGGCGTTCCTGGAACTGGGTGATGCCGAACTTGCTGTTCTCCATCAGCTCGAAACCCGTCACCGAACCCTTGGGCAGGCCCTGGGTGGCCAGCTTCAGGCGCACATCGTGCACGCGGTCGGACGGGATGAGGATGGCACCGCCGCCTTCCGTGTAGCGGTAAGGCACGTTCATCTGCGACAGCTGGGCGACGATGGCGCCGCCATCCTTGTCGCTCAGGTTGGAGAACAGCACCTTGTAGTCCGGCTGACGGTAGAACATGGCCGCCGCACCCAGGGCGACGACCAGCAGCACGGCGATCGCGCCCCAACGCAGGCGCGCGCCACGGTCCATGGCCGTCCAGCGCTGCTGCAAGGCAGGCTGGGGCACGGGAGTGGCTTGAGGGACAGGGATTTCAGCGACAGCAGACATCTTGGTTCCAGGTGTTCGAGCCCTGCACACACAGGACCCTAGCGTGCTGTCGATTATTCGAAGTCCGCCGCTTCACATTCGCCCGATAAGCGCGCCGTTTGGCCGTCTATTTGCCGCGATGCGAAAACCCTGCCGCCCTACGATCTCGTCATCTTGCTAACTCCGATGGAATGTGTCATGGACCTTCGCATCCCCAGTACCACCTCTCCCCTGTACGGCACCCAGCTCCCCAAAGGCGTGGGCGCAGGCGACGCATCGACCAAAGTGGCGGCTGGCGGCTTCAGCCAGGCCCTTCAAGGCGCGCTGCAGTCCGTCAGTTCAGCCCAGAACAACTCCAGCCAGCTGCAGCGTGAGGTGCAGTTGGAGAACCCGGCCGTCAGCCTCGAAGAAACCATGATCGCCATGCAAAAGGCGCAGATCGGCTTCCAGGCCACGATGCAGGTGCGCAACCGGCTCGTGCAGGCCTATACCGACGTGATGAACATGCAGGTGTGAGGACGTCCGGCCCCGGCCGGACCCTCTTTGCCTCCTCAGATCGCAGACCGCAAACCGCAGACCGAACGGGATTTGCGCGCGCCATTGCCATTGCCATTGCCATTGCCATTGCCATTGCCATTGCCATTGCACGGCAGCGTCATTTCCACGCATTTCGGATCTTGCCGCCTTCAGGGTCCTTGCTTCGTTTTCCCCGGATCTGGCCTGTGGCCGTCCCTCATTCCTGGCCGCCCTTCCTGCGCACGGCCATCCAGCATTTCCCCGCCCCCACCTCTTTGACCGAGCGCAGCCTCATCCCGCGCATGGATGGGTACGCCCAAGCTCCAGCCATGCCTGCGCCCGCTGCGCCGATTCATTCAACCGAATCCCAGCCCGGAAAAGACAAAACCCTCGGGCACGGATGCCGGAGGGTTGAGCAGCGGGAAGAAAGAAGAGAGAGAAGAGAGAGAAAAAAGGGACGCGGCTTCAGCTGGCCGAGTGGTAGATGCGCGCCTTGCCCGGTCCGGCATGGGGGTGTCCATACAGGTCGCGTCCATACGTGGCCTGGTCCGAAGTCTGGGGAATCAGCGCCGCCGCCTGGCTCTGGGCCACCACGGCCATGCGTGCCAGCTGGTCGCGCTGCATGGCCATCTGCTCGCCCAGCGCCTGGGCGCGTTCGCGCAGCTCCTGCGTCCAGTCGGCGGCGCTGAAGCGCCGGGCCAGTTCGGAGAACGCCGCCATGGCATCGCGCAGCCGGGTGCTGGACTGCTCAAGCGCGACTGCATCCTTCGATTGCAGCGAGGCGGACACCATCCGGACCACCGCGTCCAGGGAATCGAGCATCTCGCTGAGAGTCATGGGACAGGCCTTGCTGAAAAAAGAAAGCGCGTGCTCGCGCCGGAAGGAAAAAACCGAGAAAGAACCGAACCCGCGCTCAGACGCGCGAGTGCGAGAGGAATTCTTCGGAGTTGGCCAGCAGCTTGTCGGCCACGGCGTCGGCGTTCACGCGGAAGGTGCCGTTGGCAATGGCTTCGCGGATTTCCTTGACGCGGTTGGCATCGAAGTCGGCCGTGGCGCGACCAGATTGGTCCAGTGCGCGGGCCGAGGTCGAGAACGACACGGGAACACCGGCCGCCTTGGCAGGCTGGGCCTGGGCGGAGGATTCCTCGGTGGCAATGGTGCTGGCTGTCTTGGGCTGCTTGGCGGCGGCCTGGGAGGCAGCGGCGGGCAGTTCCGGTTTTTGACCTATCTTCATCTTGATTCTCCAATCGCCCTGGCGGCGTGAGGCGCTGTGCCTAGCTTTCGACTGCCTGGAACAAAACTTGAGGTTTTTTTACTGGACCAGCACCACGCCCTCGGGATTCACCACCCCGGAGATGAGCCGGCCATTATCCATGCGAACCCGCACGGTCTGGCCTTCGCCGGCGGCCGACATGGCCTTGCCCGACGATGTGACGGAAAAACCACCACCGTTGACCAGCACACGCACTTCGGCACCCACCGCGAACAGCGCCGGCGTGCGCAGCATGTTCTGGCGCAGCGCCTGGCCTGCGGCCAGCGGGCGGGAGGCCACCAGGCCCACCCAGTCCTGCTGGTTGGCGTAGACGGCTGCCGATTCCTCGGCCCAGTCCACTTCGGCCTGGACGGCATCGTCGGCCGACAGCGGGCGGCCCGAAGGCACACCGTTTTGCAGCACCCAGGCCGGCCCCCAGGCCTTGACCGTGATGGGCAGGAACACATTCCAGGCCACGGCGCCCTGCAGGCAGCGCAGACCCAGCCGGGTACGGCCCCACAGGCGCGAGCCTGCGGGCAAATAGGGTTCGACCTTGGCGCAGGCGGCCAGGCGCAGGCGGGGATCGAGCTGGCCCATCTGCACTTCCATGCGCAGGGGCAAGGCGCCCGCGCCGGCCATGCCCTGCTGCAGGGCCTCGTCGGCAAAGCGCTGGCCGATCTGGCTGAGCTGGGCTGCACCGTCAGGAGCGTTTTGCGCGAAGGCAGGGCCTGCCAGCGACGCTCCAGCGGCAAGCGCAGCGCATGCGGCGGCGCGAGCGAGGGCTCGGACGGCGGATGGCGAATGGGCGGTGCTGAAGTTCGGCATGGCTGTGGCTCCTGACTTGCTCCGGCCTCCCGTCAGGATGGGTGGGACACCTGGAGCGATGCCAGCAAATATAGGGCGAGCGCTCTTTTCCGAAGCGCCGAACTGCGCAGGCAAACGCGCTTTCTTCGCGCTTTAGCGTTCGGGCCCGATTTCCATAATCGACGCATGCCGCAGTCCGTGGGCTGCCGCCATTTCGTCAACCGATCACCGCAAATCCCAGAGGGCGAGGCCGACATGCTCGACAAGATGACTGAACGACTGGACTTCCAGAGCAAGGCGCTGGTGCTGCGCGCCGAGCGCCAGCGTGCAATCGCCAGCAACATCGCCAATGCCGACACCCCGGGCTATGTGGCGCGCGACTTCAATTTCCGCGAGGCGCTGACGGCCGTTACCTCCGGCCCCTCGCCCATGACGCTGGCCAGCGTCAGCCAGGGCGGACACATTCCCCTGCCTGCCGCCGCCTCGGGGCAGAGCGCGCAAAGCCATCTCGGCTACTCGGTGCAGGCCCAGACCAACATGGACAACAACACCGTGGACCTGGACCGCGAGCGTGCCAACTTCGTCGACAACGCCGTGCGCTACGAAGCCACGCTGCGCTTTCTGAACGGCCAGGCCAAGACCATGCTGTCGGCCATCCAGGGCCAGTAAGCCGGCGCCACAGATCACAGGAGCTTTCCCATGTCCATGTTCTCCATCTTCAGCATCTCCGGCAGTGCCGTCAGCGCCCAATCGCAGCGCCTGAACGTCGTGGCCTCGAATCTGGCCAACGTCGATGCCGTGGCCGGCCCCGACGGCAAGGCCTACCAGGCGCGCCAGGTGGTCTTCCAGACCGTGGCCATGGGCGAGGAAGGCTCCTCTGGCGTGCGCGTCAGCGCCATCAGCCAGGACAACACGCCCGGCCGCCGCATCCACGACCCCCAGCACCCGCTGGCCGATGCCGAAGGCTATGTGACGCACTCCAACGTCAGCGCCGTGGACGAGATGGTCAACATGATCTCGGCCTCGCGCTCCTACCAGAACAACGTCGAGGTCATGAACACGACCAAGTCGCTGCTGCTCAAAACCCTGCAGATGGGCCAGTGAGCCCCGTCCGCACCACTTTCCAGGAGCCACTCCCATGATCTATGGCGCAGGCAGCGTCGCCAGCACGGCCGACATCAACAACAAGTCCGCCACGAGCAATTCGACCACCGACCCCGCGGCGGCGCAGGACCGTTTCCTGAAGCTGCTGGTCGCGCAGTTGAACAACCAGGATCCCATGAATCCCATGGACAACGCGCAGATGACCTCGCAGATGGCGCAGATCAACACCGTCACCGGCATCCAGCAGTTGAACAAGACCATGGAAAGCATGGCCGGCCAGTTCACCGCCATGCAGGTGCTGCAGGGCACGCAGATGATCGGCCGCACCGTGCTGACCGAAGGCAACACCCTGGGCGTGGGCAAGGAAAAGTCCTATACGGCTGCCTTCGACCTCGAAGGCCCGGCCGCCGACGTGAAGGTGCAGATCACCACCGCCAGCGGCGAGCTGGTGGACACCGTCGAGCTGGGCAGCGGCACCGCTGGCCGCAACTACTTCACCTGGGACGGCAGCAAGTACACGGGCGACGCCAGCCAGCTGCGCTACACGGTGCAGGCCACGAATGCCGACACGGTCGTGGCCTCGACCACGCTGTCGCCCCATGCGGTGCTCGCCACAGGCACCACCGACGGCAAGCTGACGCTGGAGCTGGACGACGGCACCAACGTCGCCTACGCCTCCGTCAAGGCCGTGTACTGACCCCCGCACCATCCACCCAAATACATCGCAGGAGCACACCATGGGATTCCAACAAGGCCTCTCGGGTCTGAACGCCGCCAGCAAGAACCTGGACGTGATCGGCCACAACATCGCCAACGCCAACACCACGGGCTTCAAGTCCTCGCGCGCCGAGTTCGCCGAGGCCGTGGCCAGCGCCGTGGGTTCGGCCAGCGGCCAGAACAGCGGCATCGGCGTCAATGTGGCCGCCGTGACCCAGCAGTTCCGCCAGGGCCCGATCACCACCACGGGCAACAACCTGGACGTGGCCATCAACGGCAACGGCTTCTTCGTCGTGCGCCAGCCCGACGGCAGCACGGCCTATACGCGCGCCGGCAACTTCGGCCTGGACAAGCAGGGCAACCTCAAGACCGTGCAGGGCGACAACGTCATGGGCTACCCCGTGGACGCCACCACGGGAAAGGTGCTGGCCGGCGGCCAGCCCGTGCCCATGGTCTTTCCTTCGGGCCAGCCGATCGCTGCCAAGACCACGACCAAGATCGACGTGTCGCTGAACCTCGATGCGCGCGCCACGCCCGCAGCCGGCAACTCCACCGCCACGCCGCCCGTGCCCGCCACGCCGCGCGCCACCTATGGCACCTCGATCAACGTCTATGACAGCCAGGGCGTGCCCACGCCGGTGCAGATGTACTTCGAGAAGGACGCAGCCTCCAACACCTGGAAGGTCTACGACGGCCTGGACGATCCGGCGGCATCGCCCCCGAAGGTCGCCACCTTGCTGACCACCCTGGTGTTCGATGCCTCCGGCAAGATCACCAGCGGCAGCCCCGTGACGGCGCAGATCAAGAGCAGCAACCCCAACGCGCCCACGCCCGGCACCATCAATGGCACGGCGGGCGTGACGCTGGACTTCTCCAACGTCTCGCAGTTCGGCTCCAAGTTCGCGGTCAGCAGCCTCAAGCAGGACGGCTACACCGCAGGCGCGCTCACCGGCATCAATGTCGGCAACGATGGCTCCATCGTGGCCACCTACTCCAACGGCGTGACGCGCACCGAGGGCCAGCTGGCCCTGGCCGCCTTCACCAACACCCAGGGCCTGGGCGCTGTGGGCGACAACAAGTGGGTGGAGACCTCGGATTCGGGTCCGGCGCTGAACGGCACGGCCGAGTCGGGCACCTTCGGCTCGCTGCGCTCGGGAGCGCTGGAAGACTCCAACGTGGACCTGACCGCCGAGCTGGTGAACATGATGACCGCGCAGCGCGCCTACCAGGCCAATGCCCAGACCATCAAGACCCAGGACCAGGTCTTCTCGACCCTGGTGAACCTGCGCTGATAGCCAAGAACTGAGTCAGGAGAGCCGGCATGGACCGCATCATCTACACCTCCATGACGGGCGCCAACGCAGCGGCGCAGCGTCAGTCCGTGCTGGCCCACAACCTGGCCAATGCCGGCACCAACGGCTTCCGGGCCGAAATGTCCACCTTCCGCTCCGTGCCCCTGCAGGGCAGCGGCGCGGGCACGCGCGTGTTCGCGCTGGAGGCGACCTCCGGCTACGTGGACACGCCCGGACCCACCCAGCGCACGGGCCGCGCACTGGACGCCATGGCCATGGGCCGCGCCTGGTTCGCCGTCCAGGGCCTGGATGGCCAGGAGGCCTACACGCGCAACGGCGTGTTCGAGGTCTCCCCCGAGGGCCAGCTGGTCAACAGCAATGGCCAGGCCGTGCTGTCCGACGGCGGCGGCCCCATCGACATCCCCCCCGAATCCACGATCACGCTGGGCTCGGACGGCACGCTGACCGCCAAGACCGGCAACCAGCTGCCCGTGGCCGTGGGCCGCGTCAAGCTGGCCACGCCGCCCGAGGACGCCGCGCTGGTGCGCGGCAATGACGGCCTGTTCCGCACGGGCGACGGCGATCCGCTGCCCAACGACGAGAACGCACGCCTGCTGTCCGGCGCCATCGAAGGCTCGAACGTGAACTCGGTGGAGACCATGGTCGGCATGATTGCCGCCGCCCGCCAGTTCGAGACCCAGATGCGCCTGCTGCAGACGGCAGAAACCAATGACAAGACGGCCAGCCAACTCTTGAGCATGAACGGCTGAGACAGATCACCCCCTGAGCGGCTGCGCCGCTTCCCCCTGGAAGGGGGACGACGCCCTCGCTGCAGGGCGGCGCGGCCGGCCTAGGCCCTTGCTAGGCGTCCCTGGCCTGGATCGTGCCAGTCCCGCGCGATGTGCCAAGGATTCAAACGCTGAGACGGCGCAAGTCGCCACGGAAAACTGAAGGAAAACGCCATGATCAATTCACTGTTCATCTCCAAGACCGGCATGGAAGCTCAGCAGACCCAGCTGGACGTGATTTCCCATAACCTGGCCAACGTCTCGACCACGGGCTACAAGCGCGCCAGCGCGGTGTTCGAGGATCTGATCTACCAGAACCTGCGCCAGTCCGGCTCGCAGACGACCGAGCAGAACCAGTTGCCCACGGGCCTGCACCTGGGCCTGGGTGTGCGCACGGTGGCCACCTCGCGCAATTTCCTGCAGGGCGCCCTGCAGCAGTCCAACAATGCGCTGGACGTGGCCATCGACGGCAACGGCTTCTTCCAGGTCAACATGCCCGACGGCACCACGGCCTATACCCGTGACGGCTCCTTCCAGGTCGATGCGCAGGGCCAGCTGGTGACGGCCAGCGGCATGCCCATCGCCAACGGCGTGACCATTCCCCAGGGCGCGACCAAGGTGTCGATCAGCCCCGAGGGCGTGGTCAGCGTGACCATGGCCGGACAGGCCGCGCCCCAGCAGGTGGGCAATATCGCCATGAGCCAGTTCATCAATCCGGCCGGCCTGGAGCCGCGTGGCCAGAACCTGTTCACCGAGACCGCTTCCTCGGGCCAGCCCCAGCAGGGCCAGCCCGGCGTCAACGGCATGGGCATGATCAAGCAGGGCTACCTGGAAGGCTCGAACGTGAACGTGGTGCAGGAGCTGGTGACCATGATCCAGACCCAGCGCGCCTATGAAATGAATTCCAAGGCCATCACGACTTCGGACCAGATGCTGGCCAAGCTGGCGCAGCTGTAATCGATCTCTCCCCCTGAGCGGCTTCGCCGCTTCCCCCTCTCTCGCTGCGCGGGAGGGGGACGACACCCTCGGTGCGGGGCGGCCCTTCCTCGGTGTCCCTGGGCTGGGACATGCCAGTTCTCGAGGGTGGGGTCTGCATGCGCAGCCATGAACCATTGAACCCGGGAACATCGCCATGACCCAACGAATCTTCTCCCTTTCCGCGACGGGCACGTGCCTGGCGCTGGCGGCAGTCCTGTCGGGCTGCACGACGCTCAATGACCCGCCGCCCGTGGACATGCCGTCCACTGCGCCTCCGGTGCTGATGCCGGCCGCGCCCGTGGCGGGCAGCCCTACGGGCAGCCTGTTCAATGCCGCCAGCTACCGTCCCGGTTTCGAGAACCGGCGCGCGCGCCTGGTGGGGGACATGGTGACGGTGCAGATCGTGGAGCGCGTGACGGCCAGCCAGAAGTCGGATTCGGGCCTCAAGCGGTCCAACAAGACCACGGCGGGGATTTCTGCGCTGCCGCTGTTCTCGGGCAATGCGCTGGCCAATCTCAAGGACCGCTCGAACATCGGTTTCAACAACAACAACGACTACACGGGCTCGGGCTCGACGTCGAGCGACAACACGTTCACGGGCGCCATCAGCACGACGGTGGTCGATGTGCTGCCCAACGGCCATCTGGTGATCGCCGGAGAAAAGCAGATCGGCGTGAACCACAACGTGGATGTGCTGCGCTTCACGGGCACGGTGGACCCGCGCACGATGCAGCCCGGCAGCCTGGTCGCATCGACCCAGGTGGCCAATGTGCGCGTGGAATCGCGCAGCCGCGGACAGGCCGGGGAAGCGCAGTCAATTGGCTGGTTGTCCCGGTTCTTTTTGAACGTTATGCCGTTCTGATTCTCCGGAGAATGGACAGCATGAAAGTACTGTCCATGCTCCTGACATTGCGCCAAGCGCAGCGCCCCTTCTGGGTTGCAGCCGCCCTCGGCGCCAGCATGCTGACCCTGCCGGCGCATGCAACACGCATCAAAGAGGTCGCTGCCATCCAGGGCGTGCGCAGCAACCAGTTGACCGGCTACGGTCTGGTGGTCGGCCTCGACGGCACGGGCGACCAGACCACCCAGATGCCCTACACCAAGCAGGCCCTGGCCAATTACCTGGAGCAGATGGGCATCTCGCTGCCCGCTACAGGCAATTCTGGCCAGCTGCAGCTCAAGAACGTGGCGGCCGTGATCGTCACCGCCGAACTGCCGGCCTTTGCCCAGCCGGGCCAGGCCATCGACGTGGTGGTCTCCTCCGTGGGCAACGCCAAGTCGCTCAAGGGCGGCACCCTGGTGGCCACACCGCTGCGCGGCGCCGATGGCGAGATCTATGCGCTGGCCCAGGGCAACCTCGTGGTCGGCGGCGCCGGCGCCTCGGCCGGCGGCTCCAAGGTACAGATCAACCACCTGAGCGCAGGCCGCGTGCCGCAGGGCGCCCAGGTCGAGCGCGCCGTACCCACCCCGATCAACGAAGGCGACAGCATCACGCTGGGCCTGAACGCCACCGATTTCCAGACCGCCGACAAGGTGGTGCGCGCCATCAACCAGCGCATGGGCCAGGGCGTGGCACAGGCGCTGGACGGGCGCACCGTGCGCGTGTCCGCGCCCCAGGACCCGGGATCGCGCGTGCGCATGATCGCCGAGATCCAGGAGATGCCGATCGAGACCTCCAAGCCCTCGGCCAAGGTCGTGATCAATGCACGCACGGGCTCCATCGTGCTCAACCAGGCCGTGACCCTGGGCCCCTGCGCCATCGCGCATGGCAACCTGGCCATCACCATCAGCACCACACCGGTGATCAGCCAGCCCGGCGCCTTCTCGCAGGGCCAGACCGTGGTGGCCCAGAAGTCCGACATCCAGATCAAGCAGGAGCCCGGCAACATCATCAACATGCCCGGCTCCCCGCAACTGACCGACGTGGTGCGCGCACTCAACACGCTGGGCGCCACGCCCCAGGACCTGCTGGCCATCCTGCAGGCCATCAAGGCAGCAGGCGCCCTCAACGCCGAACTGGAGGTGATATGAGCATCGCACTTCCCAATGGATCGCAGACTGCGGCCAGCAATGCGCTGGCGGCCGACGCCCGGTCCCTCAACGCACTCAAATTCGCGGCCGGCGAGAACAGTCCGCAGGCAGCGAAGGAAACCGCCAAGCAGCTGGAATCGCTGTTCATGCGCGAGATGATCAAGAGCATGCGCGAGGCCACCATGAAGTCCGGCCTGCTCGACAGCGCACAGGGCAACCTCAGCACCGACATGCTGGACCAGCAGCTGTCGGTGGCCATGTCGGGCCAGCCCGGCGGCCTGTCGGATGCCATCACGCGCCAGCTGGCCCGCACCATGGGCTCGGAAGCCGCCGAGGATGCAGAGATCTCCGTGCCCTCCACACTGAGCATGAGCCGCATCGCCTGGCGCAGCACGGCCGGCAGCGCCAATGGCACCACAGGTGCCTGGAGCGGCAGCCGCAGCAGCGCGGCCCAGTCCGTCAACGCCTACGCGCCCGCGCCCAAGGGTCGTGACAACTTCGTCGCCCATCATGGCGACGCCGCTGCACGCGTGGCGCAGGAAAGCGGCATTCCGGCCGCCTTCATGCTGGGCCAGGCCGGACACGAGACCGGCTGGGGCAAGAGCGAAATCAAGAATGCCAATGGCAGCAATGCCCACAACCTGTTCGGCATCAAGGCCGGCAAGGGCTGGACGGGCAAGGTCGCCGAGGTCACGACCACCGAATACATCGACGGCGTGGCGCGCAAGGTCACGGCCAAGTTCCGCGCCTACGACTCCTACGAGGAGTCCTTCCGCGACTACGCGCGCCTGATCACCAGCAATCCGCGCTACGAGAAAGCCATGGGCAAGACCGACTCGGCCCTGGCCTATGCGACCGAGCTGCAGAAAGCCGGCTACGCCACCGATCCCGAATACGCCAGCAAGCTCAGCCGCGCCATCCAGAGCGCCGTGCAGAGCGCGGCACGTGCCCAAGCCTAACCAGAGAACACGTCATGAGCCTTTTGAACGTCGGGTCCCGCGCCCTGATGGCGAACCAGATCGCCCTGCAGACCACAGGCCACAACATCGCCAACGTCAACACGGCCGGATATTCGCGCCAGAGCGTGGCCTTCCAGACCTCGCCGGGCCAGAACATGGGCAGCGGCTACATCGGCAATGGCGTGGATGTGAACACCATCCTGCGCAACTTCAATGACCTGCTCAACCGCCAGGCAGCCACGGCCAGCGCCGTGTCGGCGGCCGACTCGGCACGTGCGCAATCTCTGACGCAAATGCAGGAGGTGTTCAGTGGCGGCAAGACCGGCCTGGGCGCGGCGATCACCGACATGATGAATTCGTTCGGCGACGTGGCCGGTGCGCCCACCGACCCGTCGGCGCGCCAGGTGGTGCTCACGCGTATGAACGAGCTGGCGGCGCGCTTTCGCTCGGCATCGGCCCAGCTGGACGAGCTGGACTACAGCGCCAAGCAGCAGATGGGCAACGATGTGACCGTGGTCAACAGCCTGGCCGGCCAGGTGGCCACGCTCAATGCGCAGATCAGCCGCTCCATCGCCTCGGGCCAGACGCCCAACGACCTGCTGGACCAGCGCGACCAGCTGGTGCGCAACATCAACAAATACGTGCAGACCAGCCAGATCCCTGCGGACGACGGCAGCATCAGCCTGTTCGTGGGCGGCAGCCAGCCGCTGGTGCTGGGACCCAATTCCGCCCAGCTCACGCTCAAGGAAGCCACCGAGTTCCCGGGCAGCGGCAAGATGGCCCTGTACTTCCAGCAGCCCGGCGGCCAGAACGTGGAACTGACGCCCTCCATGCTGGGTGGCGGCGAGATCGCCGGCCTGCTGCAGTTCCAGGGCAGCGACCTGACCGAGGGCCGCAACCTGCTGGGCCGCATGGCCCTGGCCATTGGCGACTCGCTGAACGAGCAAAACAACCTGGGCCTGACGCTGTCGGGACAAAGCGGCAGCAATCTGTTCAAGCTGTCCATGGTCAGCAACGGCTCGACCACGGGCGCGCAGTGGACAGGCGCCACCACGCCGACGACCACGGTGGTCGACTCCAGCCAGCTCAAGGCATCCGACTACCAGATCGTCTTCGGCAGCACGGCACCAGCAGGCAAGGTCATCCGCCTGTCGGACGGCAAGGTCACGGACTTCACCAACATGGCCGACCTGAGCTCCAAGGAGATCGACGGCCTGCGCTTCGACCTCAAGGCCGAAGGCGTGTCGGGCAACACCGTGCTGTTCCGCCCCATGGCGGCGGGTGCCCACGACATCCAGGCCGCCGTGCACTCGCCCAACGACCTGGCCGTGGCCAACCCCGTGGCGGCCAGCATCAAGTCGCTGGGCGATGCGACCCTGCAAATGGGCGGCATCCAGGTCAGTGCCGGCTTCAACCTGGCAGGCTTTGCCGGCGCCGAGGTGTCGTTCAGCAAGAACGCCACCGGGCAGCTGGAATACACCATCACCCCGGCACCCGCAGGCGGCATTCCCGCCACCGGCCTTTACACCTCCGGCCAGCCGATCCAGCTGGCACCGGGCCTGCAGGTCAAGATCACCGGCACGCCCGCCATCAACGGAACCACCAGCGACAAGGTCACGCTGGGCAAGGCCACCGACCCGCAATACGGCACGGCCTATCAGCGCGATGCGGGCAATGCCAGCTCCTTCCTGGCGCTGCGCGACAGCAAGCTCTTCGATGGCTCGACCACGCTGAGCGACGGCTTTTCCACCGCCATGGCCCAGGTCGGAACGCGCACGCAGAGCGCGCAGTACGCGGCCAAGCTGTCCGAGACCATTGCCAAGAACCTGGAGGCGGACCGCACGGCCGTCTCGGGCGTGAACCTCGACGAAGAGGCCGCCAAGCTGCTGCAGTACCAGCAGTCCTACCAGGCCTCGGCCAAGATGCTGCAGGTCGCGCAAAGCATTTTCGACAGCGTTCTGCAGACCGTAGGCCGCTGATCACAGGACAGGAGCATTCCACCATGAGCATCTCCCGCATTGGCACGGCCAACATGTACGAAAGCACCATCAACAACCTGAACTCGCGCAACACGAGTCTGGTGGACCTGATGGAAAAGACCACCTCCGGCAAGCGCGTGGTGCGCGCCAGCGACGACCCCGTGGCCGCCGCACAGGCCGAACGCGCACTCACGCGCATCTCCCGCTCCGAAAACGACCAGCGCGTGCTGGGCCTGCAGCGCGATGTGATCGCCCAGGGCGAATCCAAGCTGGGTACGGCCCAGGACGCACTCAAGGACTTCCGCGACAAGATCCTGGCGGCAGGCAACGGCTCCTATGACCAAAAGGCCCGTGATGCGCTGGTGCAGGAACTCCAAAGCCTGCGCGACCAAGTCCTGAGCTACGCCAATGCCAAGGACTCCAATGGCATGCCTCTCTTCCGGGGACTGGGCAGCAAGGAAGACCCCCTGACCAGCGCCACGCCTGGCGCGAGCTCCCAGCTGCAGGCAGGCCAGAGCACAGGCGGCGAGAACGGGCTGCCGATCGCGCTGGACGGGTTCTCGACCTGGATGAACGTGCCTACGGGCAACGGCGTGTTTTCCGTCTCGCGCCAGTCGGTGGCCGGCAGTTCCGCCTACGCGAGCCTGGGTACCGTAACGGATCCCAGTCAACTGACCAGTGACACCTACACCATTGCCTTCGTCAAGGACCCGGTCACCAACGCCGTCACCTATAGCATCGACGCCTTCAACCCCCTGCCCGCCCCCGGGGGCACCACAACCAACAAGGTTCCCGCCGGTACGGCCTTCCCCGCCGACGGCAAACTCACCGTGGACGGCATGTCCGTCGGCATTTCGGGCAACCCGGCCACCGGCGACACCTTCAAGCTGGCGCCCAGCCAGCGCACCGACCTGTTCAGTGTGCTCGACGGCGTGATTTCCGCAGTCAAGAACGGCGGCACGGACCCTGGCGGCCTGCAGCAAGGGCTGGCACGCGGCCTCAATGAACTCGACGCCGGCATGAGCCGCGTCCAGGCCATGCGCAGCTTCGCCGGCGACCAGCTCAACCGCGCCGACCGCCTTGAAGACGACATGAAGAACCAGGCGGACCAGCAGGAAGCGGCGCGTTCGCGGGCCGAAGACATCGATATGATCAAGGCCCTCTCCGATGTGGACATGCAGAAGGTGGGCATGCAGGCTGCCTTGCAGTCCTATGCCTCGATCCAGAAACTGTCACTGTTCAACTTCATCAACTGATAGCCACCCGCGCATGCATCCATGGTCCAGTCCGTCCTGAGCTCTCTGACCCTCGGCTATAGGCCGCTCTGGAACCAGGCCCGCCGTCTGGCGGGCGTGCAGCTTTATCTTCACGAGGAACCCGGCGTCCAGGCCGACGTGGCCCACCTGCTGCGCATACTGCGCGAGACCTGGGGCACGCAGTCGCCGCCGATACTTCTGTCGCCCCAGTCGCGCCAGGTGCTGTGCGACCTGCTGGAAAACGCCTCCAAGGGCAGCCCCTGGATCGAGGTGCGCGGCGACTGGCTGCAGGACTCCGCCATCTACGACCTGGTGCGCCAGGCGCATGCGCGCGGCCTCATGCTGGTGTGGCGCGGGCCACTGTCCGATGTGCCCGACGCCCAGGCCGCCCACTGGTTTGCCAGCAGCCTGCTGCACCTGCCGCCCGAAGGCGCTTCGGGCATGCAAAACCAGACAGCGCTTGCGCTGCAACAGGCCGCGCAGGCAGCCCAGGCACCGACCAAGCTCCAGGCCCTGAAGCAGGCCGCCAGGCCCACACCCACCCTGCCGCCCCTGCAACTGCTGGGCGGCCAGATGTACGAGGGGCTGGACAGCCTGGCCCTGACCGATCTGTGCCTGGACAGCTTCCATGCGGGCGCCATCGCCGGCTGGCCCGTGGCCGATACGCTGCATGCCCAGCGCCATCACGCCGCCCTGCCCAGCCGCGACACCGTGCTCGCACTGATGCGCGCCGTCGATGCCGAGCAATCGATCGAGGCCTTCGAGCAGATCCTGGGCGAGGACCCCATCCTGGCCTATCGCTTCATGCTCTACACCAACTCCGCAGCCCTGGGCCTGCGGGGCAATGTGGACTCGCTGCGCCGCGGCCTGGTGATGCTGGGATACGGCACGCTGCAGCGCTGGCTGTCCGACCAGTTGCCCCACGCCTGCACCGAACCCAGCCTGGTGCCCGTGCGCACCGCCATCCGGCTGCGCGCCAGCCTGACCGAGCGACTGATCGAGGCCGGCATCAGCCACGACCTGCAGCGCGAGGTCTATCTGCTGGGCCTGCTCTCGCAGCTGGACCAGCTGCTGGGCGAGCCCCTGCCCACCGCGCTGCGCCGCATTCCCGTGTCCGAGCGCGTCTTCGACGCCGCCGTGACGCGCACCGGCCCCTACGCGCCGTCCCTGCTCATGGCCATTGCGCTGGAGTCCGACGATCCCGCACCGATTCGCCAGCTGCGCGAAGAGCACGCCTTCGAGATCGAGGACGTGAACCGCATCCTGCTGCGCATGCTCAGCGAACTGCAGGTGCAGCCCGCGCCTGCGGCCTGATCAGTCCACAGCGGCCGGGTGGGAAGCCTCAGCCGCCGCTGGCATCCGCAGATTCCGCCCATAAAAAAACCGTCTGAACATCAGGCGGTTTTTTTGTGTCCGGCAGGAAGGCTGCGGATGCAGCTCCTGCCGATCTGCCCTGCTCAATGCATGGCGTGGGGCTGGCCGTCGAACATGTGCTCGAACTGTGCCAGCCAGGGCTCGGCCAGCGTGCGGATCTGGGCATCGTTGCGCAGGATGCGCTGCATGATGCGGGCCTTCTCCTTGCGCTGATCGGGCGCCAGCGGCTCGTCATGCGACTTGAGCCGCAGCTGCTCGATCAGCACGGCACAGGTGCCCTCGTAGCGCGTCACCCCCTCCCAATCCTTGTTCTGTGCGGCCTGCAGCATCTTGGCGCTGCTGTCTTCTATGGCACGGTAAAAGTCAATCAATGTCAGCTCCATTTCTAGGTCCCGGCAACGGCTGGCGCGTTGGCGATGTCGCGCCAACCATGGGCAATCGGAGCCAGCACATCCTGCGCGCTTTGCAGCAGCGCCGCGTCGTTGCGCAGATTGGCCAGCGTCAGCTGGGTAATGCTGTAGTCGTAGACGGAAATCAGGTTCTGGGCCAGCTCGCCACCTTCATCGGGATTGACGGAGGCCTTCAGGCCTTCTTCCAGAATGCGCACGGCCTTGCCGATCTGCACACCCTTCTCACCGATGTCGCCACGCTGCAGGGCCCCCTTGGCCGCGTTCAGCGATTTTTCAAGCGCGTCGAACAGCAGCTGGATCAGCTGGTGGGGCGATGCGCCGTCCACGGAGGACTGGACGCCGACCTGGGCGTAGGCACTTGCAGCACGGCGGTTGAGCGATGTGTACATGTTCGTTTCCTTGATGTCTTGTTCTTCGGCTGCAATGCTCAAAAATGTAGAGGCATCGAGCATTGGTTACAGAAAACACGTCCGCCGCTCCGCCCTGCCATCATTTATTCCACTGTGCCACTTGCTGGTTCATGTAAGCGCTCAGCGAGGAATAGCTGCCCATCTTGGCATCCAGGGACGCATACTGCGCACGCAGGCGCTTTTCAAGCAAATCGGCCTGGTCATTGACCCGGTCCTGGGACTTGCCGTTGTCCTTCTTGAGCGCCTGCAGACTCTTGTTCTTGTTGTCGAAGGTTCCTTCGAACTCCAGGGCCTTCTTCGTGAAGTCTTTCATGCGCGCAGCAAGGCCTTGCGTATTGGGCTGCCCATCGGTGCCAGCCGAGGCGAACATCTTGCTCATGGACTCAGGGTCCTTCAGAGCTGCCTCGAACTTGGTCTTGTCACTGGCCGTCGTCCCGAAGGCCAGCTTTCCGCCCTTCTGGATCTGTATGCCCATGTCCGACAGGCGCTTGAGCGTGTCGGATCCGCCCACGACCGAGCCCGAGAGCACGCTGCGCAGGCTGTTGGTCATGCCCACCGTGGTGGCATCTCCCTGCAGCACGCCAGCCACCTTGCTCTCGGCGTCGTATTTGGTGGAGCTGCCCAGCGCATCGTTGAGCGCGTTGTAGGCATCCATGAAGGCCTGGATCTTCTTCTTCATACCCTCAGTGTCCGAAGACACCGTCACCGTGACGGGCGCTGTGGTCTGCTGGGTCACCGTGATATTGAGTCCAGGCAGGGTCTGCTTGAATTCGTTGGTTGTCGATTGCACCGTGATGCCGTTGACATTGATCTCGGCGTTCTGGGCGTACTGCGCCACGGAACCCGTGGTGGCCTTGCCATTGAAGGCCAGGGCCGACAGGCTGGCATCTCCACTGGAGCCGACCGTGAAGCCCGCATCCGCACCTGTGCTGCGCGAGCGCAGCACAAGGCGTTCGCCCTGGGCGTCCTTGAGCACCGAAGCCACCACGCCGGCGCCCTTGCTGTTGATGGCCTGGACCACGTCCTCCAGCTTGGCGCCCGCCGCGATATCGATATCCAGGGGCGTTCCAGGATTGCTGAATTGGGTTCCGTCCGCGTTCCAGGAACCCATGGTGATGGTGAGCTTGCCCGCGCCGAACTGCGTGGCCGCAGGCATGATGCCGGTGGCCACCGATTGGCTGCGCGCCAGCTTGTCCACCGAGATCACCGAAGACCCCGGCAGTGCATTGGCGTCCGTCACCGAAACCGCCACGGCCGTATTGGTCGTGGCAGCATTGGTCAAACGCCACGTATCGGCATTGGCCAGCGAAGTGGCCGCGTCCTGAAGCGTGGACATCAGGGACTTGATCTGCCCGAACGTGGATATCTTGGAATCCAGGACAGACGCTTTTTGCTGAAGCGGAACCAGTGACTGCTTTTGCAGGGCCACCAGTTTGGCGATCATCGTCTCGTCCAGGCCGCTGCCGCTGATGCCAGCTGAACTCAAGGTGGCCATGACCATCCCTTTCTAAGTGCAGAACACCTCCGCGCCACAGCGCAGAACGCGTCCTTGCGAACACGCACACCAAATGCCCGAGGGCATTCCCCGGTATCTTATCGACCGGTTTTTCTGGAACCTGAGGCTTTTCTTGGCCACGCCCCGCGCAGCCAGGCTCAAAAGCCCCGCGGGCTCCTTCTTACTGGATCAGCTTGAGCACCGACTGGGGCAGCTGGTTGGCCTGGGCCACCATCGCTGTACCGGCCTGCTGCAGGATCTGCGTGCGGCTCAGGTTGGCGGTTTCGGCCGCGAAGTCGGCGTCCATGATGCGCGAGCGTGCCGCCGATGTATTTTCGGCCGCCACCTGCAGGTTCGAGATCACAGCCTCAAAGCGGTTCTGGGCAGCACCAAAAGTGGCGCGTGTATTGTTGATTTCGTCCAACGCCGTATCGATCGCGGCCATCGACAGGCGTGCGTCACCCGCAGTGCCGGTACCCGAACCGAGCAAGGAGCCCAGGGACCCGCCCAACGAAGGAGGCGTCGTTCCTGCATTGACTCCCAAACCACCCGGAGTGGAGCCTGTCAAATCCACTGCGGAAATCGTGATCTGATTGTCAGGTCCGGTGTTGGCGCCCACCTGGAAGACTGTAGGACTAGAGCTATTCAGCAGGGGACGACCGTTGAAGCTTGTGCTTCCAACGATACGTGCAATTTCCTGCGCCAGCTGCTGAAACTCTTTGTCCAGCGAGCCACGATCGGTGGAGCCGTTGGTGTCGTTGGCAGCTTGAACAGCGAGTTCGCGCATGCGTTGCAGACTATCGCCGATCTTGCCCAGCGCGCCTTCGGCCGTCTGCGCCATGGAAATGCCGTCGTTGGCATTGCGCATGGCCACATTCATGCCTCGCACCTGAGCGTTCATGCGCTCGGCGATGGCCAGACCCGCCGCGTCGTCCTTTGCACTGTTGACACGCAGACCCGAAGACAGGCGCTGCATGGTCGTGCTCAGCGACGACTGGGACGTGCTGAGATTGCGCTGGGCGTTAAGCGAAACAAGATTGGTGTTGATGATGGATGCCATGGGCAGCTCCTCGTTAGGCATGAACAATAGCCAACCGTTCGACGACCCCAAGCCGCCAGAACGCCAGACAGCACGCCAGAACTTCCAGCCCTGCCTATCTGATGTGGACGATTGTGCGGAAAAGCCCCCTCACCAAAGCGCCGATAAAGCCCATGATCCGGCGCCAATTCACCCTTCGAACACCCTCTTGGCCAACCTTTTCGCCCATAAAAAAACCCCAGGCAGATGCTTGGGGCTTGGAGAATTCCGGCCGCCTCCTGCTTGGGAAGGCCACCGGACTCGCACGATCAGCGCAGCAGGGCCAGAACGCCTTGGGGCAGTTGGTTGGCCTGGGCCACCATCGCTGTACCGGCCTGCTGCAGGATCTGCGCACGGCTCAGGTTGGCTGTTTCCGATGCAAAGTCGGCATCCGTGATGCGGCTGCGTGCCGACGCGGTGTTTTCGGACGCCACCTGCAGGTTGGAGATCACTGCATCGAAACGGTTCTGCGAGGCACCGAAGTCAGCGCGCTTGCCGTTGACGGCATCGATGGCGCTATCCAGGGCAGTGACTGCCGTCAGGGCCGTGGCGGCCGTGGAACCCAGCGTTGCGCCGGCACCTGTACCCTGAGCCACGGTGCCCATGGCAGACGCCAGATCGGACGTGGTAATGGAGATCTGGTTGTCGCTTGCCGTGTTGGAGCCGATCTGGAACTGGAATGTGCCGGAATTGCCACCCGAACCTGTCAGCAGCTCTTGGCCGTTGAACTTGGTGTTCTTGATCACGCGGGCGTTTTCTTCGGCCAGCTGCTTGAATTCCTTGTCCATCGAGCCGCGGTCGGCCGTGCCGTTGGTGTCGTTGGCCGCCTGGACTGCCAGTTCACGCATACGCTGCAGGTTCTCACCGATCTTGCCCAGCGCGCCTTCTGCGGTCTGCGACAGAGAGATGCCGTCGTTGGCGTTGCGCACAGCCACGTTCATACCGCGGACTTGGGCGTTCATGCGTTCGGCGATGGCCAGGCCAGCGGCATCGTCCTTGGCGCTGTTGACGCGCAGGCCGGAGGACAGGCGTTGCATGGTGGTGGACAGCGAGCTTTGCGAAGCACCCAGGTTGCGTTGGGCGTTCAGCGATTGCACGTTGGTGTTGATAGACATGGCCATGGTGACAACTCCTAGTAAATTCAGTTACGTCGCCGCCACGGTGCCCTCGCTTATCGCAAGGCGGGCGGCGGCGGCCCAATCCAACCATCAGCCGCTTTCACATCGATTTACGCGGCTTTTGGTGGGCTCAGGACTTTTTGTCCCTCTGCTGAGTTGGTTTTCGGAGCTGCCCTGGCGAACTTTAGGGGCGTCGCAAAGATTTTTTGATGCCAGCCTGACACTTTGCCCAGACGACCCCTCCCGCACCGGCCACAAGATATAGATGCGCCCGCGCCAACTCCAGGGGTCTGCGGCCAAGCGTGGATGTCCGAGAAGCACGGCACCTGCGGCAGTACACAAAACAAACCGCACTTTCCTGTCCAGTTCCATCGTTCGCGCCCGAGCGGCTCTGCCAGAATCCGTCGTATTTCGTGCCTGCATGGGCGAAGCCCACCCAGCCGCCCAAGCGACTTGGCGGCCAAGCCCGGGCACGATGTTTTTCACTAGGAACACCGTCCATGCCCTCCATTGAACAATTCATCGAAAGCTTTCTGACCGCCGTGGACTTCCAGGAGGCCGTGGAAGTGACGCCAGAGACCGAACTCAAGCGCCTGCCCGAATGGGACTCGCTGGCCGCACTGGGCGTGATCGTCATGTTCGACGTAGATTTCGGCAAAACCATCACGGGCGACGATCTCAAGAACTGCGCGACCATCAACGACCTCTACCAACTGCTGGGCTGAACGACATGACGCTGTCCACCCTGCACAACGTGCGATTCGCGGGCATGGCCAGCTGCGTGCCACGGCAAGTCGTACACAACATCAACGACGTCCCCCCCCATCTGCGTTCAGAGCGTGAGCGCCTGGTGCGCAACATCGGCATACTGACGCGCAGGGTCTGTCCGAGTTGGCAGTGCTTTTCGGACCTGGCGTTCGATGCGGCCGAAAAGCTGCTCACCGAGCTGCAATGGGCCCGCGAAGAGGTCGATGCACTGATCGTGGTCACCCAGTCGCCGGACTACCTGACCCCGGCCACGGCCATCATCTTGCAGGACCGCCTGGGACTGCCGCACGGTACCGTGGCCTTTGATGTCAACCTGGGTTGCTCCGGTTATCCGTTCGCGGTGCAGATCCTGGGCTCCATGGTGGCCTCGGGCGTCGTCAAGAAGGGCTTGATCCTGCTGGGAGACCGGTCCAGCTACAAGCACAAGGACTCGCTCAAGGACCCGCTGTTCTCCGATGCCGCCACTGCGACAGCGCTGGAATACCAGCCCGGAGCACCCCCCATGCATTTCGACCTGAACAGCGATGGCAGCGGACACAAGGCCATCATGGTCCCGGTAGGCGGGCATCGCCAGCCCTTTGAACTCGAACATGCGATTGCGCGCAAGGGTGAAGATGGCTTCTGGTACTCCAACCTGGACCTGGTGCTCGACGGCCCTGCCGTGCTGAGTTTTTCCACACAGCGCGTCCCTCCCATGGTCGAGCGCCTGATGCAGTACTCCGGCAGGAACAAGGAAGAGGTGGACTACTTCATCTTTCACCAGGCCAACCGCATGATCAACGAGACGATACGCAAGAAGCTCGGCCTGCCCGCCGAGAAAGTGCCGTCATCCCTGCAGGAGTTCGGCAATACCAGCGGTGCTTCATTGCCGGTCACCATGACCACGCGCCTGCGCGATGCGCTGGCCGAGGGAAAAAAGCGGCTGTTGCTGTGCGGTTTCGGTGTGGGTCTTTCCTGGGGCGGAGCCATTGTGGAAGTGGAATCTGGCTGCTTTCCTGCACTGGTCGAGGCATGATGGATCAGGATCCGTTCTCCCTGGCGGGGAAACGCATTCTGGTCACGGGGGCGTCTTCGGGCATAGGCCGGCAGGTCGCGCTGAGTTGCGCCGACATGGGAGCGCAACTGATCATCACCGGACGGGACCCGCAACGCCTGCAAGCCACAGCCGATGAACTGCCCGGCAGCGGCCACTTGGCGGTGATTGCTGATCTTGCACAACCTGTCGATCTGGCTCGGCTGGTCGAGCAAACTGGCGTAATCAACGGTCTGGTGCATGCTGCCGGCATTTCCAGGCTGGTGCCTTTTCGCATGATCAGCCAGGCGCATCTGAGCGAGATGTTTGAACACAATACCTATGCTCCGATGATGCTGACCAAGGAGCTATTGGGCAAAAAGCGCGTGGTGGCCGGCGGCTCCATCGTGTTCATTTCTGCCCTGGCATCACACAGCGGGGCCCAGGCCACAGCAGCCTATGCCGCAAGCAAATCGGCCCTGCTGGGAGCCATGCGTTCACTGGCCATCGAAGTCGCCAAGCATGGCATACGTGCCAACTGCATCGCACCAGGTTACGTTCGCACCCCCATGCTGAACGGACTGAGCCAAGGCGGTGCCCAGATGGAGCGCCTGATTGAGCAGACACCGTTGGGCCTGGGCGATCCTCAGGATATAGCCTATGCCGCGGCCTTCCATCTCGCAGATGCCAGCCGCTGGATCACCGGCAACTACTTCATCCTGGACGGAGGACTGAGTACCTCAATGGACATCTACGCATGAGCAGCGCGGCCATCTCTCCTTTTTCCATGCAAGGAAAGACAGTGCTGGTCACAGGTGCCTCTTCAGGCCTGGGCCGGCATATCGCTATCACACTGGCGCGAAGAGGTGCTCGCTTGGTGATCACCGGGCGTGATGCGGACAGGCTGAGGCAATGCCATGAAGCTCTGCAAGGCGAAGGCCATGCGCAGATCACGGCCGACCTGACCCTGCCCAAGGACCGGGACCGCGTGGTCCAGGCCAGCATTGGCATCCATGGTCTGCTGCACTGCGCAGGACTGCATCAGGCAACCCCTGTCAATGCACTGACCGAAGAACTCATGACGCGCATGTACCAGATCAATTTCCTGGCTCCTGTGATGCTCACCCAGCACCTGCTGCAGGTCGGCGCCGTGGCGCAAAAAGGCTCCATCGTCTTCATGCTATCCACCGCTGCGCACAGCGGCATGGAACGGCTAGGCCCTTATGCAGCCATGAAGGCCGGGCTGTGGGGTCTCATCAAATGCCTCGCACTGGAACAGGCTTCTCAGAAAATCCGCGTCAACGGCATCTCACCCGCAGTCATTGGCACGCCGCCTGCCGAGTCGGGCCACCAGATCCTGGTGGCAGACAAGGCTCTCCATCCGCTGGGCCATGGCACGCCCGATGACGTTGCCCATGCAGCCATCTACCTGCTGTCCGATGCCAGCCGGTGGGTGACAGGAACCAGCCTGATCCTGGATGGCGGAGCAGCGCACTGATGAAAAGGGTCTACATCATTGGTGCTGGTGGCTGGGGCCGGGAAGTCCTTGTCCAGATGTGTGATGCGGTCGAGCATGGCCAGGACTGGAAGATCGCCGGCTTTCTGGATACACGGCCCCACATGCTCAACGGCATTGACTGCGGCGTGACCATCGTCGGAAGCCCCCTGACCCACATGCCGCAGCCGGACGAAGCATTCGTCTGCGCCATCGGCCTGCCACGCCCACGCCAGCAGTTTTCCCAGCCCATACTGGATAAAGGGGGTGAATTCATGCACGTACGCACCCCTTACAACACCGTAGGCTACCTGAGCGTGCGCGTGCATCTTGGAACAGGCTGCTTCTGGGCGCCACGCGTGCAAGTCAGCCCTGATGTCCACATCGGCGACTTTGCCAACATCCACAGCGGCACCATCATAGGTCACGACGTGCATATCGGCAACTATGCGCAGATAGGCGCCATGACCTTCATCGGGGGAGGTGCACAAATCGGCGACTATGCCATCGTGCATCCGCACGCCACGATCACGCCGGGCGTCAAAGTTGGCGAAGGCGCGACCGTGGGCGCCGGTTCTGTAGTGCTCAAGAACGTGCCCGCCGGCTCCACCGTGTTCGGCAATCCTGCACGCGTGATCTTCTAAAAACCCGAAGCCGACAGGAAATCTCTTATGCGCTCGCGCATGCACCCAAAATATTATTTGTCTCAGGAAATCTTCGAGCGCGAACAGCAAAAGATCTTTCGCAAGGTGTGGCTGTTCGCAGGCCTTGCCTCACTGTTACCCAAGAACCATTCTTTCATCACACGCAAGATCGCGGGCATTCCCGTAGTCATTCAGAATTTCAACGGAGAGTTGCGCGCTTTCGAGAACATCTGCCTGCATCGCAGCGCACCGTTGCAGCAAGGTTTCACGGGCACACGTCCGTTGGTTTGCGCCTATCACGCCTGGAGCTATGACAGCCAAGGTCAGGTGAAGAATATCCCAGATTGCGATGCAATCTATCGACTCGATGCCTGCGAAAGAAAATCCCTGAAATTACGGGAATTTCCTCTCAGGCAGATTGGCGGCCTGCTGTTCATCAATCTGTCATCCGACCCCATGAAGTTCGAGGAGCAGTTCTCTGCCCAATTCATCGAACTACTGCAAAGCAGTGCCGAATCCTATGACAGCGAAGTCATGATGACCACTTGGCATGCCAAATTCAACTGGAAGCTTGTCTATGAGAATCTGCGCGACGTCAACCATGTGAAATACCTCCACGCCAAGAGTCTGGCCAAAGTTGCCAGCTTTCCATTCTCCGCAAAAGACGGAGCATCCATGGAGAAGATGGAGCTGGACTGCTCTCCAATCGGCCTGCGAAAGGATATGCGCACATTTAGCCATGGAGGAGCGGAAGGTGCGATCGAACCCATTCGCTGGGTTCCCTGGCTGGACAAGGTGGAGCGCTGGGGCGACACCAATGCCTATTTCAATTGGCTAACCTACCCCAATCTGCACATAGCCAGCGGAAATGGGGGCTACTCCTTCACTATTGAACATCACGTGCCTGTGTCCCCGGGCGAGACCGATGTCGAGATTTTCTTCATTGCGGCCCGAAAAAAGGTGTCGTACGCCGATTCGGCGCAGGTGCTTTTGTCCCAAATGCACTACAGCAAGCAAGTCGTTGGAGAAGATATTGCCATTCTTGAAGCAGTACAGGCCGTCTTGCATGAAAAAGCGCCCCTTCCCACCCAGGGCGCTTACGAGTATGCCAATCGTCATATCGAGCGTTGGTACACCACCCTGATGGAGACAGACCATGAAATATAGATGGATTGTCGGCTGCGGTGACTTTTTAGATACCGCTTTTCATGCCTGGAAGCAATTCCGCCCCGATGAGCTGATTAAACGAGTCGAGGTCCGGCAAAATGCAGACTACGCCTTCGATTGCTCCGTGCTCGATACTCTAGACCCAGCTAAAGGTAGTGCCTTCATTGCGTTCAACGAGCGCTTTGGCAACTTTAAGCGCTTGGAGTTGATGCAGGCAGCCGTTGATCACGGGCTGAACCTGGAGCCGTTCATCAGTCCTATGGCCAACGTGGCCACCGATGTTGTCATCGGCCCCAACAGTTTCATCGGCCACAACGCCTGCATTGGCCATGGCAGCCGAATAGACTTCAATACTGTCATCCACAACGGCGTCCAGATTGGCATCCGCAGCACCATCAACGCGTCCTGCTGGATTGAAAGCGGCGTGCAAGTGGGCGATAACGTAGAGATCGGTGCGCATGGCATTTTACGCATGGGTGCGATGATCAAGAAGGGAATCACAGTGGGGGAGGGCTGTGAGTTGGGTTGGCCCCGTCTTTATCATGAAGACATCCCCAGCAAAACGGTTTTTGATCTGAGATACGACGAACCGATATACGTTTACCCGGGCACATAGAAATAGCTTCGCATCATGAAGAAAAATCAAACCCACTCAGATATTCACACTTCCAAGCTGGAGGCAATATTTCTCGAATCAGCAACAGCACTGCGATATAATCCACTGCTCGGCATTCCCCAAGACCTTTGCGACATCATTTCCCGGCAAGGTCCATCCGTACGGGTTTTTATTTTGGGCAGCAGAGGATTTTCGGAAGATATCATCCGAATCTCTCGCCAGGGAAAATTCGTTGTCGAGGCAGTCGTTGATGATTTTCTCTGCCAAAAGGAATCCACGCATCGTGGAATTCCATTAATCTCCACCGAAGCCTTTCTTTCCAAAGCCCGCGGGCAGAGTGATGCGGTAGCCATCAACACCTGCGGCCACGACAAGCCGAAGTTCTTCTTCAACCATGTGTGCCGTACCAATGGGATTCCACACTTGAGTTTTGAGCAATTCGTCAGAGCATTTGGCATCAGCGGTCTGCTCGATTTCCGGCTCGACGACTGGGGCCCATATATCGCAGACAACGTCGAAAGATACCAGCAACTGGCCCAGCGCCTGTCGGATGGTTATTCAGTACAAACACTTTATTCGATCCTGAATTACCGGCTTACCTGCGATCCAAGCCACTACTATGAAATCGAGCGCCCCTATTCAGCACTCTATTTCAGGTCTGGCCTGTTGAGCTTCGGAAAATCGGAAAAGATGGTGGACTGCGGAGCCTCTGTGGGCGAAGCACTTATGGGTCTTGCCGAGGTCACCGACGGAGATTTCGCCCATAGCTGGCTGATCGAGCCTGATCGATTCAACATCCAGACGCTGCAGGCTTTGCGCCGCCGTTACGAAGGCTCGGCACTGGCCTCAAGAACCAGCATCCACGGTTGCGGCGTGGGCGAAACCCCATGCAGGGTTCCCTTCAAGCACGAAGGAGGCCATGGCAGCTCCATCCACGCGGCCGATTCAGCGTGCAGCGAGGAGGACATGATCGACGTGCGCCCGATAGATGAAATCATTGACGATGCGCCCAGCTTCATCAAGATGGACGTGGAGGGTGCAGAACTGTCTGCCCTCAAGGGTGCCCGCCAGTCACTGAAGAACCATGCGCCCAAGCTGGCCATCTCCGCCTACCACCGGACATCCGATCTGCTGGAGATCACGGACTATGTCATGCAGCAGCAGCCCGGATACAAGATAGGACTGCGCCACCACACCCATTTCCGCTGGGACACCTGCCTGTACTTCTATTCGTGATCAAGGCATTCATGCATGGTCACATGCATGTCCCGCTTCAATCAGCCAGCGTGACTGGGGCTGGCGCGCGCAAAGGTTGGCTTGGACTGGGAGGGCAGTTTCCCTGCAGGCTCTGGGTCACCACGTCGCACAGGCGCTGGCGCTGATCCCGTGTCATGTCCAGAAAAAACGGCAGGCCCAGCAGCGTCTCTCCCAGTTCACATGCATGGCGTATTTCCAACCGCAGGCACTGTGACTCCAGCACCGGCATCTGTTGCAACAGCGGCTGATACCAACGGCGAGTTGCGATGCGGGCTGCCTGGCAGCCCGCCTCTAGTGCTGCGCGCGCGGCCTCCCCCGGCAGGCGTGTGCACAGCAGGGAAGGCGCCGCCAGGTAACCACCGCTACCCTGTGCTTGCCAGGACAAGCTGTGGCCACTGGCCTCATTCAATGCAGCGATCAGTTCGGCCTGTAACTCGCGCCTCTGCCTTGCGTGCTCGTCCCAGACTTGCAGCGAAGCCAAGCCGATGGCTGCGTGGTATTCGCTCATCTTGGCGTTACTGCCCATGGAGGCCAGCGTACCGACCGGCAATCCTGCAGCGGGATTCAGGTTGATACCGAAATTGGAGAGCTGGCGCACCCTGGCAGCCAAATCCGGGCGCGTTGAAACAATAAGCCCGCCTTCGCCGGCCGGCAGGCTTTTGGTGGTGTGCAGACTGAAGACCAAGGTACCCTGCGCGCCTTGCAGCCACTGGCTTCCATAGGCAGCAGCTGCATCGATGACTACGGGCAATCCGGTTTCCAATTCAAACTGCTGCCATGCCTGCATGTCATAGGGCATACCAAAAGTGGCGACGGGCAACACCGCATCGATGCGCATCTGCTTGCAGGCCGCGTGTGCAATGGCAGGGGTCAGCATCCAGCTGGAAGGATCCACATCACCGATCACGGGCACGTGGCCTGCACGGATCACCGCAGTGGCAGTGGCCACGAAGGTAAAGGACGGCACCAGGACACGGGAACCTCGGGGCAGATCCAGCGCCTGCAGCACCAGCTCCAGCCCCAGCGTGGCATTCGCCACCGTCGTCAGAGCATCACTGGGCACAGCAAATCGATGAGCGAACGCCGCCTCCAACTCCTGTACCAACGGGCCAAAGTTGGAGTAGTGCCGTGCTGCATGCATGCGCTCCAACCAAGGCAACAAGGCCTTCGGCGCAGGCATGTCGGGCACCAGAAGCGGAATGGGATCCATGTTCGTGGGTCGATTGAGGTTCATGCGACAGCGTCCGCTTCGGCCAGCAGGGCGTCCAGATCAACGGCCGCACTCAAATTGCGGCGATCGCCGTTCAGCCAGTTGAGCCACATCAGACGGAAGGCCTTCTCCAGCTCGGCCGTCCGCTCGGGATAGTTCATCAGCACGCTGGCCTCCATGCTGGCGCGCGCGGTCAGTCGCTGTTGGCGCAGACGCTCGGGATCGTTCATCAGCTGCAATGCGGCCTGCACATATTCCTGCTCGTTATTGGTGACCTCTCCACCGAAGCCCAGGCCGACAAGGGTTCGTGCTGTCGAGGCGTCAACACCCCGCTCGGCATCCAGTGCCACGATGGTCAGCCCCATCCACAGGGCGTGCAACGTAGTGGTGCCACCGGAAACAGGTGATGTATCCAGCGCCACATCGGCGATATGCCCCAGTTCCATGAAGCGGTCCAGTGGTTGCTGATGCAGCACCGAGACACGATCCAACGGCATGCCAGCGTTTTGCACGCGTGGCAGCATATGGATCTGGGCGGCCTCAGGCTCCTGCTCCTTGACCATGATGATCAGCCGTGCGTCCTGGCGCTCGTTCAGTATGCGCGCCCATACGGACAGCATCTGGTCTGTAATCTTGGATGAACTATTGAGCGATATCAGCGTGGGATAGCCGTTGCGCAGCATGGGCGGCTCCTCGCACAAGGGCGAGTATTCAGGTGGCGCATAGCTGGCCATGCAACTCAGTTGGAACAGTGCCTCCGAGTAGTAAGGAGCATGGCTGGGGGGAGCGATGCCGGCATCCACCAGACGGTAATCCATGGCCTTCATGCCCAGAGTGTGCATGTACCCAAGCCAGGTCACTTGCACTGGTGCCGCACGCCGGGCGAACACCTCCATCCGGTGGCCCAGGGTAAAGCCCGACAGGTCCACGAGGATGTCGATGCCGTCAGCACGTATCTGGTCACCCAATTGCACCTCGGTCAGATCGGCAACCTCGCTCCAATGCGGCACCAACGCGCGCAACTGCGCAGTCACCCAATCGGGCTTGCCGCTGGAGTACACATGGATTTCGACGTTCTCGGGATCATGGTGGGCCAGCACAGGACGCATGAAGAACGCCACCGAGTGCTCGCGAAAATCCGCCGTCACGTATCCGACCTTGAGACGCTTGCGCGGGTTGCGGTCGCGCCCTGGCAGCGGCGCTGACTTGCGCGTCAGCGGATCAGAAAAGCGCCTGCCCCAATCAGCGGCCACTTGCAGCGATCGCGCTGAATCGCTGCTGGTGTGCGAATGGATGTAGGCACGCATCATCCAATGCTGCCCATCGTTCTTTTTGTGCCGACAGGCCTCGTCAATGAGGTCGCAGGCCTGCTCGCGCTGGCCCGTGCTGAACAGCGCAAGGGCCAGCAGGCGCTGCGCATCGGGCATACGAGGTTCCATCTCCAGGGCCGCCTGCAGGGCATCAACGGCCTTGTGCCAGATGGCCATGCGCACATAGACAAACCCTATGTGCAGCCACACATGGGCGTTACGCGGCTCCTGGACCACCAGCTGCGACAGTGCACCCAGCGCCTGTATGAACTGCATTTGCTCGACCATGGCGCGGACACGCGCAAGCTCCTGAGGGATGCTGACCGGTGGCGAGGAAGTTTCGGCGAGTACGGAAGAAAGCATGGCTATGGACCAGAGAATGCGCTATGGCACGGCAGGATGGAGCTTTGGCAACTATCCACTTTTGCCCGCCGACCAATCCGCTGTTAAGCAGCCTAGTTGCAACGCACAAACAGACACCGTTTCCAGGTGTAGTTGCAGCTTTTGCCACACCATCTTCAACCGGCCAGACACATCACACCGCCCAGTTGGTCACCCCGAGACACACAAGCCGCTAAGCCACGACCCCACAGGCAAGCACCTGCTGGAGCTTCGGAAAGACACAAGCTCTTAACGCTTTTGATCGCCCGCTCTGTCGAGCCGAGTTCTCATCTCAGGAACCCGAAGCCGGCATGGGGTGGCGCAGTCTCAGAGCCCGGGCCTCGTCCAGATTTCCGAGCTGCTCATGCATCACTGCCAGGTTGTGCGCCGCAAGATAGCTGCCCCGCCCCGCCACCCCGCCATGCTGGCACGCATCCACCTCTCCGATCTCCAGGCAGCGTTCCCAGGAAGCCTGAGCCATCGAAAGCCAGTGCTCAACCTGACCATCAAGCTTGGCAATGGCCGCATCCAGCAGGACGCCGCCCAGAGTGAAAAAGAAATCGGGCGAATCCTGCCATTTCGGCATCTGGGCCTGCGCCAGGGCCAAGCCCTCTTCATGGCGGCCCGCTTGCCCCAGGCAATAAAGGTATCTGACGCACAGATCGTGCCCATAGCCACTCGACACTTCAAGTTGCTCCATCGCCACGCCATAGTGTGCGCACGCTTTGGAGAAATCCCTATTCAGTTCGAAGTCCACGCCCAGTTGGTAGTTGATATAGGCATCACGAGGGTTTCTACTCAACTCCTGCAGAAGAAGACGCTGGTTTCTCCCCTGCTTGCGCGACATCTGCTCAGGCAGATATCCGTCATGCCGAATGACCAGCGGCACCAGCACACGTGGCAGGTCGGACGCGGGCTGTTCATGGACGACCCCCTGATAGCGCACTCCCCGTGGCAAAAGCCGGGTAATCCGCGAACGGCTCACCGAGCCGGTCACGCCCATTTCGTACAGGCTCTGGACGTCGGCAACTCCGAGTTGGCGCTCCATCGTCGGCAATTCTGCCAACCACGCGCCACCCTCAACCAACCATTCATCGGCGTCGAGAACCAGGTTCCAGTTCGCATCCGCCAGATCGAGGGCCCGGTTGCGGGCAGCGGCGAAATCATCACACCACTCAAAGCGATGCACCTGCGCACCGCAGCTGCGGGCGATCTCCATCGTACGGTCCACGGAGCCCGTATCCAGCACCAGGACTTCATCCACGAAGTCTTTGACGCTGTCAATGCAGCGGGCTATTGAGCGTTCTTCATCGCGCGCGATGATGACAAGAGCAGTCTGGGGCATATGAATGGAAAAGAACGTCGGAGTCAGGCAAATGCTGGCTGCCTCCAGGCCTGCAAGCAGGCCGACCCGTCGATCGCGCAGGGGCATCGACATCGAAATCGACATGTACCCACTAATGTCTTCTCAGATGCCCGCGCCGAAGCTGCGATCTGACCGACGAACACCTGAATTCTCCAGCTTTCATTGCGAAGCGCGCATGTAGCATGCATGCGTCTGATCGCATCTTCACCGGGTGAACCCTACATCCCTGGCCCAAGCTGCCGATCTAACAAGCAATCACCCGACTTTTCAGCCCAACGCCGTCACCGCGCGCGCTCACAATCCACTCCCATGCTTGTCATCATCGGATACATCGTCGCCTTCGGTTGCATCTTCGGCACCTATGTGCTGCACGGGGGCAACGTCCAGGTCATTCTCAAGGCCCTGCCCTTCGAGATGGTGACCATCGGCGGCGGCGCCATCGGCGCCTTCATCGTGTGCAACCAGCCCAAGGTGCTCAAGGCCACGGCCAAGGCCATCCCTGGCGTGATGAAGAGTTCGCGCTACACCAAGGCCCGCTTCATGGAGCTGATGGCCTTGCTGTACGAGATTCTGCAAAAGGCCCGCAAGGAGGGCCTGATGTCCATCGAAAGCGATGTGGAGGCACCCAACGAGTCGCCCATCTTCACCAAGTACCCCGAGCTGCTGGCCGACCACCATGTGGTGGAGTTCCTGACCGACTACCTGCGCATGATGGTGTCGGGCAACCTCAACTCCCACGAGATCGAGTCGCTGATGGACAGCGAGATCGAAGCGCATCACGCCGAAGCGCATGCCCCGGTCAATGCGTTGACCCGCCTGGCCGGCGCCCTGCCCGCCTTCGGGATCATTGCCGCCGTGCTGGGCGTGGTGAACACCATGGGCTCGGTGGGCCAGCCGCCTTCCGTGCTGGGCGGCATGATCGCCTCGGCCCTGGTCGGTACCTTCCTGGGCATTTTGCTGGCCTATGCGCTGGTGGAACCCATGGCCGGCCTGGTGGAGCAGCGCGCCCAGGATGCTGCCAAGGAACTGGAGTGCATCAAGACCACCTTGCTGGCCAGCATGCAGGGCTACAACCCCGCCACGGCCATCGAGTTCGGCCGCAAGGTGCTGTTCTCCACAGAACGTCCCGGGTTCCTTGAACTGGAAACCCACGTCAAGGGCAAGAAGTAATCCTGCGTCCAGCAGCGTCAAGCCATGGCAGAGAAAAAGTTACAGCCGATCATCATCAAGCGCGTCAAGAAGACGGCGCATGCACCCCACGGCGGTGCCTGGAAGATCGCCTATGCCGACTTCGTGACCGCGATGATGGCCTTCTTCCTGCTGATGTGGCTGCTGGGCTCCACGGCCAAGGGTGAACTGCAGGGCATTGCGGCGTATTTTTCCTCGCCGCTGAAGGTGGCGATGGCCGGCGGCGACGGTGCGGGCAACAGCTCCAGCGTGATTCCCGGCGGCGGCAACGACCTGGCCAAGGTGCACGGCCAGGTGCGGCGCTCGGAGGCGGCGGACAGCTCCAACCGGCGCACCAGCGTCGATGCGGGCCGCGCTGACCAGGCCCAGGTGGATTCCAACCGCATCAAGGCGCTCAAGGCCAAGGTGGACGCAATGATCACCAGCAATGCACGCCTCAACGAATTCCGCTCGCAGATCCGCACCGACGTGACGCCCGACGGCCTGCAGATCCAGATCGTGGACGAGCAAAACCGCCCCATGTTCGACAGCGGCAGCGCCATGGTCAAACCCTACATGCGCGACATCCTGCGCGAAGTGGGCGCGGCCCTGGCGGGCGCGGAAAACCGCATCAGCCTGTCCGGCCATACCGATGCCGCCCCTTACGGCAATGCCGACCGCGGCTACAGCAACTGGGAGCTGTCCTCCGACCGTGCCAACGCCTCGCGCCGCGAGCTGGTGGCGGCCGGCATGCCGCTGAACCAGCTGGCCCGCATCACCGGCCTGGCCAGCAGCGACCTGCTGCTGCCCGATGATCCGCGCGCCCCGCAGAACCGGCGCATCACCATCACCGTGCTCACGCAGGAGGCTGAAAAGCGCCTGCTGGGCCACCGCGGACCTGTGACACGCAACGCCTTGCCGCCCTCATTGGCCGGCGGCAATGGCGGCACGGCGAATGCGGCCACCACCGAATCCGCAATCGGCGAGACCGCAGCGCAGCCCGCCGCCACCTCGCCTGCAGCTGCCCCGTCTGCGCCCGCGTCACCTGATCGTGTAACAAATTAAGGTTTGCGCCCGATGCTGCCGAAAAGCAGGAAAATTCCCACATTGCGCCAAGAAGGTTTCATATTGTTACCATCGCGGCGGATTCTTACCAGTACCGAGCACCTACCGACCGAAAGGGCCTCACGTGGCTAATGCCCTGCGTTTTTTGATCGTTGACGACTTCTCCACCATGCGGCGCATCGTGCGCAATCTGCTCAAGGAGAGCGGCTTTCCCGAAGCCGATGAAGCCGAAGACGGCGTCGTGGCACTGCACAAGCTGCGCAACAGCAAGTTTGATTTCGTGGTGACGGACATCAACATGCCCAACATGAACGGCTTCCAGCTGCTCACCGAAATCAAGCAGGACGACAAACTCAAGCACCTTCCCGTGCTGATGGTGACGGCCGAGGCACGCAAGGAGGACATCGTGGCAGCGGCCCAGGGCGGCGCGGCAGGCTACATCGTCAAGCCCTTCACCAAGGCAACGCTGGAAGAGAAAGTCAACCTGATCCTCAAAAAGCTGGGCCTGTAGGGCACGCGCCATGAGCAACCCGGATGTCCCCGACAGCGTCCACTACAAGGTGGGCGTTCTCACGCGCCAGCTGCATGACTCGCTCAACGAGCTGGGCTATGCGGACCGATTGCGCGGCAGCATGGGAGAGCTGCCGGACGCGCAAAGCCGCCTTTCCTACATTGCGCGGCTGACCGGAGAAGCCGCCGAGAAGGTTCTGAACCGCGTCGAATTGGCCAAGGTCCAGCAGGACCGGCTGGCCGAGCGTGTACGCGCCATGCGGGCACAGATGGTCGAGGACCCCGTGGCGGCCGTGGCCAAGGGCCGGGTGATGAACTTCCTGGAGGAAGTCGAGCAGGGCACGCAGCAGGCCGACGAGCACCTCACCGAGATCATGATGTCCCAGGACTTCCACGATCTCACGGGCCAGGTCATTGCCCGCGTGGTTTCGCTGGCCGCCGATCTGGAGGACCAGCTGGTGCAGCTGCTCATCCAGACCTCGCCCAACCCGCAGCAGACGGCGCTGGAGCCCCTGGAAAAGCCCAAGGAGCACCTCGCCGGCCCCGTGGTCGATCCCGAGAAGACGCCCGACGTGGTGACTTCGCAGTCCCAGGTGGACGATCTCCTGGCCAGCCTGGGATTCTGATCACCCCGGGGGGGCGCCCGGCGCCTCCCCTCTCATTGCAGGGCAGCCTCTTTCGCTTGGGCGCAAGGGGCTGACTGCCATCTTCGCGGCGCCCTTGCACCATGCGGCTGCCGTTCCTCCCCTTGTGCAGACAGCACATAAGCGCCGCTTGAGCCCCGCTTATCGGGGCTTCGCCTGCCTGGCTTGTTCCGACAATGACGCAAATCCTTCCGTCATTGCGCCATGGACTCCAGCCAAGACAAAAGCCTTCCCGCCACCGAACGCAAACTGCAGAAAACGCGTTCTGACGGCCAGGGTGCGCGCTCTCGGGACCTGTCGCACCTGGCCATCCTGGGCACGGGCGCGCTGATGATGCTGATGGGCGCCGAGCCCCTGATCCAGCACCTGCGCATGGCACTGGCCCAGCAGCTGGCCTTCGACGCGCACACGGCCAAGACGCCGGCCCTGATGATGGAGCGCATGCTGTCCATGGGCAGCCTGGGCCTGAAGATTTCCCTGGTCGTTGCCGCCGTGACCACCGGTGCGGCCCTGGTGTCGGGCATGCTGGCCGGCGGCTGGATCCTGAGCCTCAAGCCCATCCAACCGCAGTTCAACCGCCTCAATCCGCTGTCGGGCCTGACCAACCTGTTTTCCAAGCAGCAGATGGTGACCGTGGTGAAGATGGTGGTGATGACGGCCATCCTCTCCTTCGTGGCCTGGAAGTTCCTGAGCGGCCATCTCGCCGAGATCGCCGCCATCTCCTCCCAGCCCTCGGCCATGGCGCTGTCCATGACGGGGCAATGGCTGGCCAGCGGCGTGGCCCTGCTGCTGCTGGTGGTGTTCCTGATGGCCGTGATCGACGTGCCGCTGCAGGCCTACCTGTTCAAGTCGCGCCTGAAGATGAGCCATGAGGAAGTCAAGCAGGAGCACAAGGAATCCGACGGCAACCCGCAGATCAAGAGCAAGATCCGCCAGAAGCAGCGCGAGATCGCCGACCGCGCCAGCGTCAACGCCGTGCCGCGCGCCGACTTCGTGGTCACCAACCCCACGCACTACGCCGTGGCCCTGCGCTACGACGAAAAGACCATGGCCGCCCCGCAGGTCATCTCCAAGGGCACGGACTTGGTGGCGCTGAAGATCCGCGAAGTCGCGGGCGCCCACAAGATCCCGGTGCTCGAATCCCCCATGCTGGCGCGCGCCCTGTACGCGCACGCCGATCTGGACCAGGCCATTCCCGCCGCGCTGTACACGGCCGTGGCCCAGGTCCTGGCCTATGTCTACCGCCTGAAGGCCGCGCTGCGCGGCGAAGGCCCCATGCCTGGCGATCTCGGCGAACCCGTCGTGCCCGCCGAACTCGATCCGCACCAGGGCCGCCGCGCGCCAGGCGCCGCCGCGACCACTGAAGGTACTGCTCCATGACGACGAATCCGCTCCAATCCCTGCAATCGATGTGGTCGAGCGAGAACGCCAAGTTCGCTCAGGGCCTGATGGCGCCGCTGCTGGTGGTGGCCATCCTGGCGCTGATGGTGCTGCCCATTCCGCCGTGGCTGCTGGACACCTTCTTCACGCTGAACATCGCCGTGGCGCTGATGGTGATGATGGTGGCGGCCTACATGATCCGGCCGCTGGACTTCGCGGCCTTCCCGTCGGTGCTGCTGCTGACCACGCTGATGCGCCTGTCGCTGAACGTGGCCTCCACCCGCGTGGTGCTGCTGGAGGGCCACACCGGCCCCGGCGCGGCCGGCGCGGTGATCGAGGCCTTCGGCCACTTCCTGATCGGCGGCAACTTCGCCGTCGGCCTGATCGTGTTCGCCATCCTGGTGGTGATCAACTTCGTGGTGATCACCAAGGGTGCCGAGCGTATCGCCGAAGTCTCGGCCCGCTTCACCCTGGACGCCATGCCCGGCAAGCAGATGGCCGTGGACGCCGACCTGAACGCCGGCCTGATCGACGAAAAGGAAGCCAAGCGCCGCCGCGCCGAGGTGCAGGAAGAGGCCAATTTCTTCGGCTCCATGGACGGTGCCAGCAAGTTCGTGCGCGGCGACGCGGTCGCCGGCATTCTGATCCTGGTGATCAACATCATCGGCGGCTTCGCCATCGGCATGATCCAGCACGGCCTGTCGGCCGGCCAGGCCGCCGACAGCTACATCCTGCTGGCCGTGGGCGATGCGCTGGTCGCGCAGATCCCCGGCCTGCTGATCTCGGTGGCCGCGGCCATGGTGATCTCGCGCGTGGGCAAGGAAACCGACATGGGCCAGCAGATCGCGCAGCAGCTGTTCATGTCGCCCAAGGTGCTGGGCATCACGGCCGGCGTGCTGGGCCTGCTGGGCGTCATTCCCGGCATGCCCCACGTCGTGTTCCTGTGCACGGGCGCGCTGCTGGGCTGGCTGGCCTGGATGCTCTCGCGCCGCCAGCAGGAACGCGCCTCCCAGCAGACCCAGGCGCCCGCACCCGTGGCCGCGCCCAGCGACGGCGAAGCCACCTGGGACGACCTGCAGCCCGTGGACCTGCTCGGCCTGGAACTGGGCTACCGCCTGATCACCCTGGTGGACAAGGGCCGCCAGGGCGACCTGCTGACCCGCATCAAGGGCGTGCGCCGCAAGTTCGCCCAGGAAGTGGGCTTTCTGCCCCCGGCCGTGCATGTGCGCGACAACCTGGAGCTCAAGCCCAGCGCCTACCGCATCACCCTGCGCGGCGTGATGGTGGGCGAGGGCGAGGCCTTCCCCGGCATGTTCCTGGCCATCAATCCGGGCGGCATCAGCACCCCGCTGATCGGCACCCAGACCACCGACCCGGCCTTCGGCCTGCCCGCCCACTGGATCGACGAACGCCAGAAGGAAGCGGCACAAATGGCAGGCTTTACCGTGGTTGATTCGGAAACCGTGATGGCCACCCATTTGTCACACTTGATGCAAGTGCATGCCGCCAAGCTGATCAGCCGTACCGAGACGCAGCAGTTGGTGGAGCATGTGGCCAAACTGGCTCCCAAGCTGATCGAAGAAGTCATTCCGAAAATGGTGTCCATCACGACGTTCCAGAAAGTGCTCCAGCTGCTGCTGGAAGACTCGGTGCACGTGCGTGACATCCGCACCATCATCGAGACGCTGGCCGAGCACTCCTCGACCACGCAGGACCCTGTCGAGCTGGCCCGCCGCGTGCGCATTGCGCTGTCGCCGTCCATCGTCCAGCAGATCTACGGCCCGACCCGCGAGCTGAACGTCATCGCCATCGAGCCCGGACTCGAACGCCTGCTGGTGCAGGCCCTGTCCAACCCCGGCTCCCCCTCACTGGATCCCGGCGTGGCCGAGATCCTCACCCAGAAGGCGGCCGACATGGCCAACCAGCAAGAAGAGCTGGGCCTGCCTGCCTGCCTGCTGGTTCCCGATTCCATCCGCAATTCCATTGCCCGCTTGGTGCGTCGCGTGGCGCCGCGTCTGCAGGTTCTCGCCCACAGCGAGATCCCCGAAACGCACACCATCCGCATCGGCTCGATTCTTAAAGGTGCATCCGCATGAACATCAAACGCTTCTACGCCCCCACCTCCCGCGAGGCCCTGGCCAAGGCGCGCATGGCTTTCGGAGCGGGCACCCTGATCCTGTCCAACCGCAACACGCCCGATGGCGTCGAGGTCATGGCCACGGCCGAGGACACGTTGGAGCACAGCAAGGCCGCTGCCAGCAGCACGCCGCTGCAGCAGGCCATCGAGCGCCGCTCCGCAGAGGAAACCACGGGCCTGCGCCCGCAGGTGCAGGCCAAGCTGATCCAGGCGCAGACCCAGCCGCGCACGGCACTGCCGGCCGCACAGGCGGCTCCATCGCGTGCTTCCCAGGCAACGTCGTCGGCGATTGCGCAGGCCATCTCGCAGGCAGCCTCGCTGTCGGCAGACGGTGCCGAGCCGGCCGGCCTGCGCCAAAGCGTGCAGGAAGACACCGAACAGCTGGCCATGAGCACCCTGTCCTTCCAGGACTATGTGCGCGAACGCATGCTGCGCCGCCGCCACGAGGCCGGCGTTGACGAGCCGCTGCCCAGCTTTGCCCAGCGCCGCAGCCTGGGCGACGCCCTGCGCGAAGCACCGGCCGCCGCGCCCACGGCTGCACAGCAGCCGTTCAAGGCACAGCCCGCGCCTTCCGTGGCCCGCCACAACCCGCTGCGCGCCAGCACCGAAGCCCCGCTGCGCGAGACCCTGCGCAGCGAGCCCGCACCGACCATGGCCTCCCAGGCACTGCGCGATGAGCTGCAGTCCGTGCGCGACCTGATCGAAGAGCGCTTCAACACCCTGACCTGGCTGGGCCAGACGCGCCAGAACCCCATCCACGCCAACCTCACGCACAAGCTGATCCGTGCGGGCTACTCCCCCGTGCTGGCCCGCGCCCTGGTCGAGCACATGCCCCAGGACCTGTCCGCCGGCGACGCCGTGCGCTGGCTGATGCAGGTGCTGGAACGCAATCTGCGCACCGACGCCGACCAGGCCCCGCTGTACGAGCAAGGCGGCGTCTTCGCCCTGGTGGGCTCCACCGGCGTGGGCAAGACCACGACCACGGCCAAGCTGGCTGCCCTGTGCGCAGCCAAGTACGGCGCCGCCAGCGTCGGCCTGATCACCCTGGACACCTACCGCGTCGGCGCCCACGACCAGTTGCGCTCCTACGGCCGCATGCTGGGCGTGGTGGCCCACCTGGCCCATGACCGCGCCGCGCTGCAGGACCTGCTGGGCCTGCTGGCCAACAAGCAGCTGGTGCTGATCGACACCACGGGCGTGGCCCCGCGCGATCCGCGCAAGGACGAGATCCTCGACCTGCTGGACCTGCCCGGCATCCAGAAACTGCTGGCCGTGAACGCGGCCGGCCAGGGCGATGCTCTGGACGATGTGATGCAGGCCTTCAAGGCGCGCGGCTCCAGCCAGGCCATCCTCACCAAGGTGGACGAGGCCGTGAAGCTGGGCCCGTCGGTGGACACGCTGATCCGCCACCAGATGCAGCTGCGCGGCGTGACCAACGGCCAGCGCGTGCCCGAAGACTGGGAACGCGCCGATGCGCAGCAACTGGTGTCCGCCTCCATGCGCGCCGCCACCCGCTCGGCCTTCGATCCCAAGGCGCTGGACCTGGACTTCTTCTTCACCCCGTCCAGCCCCAGCACGGAAGGCGAGATCCACCATGCTTGAAACCTTCCCCCAGCTGCACCAGGGCCTGGGCCTGCACGGCCAGCCCGGCGCCGCCGCCCCCATGGGCCTGCGTGTGCTGGCCATGCTGCGCGACACTGCCAACGACCCGCAGGGCCAGGCCGAACAATCCCTGCTGTGGCCGGTCTGTGCCAGCCTGCAGCGCCTGGGTCTGCCCGTCCTGGTACTGGACGCCAGCCAGGGCGAGTCCCCGGATGCACCGGGCCTGGCGCAGCTGCTGCAGCAAAGCGCCTGGCAGGCCCGTACCGGCCTGCACCCCGATCCCCGCCACAGCTCGGTGGCCGTGCTGCCCGCCCGCCAGGGCCTGGATCTGCTGCCCCAACAGGCGCGCCAGGCCGGCATGACGCCCATGCAATGGCTGCAGCGCCACGTGCGCGGCTACGCCATCGTCATGCTGTATGCCAATGCCGACACGCTGGCCAGCAACCTGGCCGGCCAGGCCGTGCACCCGCTGATGGTGCTGCCCGAACAAGGCACTCGCGTGCTGGGCTGCTACCGCCAGCTCAAGCAGCTGGCAGTGCATGCCGGCCTGCGCTGCCTGCTGGCGCCGCTGCTGCCCAGCGCTGATGACCTGGGCGTGACCAGCTACGATTGGCGCCGTGGACAGACCGGCGCCCGCAGCCAGGCCGAGGATGCGCAACAGCTGCAATCCCAGATCGACGCGCTGATGCGCTGCGCGCAACGCCACCTGGGCCATGCGCCGGGACTGCTGCCCGTGCGCCTGCACCATGCACCGGACTTGCAGCGCCTGGCGCTGCAACTGCTCAACCATGCGGGCAGCGTGTTGCCACATGGCGGCCAGGATCTGGCCGCCGGCTTCGCGCCGCTGCCCGCATCCCATGCCTGGAGCCACTGACTGCCATGTACACCGCCAAAGGCCAACTCGACCGCGATGCACTGATCCGTCGGCATGTACCTCTGGTACGCCGGATCGCGCTGCACATGATCGCCAAGCTGCCTCCCAATGTGGAGCTTGATGATCTGATACAGGTCGGAATGATCGGCCTGGCCGAAGCCCTGTCCCGCTTCGAGAGCGAGCAGGGCGTGCAATTCGAGACCTTCGCCAGCCAGCGCATCCGTGGCGCCATGCTCGATGAGCTGCGCGAAGGCGACTGGATGAGCCGCAGCTCGCGCAAGAGCCAAAAGGACATCGAGCACGCGCTGCACCGCCTGGAGCAGCGCCTGGGGCGCACGCCGCTGGAATCCGAGATCGCCGACGAACTGGGCATGGACCTGGACGACTACCAGTCGCTGCTGGGCAAGGTGCGCGGCACGCAGCTGGTGTATCTGGAGGACATGTCGGGCGGCGACGAAGGCGAGGACTTCCTCGAGCGCCACGTGGCCGACAGCGGCGCCGATCCCTTTGCGCTGCTGCGCGACCACCGCCTGCGCGTGGCCCTGGTCGAAGCCATCAAGGCCCTGCCCGAGCGCGAGCAGTACATCATGGGCATGTACTACGAGCACGACATGAACCTCAAGGAAATCGCCGCCGTGCTCGGCGTGACCGAATCGCGCGTGTGCCAGCTGCACAGCCAGGCGATTGCGCGCTTGCGTACGAAGATGCGGGCGCATTGACTGGGGGCACCCCCTGAGGCGCTGACGCGCCTTCCCCCTCTCTACCCGCTTCGCGGGGGAGGGGGACGACAGCCTCGCTGCGGGGCGGCCCTTGCTTGCTGTCTCTCGCTTTGGGGCGCGCCGGGTTTTGGCGCTGCTGGTCTGATCTATGTTTGCGGGTCGATACAGCCTTACCCGCCTTCCGCCCCCTCTCCCCTCTCCCCTCTCCCATTCTCTTTTCTATGCGCTGCCGCGCATGGCCTGGACTTCGCGTTCGAAGATGCGCCAGAAGGCGGGTTCCTGCGTGGTGGCGAAGTTGATGCGCATGCAGGTGCTGGGCTGGCGGCCCGCGTGGAACATGGCGCCGGGGGCGATGAAGTAGCCGGCGTCCAGCAGGCGCTGGGCCAGGGTTTCGGTGTCCACGCCGGTGTCCACCCAGCCGAACATGCCGGCCGGCTCGGCCGCGAAGCGGGCTCCTGCCTGCTGGGCCAGTGCCACGCTGCGCATGCGGGCCTGGGCCAGGTGCTGGCGCAGGCGCTCGGCATGGCGGCGCAGCTGGCCCTGGTCCATGCAGTGGGCCAGGGCGCGCTCCATCAGCGAGGGGGTGGTGAGCGTGGACAGCAGCTTGGTGTCCACCAGGCGCTCCACCAGGGCGGGCGGGGGCGCCAGGTAGCCCACGCGCCAGTTGGGCGCCAGCAGTTTGGCGAAGCCGCTCACATAGATGCTGTGGCTGAGGCGGTCCAGCACGGTCATGCGCGCGGCGTGGTCGGGCGCGATCTCGCCATAGGTATCGTCCTCCACCACGTAGAAGCCGAATCGCCGCGCCAGCTGCAGCACCTCGTGGGCGCTGGCCGGTGACAGGCTGTAGCCGGTGGGGTTGTGCAGCACGCTCACGCTGACGTAGAGCTTGGGTGCGCAGCTTTCGCAGTAGCGCTGCATCACGGCCAGGTCCGGCCCGTCGGGGCCGCGCGGCACGGGCAGCACGCGCATGCCCAGCGATGCCAGGCGCGCGAATTCCACGGCCCAGCCGGGCTCCTCCACCATCACCGGGTCGCCCGGCTGCAGCAGGGCGCGGCTGACCACGTCCAGCCCATGCGTTGCGCCCATGGTGGTGATGATGTGCTGCGGCGCCGCCGCAATGCCCAGGCGCGCCAGGCGCCGCGACAGCGCCTCTCGCAGGCCGATGTCGCCCAGCGGGTCGCCGTAGCCCACGCAGGAGTCGTGCAGGGACTTGCCCGAGCAGGCCTTGCGCATGGCCGCCGCCAGGAAGCCGGCCTCCAGCCACTCGGCCGGCAGCACGCCCGCCCCGGGCTGCGGCCTGCCGCCCACGCTCTGGTGGAACATGCCGCGCACCAGCATGGAGGCATTGATGCGCGTGCCCTTGGGCACGCCAGGGGCCTCCTCGGCGGGGACCGCACGGGCCTGTTCGGGCTGCAGCAGCGGCGCATCCTGCACGAAGTCGCGCACGAAGAAGCCGCTTTGCGGCCGCGCCTCAACCAGGCCCTGGGCCTGCAGCAGGTCATAGGCGGCCACCACCGTGTGCGTGCTCACGCCCTGCTGGCGCGCGCATTCGCGCACCGAAGGCAGGCGTGCGCCCGCAGGCAGCAGCCGCATGCGGATGCGCTCGCCCAGGCGTTCGGCCAGCTGGGTGCTCAGGGTCTGCGGCGCCAGCCGCGAGAGGGGAACGGTCATACGGAAACGGGTGTGAACGGCTGCGAACGACTGCAAACGGCTGCGAATGGGTCACCAGAAAGTCACTGTATCGGGATAGGCACCAATACAGAACATGCAATTGAGGGTCCAACTGTATTGGCACTGTACAGGTCTTGCACCTATATTTCATGCATTCGTGCTGCGGAGAAGGCCTGCCGTGCCCTCCTCCCCAACAGCCCCTGCCGCCTGTATGGAGACCTTCGGGGCCACCGCCTCATGCCACCGTCCGAACTCACCGCCTTGCTGCTGCTCGCCGCTTCCATGAGCTTCAGCCCCGGTCCCAACACCACGCTGTCCACGGCCCTGGCCGCCAACCACGGCCTGCGCCCGGCGCTGCGCTTCGTCCTGGCCGTGCCCGTGGGCTGGTGCGTGCTGCTGGTGCTGAGCACGGCCGGCGTGGGCGCGGCCATTGTCGCGGCGCCGCTGCTGCTGTGGCTGGTCAAGGCCGCCGGCATCGGCTACCTGCTGTGGATGGCCTGGCGCCTGAGCCGCAGCGCGCAGATGGCCTCGCTGCAATCGCCGCAGCAGCTGCAGGTGGGCTTCTGGCAGGGCGTGGGACTGCAATTCGTGAACATCAAGGCCTGGCTGCTGGCCCTGGCCATCGTGGCCGGCTGGCTGGCCGGGCGCGACGACCTGACCGAGCGCCTGGCCGTGGTGCTGCCCGTCATGGCCGCCTATGCCTTTTTCAGCAATCTGCTGTATGCCTGCGTGGGCGCACTGCTGCGCCACTGGCTGGCCCAGGGACGCAGGCTGCTGTGGTTCAACCGTGCCATGGCGGCCATGCTGGCGCTGACGGCGATGTGGATGGTGGCCGCATGAGGGTCCTCCACCCACGCCCAGGCAAAGGCCGTACTGGCCTGCCCAGCTATTGAAGGGAGGATGCGCAGACCCTTCACGCCCGCGACAAAATACCCTCATTGCCGGCGCAAGAGCGAGCGCACTATCCGCACTCCGCTCTTCACATGCGGCCGGCCCGTGCCCCACGACGGCATGGCAATCCATACCAGCCCGCCCGCATGGCGGGCACCGCAAGACCTGGAACTGTTTTTTTTATGACGACCTGGACGCTGGCAGACCGTGCTGCCAAGATGAACCCCTCCGCCATCCGCGAAATCCTCAAGCTCACCGACCGTCCCGGCATCATCAGCATGGCGGGCGGCCTGCCCTCGCCGCTGGCCTTCCCGCTGGACGAGTTCACCCAGGCCTGCCAGACCGTGATGCAGCGCGATGGCGCCTCGGCCCTGCAGTACGCCACCAGCGAGGGCTTCGCGCCCCTGCGCCAGGCCGTAGCCGACTTCCTGCCCTGGGAAGTGGACCCCGACCAGGTGCTGATCACCACCGGCTCGCAGCAGGCGCTGGACCTGATCGGCAAGGTCTTCCTGGACCGTGGCAGCCGCATGCTGGTCGAAAAGCCCACCTACCTGGGCGCGCTGCAGGCCTTTGCACCGCAGGAACCGATTCCCGTGGGCGTGGACAGCGATGACGACGGCATCCTCGTCGAGGACTTCGCCGCCAAGGCCGGCACCGGCGCCGACAAGGCCCGCCTGGCCTACGTGCTGCCCAACTTCCAGAACCCCACAGGCCGCACCATGGCCGAGGCACGCCGCCAAGCCCTGGTGGACAAGGCGCGCGAACTCAACATCCCGCTGATCGAGGACAACCCCTACGGCGACCTGTGGTTCGAGCAGGCCCCTGCCCTGCCGCTGGCCGCGCGCAACCCCGAAGGCGTGATCTACCTGGGCTCGTTTTCCAAGGTGCTGGCCCCGGGCCTGCGCATCGGCTTCCTGGTGGCGCCCAAGTCCGTCTACAACAAGCTGCTGCAGGCCAAGCAGGCGGCCGACCTGCACACGCCGGGCTTCAACCAGCGCGTGGTGTCCGAGGTCATCAAGGACGGCTTCCTGGACCGCCATGTGCCCACCATCCGCGCCATGTACAAGCGCCAGCGCGACGCCATGCTGGCCGCGCTGGAACGCGAAATGGCCGGCCTGGACGTGCAGTGGACCCGTCCCGTGGGCGGCATGTTCCTGTGGGTTCGCCTGCCCAAGGGCATGGATGCGCAAAAGCTGCTGCCCGCCGCCGTCGAACGCGGCACGGCCTTCGTGCCCGGCGCGCCGTTCTACGCGGACGAGCCCCAAGCCAACACGCTGCGCCTGTCCTACGTGACCGTGTCGGCCGAGCAGATCGACAAGGGCATCGCCGCCCTGGCCGACGCCATCCGCTCCACGATGTAAACCACCCCCTGAGCGGCTAGCGCCGCTTCCCCCTCTCTACCCGCTTCGCGGGGGAGGGGGACGACGCCCTCGGCTAGGCGCCCCCGCCGTGAGGCGGCTCTTGCTCGGCGTCCCTGGTGTTTGGGCCAGTTACCTGCTTGGGCCAGAGGGAAGCCGACACGCAGTCGAACCAAAGTCCGGCTTGCTGTCGGCTTTTCCATCCTCCCTTCCATCTGCCCATTGCCATGACACCTGCATACGTCTCCCGCCAGCGCCCCTTCATGACCGTGGACGTGTTCACGGCACGGCCCTACCTGGGCAATCCGCTGGCCGTCGTGCTCGACGCCACCGGATTGACCGATGCGCAGATGCAGTCCTTCGCGGCCTGGACCAATCTGTCCGAGACCACCTTCGTGCTGCCTCCCACCGAGGCCGGCCGCGCCGCAGGCGCCGACTACCGCGTGCGCATCTTCACGCCGGGCGGCGAGCTGCCCTTTGCCGGCCATCCCACGCTGGGCAGCTGCCATGCCTGGCTGGCGCAGGGCGGCGTGCCGCAGCAGGCCCAGCGCATCGTGCAGGAATGCGCCAAGGGGCTGATCGGCATCGAGCGCCAGGACGGGCGCCTGGCCTTTCAGGCACCGTCCACCGACATCAGCGACGTGGAGCCCGGCCTGCTGGATGACGTGGCGGCCGCGCTGGGCGCAGAACGCGGCCAGATCCTGCGTGCGGCCTGGCTGGACAACGGCCCGCGCTGGATGGGCGTGCTCTTCGAACACCCCGACCAGGTGCTGTCGCTGGAGCCCGACCATGCAAGGCTCAAGGCGCTGAACACCAAGGTGGGCGCCTGCGCGTTGTACGAAAGCGCGCAAGATGCACCGGCACTGATCGGCCGCAGCAGCCGCGAGGCCCGCGCCTTTGCCACGGGCCAGCGGCCAGCCGCAGCCGAGGCGGATGCCGCCCCCAGCCTGGAAGTGCGCGGCTTCGCCAGCCCCGTCGGCGTCACTGAAGACCCCGTCACCGGCAGCCTCAACGCCAGCCTGGCCCTGTGGCTGCGCGGCGAAGGCCTGCTGCATGCGCCCTACATCGCCAGCCAGGGCTGCTGCGTGGGGCGCGACGGCCGCGTCCACGTCAGCGAGGACGCGCAGGGCGCGCTGTGGATAGGCGGCCATGTGGTGGAGTGCGTGAGCGGCCAGGTACTGCTGTAGGGCCCGGCACGGCAGGCCTGTCGCCAAGGCGGCAGCCAGTCGCCCGCAGGACAAACGCCAGCGCCGGCGCTGGCCACAATCCGCGCCATGGGAACCCTCTATCTTGTGCGCCATGGCCAGGCCTCGTTTGGTGCCGAAGACTACGACCAGCTCAGCGAGCGCGGCACGGCGCAGTCGCAAAGGCTTGGGGCCTACTGGCGAGAGCGCGGCCTGCGCTTCGACGCGGTCTACACGGGCACGCTGCGCCGCCATGCGCAGACGCTGGCCGGCATCGCCGACGGCCTGGGCAGCCTGCCTGCCGAGCAGCACCGCACCCAGGCGCTTGCAGGACTCGATGAATACGACAGCGGCGCGCTGCTGCAGGCCATCCATCCGGCGCCCCTGCCCAAGCCCGACACACCCGAGCTGTACCGCCACCACTTCCGCCTGCTGTGCGATGCCCTGGCCCAGTGGATGGCCGGCACCATCAGCCCCAAAGGCATGCCCAGCTGGGATGATTTCTCTGGCGGCGTGCGCCAGGTGCTGGAGCGCGTGCGCCACGAGCATGCCGACGAAAACGTGCTGCTGGTCAGCAGCGGCGGCCCCATCTCCACCGCCGTGGGCCATGTGCTGGGCACCTCGCCCGAGGTCACCATTGCGCTGAACATGCGCATCCGCAACAGCGCCGTGACCGAGTTCACCACCAGCCCCAAGCGCCTGATGCTGCAGACCTTCAACACGCTCAACCACCTGGACACGGACGAGCACCGCAGCTGGATCACGCACGCCTGATACGGCACCGGCAAGGCTGTCACACAGCTATCGCGCCAAGGCATAGCAGCCAGAACACGGGCGCTCTGGGCCGGCCTGCGCTTTTGCGCCAAACTCGCCGGCCAGGAGACAAAAGACCCATGAACAAACGCCGTTTCACGCGCAGCGCCCTGGCCTGCGCGGCCCTGCTGCTGGCCGCCATCACCAGCCAGGCCCAGCCCCTGTCGAACAAGCCCATCCGCATCGTCGTGCCCTTTGGCGCAGGCGGCGTGGCCGACGTCACCTCACGCGTCGTCGCGCAAAAACTGGCCTCGCAGCTGGGCCAGCCCGTCATCATCGACAACAAGCCCAGCGCAGGCGGCATCGTCGCGGCCGACACCGTGGCCAAGTCCGCGCCCGACGGGCACACGCTGTTCCTCATGTCCAACGGCAGTGCCGTCACCGTGGGGCTGTTCAACCAGCTGCCCTTCGACATGGTCAAGGACTTCACGCCGATTTCCACCCTGGGCTACTTCGACATCGGCGTGCTCACCGCCAGCGACTCGCGCTTCAAGAACCTGGGCGAGCTGGTGGGTTGGGCCAAGGCCAACCCCGGCAAGCTCAACATCGGCAGCATCGCCATCGGCAGCACCCAGCATCTGGCAGCGGAACTGTTCAAGACCACTGCCGGCATCGACGCCCAGATCGTGCCCTTCAACGGCACCCCTGCCGTGGTCACGGCCCTGCGCGGCAAGCAGATCGACGCGGCCGTGGAAATCCTCACGCCCATCATGGGCCAGATCAACTCCAAGGCCGTCAACCTGCTGGCCATCACCGGCGACAAGCGCTCGGCCCTGCTGCCCGGCGTGCCCACGGCCCAGGAGTCAGGCGTCAAGGGCTTCGTCGCCTCCTCCTGGAACGCCCTGGCCGCCCCAGCCAAGACCCCTCCGGAAATCATCGCCCGCCTGAACAAGGAAATCGCCGCCGCCGTGAACTCCCCCGAAGTCACGCAGAAGCTGCGCGAGATGAACGTCCAGGCCCAGTCCAGCACGCCCGAGCAGACCGCGCAATTGCTGCAGTCGGAAATCAAGCGCTGGGGCGACGTGATCGTCCAGGCCAAGATCCCGAAACAGTAAAAAAGGCCGAGCGCAGCGAAGGCCCGCAACAACTCCCCGTATGTCAGCGCAGGTGGCCCCGCAGCGCAGCGAAGGGGTCGCGGACATTCGGGCGCATTTCTTTGCCTACTTTCTTGCTGCGCGGCAAGAAAGCAGGTCGGCCGCCGGGCCGAATCCCGGCCTCGCAAAACCACCACCCGGCAGGGTCCAAAAACGACCCGGCAACAAACCTACAGCGGCTCCGGCGCCCGCCCCACAGTATCCGCAGGCAGCGCAACCATCTCGGACAACAACCGCACCAGCCCCCGAGCCGAAGCCTCCACCATCAAAGCCCCCCGCTCGGCCGTGGCCCCCGCAGCATTCCCCACCGCCCCGCAAACGTTGTAGTCCTCGATGGCCCAGCCCATCTTGGCGCTTCGCCCATTGCCCAGCAAGGCATGCCGCTGCGCCCTATCCTCCGAAGTGGAATGAAAGTCCCGCGCATGCTCCATGCGCACGGTCTCCGGCGCCAGGTGCAGCATCATCGACGTCTCGACCTCCCCGCCATGGATGCCGAAGCGGTGTTCATGCGCGCTGAACTGCGCATTGGCCGCATCGTCCACCAGGCCGAACCAGCTGCTGCTGTAGACCAGCAGGCCATGGCGCATGCGCAGCTCGCGCGCCACGATGTCCATCACGCTGACCTGGCCGCCATGGCCGTTGAGCAGCAGCAGCCGGCGCACGCCGGCCCGCGCCACGCAGGCGCCCAGCTCGGTCCACAGCGCGATCACCGTGGCGGGCGACAGCGTCAGCGTGCCGGCAAAGGATTGGTGCTCCACGCTGAAGCCGATGTTCTGCGGGGGAAGGAACAGCGCGGGCAGCTCGGGCGGCAGCAGCGGCAGGGCCGCATCGATCACTCCCTGCAGCAGGCGGGCGTCGACGGACAGCGGCAGGTGCGGGCCGTGCTGCTCCACGGCGGCCACGGGCAGCACGGCGATGGTTTCGGCAGCCAGGCCGCTGGCCTGGGCCTGCGCAAAGTCGCGTGCAGAGGCCTCGGCCCACCAGCGGGAAGGCCAGGCGCCGGGGGATATCTGTTCGGGCGGGGAGTCTTGCATGGCCCGATATTAGGGCCATCCATGGGCTGCCGGAGCCCTCCTCACTCGGCCTTGAAGTTGGATTCCTTGACGATGCGTTTCCAGCGCTCGTTGTCCGACTCGATCAGCCGCGCGAACTCCTCGGGCGTTCCCCGGCGCGGCACATAGCTGTAGCTGCGCAGCTTGGCCAGCACGTCGGGCATCTGCATGACCTTGTCCATCTGCTGCGCGAGCTGGGCCACGATGTCGCGGGGCGTGCCCTTGGGCGCCAGCAGGCCCGACCAGGAGCTGAAGCCCATGCCGTCCACGCCGGCCTCCTTGATGGTGGGCACCTGGGGAAAGACTTCGGCGCGCTGGGGCAGCAGCACGGCCAGGGCCTTGACCTTGCCCGTGCGGATCATCTCCACCGAGGTGAAGGAGTCGAACGAGAAATCCACCTCGCCCGCCACCACGGCCTGCATCTGCGGCGCCGTGCCCTTGTACTGGGCGTTGACGATGCCCGGCGCGCCAATCACCTTCTTGAACTGCTCGGTGATCAGCGAAATCATGCTGCTGCCCGAGGACACGCTCAACGGCTTGCCCTGTTTGGCCATGGCGACCAGCTCCTGCAGGCTGTTCGAGGGCAGGTCCTTGCGTGCGATGAGAACGAAGCCCACGTCGCACAGATGGCTGATGGGCTCGAAGCTGGACAGCGCCTCGTAGCTGGTCTTGTAGAGCACGGGGCTCAGGGTCTGCGCGCCGGCCGTGTTCATCAGCAGGGTGTAGCCGTCGGGCGTGGCGCGCGCGGCCAGTTCCGTGCCGATGACGCCATTGGCACCACCCTTGTTGTCCACCACGAAGGACTGGCCGGTCAGCTCCCCGAGCTTTTGCATGGCCAGCCGCGCCACCACGTCGGTGGTGCCACCGGCGGGAAAGGGCACGATCACGCGCACGGACTTGTCGGGATAGGCGGCTGCCGCGCGCGCGTGCTGCGGCAGTCCCCAGGCTGCGGCCGCTGCCGCGCCAGCGGCCAGGAAGTGGCGGCGAGATGTCTCCTGCATGGCTTGTCTCCTTGTGTTGCTCTATCCCGGATGGGTGGCCGGTCCATGATGGGCAACGGACATATCGCCTGTCCAATACCAAGCGCCTATGCAACGATATCTTTTGCCAATCGTCCTGCAGCCGGCCACAGGCGATCTCTCTGGACGGCCCGCTACCATCGCAGCCTGCAGCCGGGGGAACCAAAGACCATGCCCCTGGCTCCCACAGTCCGCCATGCCGCACCAACCACCTCTTCGCCACACTGCCCCCCAGCACCTCGCCTTCTGGCTCCTCGCCTTTTTCCTTGCCGCCGCCAGCCTGCTTGCCACCCCTGCCGGCGCGCAGCTGCGCCTGAAGACCGGCAGCGGGGCGGCCGCGGCCGTGGACACGCCACGCGTGCGGGCCGAGCTCGTGGCCCAGGCACCCGAAGGCGTTCAGCCCGGTCAGACGCTGTGGCTGGGCCTGCTGATCACCCACCAGCCCGAATGGCATACCTATTGGAAGAACGCCGGTGACTCCGGCCTGGCCACCGAGTTGAACTGGCAGCTGCCTGCAGGCCTGACGGCTGGCGAGATCCAGTGGCCCGTGCCCGAGGCGCTGCGCGTGGGCCCCCTGCTCAACTACGGTTATGAGGGCCAGGTGCTGCTGCCCGTGCCCGTGCAGGTGGCCGCCGACTTCAAGCCGCCCGCGTCCGGCATGCTGGACCTGCGCCTGCATGCGAATTGGCTGGTCTGCCGCGTGGAGTGCATTCCCGAGGAAGGCGATTTCCAGCTGCAGCTGCCCGTGCAGGGCAGCACGGCAGGCCAGGGTCAGGCCTTCACCCAGGCCTGGGCTCTCAAGCCCCAGGCACTGTCCGCGCCAGCCCAGGCCAAGGTGGTGCCGGCCAGCCAGCCAGCAGCAGAAGGCAGGACGCCCGACGAGCGCGTGCAGCTGCGCATCGAGGGCCTGCCGGAATCCCTGCAGGGCCGCACGCTGGACTTCTATCCCGAATCTTCCGACACCTTCCACCACGCGGCGGAACTGGGCAAGGACTGGCAGCAGCGCTGGGATGGTGCGGCCTGGGTGGCCGAGCTGCCCCTGTCCGACATGCGCGGCGAGACCCCGGCCAAGCTGCCCGTGGTCCTGGCCTTGCCACCCGTCGAGCGCGCCGCAGCGCTGGAGCAGGGCCAGCCCGTGGCCTGGCGCGCCGAGGCCCCGGTCGAGGGCCGCTGGACGGCTGCCGCCATGGCCAGCGTTTCCCCCGCACTGGCCGCCGCCCTGGCGGCCAACCAGGCCGCTGCGCCTGCTGCCAGCGCCACCAGCCTGTGGATGGCCCTGCTCGGTGGCCTGGTGGGTGGACTGATCCTGAACCTCATGCCCTGCGTCTTCCCGGTGCTGGCCATCAAGATCCTGGGCTTTGCACGCCATGGACAGGACCGCCGCGCCCAGCGCCTGGGCGGGCTGGCCTATACGGCGGGCGTGGTCCTGTCCTTCCTGGCCCTGGGCGGACTGCTGCTGGCGCTGCGCGCGGCGGGCGAGCAGCTGGGCTGGGGCTTTCAGCTGCAGTCACCGGCCATCGTGGCCCTGCTGGCAGCCCTGTTCACGCTGCTGGGGCTGAACCTGGCAGGCCTGTTCGAGTTCGGCTCCATGCTGCCCGGCCGCTGGGCTGCGGCCCATGCGCGCCATCCGGTGGCCGATGCCTTTCTGTCCGGCGTGCTGGCCGTGGCCATTGCCTCGCCCTGCACGGCGCCGTTCATGGGCGCCTCGCTGGGCTTTGCCATCGACATGCCGGCCCTGCAGGCGCTGACGGTGTTTGCCGCCCTGGGCCTGGGCATGGCCCTGCCCTATCTGCTGGCCAGCTTCGTTCCGGCCGTGGTGCGCTGGCTGCCGCGCCCGGGCGCCTGGATGGATACCTTCCGCCGCGCCATGGCCTTCCCCATGTTCGCCACCGTGGTCTGGCTGGTCTGGGTGCTGGGGCACCAAAGCGGCATCGACGCCGCCACCGCGCTGCTGGCCCTGCTGCTGGCCTTCAGCGCCCTGGTCTGGACGCTGACGCTCAAGGGCCGCACGCGGGCCGTGCTGGCCACGCTGGCCGTGGTGCTGGCAGGCGCGCTGCTGGCCACCACCGCGCCCCTGATCACCACGCCTGCCCAGGCGGAGGGCACGGGCACGGTGTCCGCTGCAGGCGAGCGCTGGCAGCCCTGGTCAGCCGCCCGCGTGGCCGAGCTGCAGGCGGCGGGCAAGCCCGTGTTCGTGGACTACACGGCCGCCTGGTGCGTGACCTGCCAGGTCAACAAGCGCACCACGCTCAACCATGAGGAGGTGCTGGCCGCCTTCGACAAGCACGGCGTGACCCTGCTGCGCGCCGACTGGACGCGGCGCGACCCGGCCATCACCGCTGCGCTGCAGCAACTGGGCCGCAGCGGCGTGCCCGTCTATGTGCTGCATGCGCCGGGCAAGCCCCCGGTGGTGCTCAGCGAGCTGCTATCGAAGAGCGAGGTACTGGGGGCGTTGGCCGCGCTTTGACGGCACGCCCTCCTGGGACAAACCCCGATTTTGGGTAGGTCCCAGGCCTACATTTGTTGCAGCGCACGCCGTCCTAGACTGGATGCATCCGGGGAATACCGCAATCCGAACGCTAGGCGCCGCGGCTGCCGCCCGACTCCGGAGACCCGCCCGCGCGGCAACTGCCCGCCCTGCACGACACAGGAGGTGGGCCATGCATGCACTGATCACCCATTCGCACCCTTCGGGGGTGCACCATCGTTCACGCGGCAAGGGTTTGCTGCTGGCGTTGGGGCTTGCCAGCCTGGCCGTGGCGGGGATCGTCCTGCCCTTTGTCTGGGACCTGCTGGGCTTCGTCAACGGATTGCCCAAGATGGGATGGCTGCAGTCCATCCTGGCGGTCTCGCCAGTGTTCAGCTGGCTGATGATGTTCGCCTGGGGCCTGGCCGTTCCCGTGGCGCTGATCTATGCGCTCTACCACCCGCAGACCCATCCCTGGGGCAATGCCGCCATGGTGGCGGGCGCCATGTTCATCGCCGTCACCTGGTACGTGCACATGCCCGCCGCATCGCAATGCACGGCGATGTATCCGCAGACCGGCATGGCCTGCTCGGTGCTGCAATGGGGCTTCAGCATGAGCCTGGGCGTGGCAACGGCGGCCTATGTGTTCCTGGTCTTCATGATTGCGCTGTCCTCGCTGGGCCTGCTGGCCGAATGCGTCGCGCGCAATGAGCCGCCCAGGCCCTGAATCCGCAGGGTCTTGCGCAAGCGTCCCGGCCACCGATTTTTTGCCGCCGGGCCGCCCCAAGGCAAAAAGCGGCCCCCTCGGGGGCAGCGGACCTTGCGCAGCAAAGGGAGTGGGGGCTTCTTTTATAATGGCCGCTGGGTGTCCAGACCGCATGGGGCGGCAGGACAGGTGTTGATAGCGCAGGTCGGGCCGCCTGCGCACTGGGGCCGCAAGGCCCCTTTGCTGCTTTGCACATGAACACCTACACGACCCCGCGGCCGTCCGGCCCGCGCACGCCCCTTTTCCTGTCTTTCGCCGATCGCGTCGGCGCCTTCCTGTCCCGCTGGTCCCATGCCGAGGCTGCGGGCGGCATCGTGCTGCTGCTGGCAGCGGCCGCCGCCCTGCTCTGGGCGAACTCCGGCTGGGCCGGTTCCTATGAGGCGCTGTGGCACACGCCGCTGAGCCTGGGCCTGGGCCCGTGGCAGCTGTCGCAATCCCTGCATTTCTGGGTCAACGATGCGCTGATGAGCGTGTTCTTTCTCGTGGTCGGCATGGAGATACGCCGCGAGATGCATTCCGGTGCACTGGCCCAGCCGCGCCAAGCGCTGCTGCCCGTGATGGCCGCGCTGGGCGGCGTGGTGGCGCCGGCCCTGATCTTCCTGGCCTTCAATGCCGCGCCGCCGCTGCGCAACGGCTGGGCCGTGCCCACGGCCACCGACATCGCCTTTGCCATGGGCGTGCTGGCCCTGCTGGGCCGGGGCCTGCCGCCCGCGCTGCGCGTGTTCCTGTTGGCGCTGGCCATCATCGACGACCTGGTGGCCGTGCTCATCATTGCGCTGTTCTATTCGGGCGGGCTGCAGTGGGACCAGCTGCTGGTGGCCGCCGCCGGCCTGGCCGGCGTGTTCCTGCTGCAGTCGCTGGGCGTGCGCCGCGCCTGGGCCTATGTGCTGCCGGGCGCCGTGCTCTGGTGGGGCATCTGGCAGACCGGCGCCCATCCCACGCTGGCCGGCGTGGTGCTGGGCCTGGTGACGCCCGTGCATGCGCTGGCCGGCCGCGAAAGCGCCGCGCCCGTGGAGCGCGTGCAGGCGGACCTGCATCCCTGGGTGGCCTTTGGCGTGATGCCGCTGTTCGCGCTGGCCAATGCCGGCGTGCCGCTGCAGGGCGCGGGCACCGCTGGCATTGATGTGGCGGGCACGTCGGCCGTGATGTGGGGCGTGGCCCTGGCCCTGGTGCTGGGCAAGCCGCTGGGTGTGCTGCTCAGCTGCTGGCTGGCCGTGCGCCTGCGGATGTGCGCACTGCCGCCGGGCATGGGCTGGGGCGACGCGCTGCTGGCCGGCCTGCTGGCAGGCATTGGCTTCACCATGGCCATCTTCATCGCCACGCTGGCCTTTGACAGCGAGGCCCTGCTCAATGCCGCCAAGCTGGGGGTGCTGATGGCCTCGGCCACGGCCGCCGTGCTGGGCCTGGCCTGGGGCCTGGTGCTGCGCCGCCGCCATGCTGCAGCCGCGACAGTGCAGCCGGCCTGATCCGCATGCGCTGCGTACACTGCGGCGCATGAGTGATACAGCCACAGACTCCCGCCTGCGTGACATCCTCGTGCAGTGCCGCACCCTGGCCGTGGTCGGCCTGTCGCCGCAGCCCGACCGGCCCAGCCACCAGGCGTCGCAGTACATGCAGCGCCACGGCTACCGCATCGTTCCCGTGAACCCCGTGGTCGCACGCGAAGGCGGACGCATCCTGGGCGAGCCCGTCCATGCCAGCCTGGCCGACGCTGCGGCCGCGCTGGCCGCACAGGGCCTGCGCATCGACATGGTCGATTGCTTCCGAAAGAGCGAGGACATCCCGCCGCTGGCCGCCGAGGCCGTTGCCATCGGCGCGCGCTGCCTGTGGCTGCAATTGGGCGTGGTCAACGACAAAGCCCTGGAACTGGCCCGCGCTGCGGGCCTGTGGACCGTGCAGGACCGCTGCGTGAAGATCGAGCACCAGCGCCTGCTGGCCGATGCCCCAGCCGCTGCCCGGTAGCTCAGGAATTGCCCATGAAAAAGGCCGCAGCCCCTGAAAGGCTGCGGCCTGCAATTGGCGTGGACCAAGGCCCGGTCAGTCCGGTGCAGGTTACCTGCCTCCGTCCGGGTGTCTGCTTCAGCCCACATCCAGCATCATGCACGGTCTTTGTGACAGCCCTGTGATGCACATCACGGTCCGGCTCACTGCACAAGAAGCCGGATCCGCCCTCTCTTTCCGAAAATACCCCGATTCCCCCCAAGCGCCGGGACGGCCTCAGCCGCGCCGCGTGAACAGGCGCATGTAGCGCGAAGGCAGGTCCTGCATGCGCATCATGATGGGCAGGTCTGCCGTGTTGAAGTCGCTGTCCCAGGCCGGCGCGCCCAGCACCTTGGCGCCCGTGCGCAGATAGCCCTGGATCAGCGCGGGCGGCTCCACGCTCATGCCGCTGGTGCTGACCGAGGCCAACTCCTCGGGCAGGGCCACGCGGGGACGTACCTGCAGCTCGGGCTCGGCCAGATGGGTCTGGCGCAGTTGCTGCCAGACGCGCGCCGGGCCTTCGCCGTGGGCCAGGCCCGGGTACTGCATGGGAATGCTGGCGCAGCCGACCATGGCGTCCAGCTGGTTGCGCTGCATGAATTCGGCCAGGGCGCCCCACAGCGCCAGGATCACGCCGCCCTGGCGGTGCGACGCATGCACGCAGCTGCGGCCCAGCTCCACCATGCGCGGGCGCCAGGCGTGCAGCGGGGCGAGGTCGAATTCCTGGTCGGAGTACAGGCCCCCGGCGCGCAGCGCCTGGGTGGGCGTGAGCAGGCGGTAGGTGCCGATGACCACGCCCCGGTCGGCGTCGCAGACCATGAGGTGCTCGCAGAAATCGTCGAAGGCGTCGATGTCGTGTCCGGCCAGCGGCGTCTGCAGCACGGCGCCCATCTCGGCGGCGAACACCGCGTGGCGCAGGCGCTGCACCTGTCGCACTTCGTCAAGGTGCCGGGCCCAGCGCACGTCCAGCCGCAGCGGTTTGTCTGCGGCCTGGGGTGGCTGGAGAAGCGCGGAAAGCGGGGGCTTGGCGACGTCGATCGCCGCGTTGCGAAGGGTGTCAAGAACGTCCATATGCCCGCCTTCCTCGTCATGTTGGACGCAGTCGGTGACCTGCCTGTGCCACTCGGTTTGCCTGCGTGCCGCCATTGTGGAAAGCCGCCATGAAAGTCCCGCGACGGTTGCGTTACAGCAACATGTCACACCGCACTGCAATGGTGCACTGCAGCAAATGCCTCTATGACAGGTGTTGCGCGCAAGTTGGTGCACGCCATCCCAGGGTTGGCATGTCGTCAAGAATGAAACAAATTGTGCGTTAATGACAGGGCCGCATGCCCGGCCATCGCGGCTTGCGGAGTCCTCAGTCTTCCCTTGCCGCGCCATGCTCCAGACCCTTCGCTCCAAGATCCTTGCCATCAGCACAGCCACCGTGGTCGGCGCCCTTGCCATCACGGGGGCTGCCACGTACCACATCGTTCGCGGCAGCACTTTCCAGACCATTGAACAGGACCTGGACGCCATCACCGCAGGCAACACCATGGCCATCGACCAGTGGGTGGCCTCCAAGGCACGCGCCGTCAGCGCCGCCGCCGCCGTGATCGAGCATGGCGACCCGCAGGGCTTTGCCGCCCACATGGGCCAGGCCAGCGGCTTCCCCATCACCACGGTGGGCTGGCAGGACAAGACCTTCAAGTCCACCACCAGCACCCCGCCCGACTACGACCCCACGGCCCGCCCCTGGTACAAGAGCGCCGTGCAGGCCGGCAAGCTGACACTGACCAAGCCCTATGGCGACTCCACCACGGGCGTGCCCTATGTGGCCTTCGTGGCGCCCATGCTGCGCGGCGGCGCGCTGCAGGGCGTGATCAGCGGCGCCGTGCCGCTGGAGGGCGTGCGCGAGGTGGTCTCGGCCATCCGCCCCACGCCCGGCAGCCTGGGCTTCGTGGTCAGCCGTGACGGCCAGGTGCTGGCGCATGCCGATGCCAAGCTGCTGCTCAAGCCCACCTCCGACCTCTCCGAGCTGCTGACGCCGGCCGCGCTGACCGCGCTGGCCAGCGCCACGGCGCCGCTGGAAGTGAACCTGGGCGGCAGCGCCAAGCTGCTCAAGGCCCGCCCGGTGCAGGGCACGGACTGGCTGCTGGTGGTGGCATTGGACAAGGCCGAGGCCACGACCGGACTGCAAAGCGTGCTCAAGACGCTTGCCATCGCCATCGTGCTGCTGGCCTGCCTGGCCACGGCCGTGGCGGCGGCGCTGACGGCCCAGTCCTTCCGGCGCCTGTCGCAGGTGCGCGACGCCATGGACAAGATCGGCTCGGGCGGCGGCGACCTGACGCAGCGCCTGCCGGTGTCGGGCAATGACGAAGTGGCGCAGATCGCCTCGTCCTTCAACGGCTTCGTCGAGCAGATCGGCACCGTGCTCAAGGATGTGCGCAACGGCGTGGAGTCCATGAAGACCGCCACCGACGAGATCAAGCTGGGCAACCTGGACCTGTCCAACCGCACCGAGTCCTCGGCCAGCAGCCTGCAGGAGACCTCGGCCTCGCTGTCGCAGCTGACGGCCAATGTGCGCCAGTCGGCCGAGGCGGCCGCCATGGCCACGCGCCTGGCCCAGTCGGCCAGCAGCTCGGCCACCAAGGGTGGCGACGTGGTGGGCAGCGCCGTGAGCACCATGGACGACATCTCCAAGGCCTCGTCCAAGATCGGCGAGATCATCGGCGTCATCGACGCCATCGCCTTCCAGACCAACATCCTGGCGCTCAATGCCGCCGTCGAGGCAGCCCGCGCCGGTGAGCAGGGCCGGGGCTTTGCCGTGGTGGCGGCAGAAGTGCGCAGCCTGGCCCACCGCAGCGCGGCGGCCGCCAAGGAGATCAAGACCCTGATCGACGCCTCGGGCGCCAGCGTGGCCATGGGCACGGAGCGCGTGCGCGCCGCCGGCCAGACCATGGGCGAGATCGTGGATGGCATCCAGCGCGTCTCCCAGATCATTGTCGAGATCAACGGCGCCATGACCGAGCAGAGCGTGGGCATCGGCCAGATCAACCAGGCCGTGGCCGACATGGACCGCGCCACGCAGCAGAACGCCGCGCTGGTGGAGGAGTCCACCGCCGCATCGTCCGTGCTCAACGAGCAGGCCCACCACCTGTCGCGCACGGTGGCCGGCTTCACGCTGGAAGGGCGTGCGCCTGCCCGGGATCAGTTGCTGCTTACCAACTGAGCCGCAGCAAGCGACGGGCTCAGGCCTGGGCCGGCGCTCCCAGGCGCTGGGACAGGCTGCGCGCCTGGGCCTGCAGCAGCAGGGCCGGCCGGCCTTGCAGGTCCAGGTCCAGCGTGGCCGAAGGGCCGATGGCGGCAATGGCCAGCACCAGCTGGCCAAAGCCGTCGAACACCGGCACGGCCAGCGCGCTCACGCCTGACAGCAGCTGGTTCTCGACCCGGCTCAGGCGGCTGGCGCGGATGGCGGCCAGCTCCTTTGCAAAGGCGGGCTCTTCCAGGCTGTGGCCTTCCGCGTCCAGCAGGGGCGCGATGCGCCCGGGCTCGCCAAAGGCCGCAAAGATCTTGCCCGTGGCCGTGTGGCGCAGCGATGCGGGCGTGCCGTGGCGCATGGCCACATAGACATGGGTGGGCCCCTCTTCCACGCGGATGATGGTCGGCCCCTGGCCGCTCCACATGGCAATCGACACCGTACTGCCCACCTCCTGCGCCAGCGCGGGCAGCTCGGCAATCGCCAGGCGCACGGGATCGGCCTGCTGCAGGCTGATCAGCCCCATCTGTATGGCCAGCGGCCCCAGGCCGTAGTGGCCGCTGGCGCGGTCCTGCTCCATCAGGCCCAGCTTGCAGAAGCTCACCAGGTAGGGATGGGCCTTGGCCGCCGTCATGCCGGCCTCGCGCGCCAGATCCTTCAGCGCCATGCGCCGGCCGGTGCGCGCCAGGGCCTTGAGCAGCTGGCCACCGACCTCCACGCTCTGGATGCCGCGCGGGCCGCGCGCGGGCTCGTCATCGGCGCTGTCGGAGGGGAAGACGGAGTCGTTCGGGGAGGAGGCGGCATCGGACATGGCAGGCATTGTGAAGGCTGGAACCCGAAGTTTGCGGCTCCGAGGGTTTTTCACTATGTCAAATGAATTGTTCAATGTTGAATTTTTCCCTAGCATTCAGGCATTCGATAAAAACAAATGCATTTGTCCATCTCAAAAGCGGGATACCCATGACCACCAAGACCTTTGCCTCCGCCGCCGACCTCGAAATCAAGCAGGTCAGCTTCGACAAGCTCTCCGAGCACGCCTATGCCTACACGGCCGAAGGCGACCCCAACACCGGCATCATCATTGGCGACGACGCCGTGATGGTGATCGACACCCAGGCCACGCCCGTCATGGCCCAGGACGTGATCCGCCGCATCCGCGAGGTCACGGACAAGCCCATCAAGTACGTCACGCTGTCGCACTACCACGCGGTGCGCGTGCTGGGCGCCTCGGCCTTCTTCGCGGAAGGCGCCGAACACATCATTGCCAGCCAGGACACCTACGACCTCATCGTGGAGCGCGGCGAGCAGGACAAGGCCAGCGAGATCGGCCGCTTCCCGCGCCTGTTCCAGAACGTGGAAAGCGTGCCCGACGGCATGACCTGGCCCACCCTGACCTTCACCGGCAAGATGACGCTGTGGCTGGGCAAGCTCGAGGTGCAGATCCTGCAGCTGGGCCGCGGCCACACCAAGGGCGACACCGTGGTCTGGCTGCCCCAGGACAAGGTGCTGTTCAGCGGCGACCTGGTGGAGTTCGGCGCCACGCCCTATGCGGGCGATGCCTACTTCCAGGACTGGCCGCACACGCTGGACGCCATCGCCGCCCTGCAGCCCGAAAAGCTTGTGCCCGGCCGGGGCGCCGCGCTGCAGACGCCGGCCGAGGTGCAGGCCGGCCTGGCCGGCACGCGCGACTTCATCAGCGACCTGTGGACCGAGGTCAAGGCCGGCGCCGACGCCAAGCAGGACCTGCGCAAGGTCTACGAGGCCGCCTTCGCCAAGCTGCAGCCCAAGTACGGCCAGTGGGTGATCTTCAACCACTGCATGCCCTTCGATGTGACCCGCGCCTATGACGAGGCATCGGGCCACGCCGACCCGCGCATCTGGACCGCCGAACGCGACCGCCAGATGTGGCTGGCGCTCGAAGGCTGATGCACGGCGGCGTCCGGGCCTGAACACCGGCACGCCCGCCCATCGCACCCGTCCGTGAACCGGCGCCCTGGCGCGCCGGCGGGGATGGCTGCGCCCTTTTTTCCACACTGCCCACGCCAGAGGACGAACACCATGTCCCACCCCGCCATCTCCCTGCAAGCGCTGCGCGGCAGCGGCGCAGACATACAGTCCATCCACATCCCCTACGAGCGCCATGCCGACCAGGACGCCGGTGCGGACACGCCCGCCCGGCATCCCGTGGTCATCGTCGGCGCTGGCCCCGTAGGCCTGTCGCTGGCCATCGACCTGGCCCAGCGCGGCCAGCGCGTGGTGCTGCTGGACAACGACTGCCGGCTGTCCACGGGCTCGCGCGCCATCTGCTTTTCCAAGCGCACGCTGGAGATCTGGGACCGCCTGGGCGTGGGCCAGCCCATGGTGGACAAGGGCGTGTCCTGGAACCTGGGCAAGGTCTTCTTCAAGGACCAGCCGCTGTACCGCTTCGACCTGCTGCCCGAGGACGGCCACGAGCGCCCGGCCTTCATCAACCTGCAGCAGTACTACGCCGAGGCCTATCTGGTCGAGCGCGCACTGCAGCTGCCGCTGATCGACCTGCGCTGGCACAGCAAGGTCACGGCACTGGAGCCGCAGGCCGAGGGCGCGCTGCTGACCGTGGAGACGCCTGACGGCAGCTACCGCATCGATGCGCAATGGGTCCTGGCCTGCGACGGCTCGCGCTCGCCGCTGCGCGGCCTGCTGGGCCAGGAAAGCCATGGCCGCATCTTCCGCGACCGCTTCCTGATCGCCGACGTGAAGATGCATGCCGAATTCCCCACCGAGCGCTGGTTCTGGTTCGACCCGCCCTTCCACCCGGGCCAGAGCGTGCTGCTGCACCGCCAGCCCGACGATGTCTGGCGCATCGACTTCCAGCTGGGCTGGGACGCGGACCCCGAGGAAGAGAAAAAGCCCGAGAACATCGTGCCGCGCATCCGTGCCCTGCTGGGCAAGGACGCGCCCTTCGAGCTGGAATGGGCCAGCGTCTACACCTTCGCCTGCCTGCGCATGGACCGCTTCGTCCATGGCCGCGTGGTCTTCGCGGGCGACAGCGCCCACGGCGTCTCGCCGTTTGGCGCACGCGGCGCCAACAGCGGCGTGCAGGATGCCGAGAACCTGGCCTGGAAGCTGGACCGCGTGCTGCGCGGCCAGGCCGATGCCTCGCTGATCGCCACCTACGGCGCCGAGCGCGAATACGCGGCCGACGAGAACATCCGCAACTCCACGCGCGCCACCGACTTCATCACGCCCAAGAGCGAGATCAGCCGCCTGTTCCGCGACGCCGTGCTGGACCTGGCGCGCGACCATGAATTCGCGCGCCGCATCGTCAACAGCGGGCGGCTGTCCGTGCCGGCCACGCTGCATGGCTCCGCGCTCAACACGCCCGACACCGACACCTTCGACGGAACGCAGCTGCCAGGCGCCGTGCTGGCCGATGCGCCCATGCGCCGGCCCGGCGCAGACGGCACGGCCTGGCTGCTGCGCGCCCTGGGCCCGGACTTCACGCTGCTGCACTTCGGCCCCACGCCGGCCTGGGCGCAGGCGCTGCCCGGCGTGCTCAACCTCTCGATAGCGGCCGAGGGCGAAGCCCATGCGCACGGCGCCGACCTCATCGATGCGCGCGGCCTGGCGGCCAAACGCCTGGATGCACGCCCCGGCACCAGCTACCTGCTGCGGCCTGACCAGCATGTCTGCGCGCGCTGGCGCCGCCCCGACGAAGCCAGCGTGCGCGCCGCTCTCCAAAGAGCCTCCCCCTGAGTCGCTTCGCGCCTTCCCCCTCTCTCGCTACGCGGGAGGGGGACGACAGCCTCGCTGCGGGGCGGCCCTTGCTCGCTGTCCCTGGTGGAGGCCCCACCAAAGGATTCCCCCATTTTTGTCAGGAGACCGCCATGCTGCTGTCCACCCACCCCAACCTGCAGGCCTGCGACGATTTCTACGAAGCCCTGATCGCCACCCACCAGGGGCTCGATACCGCGCAAAGCCATGCCCTCAATGCCCGCCTCGTGCTGCTGCTGGCCAATCACATCGGCCACCAGGGCACCTTGCTGCATGCGCTCGAACTGGCCCGCGCCAGCGCAGGACTTGCCCCTGCCGGCGCGGACCCGGCCGAGCGCGGCGCCGTGACGCCGGTCGCCCCGGTGCACGCGGCCGCCTGAAGCCGCGCGCCGCCGCCCGTGCGGCGGCCTGCCATCCCCACAAAGGCGCCCGCCTCACACCTTGGACATCTCACAAGGGCGCCGCATACAACATGGAGACAAGGATGCAACGCAAGCAGTTTCTGGCCGCACTGGCCTGCTCGGGCCTGGCCCTGGCCGCAGGGCCTGCCGCCCTGGCACAGGACAAGCCCCTGGAATGGGTCGTGGGCTATGCGGCCGGCGGCGGCTCGGACGTGGTCGCCCGCGTCATCGCCGAAGCCATGGGCCGCAACATGGAGCGGGTCATCGTCATCAACAACAAGCCCGGCGCAGGCACCAACATCGCGGCCGAGTACAGCGCCCGCTCGCGCGACTACGGCAACCTCATGTTCACGGCCGACTTCGCCACGCTGGCGGCCAACCCCTTCCTGTTCAGCAAGCTCAACTACAACGCCGAGCGCGACTTCAAGCCCGTGGGCATGCTGGTGCGCTTTCCCATGCTGCTGGTGGTCAACAACGAGGTGCCCGCCACCAACCTCGCCGAATTCCTGGCCTGGGCCAAACAGCAAAAGACCGGCGTGAGCTGGGGCTCGGCCGGCCTGGGCAGCCCCCACCACCTGGTGGGCGAACTGTTCCGCGAACAGGCGGGCATCAGCAACATGACCCATGTGCCCTACCGTGGCGCCGCCCCGGCCGTGCAGGACGTGGTTGGCGGCCAGATTCCCGCCATGTGGGCCGACAGCGCCACCATCATTCCCTTCCTGAGCGAGAAAAAGCTCAAGGCCATCGGCGTGGCCAGCCCCGCCCGCGTGGACGTCCTGCCCCAGGTCGCCACGCTGCAGGAGCAGGGCCTCAAGGGTTTCGAGGGCTATGCCTGGCAGGGCATCGTCGTGCCCACGGGCAGCTCGGCCGAGGTGGTCAAGAAGTTCAGCCAGTCGCTGCAGCAGGCCCTGGCCGACACCCGCACCAAGGCACGCCTGGCCGCCATGGGCGTGGAGCCCATGCCCGGCAGCGCCGACCAGATGGGCCAGTTCGTGCGCGCCGAGCGCAGCAAGTGGGGCCGGGTGATCTCGGCCAACAACATCAAGCTGGATTGAGCGCCCCGCTGCAGATGCAAAAAGGCTGCCGGTCCGGCAGCCTTTTTTCGTTGTGGCGGGAGGTTGCGTCTCAGGCCACCGCCACCGCCACCGCCTCCGCACTGCGCCCCATACCCAGATAGGTATCGATGATGCGCCGGTCGTGCAGCAGCTCCCTGGCCGCGCCGCTGAGCGCCACGGCGCCCATCTCCAGCACGTAGGCACGGTCGGCCACCTTGAGGGCGGCGCGCGCGTTCTGCTCGACCAGCAGCACCGAGACGCCGTGGTCGCGCAGGCCGGCCACGACCTGCAGCACCTCGCGCACGATCAGCGGCGCCAGGCCCAGCGAGGGCTCGTCCAGCAGCAGCAGGCGCGGGCGTGCCATCAGCGCGCGGCCGATGGCCAGCATCTGGCGCTCGCCGCCCGACAGGGTGGAGGCCATCTGCGGGCGCCGCTCCCTCAGGCGCGGGAAGATGGCAAAGACCTCGTCCATGCGCTGCGCCTGGTCGCGCAGGCCCCGGCGCCAGCGCGAGAAGCCGCCCAGCAGCAGGTTGTCCTCCACCGACATCTCGCCGAACAGCTCGCGCTTTTCGGGCACCAGGGCCACGCCGTTGGCCACCATGACCTCGACGCCGGGGCGTGCGATGCGCTTGCCGTCCAGATGGATCTCGCCGCGCGAGGGCAGCAGGCCCATGGCGGCCGACAGCAGCGTGGTCTTGCCCGCGCCGTTGGGGCCGATGACGGTGACGATCTCGCCGCTGCGCACATCCAGATCCACCTGGTGCACGGCCTCCACGGGTCCGTAGGACACGCTCAGGCCCTTGAGCTGCAAAAGGGTGTCGCTCATGCCGTCTCTCCGGTTGCCTCGTCGTCGTCGCCGCCGCCCAGGTAGGCATCCAGCACGCGCTGGTTGACCTGGATCTGGGCCGGCGTGCCTTCGGCGATCACGGTGCCGAACTCCAGCACTGTGATGCGGTCCGCAAGATTCATGACGAACTCCATGTCGTGCTCCACGACGAGAATGCCCAGCCCCTCGGCGCGCAGCTGGCGCAGCAAGTCAGCCAGGGCCTGTTTTTCCAGGTGGCGCAGGCCGGCGGCCGGCTCGTCCAGCAGCAGGGCCGCAGGCTGTCCGGCCAGGGCGCGTGCGATCTCCACGATGCGCTGCTGGCCCAGGGCCAGCGAGGCGGCCGGCACGTCGGCGAAGGCGCCCAGGCCGCAGCGCTCGATCTGGCGGCGCGCCTCGGCCAGCACCGAGGCCTCCTCGGCCCGGTCCAGGCGCAGCATGGAGGCCAGCCAGCCACGGTGCGCACGCCGGTGCGCGCCCACGGCCACGTTCTCCAGCACGCTGCGCTGGCCCAGCAGGCGCACATGCTGGAAGGTGCGGCCCAGGCCCAGGGCGGCAAAGCGGCGCGAGGGCGCATCGTTCATGGCCTGGTCCATGAAGCGCACCTGGCCCTCGGTGGGCGAGTCCACGCCCGAGATCATGTTGAAGAAAGTGCTCTTGCCCGCGCCGTTGGGGCCGATCAGCGCATGCACCTCGCCGGCCTTGAGCGTCATGGCCACATCGTTGTTGGCCACCAGGCCGCCGAAGCGCTTGGTCACATGCTCGGCCGCCAGCAGCACCTGGCCCGCCGCGGGCAGCGCGCGCTGCGCCAGCGGCGCCGCGTCCGCCAGCTTCAGATCGGACACGGGCCGGCGCACCCAGCGTGCCGTGAGCGCCTGCAGCGTGGGCCACAGGCCTTCTGCAAAGCGCTGCAGCACCAGCACCATCAGCAGGCCGAAGACGATGACCTCGAAATTGCCGCTGGTGCCCAGCAGGGCCGGCAATATGTCCTGCAGCTTTTGCTTGACCAGGGTGATCAGCGTGGCGCCCAGCACCGCGCCCCACAGGTGGCCGGCGCCGCCGACCACGGCCATGAACAGGTACTCGATGCCCACGTTGAGGTTGAAGGGCGCCGGGCTCACGAAGCGCTGCATGTGGGCGTAGAGCCAGCCCGACAGCGTGGCCAGCAGGGCTGCCAGCACGAAGAGCTTGACGCGGTAGTGCGCCGTGTCGATGCCCATGGACTCGGCCATGACGCGGCCGCCGCGCAGCGCGCGGATGGCCCGGCCCTCGCGCGAGTCCAACAGGTTGTGCAGCAGCCACAGCGCCACCAGCAGCACGGCCCAGATCACCACGCCCATGGCGCGCGGCGAGGCCAGCGAGACGCCGCCGATCACCAGCGGCGCAATGCCCGTGATGCCGGTCTGCCCGCCCAGAAACTCCATGTTGCCGAACAGGTAGTACAGGCTCAGCCCCCAGGCGATGGTGCACAGCGGCAGGTAGTGGCCCTGCAGCTTGACCGTGACCGCGCCCAGCAGCCAGGCCACGACGAACGTGATGAGCAGGCCCAGCGCCAGGCCCACCCAGGGCAGGCCCGCCGCGCCCACCAGCCCGCCCAGCGCGGCCACCGAGGCAGGCGCCGTGCAGACCCAGGCCGTGGCATAGGCGCCGATGCCCACGAAGGCCGCCTGGCCGAACGAGGTCATGCCGCCCACGCCGGTCAGCATCACCAGGCCTGCGGCCACCATGGCGAACAGGCCGATGTAGCTGAGGATGACGACGGTGAAATCAGGCAGGAAGCCCCAGGACGCGGCCAGCAGCGCAATGGCGGCCACGGTGAGCACGCGCGTGCTGATGCCGCCCGAAGCGGCCTTGGCAGGCGCCGCGGCCTGCGAGGAAACGGGGGCGCTCATTCTTCTTCCTCCACATGGTGGCTATTGCGCGATCGCCACCACAGCACCGGGATGATCAGCGTGAACACCAGCACCTCCTTGTAGGCACTGGCCCAGAACGACGAGAAGGCCTCCAGCAGCCCGACCAGCAGCGCGCCGGCCAGGGCCAGCGGGTAGCTGGCCAGCCCGCCCACGATGGCGGCCACGAAGCCCTTGAGGCCGATCAGAAAGCCGGTGTCGTAGTACACCGTGGTCAGCGGCGCGATCAGCAGGCCGGAGATGGCGCCGATCAGCGCGGCCAGCGCAAAGCTCACGTCGCCGGCCATGGCCGTGGGAATGCCCATGAGGCGTGCGCCCACGCGGTTGATGGCCGTGGCGCGCAGCGCCTTGCCGATCATGGAGCGCTCGAAGAACACGAACAGCAGGGCCACCAGCACCAGGGTCACGCCCACCACCACCAGGGACTGGCCCGAGATCGTGATGTCGCCCAGGCGCAGCTGCGCCTCGGAAAACGCGGGGGTGCGCGAGCCTTCGGCACCGAAGAACAGCAGCCCCAGGCCAACCAGCACGCCGTGCATGGCCACCGAGACGATGAGCAGCATCAGCACCGAGGCATGGGCCAGCGGCCGGTAGGCCAGGCGGTACAGCAGCGGCCCCATGGGCGTGATCAGCACCAGGGTGGCCAGTGCCTGCAGCATCAGCGAGGACGGGCGCAGCCCCCAGGCCAGGGCCACGGCAATGGCCGGCAGCGCCAGGCACCACAGGAAGGTGGCGGGCCAGCTCACCTGGCTGCCCGCGCGCCAGCGCAGCAGGTCCACCACCAGCACGGCGGCGGCCAGGGCCAGCAGCAGCCACAGCGTGGTGGGCACGCGGCCGGCCTGCATCATGGCCAGGGTGAGCGCGCCGAAGGCGACGAACTCGCCCTGCGGAATGAAGATGATGCGGGTGACCGAGAACACCAGCACCAGGGCCAGCGCCATCAGGCCGTAGACGGCGCCGTTGACGATGCCGTCCTGCCCCAGCAGCAGGGCGATTTGCAGATCCATGATCGACTTTCGAGCAGGCGCGGCCGAGCGCCACAGCGGCCGCCGCCAGGTGCGGCAGCCGCTGCGGCCTCAGGCCCGCAGGTTCAGGGCTGGTACTTCCAGGTGCCGTTCTCGATCTTGACCATGACGGCCGCGCGCTGGTCCAGGCCCAGGTGGTCGGTGGGCGTCATGTTGAAGATGCCGTGGGCGCCGGCCACGTCCTTGGTCTGCTCCAGCGCATCGCGCAGGGCGGCGCGGAACTCGGCCGTGCCGGGCTGGGCCTTCTTGAGCGCGGCGGGAATCGCCGCTTCGAGCACGCGGCCCGCATCCCAGGAATGCGCGCCAAAGGTCGATGCCGTGCCCTTGCCGTTGGCGGCCTCGTAGGCCTCCACATAGGAGACGGCAGACTTCTTGACCGGGTTGCTGTCGGGCAGCTGGTGGGCCACCAGCACGGGGCCGGCGGGCAGCAGCGTGCCTTCCACATCCTTGCCGCCCACGCGCAGGAAGTCGGCATTGGCCACGCCATGGGTCTGGTAGATCTTGCCCTGGTAGCCGCGCTCCTTGAGCGACTTCTGCGGCAGCGCGGCCGGCGTGCCCGAGCCTGCGATCAGCACCGCATCGGGCTTGGCGGACATGAGCTTGAGCGTCTGGCCCGTGACCGAGGTATCGCTGCGCGAATAGGCCTCGGTGGCGGTGAGCTTGAGGCCCTTGGCCTCGGCCACCTTGCGGAACTCCTGCAGCCAGCTTTCACCGTAGGCGTCGTTGAAGCCGATGTAGCCCACGGTCTTGATGCCGGCCTTGGCCATGTGCTCGCCGATGGCGGCGGCCATCATGGCGTCGTGCTGGGGCGTCTTGAAGACCCAGAACTTCTTGGCATCCACGGGCTCGACGATCTTGGCCGAGGCGGCCAGCGTGATCATGGGCGTCTTGGCCTCGGAGACCACGTCCACCATGGCCAGCGAGTTGGGCGTGATGCTGGAGCCCAGGATGACATCGACCTTGCTCTCGCTGATCAGCTTGCGCGTGTTGGCCACGGCCGCCGTGGTGTCGGAGGCGTCGTCCAGGATGATGTAGTTGACCTTCTGGCCCGCCACCGTGCGCGGCATCAGTGCCACGGTGTTCTTCTCGGGAATGCCCAGGGAGGCCGCCGGTCCGGTGGCCGAGACCACCACGCCCACATTGATGTCGGCCAGGGCCGAGCCCCAGACCGTGGCCAGGGTCGCGGCCAGCAGGCCCAGTTTCGTCAAACGCTTCATGTCTGTCTCCTTGTGTTGGATGGGGCGTGGCACCTTCAGGCGCCACAATTTACCGTGGTAACTATTTTTTTGCCAGCGGTTTGATGCCCGGGTTTGCCTGGGGTCTGCACGGCCGGCAGGCCTCCGAGGAACAGGTCGGCCACCACGGGGGCCATGGCCTCGTGGTCCAGCGAGCCGTCGGGCCGCAGCCAGGTGAACATCCAGTTCATCATCCCGAACAGCAGCATGGCCAGCGCCTTGGACAGGCCCGCGCCATCGGCGTCCGGCCGCAGCTGGGCCACCGCCTGGGCAAAGGTTTCGACCACGGCGCGCTCCTTGCCCAGCACGCGCTGGCGGTCGTCGTCCTGCAGGAAGCGCACGTCCTCGGTCAGCACGCGGTGGGCATGGCGGGCATGGGCGTACTCCTGCACGAAGCGCTCGATCAGCATGCGCAGCCGCGGCTCGGGCGGCAGGCCCATGGACTGCACTTCGTCCACCAGGGACTGCAGCCGCGTCATGTGGCCGTCGGTGATGTCCACCAGCAGAGCGTACTTGTCGCGGAAGTAGTGGTAGATGGTGGGCTTGGACAGGCCGCAGGCCTGGGCCACCTCGTTCATCGAAGTGCCGGGGTAGCCGCTGCGCGCGAACAGCGCGGCGGCATGGCCCAGGATCAGTTCGCGCTGGTCGTCGTATCCGGAAGATCGGCCTCGGGCCATGGGACTCCTGTGCGCGCTCAGCGGCTGCGGTGATCGATCACGCGGCGGGCCTTGCCCACCAGGGTGCGCTCTATGGAATCGGGTCGCAGCACCTCGACCTCGGCGCTCACGCCGACCAGGGTCTTGATGCGCTGCTGCACCCACAGTGCCAGCGCTTCGGTGTCGCCCTGCGTGCCCGGCTGCATCTCGCAGCGCACGGCCAGCCGGTCCAGGTTGCCGTCGCGCGTGACCACCAGCTGGTACTGGCCCGACAGCTGGGCGTTCTGCAGCACGATCTCCTCGATCTGCGTGGGAAACAGGTTCACGCCGCGGATGATGAGCATGTCGTCGCTGCGCCCAACGATCTTGCCCATGCGCCGGAAGCTGCGCGAGGTCGGCGCCAGCAGCCGCGTCAAATCCCGCGTGCGGTAGCGAATGATGGGCATGGCTTCCTTGGACAAAGACGTGAAGACCAGCTCGCCCTCGCTGCCGTCGGGCAGCACCTCGCCCGTGTCCGGGTCGATGATCTCGGGGTAGAAATGGTCTTCCCAGATCACCGGCCCGTCCTTGCTCTCCACGCATTCGCTGGCCACGCCCGGGCCCATGACTTCGGACAGGCCGTAGATGTCCACGGCGTCCAGTCCCGCCTTGCCCTCGATCTCGCGGCGCATGGCCTCGGTCCAGGGCTCGGCGCCGAAGATGCCGATCCGCAAAGAGCTCTCGCGCGGGTCCAGGCCCTGGCGCTGCATCTCCTCCACGATCACCTGCATGTAGCTGGGCGTGACCATGATGATGTCGGGCCGAAAGTCCTGGATCAGCTGCACCTGCTTTTCGGTCTGCCCGCCCGACATGGGCACCACCGTGCAGCCCGCGCGCTCGGCACCGTAGTGCGCGCCCAGCCCGCCCGTGAACAGGCCGTAGCCGTAGGCCACATGCACCATGTCGCCGGGCCGCCCGCCCGCTGCACGGATGGAGCGCGCCACCAGGTTCGCCCAGTTGTCGATGTCATTCAACGTGTAGCCCACGACCGTGGGCTTGCCCGTGGTGCCCGAGGAGGCTTGCACGCGCGCCACCTTCTGGCGCGGCACGGCGAACATGCCGAACGGGTAGTTCTCGCGCAGGTCCTTCTTGGTGGTGAAGGGAAAGCGGGCCAAGTCGGACAGCGTGCGCAGGTCGGACGGATGCACGCCCTTCTCGTCGAAGGCGCGGCGGTAGTGGGGCACGTTGTCATAGGTATGCTGCAGCGACCAGCGCAGGCGCAGCAGCTGCAACGAGGCGATCTCGTCGCGGCTGGCGGTTTCGATGGGGTCGAGTTCGCCGGGGGCGGGGCGCTGCAGGGACATGGCGGACCTCTTCAGGTGGGCTCTGTCAGGCCGGGCACGGTGGGCCGGCCCTTGAAGCTGTGCGAGCGGCCACGGAACAGCGCGATCACTTCCTGGCGCTGGTTGGTGACCTGCACGTCATAGACGCCGGTGCGGCCTGCGCGCGAGATTTCGCGGGCCTGGGCCGTGAGCACGTCGCCGGGCCGGCCGGGCGCGACGAAGTCCACGCTCAGGCCCGAGGCCACCGTCATCTCGTTGCGCGCATTGCAGGCATAGGCAAAGGCCGTGTCGGCCAGCGCCGTGATGAAGCCGCCGTGGCAGATGTCGAAGCCGTTGAGCATGTCGTCGCGCACGGCCATCTCCATGCGCGCCGCGCCGGGGGCAATGTCCGTGATGCGCAGGCCCAGGCCTTGCGCGGCGCGGTCGCGCGCCAGCATGCCGTCGCGCACCTGTTCGGCCAGGCGCTGTGCGGCTTCGTCCGGGGTGTGGGTGTCTTGCATGGCGCCGCTCCTCAACGGTCCGAGAACACGGCAGCCCGCTTGCCCAAAAAGGCGGCCACGCCCTCCTGGTAGTCGTGGGCCGCGCCCAGCTGGCCCTGCTGGCGCGCCTCGCGCGTGAGCGCATGCTCGTAGTCCAGCAGTTGGGCCGAGTCCATGGCCTCCCGCGTGCGCGCCAGGGCCCGCACGGGCATGGCGGCCAGGCGCTGGGCCAGGGCCTGGGCCTCGCTGCGCAAATCGGCATCTTCCACGCAGCGCCAGATCAGGCCGATGCGTTCGGCCTCGGCCGCAGGCAGCTTGTCGCCCAGCAGGGCCAGCCCCAGGGCGCGCGCACGGCCCACCAGGCGCGGCAGCAGCCAGGTACCGCCGCAGTCGGGCACCAGGCCGATCTTGGCAAAGGCCTGGATGAAGCTGGCCGAGCGCGCGGCCAGCACCAGGTCGCAGGCCAGGGCGATATTGGCGCCCGCGCCTGCGGCCACGCCGTTGACGGCGGCCACCACGGGCACGGGCATGGACTTGAGACGCAGGCACAGCGGCTGGTAGCGGCGCTCGATCAGGTCGCCCAGGTTCTGGTCGGGCGCCGCCTCGGGGTCGGACAGGTCCTGGCCCGCGCAAAAGCCGCGCCCCGCGCCCGTGAGCACCACGCAGCGCACCGAGGCATCGCCGGCGGCCTGCTCCAGGGCCGAAAGCAGCTGCTCGTGCAGTTGCGCGTTGAAGCTGTTGAGCGCGTCGGGGCGGTTCAGCACCAGGGTGCGGACGGCGTCTTGCTGCTCAACCAGAACCAGCGATGGGGGCATGAAAGTCTCCGTGGCCTGTCTGCCGTCTTTATGCGGCAGATCAAACATAATTTACCGAATGGTCGGTAAATGTTAGTCGCCAGACCCTTTCCACCACAAGCGCCCAGGCACCGAGGAAACCCCTAGGCCCCATGAAAAATGACCCCCACGCTGCCCCCCAAGGGGGCGTTTTTCATCTTGGGGCGGCCCGGCGATGAAAAAAGGCCCGCACGGGCCATTTTTCTTGAAGGTTCAGGGCTTGAAACCCGAGCGCTGCACCACCGGCGTCCACTGCGCGCGGTAGGCCTTGAGCATCTCGGCCGTCTGCGCGCTGCTGCTGGAGACCGGGGTCAGCCGGCTGGCCTCGAATTTCTGGCGCGTGTCGGGCTCCTTCATGATCTCCTGCACCATGCGCGACAGGCGCTCGGCAATGTCGGGCGCCATGCTCTGCGGCGCGAACAAGGTGTTCCAGCCCATGCCCGACAGGTTCAGGCCCGATTCCTTGAGCGTTGGAATGTCCGGCGCCATGGTGCTGCGGCGCTCGCCCGACACGGCCAGCACGCGGATCTTGCCGGCCTCGTGCTGGGGCAGCAGCACGTCGAAGGTGTCGATGGCCAGCGGCACCTGGCCGCCCACCAGGTCGGTCAGCAGCGGGGCCGAGCCCTTGTAGCCCACGGTTTCGGTGCGGACCTTGGCGGCCTCGCCCAGCATCAGCGAGAAGAAGTGCGGCAGGCTGCCCGTGGCCGGCACGCCCACGTTGGCCTGCTGCGGATTGGCACGCAGCCAGGCCAGCAGGTGCGACAGCTGCCTGACGGGCACGGCACTGGCCACGGCCACGCCGAATTCGTAGCGATTGACCTCGCTGACCGGGCGGAAGTCCTTGTCGGGGTCGTAGCCCGAGTCGGGGAACACCAGGGGCGCCACCAGCATCACGGCCGGGTTGGCCAGCAGCAGCGCGGGCTGGGAGGCCGGCGCGTTCTTCACATACTGGGCCGACAGGCGGCCGCCCGCGCCGGGCTTGTTCTCCACCACCACGGGCGAGCCCACGCGCGCCTGCAGCTTGTCGGCCACGATGCGCGCCACGCGGTCGGTGGCGCCACCGGGCGGGTAGCCCACGACGATGCGCAGCGGCGCCTTGCCCGGAAACAGCGGCTCGGCCGCCGTGGCACTTCCAGCCAGCCAGCTGGCGGCCGAAACAGCCGGGGCCAGGGCCAGGATCTGGGTCAGGGTTCTTCGCTGCATCGCAAACTCTCTCCTTGCATGGACGGATTCCCGTGCGGAACGCACGCCGCACAATGTAGCGGCCTCAAAAAGCCCGTTGCCGCCGATATTGACCAGGGTTAACCCGAGGCAAGACGCCCTGCGCCGCTCGGGCATCGCGACAGCCTGGCGAAGCCGACTCGGCGACAATCGCCCACCATGAGCTTCGCCCCCCTGACCAACGACACCTTCCTGCGCGCCTGCCGGCGCCAGGCCACCGACTACACGCCGCTGTGGCTGATGCGCCAGGCGGGCCGCTATCTCCCCGAATACAAGGCCACGCGCGCCCGGGCCGGCAGCTTCATGGGCCTGGCCACCAACGTGGACTACGCCACCGAGGTCACGCTGCAGCCTCTGGAGCGCTTCCCGCTGGACGCGGCCATCCTGTTCTCCGACATCCTGACCGTGCCCGACGCCATGGGCCTGGGCCTGTCCTTTGCCGAAGGCGAAGGCCCGCGCTTTGCCAAGGTGGTGCGCGACGAGGCCGCCGTGGCCGAGCTGGCCGTGCCCGACATGGACAAGCTGCGCTATGTGTTCGACGCCGTGACCAGCATCCGCCGCGCGCTCGATGGCCGCGTGCCGCTGATCGGTTTCTCGGGCAGCCCCTGGACCCTGGCCTGCTACATGGTCGAGGGCAAGGGCAGCGACGACTACCGCCTGGTCAAGAGCCTGATGTATGCGCGCCCCGACCTGATGCACCGCATCCTGGCCATCAACGCCGACAGCGTGGCCGCCTACCTCAACGCCCAGATCGATGCGGGCGCCCAGGCCGTGATGGTGTTCGACAGCTGGGGCGGCGTGCTGGCCGACGGCGCCTTCCAGGAATTCAGCCTGGCCTATACCAAGCGCGTGCTGGCCGGACTCAAGCGCACGGGCGTCGATGGGCAGGACGTGCCGCGCATCGTCTTCACCAAGGGCGGCGGCATCTGGCTGCCCGACATGAAGGACCTGGACTGCGAGGTGCTGGGCCTGGACTGGACGGCCAACCTGGCCCGCGCCCGCGCCATCGTCGGCGGCGAGGTGGGCGGACCCGGCAAGGCGCTGCAGGGCAACATCGACCCCAATGTGCTGTTCGCACCGCCCGAGCGCGTGGCCGAGCAGGCGCGCGCCGTGCTCGACAGCTTCGGCGCTCCGCACACCGACAGGACCACCACGGGCCCCACGCACATCTTCAACCTGGGCCACGGCATCAGCCAGTTCACGCCGCCCGAGCATGTGGCGGCCCTGGTGGAGACCGTGCACAGCCATTCGCGCGCCCTGCGCCAGCGCTGAGCGAGCCGCCTCCCCGCCCCCGCTTCTCCCGAACCCCAGGGCCGGACGCCAGCGCAGCGCCGGCCCCTGCCGGGGCCGCCAACGGCCCGGCAAGGCCCCGCTGTCCACAAGCCGGGTACCCGACAGCCGCTTGCTGCACAAGATGGCCACAGACCATCTTATGCACAGAAAAATCCGAGCGAGGCCCTAGGAGTTGCAGTTGTCATCCGCGCCTGCACGCCGGCGACATATCGATATAAGCCATTGTTTTTGAATAATTTTTTTGATAGCAACATTTTCAGCATGCACCGATTGGCAAGGCCGGATAAGCAGGTACATGCCCATAGATCCGAATAATCCCCACAAAGTTATCCACAGAAATTGACGATATACCCAGAAACCCGCAGTCACCGGCCGGGGCGTCTGGTGTAGAACGCCGCACCCAGGCTCCGGGCAGCACCAAAGGCTTATGCTTGGCGGCTTGGTTGCCGCAGGTCCTGCCGTGCGGCGCCCGCGTTTTCAGGCCCCGCTTTCCCCGCATTCGCATGTCCCTCCCCGCCCACACCGTCCATGTCGCCGTCCAGACGCCGGCGCACAGCGCCGTGGGCGAACTGCTGAGCTACACCTGCGACCAGCCCCTGGAGGCGGGCACCCTGGTGCGCGTGCCCCTGGGTCGCCGGGACCTGCTGGGCGTGGTCTGGGACGCCCCGCCCCGCCCCCCCGCCATGCCCGAAGGCGTGGAACTGCGCCCCGTCGCCGCCGTGCTGCAGGGCATTTCGCCGCTGCCGGCCGCCTGGCGCCGGCTGGTGGCCTTCGCCGCCTACTACTACCAGCGCAGCGTGGGCGAAATCGCCGTGACGGCCCTGCCCCCGCAACTGCGCGAGATGACGGCCGAGCAGCTGGCGCGCCGGCTCAGGCCGACCAAGGCCGCAGCGAAGAGAGCGGCCAAGGCTGCAAAAGAGGAACAGGCGCAACAGGCGGAACAAGCGCCTGGCACTGCGCCTGCATCAGCGCCTGCATCAGCGCTCGCACCGGCCCCGGCCGCCGCAGACATTCCCCCAATCGTCCTCAGCGCCGAGCAGGCCGACGTCTTCACGCAGATCGCCGCCCATCCCGGCCCCTTTCTGCTCTTCGGCAGCACGGGCAGCGGCAAGACCGAGGTCTATCTGAGAGCCACCCAGGCCGCACTGGACGCCGACCCCGGCGCCCAGGTGCTGGTGATGGTGCCCGAGATCAACCTCACGCCCCAGCTGGAGCAGCGCTTCACGGAGCGCTTCGCGCCGCAGTACGGCGCCGACTGCGTGGTCAGCATGCACAGCGCAATGACCAACCCCCAGCGGCTCAAGAGCTGGCTGGCTGCGCACACCGGCGTGGCACGCATCGTGCTGGGCACGCGCATGTCGGTCTTCGCCAGCCTGCCGGGCCTGTCGCTGATCGTGGTGGACGAGGAGCACGACGCCAGCTACAAGCAGCAGGAAGGCGCGCGCTACTCGGCGCGCGACCTGGCCATCTGGCGCGCGCGCGATACCGGCGCCAAGGTCATCCTGGGCAGTGCCACGCCGTCGCTGGAGAGCTGGCACGCCAGCCGCCCGCCCAATGCCGACGAGCCGCAGGGCGGCCGTTACCTGCGCCTGCACATGCCCAGCCGCATCGGCGCGGCCGCCCTGCCGCGCGTGCGCCTGGTGGACATGGGCCAGCAGCCGCGCAAGGCCGTGTTCTCGCCGCCGCTGATCGATGCCATCACCGAGCGCGTGCAGCGCGGCGAGCAAAGCCTGGTGCTGCTCAACCGCCGCGGCTTCGCGCCCGTGCTGTTCTGCGCCGACTGCGGCTGGAAAAGCGACTGCCCGCACTGCAGCGCCCACCAGGTCTTCCACAAGGCCGACCGCACGCTGCGCTGCCACCACTGCGGCTACACCCAGCGCGTGCCCATGGCCTGCCCCGGCTGCGGCAATCCCGACATCCTGCCGCTGGGCAAGGGCACGGAGCAGCTGGAGGAAGAACTGGCCCGCCTGCTGCGCAATGTGCAGCGTCCCGACCGCGAGCCCGCCCGCGTGGCGCGCATCGACGCCGACACCACGCGCGCCAAGGGCGCGCTGGAGGAGCAACTGGCCCAGGTGCATGCGGGCGACATCGACGTGCTGGTGGGCACCCAGATGGTGGCCAAGGGCCATGACTTCCGGCGCATCACCCTGGTGGCCGCCGTGCAGCCCGACAGCGCTCTTTTCTCCAGCGACTACCGAGCGCCCGAGCGCCTGTTCAGCCTGCTGATGCAGGCCGCCGGCCGCGCAGGGCGCGACGCGCACTACGTGGCCGCCCAGGGCAGCCACCCGGAGATGTGGATACAGACCCACGACCCGTCCCACCCCGTCTACACCGCGCTGCGCTCGCACGACTACCCGGCCTTCGCCGCGCGCCAGTTGCGCGAGCGGCGCGATGCGGGCATGCCGCCCTTCGCCTTCCAGGCCATCGTGCGGGCCGATGCGCGCACGCAGGAAGCCGCCCAGGCCTTCCTGGCCGCTGCGGCCGAGGCCGCCCGCCAGGCCGGCCTGCCCCATGTGGACGATGTCTTTCTCTATCCGCCCATTCCCATGTCCGTGCAGCGCGTGGCCAATGTGGAGCGCGCGCAGATGCTGATCGAGTCGGCCCAACGGCCCGCCCTGCTGCGCTTTCTCTGGGCCTGGCAGGCGCACCTGCACTGGATCAGGGCACAGCCCGGGCACCGCGCCCTGGTGCGCTGGCTGGTGGACGTGGACCCGCTGGCCATCTGAGCGTGGCACGGCCTTTGGAACGGCCCCAAAAAACCTCAAGCCTTTCAGGCCTCGGGCGCAATCCCGCAAAGCGTTCACCGCTCCTTTTTCGGAAGCGCTTTTAGCGCATTCGCCGCAGGGCTCCCATCGGGATTTGCGCTGATGCAGGCGGGGCATGTTTATTGCATCGTGCCGCATTCAGCCCACAAGGCTGGATCATTCAATGCCTTTCCAGGAGCGATACATGCCGTTCACCCCCTTCCGTATGACCTTGATGGCCGTCGCGCTTGCGCTGGCAGGCTGCGCGTCCCAGCCCGGCGCCAGCCAGGCCCCCGCAGCCGCAGCGCCCGCCACGGCGACCGCCCCTGCACCCGCTCCCACCGCACAGGCCGGCAAACCCAACGTGGTCGTCCTGGCCACGGGCGGCACCATTGCCGGCGCGGGCGCCAGCGCCGTCAACAGCGCCACCTACACGGCCGCCAAGGTGCCCGTGGACAAGCTGCTGGCCGGCCTGCCCGAGCTGAGCAACATCGCCAACGTGTCCGGCGAGCAGGTCTTCCAGATCGCCTCCGAGAGCTTCACCAACAAGGAACTGCTGACGCTGGCCCGCCGCGTCAACGAGCTGGCCAAGCAGCCCGGCGTGGACGGCATCGTCGTCACCCACGGCACGGACACGCTGGAGGAAACCGGCTACTTCCTGAACCTGGTGGTGCCCACCGACAAGCCCATCGTCATGGTCGGCTCCATGCGCCCCGGCACGGCCATCTCGGCCGACGGCGCGCTGAACCTGCTGGGCGCCGTGGCCACGGCCGCGTCCAAGGACTCGGCGGGCAAGGGCGTGCTGGTCAGCATGAACGACAACATCGACTCCGCGCGCGATGTCGCCAAGCTCACCAACATCAAGACCAATGCCTTCGCCAGCCAGTGGGGCCCGCTGGGCATGGTGGTCGAGGGCAAGACCTACTGGTTCCGCGCCCCCGTCAAGCGCCACACCAGGGGCAGCGAGTTCAACATCGAGCAGATCACCGACCTGCCCGCCGTGGACATCGTCTATGGCTACGGCAACGTGCCCGCCACGGCCATCGACGCGCTGGGCAAGGCCGGCGTCAAGGCCATCGTGCATGCAGGCACGGGCAATGGCTCGGTGGCCGACCGCATCGTGCCCAAGCTCAACGAACTGCGCCAAAAGGGCGTGATCGTGGTGCGCAGCTCGCGCGTGCCGGCCGGCTTCGTGCTGCGCAATGCCGAGCAGCCCGATGACAAGTACGACTGGGTCGTCGCCCATGACCTGAACCCGCAGAAGGCGCGCCTGCTGGCCGCCGTGGCCCTGACCAAGACGCAGGACACGAAGCAGCTGCAGCGCATCTTCTGGGAGTATTGATAGGCACCCCCTGAGGCGCTGGCGCGCCTTCCCCCTCTCTACCCGCTTCGCGGGGGAGGGGGACGACAGCCTCGCTGCGGGGCGGCCCTTGCTTGCTGTCCCTTGCTTTGGGCCTCGTCGGTTTTTGCAGCCTCGTCCCAAGCCCCGTTCGCGGGGCTTTTTCTATTGCCGCTTGCTAGTTCGATGTGAACAGCGGGGTGAGGGGGCCTTGGGCGATGTGGCAGTGCGCTTGTTCCAGGGCCTGGGCGAAGGCGTCGGAGCGCAGGTAGGCGTATTCGACGGCGCGCTGGGCGCCGATGGCGTCGCCCTGGACGGGGGCGGTGGCGGGGTGGCACATCATGAGGCTGCCGGGCTGCAGCTGGGCCAGCCATTGGGCCATGTGGCGGCCATAGCCTTCGGGCGTGGGCTGGTCGAAGGCGTAGACGCCGCCGAAGCCGTGGTTGAGCGGCACGCCCTGGCGGCGCAGGCGGCGGGTGGTGGTCCAGCCGCCCAGCAGGGCGATGATGGCGGCCTTGGGGTCGCGCCAGAGCTGGCCGGCCGGGGTGGTGGAGCGGACCCAGGGCAGGTCGTCAGCGTTGTCGCCATAGCGCTGGCGCAATTCCTGCACCAGCGCGGCGCGCACGCCGGGGAGCTGGTGCACGTGCTGGTGGCCGTCGATGAAGTCGGGGGCCATGCCCAGCGCGTCCTCGAAGGCGTCGAGCTGGCGGCGCCAGGCGTCGCGCATGGCGGCGCCGCCGAGTGCGCCGGCATAGGCGCGCGCGATCACGGCACCGATGCCGGCGGCGGGCTGCAGGCCGTGGCCTTCGGTCAGGTTGAAGTGCAGGCCCAGCGACAGGCGCGGGCGCAGCGCGGGCAGGCGCCTGGCGGCCTGCCTCCAGTGCGGCGAGGTGGTCATGCAGCTGGTGGCCGACAGCCGGCCCTGCAGCGTGAGCTGCTCCACGGCTTCATCGACCAGGGGGTGCAGCGCATAGTCGTCGGCGCACAGGACGACGGTTCTGGCCGAGGCCTTCTCCCCGTTGTTTCTGGCAGGTACGGTGTTCATGAGGATTCCTTGCGGCCGGGGGCCGCAAAGGCCCAGAACTTGGCGAAGACGAAGGTGCCCACCGCCACCAGCACCAGCACCAGGGCCAGGCTCCAGAAATAGTGCCAGTGCAGCCAGTGCAGGGCCACCCAGTACAGCAGCTCGTTGGCCACGAAGGAGGCGCAGGCCACGGCGAAGTACTTGCCGGCCACGGCCCAGCCTTGCGCCCCGGCCTGCACGAAGGTGAACAGCGCATGGCCGTTGTAGCTGACCACGAAGGCCACGAGAAAGGCCAGCACGTTGGCATGCAGCGGCGCCATGCCCACCCGTTGCACCAGCAGGGCGACCACGGCCAGGTGCGTGGCGGCCGCGCAGCCCCCTACCAGCACGAACTGCAGCGCCTGCGGCAGGCGGCGCAGTTGTGCGATCACGTCGTGCATGGCTAGTCCCGTGGCGCCAGCGGGCTGCGGTCTTCGTCGCGCGCCAGCAGGTAGGTGGGACGGCGCTTGACCTCGTCATAGATCCGGCCGATGTACTCGCCCAGGATGCCGATGGACATCAGCTGCACGCCCGAGAACAGCATGATGCTGGCCGCCAGCGTGGGCCAGCCGTCCAGCGGGTTGCCGAAGATCAGCGTCTCCATGGTGATCCACAGCCCGTAGAGCAGGGCCGCCAGCGAGATGATCCCGCCCACCACGCTCCACACGCGCAGCGGCAAGGTGGTGAACGAGGTCAGCCCCAGCAGGGCCAGCGAGCCCAGGCGCCGGAAATTGAAGCTGGACGCACCGGCCGTGCGGTCGGCCGGCACGAACGGCAGCGCCGCGGCCTTGAAGCCCACCCAGGCGTACAGGCCCTTCATGAAGCGGTGGCTCTCCGGCAGGGCCTTGAGCGCGTCGGCCACGCAGCGGTCCAGCCAGCGGAAGTCGCCGGCATTGGGCGGGATCTTCACCAGGTTGCCGGCATTCATGAGCCGGTAGAACAGGTTGGTGCCCACGCGCTTGGCGCCGCTTTCGGCGCCCCGGTCGGCGATCACGCCATAGACCATGTCGTAGCCGGACTGCCACAGCTCGCACATCTGGGGCAGCATCTCCAGCGGATGCTGGAAGTCGGCGTCGATCAGCACCACGGCGTTGCCGCGCGCATGGTCTATGCCGGCCGACAGCGCCGCCTCCTTGCCGAAGTTGCGCGACAGCGCCAGATAGCGCACGGGCAGTTCCTGGGCCATGCGCAGCGCGATCTCGTGCGTGGCGTCACGGCTGCCGTCGTTGACGACGATCAGCTCGTAGTCGGGCGTCAGCGTGCGCACCGTCGCGTCCAGGGCGCGCAGGAACGCCTCCAGGTTGCCCTCTTCATTGTGGGCTGGCACCACGCAGCTCAGCCGCAGCGGGGGGCGCGGCAGCATCCCCTTGGGAGCGGCCGGAGCAATGTCAGCATGCAATTCGGTCATAGGCCAGCATTGTCAGCGGGCTGGCTGCCTGCGCGCGGCAACACGTCAAAAACCGCATAGGCATAGGGACTGGGCCGAGGAAAACGCCATCCCGAGCGTTGCACCGTGAGCACACGCGCCTCCTGTGGCAGGCCCAGCTTCGCCAGCCAGGCCTGCGCCTGCTGCTCGCAATCGCGCGATTTCGCGGTCGGGCCGGGCTCGCTGGCCACCGGGCCGCGCGGGCACAGCAGCAGCCCGGGCTGCTGGCGCCAGTCCGGCAGCGCCAGCACGCGCGCATATTCGCTGTCGGGCAGACCGGGAATGGTGCGCAGATACGGCTGGGCATAGAAAGACAGCATGGCATTTTCCGCCCAGTCGCCGCCCACCCACTGCAGCGGCTGCTGCGGGTGGCGCTGGTTCCAGGACAGCACGATGGCCTGGGCCGCATCGGCCGCGGGCCGGTAGTAGTCGGAGCTGCTCTTGCGCGCATTGCCCCAGCCCACGGCCAGCCCGATCACCAGCACCACGGCCATGCTCGGCCACCAGGCGCGGCGCAGCGCGGCCAGCGCGGCCAGCGTCACGGCGGGCGCCTCGGCGTCCAGGTTGCGCAGCCACAGCAGCACGAAGGCATAGCCGATGGGAATGGCCCAGGGCGTGGACAGCTCCACCACGCCGGTGGCGCCAAAGCCCAGCGTCGCAAGCCAGGGCATGAGGGCCAGCCAGAACAGCGTGTCGCCGCGCCCCTGCCAGCACCAGCTGCGGCGCAGGAAACGCGCACTCCAGCGCAGCCAGCCGCCGCCTTGCTGGCGGGCCTGCATGAAGCCATACACCAGGCACACGGCCAGCCAGGCCGGCAGCCAGTAGAAGATGGGCGCCAGCGCAAAGCGCAGCACATAGCCCCACACCACCTGCCCGCCGCCCTGGTCCATGGCATAGCCCAGCGTCACCCACTGGTGGTGGGCAATCCAGGCCACATGCGGCGCCAGCGCCAGGCCAAAGGCTGCCAGCGCCACGTAGGGCCGGGGTGTGAGCAGCCACTGGCGCCCTTCACGCACCAGGAAGATGGGCAGCAGGAAACCGGCCAGGAACACGCCGCTGTAGTACTTGCTGAGCATGCAGGCGGCCGAGACCACGCCCAGCGCCACGCTGAAGGCCACGCCGCGCGCCCCCTTTTCCTGCCAGCTGGCCAGCAGCAGGGCCGCCGCCCAGGGCCACAGGGACAGCAGCTGGCTGTTGGCGTTGAACTTGCCGGCCAGCGTGGTATACGGAAAGCACCACAGCAACAGGGCCGCGCCCAGCGGCGCCAGGCGCGCCAGCCCCAGGCGCCTGCCCAGCACGTAGACGCCCCAGATGCCCACGCCCACATTGGCATAGGACAGCAGGCGATAAAAGCCGTCGTTCTGCGGGAACACCATGAACCACAGGCCGACCACCCAGGCGAAGAACGGCGGATGCTTGTGCGTGCCCAGCTGCAGCGGCTGGGCCCAGGCATAGTTCTCCAGCATGTCGTGGTAGCCGTCCAGATTGCCATTGGCCAGCCAGGACACCAGGGCCCAGAGCAGGCAGGCCAGCGTCACCATCCAGAGCAGGGCCGCGCCCGTGGGAACGCCTGCCGGGGCAGAGGGGGAGGATTTCATGCGATCCCGTCGAGGTGGTGAAAAAACATGGGCGGGATTGTAGTGAGCACCAGCATGCCCGTGCGCCCCGGGCCTGCCGCTCAGGTGTGCCCGGGCCTGCTCAGGTCATCAGCGCCACGGCGCCCGAGAAGCTCAGGAAGGCCAGCACCGTGGACACCAGGATGATGCGGGCCACGCGCCCGCCGTGCGCCCCGAAGCGCTCGGTCAGCAGCGAGACATTGCTGGCGCTGGGCAGCGCGGCCAGCAGCACCAGCGCCACAAAGGCCTCTTCGCCGAGCGGCAGGCCTAGCGCCATGGCCGCGCGGGCCACGGCCCAGACCAGCAGCGGGTGGACCAGCAGCTTGGCCAGCGCAATGGGCACGTAGTCGCGCGCGGCCACGCGCTCGTGGCTGTTCATCTGCGAGCGCGCCAGCACGGCGCCAATGGTGAACAGCGCCACGGGCGAGGCCGCGCCCGCCAGCATGGCCACGGTGCGGTCGATGGGGCCGGGCAGCGTCCAGCCTGCCGCCGAGGCCACGCCACCCAGCACGATGGCCCAGGGCATGGGATTGGCGGCCATGCCGGCAAACGCCCTGCGCAGCGCCACGGACACACCATGCCCGCCCGGCAGCCCCAGGCGCGACAGCGCAATGCACAGCGAGGTGGTCACCACCATGTCGATGGCCATGGTGACGATGACCGGGCCTGCGGCACGCTCGCCCAGCAGCGCCACCAGCATGGGCACGCCCATGAAGCCGGTGTTGGGAAAGGCCGCCACCAGCGCGCCAAAGGCTGCATCGTTCCAGCCCACGCGCCGCACGGTCAGCGCCACGGTGGCGCCCACCATCAGCAGCGCGCACAGCAGGTAGACCACGGAGACGCCCACATCCAGCAGCTGGGCAATCGGCGTCTGCGCGCCAAAGCGGAACAGCATGCAGGGCAGCGCGAAATACAGCACGAAGGCATTGAGCCCCGGTATCGCCGCCTGCGGCAGCACGCCACGCCAGGTGGCCGCAAAGCCGCAGGCCACAAGCGCGAAGAAGGGGAAGGTGATCAGCAGGACGGACAGCACGCGGCGATTCTGGCAGCAAGCCGGTGCCGCTGCCGCGCGCCCGTGTCACCGCGCGGACGCCGGACGAAAAAAAACCTGCCGGAATCCGCATCCGGCAGGTCGGGCGTGAGCGCAACAAGCGCGTGCGCTTATAGCGCCAGGTCCTTCTCGACGTCCTGCACCTTGCGGCGGGCCAGCGCCAGATTGGAGCGGCTCTTGTCCAGCACCAGGTAGAAGAACACACCTTCATGGGCGGCCACGGGCCGGATGATGTGGTACTGGTGCGTCAGGGTGATCAGGATGTCGTCGATGGCGTCATCGAGCTTGAGCATGCGCATGGTCTTGAGCTTGGCGCGTACCACCTCCGTGTTGCCGGCAGCGGCCAGCTCCATGTCGAGGCCGGAGCCCACGCTGCCCATGAGCATGCCGCTGGTGCTGTCCACCAGGGCCGCGCACAGGGCGCCATCGATGCCCAGCAGGCCGTTCAGAGAATCATGTATCGAAGCCATATGCCACCTTTTCAAATAGCAAGGGCAGGCTGTGCGATGGACCACCGCGCCCGCTCCTCGGGGGAAGAAAACCAAACTTCTGCAGCGGATGCCGCGGATCAGGAACGGGACAGTTCGGAGGCCACTTCGCCCGCCGCCCACAGCGCGCGGCCCAGCAGGGCGCTTTGATCGACCACCATGCACAGGATGGCCGGCTGGTTGCCGGCCACGGCCTGGAAGAGGACGGTGCCCAGCTCGGTCTCGAAGGTCAGCCGCCGGCAGGACTTGTGGCCTATCTCGGTGGCCACGGCCCTGGCCATGGCCATGAGCGAGCCCGCCATGGCCGACAGGCGCTCCGTCGGCAGTTCGCTCCTGACCCGCAGGGAGGTGATCTCGAAGCCGTCAGGCGTGCACAGCAAGGCGATGTGCACGCCCTCCAGGGGCGCCACCACGCGGTGGAGCACATCGCTGCCAGCTTCGATCAGAGAGGGAGGAATCCGGGGAAGCGTTGGTGTCTTCATACCTGACTTTGCAAGGAAAGCAAGGAAACGAGCACCCCCAGCGCATCCAGCAACTGCTGCCGGTCACGGGGGTCCGCCTGGATGACAGGCACTATACCGTGACCTCTGTCCGCCAAGGCGCTGCTGAATGCTTCCTGCTGTTGCTCGCTGGCATCACGGCAACTGACCACCACCACCAGGGGCCCGGATTCCAGAGAGGCGATCTCGGCCAGGCACTGCGCCGCGTAGTCCGGTGCGCTGGCGTCGCAGACATCCACCATCAGCAGCACGCCCACCGAGGCATTGAGCACCCAGCGGCGCACGAAGTCGAAGCGTTCCTGCCCCGGGCTGCCCACCAGCTGCAGCCGCTCTCCACCGCCCAGGTCGATCTCGCCGAACTCGGCACCCACCGTGGTGAATTCCTTGGAATGGGAGGCCCGGTCCAGATTGGGCACATCCGCCGCCGCCATCAACGCGCCGCACAGGCTGCGCAGGGCCGTGGTCTTGCCTATGCCCATGAGGCCCACCAGGCTCACCCGTACCAACCCGGCAGCAGGCTGCGCGTTCATCCACAGGCTCATGCCACTCCTCCGCGCCGGATCCAGCCGGCCAGCTTCTGCACCCACTGGCGCGGCAGGCCGGCCACCGCGTCGGGCGCCTGTGCGCGGCTGCGGCGCAGCGGCGGGAGATCGTCTTCGCGCGCGGCGCGCAGGCTGCACTCCAGCAGGCTGCGCAGCCGGGGATGGCGCAGCAGTTCGGCCACGGCGCGGGCCTGCATGCCGCTGTGCTCGCACAACAGGGCCACCTCCATGGGGCCACGGCACAGCATGGCCAGGGCACGCAGGCATTCGGAGTTGTTCCACGGCGCGGGCAGCGCCACCCAGGCCTTGAGCTGGAAGCGGTAGCGGCAGTCCACGCCCTGCTGCTGCAGATCGTCCAGCGCCCGCGCCAGCGTATGCGACGTCGCCACCTGCTGGCGCACCGTCCAGTCCATGAGGAAGACGGCCGCCCGGTCCAGCATGTCGATCAGGTCGGACAGCGTGAAATTCATGTCCAGATAGGTTGCCAGTCGCTGCTGCGTGCGCTCCAGGTGCTGTCCCTGGGGCACTCCACCCACGTAGACCACGCAGGGCATCCACCCTGCAGCCTCGGGCGCGGGCATGTTGCCATCGACGACCAGCACCTGGGCGCTGACCAGGGGCACCTGCCGCCAGCCGCGCAGCGACTTGCGGGACGCCACGGCGAACAATGCCTCGAAACGCTGCTTGAGCAGAGGAGACCACAGCTCGGCAGCCAGGCCGATCTCGTCTGTAGTGCGAGCCATCTTTGACACCTCACCGGATAGGAACTGAAATGGACAAACCAGATTCGCCCGTGACAGAACATCGGCGAAGACTGATATTTTGGATAGTTTTTACACATTACTCACTTGATTTAATGTGAACTTTTCTATTTAGACCAACGCCGCCACAGTACGGACCAGAGGGGCCGCGAGATTTGTCGCCGAATTCCAAGGGTGCTTACACATGGCCTGATGGCCTCGATCCCCGAAGCGGTATGCTCCCGCTTCCCTCACTTTCACGCCTTTCCCCGCGCAACGCACCCATGTCCGCAGGACTCAATCTGGCCCAGCTCCAGGCCGTCCACTACACCGAAGGCCCCTGCCTGGTCCTGGCCGGCGCGGGCTCGGGCAAGACACGCGTGATCACGCACAAGATCGGGCGCCTGATCGAGATGGGCATGGCGCCGCGCCGCATCGCGGCCATCACCTTCACCAACAAGGCCGCAGCCGAAATGCGCGAGCGCGCGGCCGGCCTCATCGGCCGCCAGGCCAAGGACGTGCTGGTGTGCACCTTCCACGCCCTGGGCGTGCGCATGGTGCGCGAGGACGGCCATGTGCTGGGCCTCAAGCCCCAGTTCAGCATCCTGGATGCCGACGACGTGACGGGCATCCTCAAGGACTGCTCGGGCGGCACCACCGACCTGTCCACGGCGCGCCAGTGGCAGTGGACCATCAGCAACTGGAAGAACGCCGGCTGGGACAGCCGCAAGGCCCTGGCCATGGCCCAGGACGACAACGAGCGCAGCACGGCGCTGATCATGCAGCGCTACGAAGAGCGTCTGACCGCCTACCAGAGCGTGGATTTCGACGACCTGATCGGCATGCCCATGCGCCTGCTCAAGAACCACATCGAAGTGCGCGAGAAATGGCAGCGCCTGCTGGGCCATGTGCTGGTGGACGAATACCAGGACACCAACGCCACGCAGTACGAGCTGCTCAAGATGCTGGTGGGCAGCCGCGCCCACTTCACCGCCGTGGGCGACGACGACCAGAGCATCTACGGCTGGCGCGGCGCCACGCTGGACAACCTCAAGAAGCTGCCGGTGGAGTTCCCGCAGCTCAAGGTGATCAAGCTGGAGCAGAACTACCGCTCCACCTCGGCCATCCTGCGCGCGGCCAACAACGTCATCCAGCCCAACCCCAAGCTCTATCCGAAGACGCTGTTCTCGGAGCTGGGCGAGGGCGAGCCCGTGCGCATCGTGGACTGCGACACCGAGGAGCACGAGGCCGAGCGCGCCGTCGCCCGTATCCAGAGCCTGCGCGCGGCCAGCAACCCGCCGCCGGACTGGAAGGATTTCGCCATCCTCTACCGCGCCAACCACCAGGCCAAGCCCTTCGAGAAGGCCTTGCGCAAGGCCAGCATTCCCTACAAGGTCTCGGGCGGCACCAGCTTCTTCGACCGCGCCGAGATCAAGGACCTGTGCGCCTGGTTCCGGCTGTGGATCAACAACGACGACGACCCCGCCTTCCTGCGCGCCATCGGCACGCCCAGGCGCGGCATAGGCCACACCACGCTGGGCAAGCTGGGCGAGTTTTCCTCGCAGCACAAGCTCAGCATGTTCGGCGCCCTGTTCGCGCACATGCTGGAAGCGGCCCTGCCCAAGAAGGCGCATGACAGCCTGCTGGAGTTCGGCCGCTACATCAACGACCTCGAATACCGCGCCCGCCACACGCTGGGCGCCGAGCAGTCGCGCGGCTTCATGCTCGACTGGCTCAAGGAGATCGGCTACGAGCAGTACCTCTACGACAGCGAGGACAGCGAATCGGTGGCCGCCGCCCGCTGGAGCAACGTGCTGGAGTTCTGCGACTGGATGGCCCAGCGCGCCGGCGGCCAGATCGAGGATGCGGCGGGCACGACCACGCACACCGAGGTCAAGAGCCTGCTGGAAGTGGCGCGCAACATCGCCCTGCTGTCCACCATCAGCGAGCGCGAGAAGGAGCAGGACATGGTCATCCTGTCCACCCTGCATGCCTCCAAGGGCCTGGAATGGCCGCATGTGATGCTGGTGGGCGTGACCGAGGGCATGCTGCCCTTCAAGCTCGACGACGACAACGGCCGCCAGCAGAAGGTCAGCGACGAAACCGCCCAGCGCCTGCAGGAAGAGCGCCGCCTCATGTACGTGGGCATCACGCGCGCCCGGCGCTCGCTGGCCGTGAGCTGGACCAAGCGCCGCAAGAAGGGGCGCGAGATGGTCTCCACCCTGCCCAGCCGCTTCATCAAGGAAATGGGCCTGGACGCCGCCACCTCGCGCGAGGACCCGCGCGAGAAGCTGCGCCAGCTGCGCGCCGAGTTCGCCCTCAAGGCACAGCAGTCCACGCCCGCCGACTCCTGATTCCAGAAAGACACCGCATGCGTTTTTACCGCCCCGTTCTCAGCCTGGCGCTGGTGGCCGTGACCACCGCCTGCTCCAGCACGGACCTGCAGACCACCACCCGGCCCACCCTCCAGGCCGCGCCCAAGGCCGCCCGCGCTGCCACCGCCCTGCCACACGCCCCATGCCCCGGCGACGAGGAGATGAAGGACAGCCAGCTGCAGGGCGAATGGACGGGAACCGTCGAAGGCCAGTCCCAGCCCGTGCGCCTGCAGCTGGGGCCGCACCCCCAGTGGAAGGGCAACGTCAAGGGCACGATCGCGCGCGGCGCAGACACCCGCCCCATGGTCGGCGACGTGGCCGATGACCACATCACGCTGGAAGAAAGCGCCGACGGCAAGCGCATCACCGCCACCTGGCTGGGCGATGTAGTCGAAGGCAGCTGCGCCCGCGAGATCCGCGGCAACTTCATCGAAAGCGACGATGCGGCGCCCCGGCCCTTCGTGCTGCGCAAGCTCGCGCCGTGACCGGCCCCCGAGCCTGCACACGAGCCCCCTGCTCCCTCTTCACTCATTACCCCTTACTCTTCGCTCCTTCCATCACCGGACCCAAGCCATGACGACTCCTACACACCTGGATCGCCGCAAGCGCCCAAGCCGCACGCCGACACCCCTGCAGTGGGCCCTGGCCATGGGACTGGGCGCCACGCCCTGGCTCGGCGCCCAGGCGCAGACCGCGCCCCGCCCCCTGTCCGAGGACGCCTGGCGCCAGTGCGCCGCCACCACGGACAACCAGTCTCGCCTGGCCTGCTTCGACACCTGGGCCCAGCAGCAGCAACCGCTGACCGCGCCGCCGGCCACCGGCTGGAGTGCTCCGGCCGCCAGCGCCGCAGCCGATCCTGGCGCCCTGCCCACGCCCGCCCCCGTGGTGACGGCCGACAGCGGCCAGGGCCTGGCGCTGCCCACCACCCCCACCAACGGCGGCTGCCGCGACCCGCGCTACAGCGAGCTGTCGCGCTACTTCGAGCTGGAACCGGGCAGCGACTGCGGCACCTTCAGCTTCCGCGGCTACCGGCCCATGTCCGTGTCCGTGGTGACGGCCGACCATGTCAACCGGCAGCCCACCACGCCCGGCAAGGACCCTGCGCAGTCGCAGCCCTACAAGACCGAGGAAATGCGCGTGCAGCTGTCCGTGCGCACCAAGGTCGCCCAGGGCCTGCTGACCAGCAGCACCTCGGCGGGCAAGGACTCGCTGTGGGTCGGCTACACCCAGCAGTCGTACTGGCAGCTGTTCAGCCCCGCCATCTCGCGGCCCTTCCGCAACACGGACCACGAGCCCGAGATCTTCTACGTCTACCCCACCGATGCCCGGCTGCCCTTCGGCTGGCGCTGGCGCTACAGCGGCGTAGGCCTGGTGCACCAGTCCAACGGCCAGAGCGATCCGCTGTCGCGCAGCTGGAACCGCTGGTATCTGATGACCGGCTTCGAGCTGGACAACCGCTGGCAGCTGCACGCCAAGGCCTGGCAGCGCATCCGCGAAAGCGCCGAGCACGACGACAACCCGCGCATCCAGGACTACATCGGCCGGGGCGAGGTGAAACTGGGCTGGAACGTCAATGCACAGAACTATCTGGGCTTCACTGCGCGCGGCTCGCTCGGCCAGGGCCGTGGCTCCGGCCGCGTCGAATGGCTGCGCACCCTAGGCGAAGGATGGAACGGTGGCAAGAGCAATTTGCGCCTGCATGTCCAGCTTTTCAGCGGATACGGTGACAGCCTGATCGATTACAACTACAAGCGCACCGTGCTCAGCGTGGGTTTCAGTCTTCTGGACTTCTAGAAGACCGGCCCTCGCCGGGCACGCTTTGCCGCTTGCCCTTCGCGGGGAAGCCCCGCCCCGCTGGCTGCATTGCCAGCGGCCGGGGCCATGCGTCAGAATGCGCCGATGCCCCGGGCCTTTGCAGGCAGGCCCGGAACCCGCCCCAGAACGAACCGCGGAGGTCCGCCATGGATTTGCAATACCAGCTCAAGGCCGGCAGTTACTGCCTGTACGACATGCGCGAGACGCCCAGTGCCATCACGGGCGAGCGCCGCTGCCGGCTCAGGACCGAGCTGGTGGCCATTGCCTTCGACCTGGTCACGGGCCAGGTCCATGAGCATGGCTCGCCCACGCGCATCCATGCCTGGGCGCTGTGCACGCGCAGGCGGCTGCGCGCGGCCGGCGACTGGGACCAGGCCGACAGCATCGTCGTGGTCTCCGGGCCCCTGCCGGTGGATGAGATCAACAAATGCCTGGGCATACGCGGCTACTGCCGCCGCATGTTCCAGCGCCTGGCCAGCCTGCCGCACGGCAAGCTGCAACCCCACGCGCATGCGCACGCTCATGGTGCCTACGGAGCTTACGGCGCCCATGCAGGCCGGCACCAGTCCCATCAGGGCCAGCAACGGCGGGCCGCCTGAAAGCCCGCCCGCGCCCGGCACCCCCTCACTCGGGACCCAGGTCCTCTTCCCCTTCTTCATCGTGCGGCTCGGCATGCTTGACGATGGTCACGGGCAGCCGGCTGTTGCGTGCCACCTCGCGCGAGACCGAGCCGATCAGCACGCGCCGCAGGCCGCCCTGGCCCAGTGCGCCGATGATGATCTGCTCGCAGCCCGTGCTCTCGGCAATGTCGGCCAGCGCGGCGGCGGGCTCGCCCAGGCCGATCTCCACCTCGTAGGAAATGCCGGCCGCCCGCACCAGGGCCACGGCCGGCGCCACCAGGTGCATGCCGGCGTCCACGCTGGCGGCGGCAATCATGTCCGAGTCCTGCGTGGCCAGCTCGAACAGCGAGGCTTCCTGCTGCACATGGGCCAGCACGAAATGCGCCTGCAGGCCCTGGCGCACCAGGGAGATGGCGTGGTGCACGGCATCCAGCGAGGGCTCGGACCCGTCGACGGCAATCATGATCTTCAGCATGCAGACCTCCTTTTTTGTAGCTGGCGAATCGCAACCACCCCAGTGTAGACGCGGGCCGGCTAAGCCAGACGGGCTCCGGGGACAGTCGCGGAGCGTCCGACACGCACATGCGGCCATCTGGGACAATGGAGGGCTATGCTGCAATTCGACCTGCTCAAGACCGATCCCTCCAGCCACGCGCGCCGCGGCCAGCTCACGCTCAACCACGGCGTGGTGCAGACACCCATCTTCATGCCCGTGGGCACCTATGGCACCGTCAAGGGCGTGATGCCGCGCAGCCTGCAGGAGATGGGCGCGCAGATCATCCTGGGCAACACCTTCCACCTGTGGATGCGCCCGGGGCTGGACATCATGCAGAGCTTCGGCGGCCTGCACGGCTTCGAGAAGTGGGACAAGCCCATCCTCACCGACTCGGGCGGATTCCAGGTCTGGAGCCTGGGCGCCATGCGCAAGATCACCGAGGAAGGCGTGCACTTCGCCAGCCCGGTCAACGGCGACAAGCTGTTCATGTCGCCCGAAGTCAGCATGCAGATCCAGACCGTGCTGAACTCGGACATCGTCATGCAGCTGGACGAATGCACGCCCTACGAGACCAACGGCCACAAGACCACCGAGGCCGAGGCACGCAAGAGCATGGAGATGAGCCGCCGCTGGGCCAAGCGCTCCAGCGACGAGTTCCAGCGCCTGGGCAACCCCAATGCGCTGTTCGGCATCGTGCAGGGCGGCATGTACGAGAACCTGCGCGAGGAATCGCTGCAGGCCCTGGTCGAGATGGACTTCCCCGGCTACGCCGTGGGCGGCGTCTCGGTGGGCGAGCCCAAGGACGAGATGCTGGCCATCATGGCCCACACGCCCCACCGCCTGCCGGCCCACAAGCCGCGCTACCTGATGGGCGTGGGCACGCCCGAGGACCTGGTGCAGGGCGTGGCCGACGGCGTGGACATGTTCGACTGCGTCATGCCCACGCGCAATGCGCGCAACGGCACCATCTTCACGCGCTATGGCGACCTGAAGATCCGCAACGCACGTCACAAGACCGACCACCAGCCGCTGGACCCCAGCTGCACCTGCCATGCCTGCGCAGGCACCAGCGGCGTGAGCTGGGAGCAAGGCGGACGCGACGGCTTCTCGCGCGCCTACCTGCACCACCTGGACCGCTGCGGCGAGATGCTGGGCCCCATGCTCACCACCATCCACAACCTGCACTACTACCTGAACCTGATGCAGGAAGTGCGCAATGCGCTGGAGGCGGGCAACTTCACTGAAATGCGCGCACGCTTCAAGGCCGAGCGCGCCCGGGGCGTCTGACGCCCCGCAGCCGATCGTTCAGGTCACTCAGGTGGCCAGGGTCGCTCAGGTCGCCAGGTCCTTGAGCGACCAGGACACGCCGGTCTCGAAGCCGGCGCGCATCTCGTCGGCCACGCGCTCCAGCTCGTCCAGAAACAGCCTCATGGCGGCTGCCTTGGTGTAGCCGATGCGCTGGTACAGGCAGCCGGGCAACTGCGCACCTGCGTCATGCAGGGGCCGCCAGAGCAGGCGGCCGGCCGCCACATCCTCGGCCACGTTGTCGGGCACCAGGAATCCCAGGGCCGTGCTGCCGGCCACCAGGCGCCGCACCATGGGCACGGAGCTGGTCTCCACCAGCGGCCGCTGCTGGTGCAGGGCCGCGCTGTCCATCTGCTCCAGCATGCTGCGCAACTCCATGCCCGGCGCCATCAGGATCAGCGGATAGTCCACGCAATCGCGCAGGCGCAGCAGGCGCGGCTCGGTGGCCAGCGGATGGCCGGGGGCCATCACCGCACCCAGCGGCTGGGGCCAGGCGCGCACCTCCTGCACGCCGGGCGGCGGCGGGCGGCGCAGGCAATAGGCCACATCGATCTCTCCCTGTGCCACGCCGCGCAGCAGCTCCTCGCCCGTGCCCGAACGCACGCTGAAGGTGATGCCCGGATAGCGCCCGTGCAGGCTGGCGATCACCAGGGGCAGCAGGTACTCGGCCGTGGCATGGGACACGCCCACGCGCACATGGCCCCGGCGCAGGGCGCGCAGGTCCTCCACCTGGGCCAGCGCGTTGTCGAAGTCACGCTGGCTGCGCCGCACGGCCGCCAGCATCAGCTCCCCGGCCGTTGTCAGCTGCATGCCGCGCGGCAGGCGGTCGAACAGCGGCACGCCGACCTGGGCCTCCAGATTGAGGATTTGCTGGTTCACGGCGGCCGCCGTCAGGTGCAGCGTGACGGCGGCCTTGCGCACCGAGCCACGGCGCGCCACCTCGTCAAAACAGCGAAAGGCCTGGGAGATTGCGGGCATGGCGCGGAGTGTAAATTTTTATCTGACACCTCATCCAAAACAAACAGCTATTCCTGACGCTTGCGACTGCCTAGAGTGGCGCTCATTCCCGGCCTCCTTTGAAAGCAGCCCATGGCAAGCACCGTAGACCAAGTCACCCAGCGCCGCCGCGGCGTCGGACTCATCGCCCACGACCCCGCCCTCTCGGCCGGCGGCTACACCCTGATCGCGCCGCAGACGGCCGACGGCCATGTCTACCTGGTGGACATCGAAGGCCGCGTGGCCCATGAATGGAAGCTGCCCGTGCGCGCGGGCCGGCACGCCGTGATCCTGCCCAACGGCAACCTGGGCTACAACGGCAACCATCCCCGCTCGCCCGATCGCTATGCGCCGTGGTCCATGTGGCATGGCGGCGATTTCTACGAGGTCACGCCGCAGGGCGAGATCGTCTGGCACCACGAGGACCCGGACCACCACCATGACGCGCAGTGGCTGCCCAACGGCCATCTGCTCTATGCCGCCTGCGCGCCCGTGCCTGCGGGCTTTGCCGAGCGCGTGCCCGGCGGCACCGCGCACGGGCCCGGCGAGGTGATGTACGGCGACGTGATCCGCGAAGTGGACCGCAGCGGCCGCCTGGTCTGGGAATGGAAGGCCTGGGAGCATCTGGCGCCCGAGGACTTCCCCATCCACCCGGGCTTTGGCCGCTACCACTGGCCGCTGGTCAACGGGCTGGGCGTGAGGGCCGACGGCAGCGTGCTCATGAGCCTGCGCACCACCTCCGGCATCATTGCCGTGGACAAGGCCAGCGGCGCGGTGACGCTGCACATTCCACCCTCGGTGGTCTCGCACCAGCATGCGCCCGTGGCGCTGGACAACGGCCACATCCTGGCCTTCGACAACGGCAACTTCCGCGAAGGCGCCCATGTGGCCTTCTCGCGCGTGGTGGAGATCGATCCTGCCGACCACCGCGTGGTCTGGAGCTACCAGGACGAGATGGTCAACGCCTTCTACACCGCCTTCATGGGCAATGCCCAGCGCCTGTGGAACGGCAACACCCACATCACCGAATCGGCCACGGGCCGGCTCTTCGAGGTCACGCCTGCGGGGGAGGTGGTCTGGGAATACATCCTGCCCTGGTTCGCCGAGTACCCCGATGCCGCAGCGCGCCGCACCGGCCCCGGACGGCTCAACAGCGTGTTCCAGACCTGGCGCTACCACGCGGACCAGCTGCCCTGGCTGGGTGCCGCCGGGAGGCTGTCATGAGCCTCAACCGCAGGCAAATGGCGGCCTGGATGCTGGGCGCGCCCTGGCTGTCACAGGCAGCCCGCGCGTCCACGGCTGGGGCCGACGCCTGGCCCAGCCAGCCGCTGACCGTGGTCGTGCCCTTTTCGCCGGGCGGCAGCGTGGACGTGGCCGCGCGCCTGGTCATGCCGCGCCTGGCGGAGCGACTGCGCCAGCCCGTGGTCATAGAAAACACCGTGGGCGCCTCGGGCACCATCGCCACCCAGCGGGTGATCAAGGCCAGGCCGGACGGTCATACCGCGCTGTTCGGCGTGGCCAGCTGCGTGCTCATTGCGCCGCTGGTGTCGCCAGAGCGCTTCCGGTATGACGCCCTCAGGGAACTGCTGCCCGTGGCGCCCGTGGCCTCTTCGGCCTTCGTGCTGGCAGGCCGCCCCGACCTGCCGGCCACCACGGCGGCCGAGCTCGTGCAGCTGTCACGCCAGCAGCCGGGCAGGCTGACCGTGGGCACCGATGGCGTGGGCACCAGCCTGCACCTGACCGCAGAAATGCTCCAGCAGCAGGCCGGCCTGTCTTGGACGCATGTGCCCTACAAATCCGGCCCGCAGGCGCTGACCGAGCTGGCGGGCGGGCAGATCGACCTGGCCGTGCTGCCCGTGGCCCTGGTCCAGTCCTTTGTACGCGAAGGCAAGCTGCGCGGCCTGGGCGTGACCTCGCGCCTGCGCGCCGCCACCTTGCCGCAGACTCCCAGCCTGCAGGAAACGCCGGTCTGGCAGTCCTTTGATGTCGAGGCCTGGCAGGGCCTGCTGCTGCCGGCCCGCACCGACGCCCGTATTGCCGAGCGCCTGGCCCGCGAGACCGCAGCCGTGCTGGCCGAGCCGGATCTGGTGCGCAAGCTCGCCGACGCCGGCTTCAAGCCCATGGCCATGGAGCAAGCCCAGTTCATTGCCCACCTGGAGCGGGAGAGAAAGCTGCTGGAGGCCACGGTGCAGGCCGCCCGCCTGCAAGGCACAGGCTGACCCGGCCAGGCCCGGCCAGGCGCTGCTTGCGGTGCTACTGCAGGGCGCCGGGCGAGACAAACAAGAGGTCGGCCATCTGCACCAGGGTCCGGCCCCGGGTCAACGAGTAGGAGGGCGAAGGAGACAACGCGCGCGGCTGCAGCCGGAAAAAGGCCTTGCCGCCACAGCGCTGGCCCAGCATCTCGAACTCGGCGCCTTCCAGGCGGCAGTCCACCTGCAGGCCCGGTGCGGGCTCATGGGCGATGCCAGACAGCTGCGACAGGCGCTGCAGCGCATCGGGCTCGGGCAGCACGGTGGTTTCGGCACTGCCATCGACATGCTGGACATGCACGGGCCGGCCAGCCAGGACCTTGAGCGGATACACCAGTTCCAGGCCTGCCCGCCCGGCGCGCAGGCCCCGCTGCAGGCCGCCGTCGACATCCCCCTGGGCACGCGCCCAGCACGTGAAGCTCAGTCCGCGCGCCGAACCCACGATGCGCACGCGCCAGGCCAGGCTCAGCTCCTCGCAGTCCACCACCGTTTCGTAGAAGGCCTCGAAGCGGCCGGCCCGCTCGCGCAGGCTCAGTTCGCCCGCGCCATGCACACAGCGGTCACCTTGTCCGTCGCGCGCCACAAAGGCCATGGAGCGCAGGATGTCGACGCCGCCATAGCGGACATTGCGCAGGCCGCCGTCGGCCAGTTCGGCGCGGAGCGGGCCGGCCTGCAACTGGCGGGGGCCAGACTGCAGATGCCTATCCCAGCCTTGCGCAGACACCACGATGCCAGCGCCCTCGGGCCCGTTGCCGGCGATTTCAGCGAACCATTGGTTCATATTTGCACCCTTGTCCATTCCGAGCATGGATGCCGATGCTATGGACGATCGGTGCGCATGAATAACGATGTTTTCTGTCACCCGTCGTGAGCTGCACTCACAAGCGGTCAGGCATTCCGGCATCAGTCCGGGGGGCCGGGGCGCCGCTCAAGGCCTGCGGGGCCTGCTGCGGCTCCAGCACCGTGCAGTTGCGACCCTGGGCCTTGCCACGGTAAAGCGCCGCATCGGCACGTGCAATGGTCGCCTCCACCGACTCGCCCGCGCGGTACTGCGCGGCGCCCAGCGTGCAGGTGACGCGGGCGCCCTCGCCCAGGGTCTGCGTCCACGGGGCTTCGGCAATGCGCAGGCGCAGGCGCTCCAGCAGTTCGCCGGCCTGGGCCAGGTCGGTGTCGGGCAACACCAGCAGGAATTCCTCACCGCCATAGCGGCCCACGCCATCGGCACTGCGCAGCTGCGACTTCAGCAGCGTTCCGAAGGCGCGCAGCACGCGGTCGCCGCCCTCATGGCCAAAGCTGTCGTTGATGCGCTTGAAGTGGTCTATGTCCAGCAGCGCCACGCACAGCACCGTGCCACGGTCGTGGGCGGCGGTGCGCACCTCGTGCAGCCGCTCGATCACGCCCCGGCGGTTGCTGACGCCGGTCAGGTCGTCATGGCGCAGCAGGGCCTCGATCTGCGCCAGCGCCGTGGCCAGCTTGTCATTGGCGATGCCCAGCCGGTACTGCATGCTGCGAAAGAAGGTGGCCTGCACGCTGCAGCGCACCACGGCACCGAGCACCACGCCGAAGGCCAGCAACTGGCCTGCAGCCGTGTCCGTGGTCATGCGCATCAGCGGCCCCCGCCAGAGAATGATGGCCGCCACGGCGATGAGCGTGCCTATCCAGGTCAGCCAAAAGCTCGTGCGGCTGCGCGCCAGGAAACCGTCGGCGCTGAAGGCGATCAGCATCACCATGGACTGGAACGCCAGCGCAGGGGCTGCCATGACCATGCCCAGCACGCCGATGATGGACACCAGCTGGTGCGTGAGGAACATGCCGGGATCGCGCAGCCTGTGGCACCAGTCGCTGGCATAGGCCCAGGTGATGAAGCCCATGCCCGCCACCACCCACAGGCCATAGCCCAGCACCACGGCCCAGGGCGCATAGCCGGCCCAGGCATGGCCCAGAAACAGCAGCAGCGCATAGATATGGCTGACCAGCACGGAGATGTGCAGTTGCCAGGTGCGGCGCTTCCAGCGCTCCAGGTGCAGCGCCTCGTCCACCAACGGCGACGCCGGCTTCGGCCCCCACAGGAGACGGTCCGGGAAATTCCGAGAAATGGAGGAAAGCACGGGCATGCGAAGAAGCGCGGCGGGCCGGCGGCCCTCATGGGCGCCCATTGTGACCGCATCCGGGAAATCCCGGGGATTGCATCCTTCTCGCCTAGGAGGTACGAGGCGGCCGCACGTCCTCGGCCACCACGATCTGGTTGCGCCCGCAGGCGCGGCCATGTGCGAGGGCCGCTTCGGCACGCTGCACCAGCCGCTCCGAGGTTTCGCCCGCCTGGAACTCCGCCACGGCCAGGGTCAGGGTCAGCGGGTCCTTGTCGGGGTCGGGGATGGGCTTTTCGCTCCAGTGCTGCTGGCGCACGCCCTCGCGCACGCGCTGCAGCGCCCAGACGGCCTGGACGGAGGCGGTATCCGGCATCACCAGCATGAAGGTGTCATCGCGGTAGCGGCCTATGCCGTCCACCGTGCGCAGGTGAGTGACCAGCAGGCCGCTGAGCATGAGCAGCACCCGGTCCTGCAGCGATGGTCCCTTGTGCGGCGGGTGCACGCCCGCACGCTCCACCCAGGGGTCCAGCTCCAGCAGCACCACACAAAACGGTTCAGGCTTGCGCGCATGGCGTTCGCGCAGGCCATCGACGGCATCCATCAATCGCGAGTAGTTGGCCACGCCGGTCAGCGTGTCGCGCCCCGTGGGCAATTGCAGCGAGCCCACGCGGGTCTGCAGCTGCTGCACATCGTCGGCAAGCTGGCCGCAGTAGCTGGACAGCTGCGCCAGTTCCTCGGTGTACTGGCGCTGCATGCGGCTCAGTGCCTGCCAAAGGGCCAGCGCATGCACGGCCAGCGGCAGCAGCACGCTGGCCAGCCACAGAATGCGCACGGCGACCGAGCCCGGTGCCATCTGCGGCATGGGCCTGGCCACCACCACGGCGCAGAGCATGGCCAGCATGGCGCACAGCAGCACGATCTGGCCTGCGGGCAGATGCAGCGCCTGCTCGCGCTCGCCATCCCAGGGCAGCCAGGCGATGGCGGCCAGCCACAGCAGGGCAGAGGCCCAGGCCAGCGAGGGCTGCCAGGCCGCCAGCAGCAAGGCCATCGTGGCCTGTATCCAGCCGTGGCCGCGCAGCGTCCGGGTCAGCGGCAGGCCGGCAGCATGGCAGCGCCAGACCCAGGCCATGCCGGCCAGGGCCGACAGCGCGGCGTAGGCCGCCCAGGCTTTCCATGAAGAAGGGCCGGCCAGCACATGGCCGGCCAGCAGGGCAGCCCCCACGGCCCAGGCCGCCAGGGGAAGAAGATGGGCGGACGCGCCGGCCGGTGGGTGGGCGGGCTGCGCTGGCGTGTGTTGTGGGGGATACGGCAGCTGGCGTGACATGGCATCCTCGCTGAAGACATCTGCGCCCCGGCCGAGCGCGCAAGCCATGGTGTACCACAACCCCGCGCAGCTTCAAGGGTCTTGCCGGCTCCGGCCGACACCGCCACGGCCGTCGCCAGGGCCGCTTCAGGCGGGGTCAGGCGGGCTCAGCCAGACTCAACCCGGTGCCGGCCCGGCCTCCTGCACTGGAGGCAGGGGAGCCACGGCAGGCGCAGCAGACGTGGAAGGCAGCACGGCTCCCGGCTTCCTGCGGTTGCCAGCGGCCTGGGTGCCGCAGCTGTGGCAATAGTGCACAAAGGCGCTCTTGCGGGTATTGCAGCTGCCGCAACGGTCGAACAGGCCTATGCCGCAGTGGGGGCAGAAATCGATGGCGCCGTCCTTCAGGTCCACGGGGCGCTCGCAGCCCGGGCATACGCCCTTGGCCAGGCGGGCCAGGGCCACGTCGTAGCCCAGTTCCTGGCGCCGCTGCGTCTCGGGCAGTGACTCCTGCTGCTTTTGCCGCTCCAGGTAGCGGTTCAGGCCCAGAATGGCCGCGCGCCCCAGCAGCACCGTCACCACGATGCCGACCACATAGCGCACGTAGCCGCCGTAGTCTGGCAGGTAGGGCACGAGTTCGACGAAGAAGGCGAACAGCGCAAAGAAGATGAAGCCCCAGACAAAGGGCCACCAGGTGCTCTTGCGCTGTTTGGCGAACAGCCAGCCGGCCACCAGCAGCAGGGGCAGGGTCAGCGCCAGGCGGTAGAGGAAGACGCGCAGCTCGATGGCGCGCATCTCCTTGCGCCAGGACTCCATGGCACCGTCGCGCAGACCGTCCCACTGGCGGTTGGCCGCGTCCAGGCGCTGGCGTGCCTGCAGGCTGGCGTCCTGCAGCCGCTCCACGGAGGCGCGTGCGGTGTTCTCTTCCTGCTTGATGGCATCCAGCGCCTGGGTGCGCGACAGCAGCTCGCTGTCCTGCTCGGGCCGGGCCGTGGCGCGGCGCGTGGCCACCCAGTTGTCGAAGGTCTCGCGCGCAGAGCGGTAGCGCGCCTGCGTGGCCTGGTACTTGAGGCGCGCGTTCTGCAGCGCCGTCTCCGCCTTGTCGTGATCGGCATCGGCGGCCTTGATCTCGGCCTTGACGGGCTCGGCCGCAGCGGGCGCGATGAAGTCCTCCACCGTGCGCGGCGACTCGACCTGGGGCAGATCCCCCACCACCAGGCCGCCCAGGCCGATGAGGAACGAGGCGAACACCACCGCCACCAGCCACAGGCCTCGGCGGAACCATTTCTCGGGCAGACGCAGGGCCTTGCTCATGGGGAAACTCCTGTTTCAGTGGCCTGCGGCCGAGGAAGACCGCAGGCGGAGGAAAAGCCGGTCCGGCTCAGGGCAGCACGCGCACCGGACCCGCCAGCTGGCTGCGCTGCAGCCACTGCGTCACCGATTCCACGGTCACGGTCTCTATGCGGCTGGCATAGCGCTTGTCGTTGGGATGGTCGTCGAAGGCGATGTTGGCAGCCGTCACGCGCCCGCCCAGCCGCGACAGCGCGCGAATCACCAGCACGCCGGGCTCGTAGCCCTTGAACTGCAGCCAGGCCTGGGCCTGCTCGCGCCGCTGCACCGTGGCCGGCTCCATGGCGGCGGCCAGGGTTTCGGTGGCCCACTGGTTGGACTGCTGGTAGCGCTGGCCCCAGGCATAGCTGACCATGCTGTAGGGCTCGTGCTGCAGGCGCAGCACGGTCTGGGGCTGGGTCAAAAAGGTCCACAGCGCCTGCTGCACGGCGGGCGTGGGCACCTGAACGCCGGCCTCGTAGCGCCACAGGTCGTCCAGAAAGAACTCGCCCAGGCCCTGGCGGTAGACATGGCCGCCGGCCGTGCCGCATTCGTTGAGCTTGTGCGCCACGCGCCAGGGGCCCTCGGGGGTCCTGTAGGCCCAGCCATAGTGGGAATAGTGCAGGTCGTACTTGCTCAGGTCCTGGCCCACGCGCGCCAGCAGCACGACGCGGGTGCCGTTCTTCGCATATTCGGCATCCAGCGCCTGGGATGTGCGCTGGGCCAGGTCCAGCCCCTTTTGCAGGGATTGGGGCGTGAGGGGCTTGTCCTCGCAGCTGCGCCCTGCATGGGCCGTGCCCAGCGCGGCGGCCAGCAGCAGCACCAGGCAGGCGGCACGGGCCACCGGGGAAAGGGAGAGAGACGGTTTCATGGCGGGCATCACAGGCGTTCGTTGTGCAGCAGGGCCTTGCCCATCTCGTTGGGAATGAAGGCCAGCACCTTGCCGGCCGCCGAGATGACAACGCCTGCGCCAATCACGCTGCAGGTCAGCACCGTGCCCACGGCATAGGCCGAGGCGGAGGCGCCTCGCCCCACCACTTCCACGCTGGCCTGGGCGCCATCGGAGGCACGCTCCAGCAGATAGACCGTGCCCGTGGCCGAGGCCTGCACCGCCTTCACGGTCAGCACCGCGCCGCCCACCGACAGCGCGGCCGGCAAGGCCACCACGGCGCCAGCGGCCGTCGAAGCCACCGAAGCCGTGCCCACCACGGAGGCCACGGGCAGCATGGACAGCGCCACGGAGGCCTCGCTTTGCGCATGGGCGGGCGCCATGGCCAGGGCTGCGCACAGCGCGCCAGCGGCCAGCAGGGCACGCGGCAGGCGCGCGAAAACGGATTGGTTGACCATCATTGCTTGGACTCCTGGAAATGCGGGGAAGGGGTGGACATCACTCGGCGTCGGCCGGTTGCGCGGCCTCGCGGCGGCCATGCATGCGGGCCTGCGCCAGGTCGGCCTCGTGGCGGTCACGCAGCATCTTGGCCAGCGTGAAGGCGGTAGTGATGAGATAGAGCCAGCTCACGCCCAGGAAGGCCTTGTAGGTCACGTTGATGTCCATGCTCACCAGCCCCCAGCCAGTCAGCGCCATGGACACGGCAAAGCCGCCCCAGACCACCAGCTTCCACATGGGCGTGTCGCCTGCGCCGCTGCGGCCGCCCTCGTTGTCCCGCACGAACTTGGCCAGCACGAAGGCGGCCGAGAGGCAGAACACATAGCCCATCACCATGAAGGCCTGCTCCAGCTGCTCGCCGGGCAGCCATGCCAGGCCGATGGCGCACAGCGAGACCGCAATGCCGAACGACACCCACACCTGCAGTTGCCAGGCCCGGGTATCACGCTGAACGACGATGGGAGAAGAGGACATTTGCCGAGGTGCCCCTCAAGGGCATTGGTTGAACACGGGACGCATGGTGCCCAGACGTAACTTGCGTGTCTGCATTCAACCGTAACAGTGGCCAGACACAGGCCATCGAGTATCTTAAAACGGTACTTTTCAAGTTTTTGACTGTTGTTTACGCCCCAAAAAGTTCCTGCATGTGACACCAGCACACAGGACATGGGGCACGGCACCTGGGCGACAGGAACCCTGCGGCGCGCCACAGACAATGCGCCCACCCCGGCTGCAGTGCAGCGGGCAATCGCACGTTCGCCACGCTGATTGATGGAGATCTCCCATGACCAAACCCTTTGACCTCGTCGTCCACGGCGCCACCGGCTTCACGGGCCGGCTGGTGGTGGAGTACCTGCTCAGGCGCTACCCCGCAGGCAGCGGCCTGCGCTGGGCCATGGGCGGGCGCAATGCCGCCAAGCTCGCGGCCGTGCGCGACGAGCTGGGCGCGCCCGCCGATACCCCGCTGGTGGTGACCGACACCGGCAATCCCGCAAGCCTGCAGGCGCTGATGGAGCAGACCCGCCTGGTGCTGACCACGGTGGGCCCCTACCAGCTCTACGGAAACGAACTCGTGGCCGCCTGCGCCAGCGCCGGCGTGGACTATGTGGACCTGTGCGGCGAGCCAGCGTGGATGCGCCAGATGATCGATGCCCACGAGGCCGCAGCCAAGGCCAGCGGCGCGCGCATCGTGTTCTCCTGCGGCTTCGATTCCATTCCCTTCGACCTGGGCGTGTTCATGCTTCAGCGAGAGATGCAGGCCCGCTTCGGCCAGCCCGCCCAGCGCGTGCGGGGCCGGGTGCGCAAGATGAAGGGCACCTTCTCGGGCGGCACGGCGGCCAGCCTCAAGGCCACCATGGCGGCGGCCGCCGCCCAGCCGGGCGTGCTGGAGCTGCTGCGCAATCCGTTCTCGCTCACGCCGGGTTTCGAGGGCCCGCGCCAGCCGTCCGGCAGCAAGCCCATGGTGGACGAGGTGCTGGGCCTGTGGGTGGCACCCTTCGTGATGGCGGCCATCAACACGCGCAACGTGCACCGCTCCAACTTTCTGCTGGGCCATGCCTATGGCGCCGACTTTGTCTACGACGAGATGATGGTCACAGGTGCGGGCGAAAAGGGCGAGGCCCTGGCCAACGCCGTGGCGGCAGACAAGTCGCTGGGCGCGGACGACGGCCCCCAGCCTGGCGAGGGGCCATCGCGCGAAGAGCGTGAATCGGGCTTCTACGACGTGCTGTTCATCGGCACCGACACGGCCGGCCACAGCCTGCGCGTGGGCGTCAAGGGCGACCGCGATCCGGGCTACGGCTCCACGTCCAAGATGATCACCGAGGCCGCCGTCTGCCTGCTGCAGGACGCCCCGGACACGCCCGGCGGCATCTGGACCACGGCGCCCGCCATGGGCAACGCGCTCATCGCCAGGCTCAAGGCCAATGCCGGCCTGAGCTTCACGGTAGAGGAACAGAGCCCCTCTTAAGCCGCCAGCAGCCGCTGCACACGCTCGCGCAGCAGCGCGGGCTGCACCTCGGCCTGGGCCATGGGCTGGCCCACGTTCAGGCCCACGCGGTTGAACAGGCCACGGCGGAAGGGCCGCACCATGGCGCCGCCCTGCTCGATGCGGCTGAAGTACGAGCCCCAGAGATTGGTCAGCGCCATGGGGACCACGGGCACCTGCAGGCCATCGGCCTGGGCGCGCTCGACGATCTTCATGATGCCGCCCCGGAACTCCTGCAGCTGCCCGTCGCGCGTGATGCCGCCCTCGGGGAAGATGGCCAGCAGGTCGCCCTCGCGCAGCACCTGGGCGGCGCGCTCGAACGCAGCCTCGTAGGTGGCGGGGTCTTCCTTCTGGGGCGCGACCGGAATGGCCTTGGCCAGGCGGAACAGCCAGCCCAGCACGGGCACGCGGAAGATGCGGTGGTCCATCAGGAAGTAGATGGGCCGGGGGCTGGCGGCCATGAGCAGCACGGCATCGACAAAGCTCACATGGTTGCAGGCCAGGATGGCCGCGCCGGAGGCCGGGATGTGCTCGTCGCCCTGCACCTTGAAGCGGTACACGAAGCGCGAGGCCACCCAGGCCACGAAGCGCAGCAGGTACTCGGGCACCAGCAAGAAGATGTAGGCCGCCACCACGGCATTGGCAATGCCCGTGATCAGGAACACCTGGGGAATGCTGAAGCCCGCCGCCAGCAGCGCGCCGGCCAGCACGCTGGAGGCGATCATGAACAGCGCGTTGAGGATGTTGTTGGCCGCGATGATCCGCGCGCGGTGCGTGGGCTGGCTGCGCATCTGGATCAGCGCGTACATGGGCACGCTGTAGATGCCGGCCGACAGGGCCAGCATGCCCAGGTCGGCCATCACACGCCAGTGCGCGGGCTGGGCAAAGAAGGCACCCACGCCCATCAGCTCGGAGGCCGGCAGCGCGCGCGAGGCAAAGAACAGGTCCACGGCGAACACGCTCATGCCGATGGCGCCCAGCGGCACCAGGCCGATCTCCACATGGCGGCGGCTGAACACCTCGCACAGCAGCGAGCCCGTGCCGATACCCACCGAGAACACCACCAGCAGCAGCGAGGCCACATGCTCGTCGCCATGCAGCACCTCCTTGGCAAAGCTGGGGAACTGGGCCAGGAACACGGCGCCGAAGAACCACATCCAGCTGATGCCCAGCAGCGAGCGGAACACGGCGGGCTGCTCGCGGGCCAGCTGCAGGTTGCGCCAGGTCTCGGTGAAGGGGTTCCAGTTGATGACCAGGTGCGGATCGGTGGCCGGCGCATTGGGGATGAACTGCGCAAAGATCCGCCCGATCACCGCCAGCGCCAGGCAGGCCACGGCCACCTGCATATGGCCCACCTCGGGCACGGCCACCAGCAGGCCGCCTGCCACGTTGCCCAGCAAGATGGCCACGAAGGTGCCCATCTCCACCATGCCGTTGCCGCCCGTCAGCTCGCGCTCGCTGAGCACCTGGGGCAGGTAGGCGAATTTCACGGGGCCGAACAGCGTGGAGTGCAGGCCCATCAGGAAGACGCAGCCCAGCAGCAAAGGCACATTGGCCTGGATGAAGCCCCAGGCGGCCAGCGCCATGATGGCGATCTCCAGGTTCTTGACCAGGCGGAACATTCGGGTCTTGTCCCACTTGTCCGTCAGCTGGCCCGAGGTGGCCGAGAACAGCAGGAACGGCAGGATGAACAGCGCCCCGATCACCAGCCCCGCCATGGCCGAAGGCAGCCAGGAGACGCTGAGCTGGTAGGTCACCATCACGGTGAGCGCGAACTTGAACAGGTTGTCGTTGGCCGCCCCCGAGAACTGCGTCCAGAAGAACGGCGCAAAGCGCCGCTGGCCCAGCAGGGCGAACTGGTTGGGGTGCTCGTGCGCGGCCGATGGCACGGCGCCGGCCGTTGCGGTGGGGGCAGACGGGCTGCCGGTCTCTTGCTGGAACATCTTGTCTTCCCTCAACGGTTGGTGGCGCCGCCGTGGCCGCACGCATCGGCGCACATTGTGCCCGTACTGGTCATGCGCGCCGTGCCGGCCGCACGCAGCGCGGCGATCACGGGCAGGGCGGCGGCCGCCGCCACCACATGCTTGAGGCTGTGGCCGGACACCAGCCCGGCCGTGGCCTCGAAGACGGCCGCATCGCCCCACTCCAGCAGCTTGGCAGCGCCATACCAGGCAATCACCACGCCCAGGCGCAGCGCCAGCGCGCCATGGCGCGGCGCCACGCAGGCCAGGCCCAGCACCGCCAGCATGCCGCCGCCCTGCACCAGCGCCCAGGGCAGCAGGTTGCCGCCATGCAGCCAGACCAGCACCGAGGCCACGGCGGCGACCAGCATGGCCACCGCGGCGCGCACGGCCACGCGGTCGGCAATGCGCGATTGCAGCGCCAGCCCCAGCATGCCGGCAAAGGCCATGGACATGCCCAGCCGGTCGCCGGCCAGGGTGGCATCGTGGGGTGCCCAGTGGTAGACGGACGAGCCTATGGCCGAACACGCCAGCCCCGTGAAGAACAGCGCGGCCAGCCAGCGCAGGGCCGGCGCCAGCGCCTGGCTGCGCCGGTCCAGCAGCAGGCGCGCGCCCGCCACGGCGGCCCAGGCAAAGCCCAGGTTGCTGAGCACATCCAGCGCATGGGGCAGCGCCCCCCAGGCGCGCTGGTCGGCAAACGCGTGAAAGTCCTGCGGCTGCGGCACGGCGGGGCCAAGCCAGGCGGCCAGCAGCAGCAGGGCAGCGCCCCAGTACAGCGTGCGCAGGGCGGCGGCCGGTGAAATCGATACGGATGGCATGTGTTGCTCCTCGTGAAAAGTGAGGCGGAGTGTGGCGAGCCGTCGGCCCTTCCAGCATCGTTTTTCTGCACCCGCCGCGCAAACCAGCACCTCGGGTATCGATAATCGCTACCCATGAGCACCACCGCCGACCTCGTCATCGCCCTCAAGAAGGAACTCAAGGCCGCCCAGATGACCTATGCCGACCTGGCGCGCGCCCTGGGCATGGCCGAGTCCAGCGTCAAGCGCATGCTGGCCAAGGGCGACATGCCGCTGTCACGCATCGATGCCATCTGCCGCGCGCTAAGCCTGGACTTCGCCGACTTGGCGCGCCGCGTGGCCGACAGCCAGCCGCTGCTGCAGGAGATGACGCCCGAGCAGGAGAACGCCGTGGTCGCCGACCGCAAGCTGCTGCTGATGGCCATCTGCGTGCTCAGCCAATGGACGCTGGAGCAGATCGTGGCCACCTACCGCATGACCGAGGCCGAAGGCATCCGCTACCTGGCCCAGCTGGACCGCATCGGCATCATCGAGCTGCGCCCCGGCAACCGCTACCGGCTGCGCCTGGCCAAGACCTTCCGCTGGCGCGCGCGCGGGCCGGTGATGGAGTACTTCCGCGAGAACGCCGTGCTCGACTATTTCGGCGGCGGCTTCGACCAGCCCGGTGAGGGCATGCTGATGGTGCACGGCTCCATCGGCCGGCATCTGGCGCCCAGCTTCGTGGAACGCATACAGCGGCTGGCCCATGACTTTTCCCAGCAGCACCTGCAGGACCAGCGCCTGCCGCCGGGCCAGCGCGAGGGCTACACCCTGGTGCTGGCCATGCGCAGCTGGGAATTCACGGCGTTCACGGCGCTCCGAAGAGGCACTGTCTGACGGCGGCTGCAGGACGGCAGCCTGCGCTGCAGCGCCTGGCAACAAGGCTTCACCAAGGCGATACACAAGATTGCAAGACTTCGCGGCGCGGCAACCCGGGATTGACGATGGACCTGCAACATGCAGTCATGGATTCCTTTCACCAGGACTCCAGCCCGATGAACCAAGGACAAGGAGCCGCCATGATTTCCCTTCGCACACCGCTGATCGCCGCCACCCTGGCCCTGGCCGGATGGGCCGGCACCGCGCAGGCCCAGGCCAACGTGACCTATGCGGCGCCGGGCGCCGCCATCTCGGTCCAGTTCGGCGCCCCGCCTCCCATGCGCTACGAGGCGGTTCCTGCACCGCGCCGCGGCTACGTCTGGGCACCCGGCTACTGGCGCCCGCAGGGCCACCGCCATGCCTGGGTGGCCGGCCACTGGGTCAAGGCGCGTCCCGGCTATGTGTACCGCCAGCCCGTGTGGTCGCAGCAGGGTGGCCGCTGGGGCTACGCACCCGGCCGCTGGGACCGTGACCGCGACGGCGTGCCGGACCGCCATGACCGCCGCCCCAACAACCCCTACCGCCATTGATGGACGCTTGCGCCCGGCATGAAGCCCGCCCCATCGGCGGGCTTTTTGCTGAGCGCTGCGGCCATGCCCACACTGGCTTCATACCAACATATGCATATAAAAGTGGCTCATTAAGTTCTCAGGAAAATATGGGAATTGATTCACCGGATTTCCCTGCACACCATGCGCCCCTCGTTTTTCCGCTCCTGGATTCCCGCCGCCGCCGCGGCCCTGGCCGTCTTCGGCTCCACCGCAGCGGTGGCAGCCGATTCGGCGGCTTCGTGGCCGCACCAGCCCGTGACCATGATCCTGGGCTTCCCGGCAGGCTCGGGCGTGGACGTGATCGCGCGCGGCGTGCAGGAGCCGCTGTCCCAGCGCCTGGGCCAGCCGCTGATCATTGACTACAAGTCGGGAGCGGCCGGCAACATCGCCAGCGAGATCGTGGCGCGCGCCAAGCCGGACGGCTACACGCTGGCCTTCGGCACGGCCGCCACGCACGGCAGCAATGCCGCGCTGTACAAGAAGCTGCCCTTCGATGTGGAAACCGACTTCGTGCCGGTGGCGCCGCTGATCGATGTGTCCAACGTGCTGACCATCAATCCCAACGTGATCAACGTCAAGAACCTCAAGGAGTTCGTGGACGAGATCAAGGCCAACCCCGGCAAGTACAACTACGCCTCCACGGGCAACGGCGCGGGCACGCACATGGCCTTTGCCGAGTTCAATGCGCGCCTGGGCCTGAACATGGTCCACGTGCCCTACAAGGGCGGCCCCGAGGCCATCACCTCGGTGCTGCGCGGCGAGACCTGCTGCATCATGAACCAGGTCCAGACCGTGCTGCCCCACTACAAGAGCGGCAAGGTGCGCCTGCTGGGCGTGACCACGGCCAAGCCCGTGGAAGTCATCAAGGAAGTGCCCACCATCGCCTCCAGCGGCCTGACGGGCACCAAGGGCTTCGACAGCTCGATCTGGTTCGGCATCTTCGCACCCAAGGGCACGGACCCGGCCATCGTGGCCAAGCTCAGCCAGGCCGTGCGCGAGGTGCTGGAGCTGCCCGAGGTGCGTGCGCGCTTCGAGTCCCAGGGCAATGCCATCCGCATAGAAACGCCCGAGCAGTTCAAGAAAACCGTGCACAACGACCGCCTGAAGTGGGCACAGGTGGTCAAAGACGCGAAAATCAGCATCGATTGATGCCGCGCGCGCCCGCAGGCCCTGCCCCGCTGGCGCGCCTTTCCTCGTGAGTTCCTGGTGAGTCTATGTCCCTGACCGAACCGGCAGCCCCGGCCCCTGCGGGCCTGGCTGCCCTTGAAGAACGCCTGCGCGACGACCTCGTCGCCCTGGGCTGGCCTGCCAAGGCCTGGATTCCTCCCTCCACCCGCGACGGCCAGCCCGTGCACGATGTCCTGGTCATCGGCGCCGGCCAGGCCGGCCTGGCCCTGTCGGCCGCGCTGTCCCAGCTGGGCATCGCGGCCGTTTTGCTGGACAAGGCCCCGCTGGACTTCGAAGGCCCCTGGGCCACGACGGCGCGCATGGAAACCCTGCGCTCGCCCAAGGAGCTGACTGGCCCCGCGCTGGGCCTGCCCTCGCTGACCTTCCGCGCCTGGTTCATCGCCCAATGGGGCCGCGAAGCCTGGGCCGCGCTGGACAAGATCCCGCGCCTGCAATGGATGGACTACCTGCGCTGGTACCGCCGCGTGATGCGCTGCGACGTGCGCAACGGCCACCAGGTCACCGCCATCCGCCCGCAGGCCGACGGCACGGTCGAGGTCGATGTGACGGCCGATGGCGCCTCGCGCACCTGGCTGGCGCGCCGCGTGGTGCTGGCCACGGGCCGCGACGGCCTGGGCGGCCCGCAGATCCCCGCCTTCATGCAGGGCGTGGACCGCAGCCGCTGGGCGCACTCCTCCGACGTGCTCGACTACCGCCGCCTGGCCGGCCTGCACGTGGGCGTGGTGGGCGCGGGCTCGTCGGCCATGGACAGCGCGGCCACCGCGCTGGAGAACGGCGCCGCCAGCGTGGACCTGCTGGTGCGCCGCAGCGACCTGCCGCGCATCAACAAATCCAAGGGCTCGGGCTCGCCCGGCCTCACGCACGGCCAGTTCCTGCTGCCCGACGCCTGGAAATGGCGCATACGCCACTACATCAACGTGCAGCAGGTGCCACCTCCGCACGGCAGCACGCTGCGCGTCTCGCGCCATGCCAACGCCCACTTCAACCTGGGCTGCGCCGTGCAGAAGGTGGAGCAGGACGGAGACCGGCTGCGCGTGGACACGCCGCGCGGCGTGTTCGTGCTGGACTTCCTGATCGTCTCCACCGGCTTTGCCATCGACTGGCGCCAGCGCCCCGAGTTCGCCGACCTGGCGCCCCATGTGCGCATCTGGAGCGACCGCTTCGTGCCCGAGGCGGGTGCCGAGGACCAGGAACTGTCGGACTCGCCCGACCTGGGCCCGCTGTTCGAGTTCCAGGAAAAGACGCCCGGCGCCCTGCCCGGCCTGGACCATGTGCACTGCTTTTGCTATCCGGCCGCGCTGTCGCACGGCACGGTGTCGGGCGATATCCCCGCCATCAGCGACGGTGCGCGCAAGCTGGCCCAGGGCCTGGCCTCGCTGTTCTACCGCGAGGACCTGGAACACCACTACGCCCAGCTGCAGTCCTATTCCGAGCCCGAACTCGACGGCAGCGAATGGACGCCCGCCGACCCCGAAGCCCGCGTGCAGACCCTGGCAGACAAGACCTGAGATACCCATGACCACCGCCAACGACACCATCGACCGCCTGGCCGGCCTGACCGACCAGTCCCCCGTTTTCGCCACGCGCCGCCAGCGCGACAAGGTGGCCATTGCCACCCAGGCCTGCGAGGACCTGCTGCTGGGCGACGGCCTGGCCGACAGCCTGTCGCGCGCCGAGCGCCTGGTGCTGGCCAGCGAGCAATGCCGCGTCAGCGGCGTGCAGGCCCTGGCCGATGAATACCGCCAGCGTGCCGAGTCCCTGGGCGATGCCCTGACGCCCGCGCTGCGCACCGTGCTGGCCCAGCCCGGCGCCCAGACCGGCAACGCCCGCCTGGATGCGGCCCTGCACTTCGTGCGCACCCTGGCCCTGCACCCCGCCGAAAGCGACCGCGCCGCGCTGCTGGCCATGCCCGAGTCCGGCCTGTCCATCGACGACACCGTGCTGGTGGCCCAGCTGGTGGGCTTCATCGCCTACCAATTGCGCCTGTTCGCGGGCGTGCAGGCAATGGACGCGCTGGGCGGCCAGGCCAGCGCACCGGCTGCCGAAGCCGCCGCCGCACCCTTCGTGCACCCCGCCAACCTGCCGCCACCGGGCGAGCCGCTGCGCCGCAACGGCTACACCAGCGAAACGCTGGACTGGACGTCCTGGCTGCCCGTGCTCGACCCCGCCACGGCCACGGCCGAGCAGCAGGCCGTGCTGGACCTGAGCCACCCCAAGGCGCGCACGTCGGACTTCTACCTGCTGCTGGCCCGCCAGCCGCGCGTGCTGTCGGAGCGGTCGCAGGCCTTCAACGCCATCATGTATGCACCCGGCGGCCTGTCGCGCGCCGAGCGCGAGGTGGCGGCCACGGCCGTCTCGCGCTCCAACGGTTGCGTGTACTGCGCATCGGTCCACGCCCAGCGCTTCGAGCAGCTGGCCAAGCGCAACGATGTCATGGCCCAGATGTTCGACGACCCCGACACGGCCGGCACCAATGCGCGCGAACGCGCCATCATCCAGTCCTCGCTGGCGCTGACGCGCGCACCCGGCAGCTTTGGCGCCGCCCAGCTGCAGCCGCTGCGCGATGCCGGCCTCACCGACCAGGAAATCCTGGACATGCTGCATTCGGCCGCGCTGTTCGGCTGGGCGAACCGGTTGATGCTCAATCTCGGGAAGGAGAGGTACATCACCCCCTGAGGCGCTTACGCGCCTTCCCCCTCTCTCGCTACGCGGGAGGGGGACGACACCCTCGCGGCGGGGCGGCCCTTGCTCGGTGTCCCTGACTTGGGCCGCGCCAGTTTCATGCGCTGTGCCTTGAGACGCGGCGCTTCACCTCAGTACACATCCCTGCGGTAACGGCCTTCGACGATCAGGTCTTCGACGGCGGTAGCGCCCAGGATGTCGGCCAGCGCGGCATCAACGCCTGCGGCCATGCCGTCGGCGCTGCCGCAGACGTAGAGCACGGCGCCGTCGGCGATCCAGTCGCGCAGGGGGTCGGCGGCTTCGCGCAGGGCGTCCTGCACGTAGCGGCGCCGGGCCTGGTCGCGGGAGTAGATGAAGTCGGCGCGCTGCAGCTTGCCCGCGGCCAGCCAGCCGGAGACCTCGGCCTCGCAGTACCCGTCATGGGCCCGCTGGCGTTCGCCGAACAGCAGCCAGTTGCGGTGGCGGCCTGCGTGCATGCGCGCCAGCAGGTGGCCGCGCAGGCCGGCATAGCCGGAGCCGTTGCCGATGAAGATGGCCGGCGCATCGGGCTCGGCATCTGCCTCTTCACGCGGCTCGAAGGCGCGATTTTCCACCAGTCTCATGGCCACGGATGTGCCCGGGGCCGCATGTACCGTCAGCCAGCCCGAAGCCACGCCCAGGCCGCCGTCATGGCGGGCCTGGCGCACCAGCAGCCGCACATGGCCGTCCTGCGGCAGCGAGGCGACCGAGTAGCTGCGCGGCAGCAGGGGCCGCAGCGCATCGGCCACGGCCTGGGGCGCGGTGCCGGGGGCGATATCGCCCGGGGCCGGCAGCACGCTGGCGGCCAGCGCCTCACCCAGCGTGCAGCTCTGCTGGCGCCATTGCACGGTGGCCAAGCCGTCACATTCCTGGGCGGCCAGCCAGGCCTGCACGGTGGCTGCGCCATGGCGTGGCAGCACCTCGGCCAGCGCACCGGCCCGCCACAGCGGGGCCACGCCTTCGGGCGGCGACAGTTCCAGCACGTAGAGACCGGCGCCCTGGCTGCCCGCATTGCACAGGCTGCGCGCCTGCAGCGGCCATGCGGCAAAGGCGGTGGCATCGGCCAGCGGGCCTGCAGCGGACGCAGGCAGCGCATCCGATGCAGGCGGCAAGGCCCCGAAATGCCCAGCCAGCGCCTGCTGCCAGGCATTCCAGGCCTGGGGTTGCTCGCCATCCATCTCGATCAGCGGAAACACGGGCTGTGCGCCCAGGCGGCGCAGTTGGTGGTCCAGTGCATGGCCAAAGCCGCAGAAGGCAGCGTACTGCCGGTCGCCCAGCGCCAGCAGGCCGTATTGCAGGTGCGGCAGGGCCGAGCCCGATGCCGCGCCCAGCAGGCGCGCAAAGCGGCGCGCGGCATCGGGCGGATCACCTTCGCCGAAAGTGCTGGCCACGAAGAGCACGCGCCGGTGGTGGCGCAGTTGCTCGGCATCCAGCGCCGCCACGGATTGCAGGCTGGCCGCCATGCCTGCGCCGCGCAGCGCGGCCACGGTGGCCACGGCCAGGCGCTCGGCGCGGCCGGCCTGGCTGGCAAAGGCGACCAGCACGGTGTCCTGGCCCGCAGGGGCGGACGGTGGCGGGTTCGCCATCAGCGCCTGGCGCTCCTTGGCCAGGGCGCGCGCCTTGCGCCGGCGGTCCAGGTAGAGCATCCAGCCCGTGATGGCGAACAGGGGCATGATCAGCGAGGCCAGCGTCATGAAGATGCGCCCCGGCATGCCGAAATAGGTGCCCATGTGCAGCGGGTAGATGGCGCCCACGGCGCGGCGGCCCGTGGGCAGGTCGGCATAGCGCTCGTCGCGCTGCACGGCGCCGTCGGGCAGCAGGGCCATCTGGTTGCGCGCGCGCTCATGGGAGGCTTCGGCATCCAGCCAGCTGATCTGCAGGGGCTGGCCCGCGCGCTCGGGCAGGCGCAGCTGGGCGAACTGCCAGCCATGGGCGATGCGCTCGAAGGCGGCCCAGCCGGGCGCGATGTCGATGGGCTGCTGCGCGCCAGCCGGCTCAGGCCGGCCGCCACCGGGTTTCGAGGACGGCGCCGCGGCAGCGGCAACACGCGGCGGCACGCCGGCCCAGCCATCCACCGTGCTGCGCACCACGCCAAAGGCCCAGTACATGCCGGTGCAGGTGAACACCACATAGGCCACCAGGGCCCAGGTGCCCGCCACCGAGTGCAGGCCCCAGAGGAAGGAGCGGCCCTTGAGCGCCGGATCGAAGGTCAGCCATGTGCGCCATGACAGCGGCCGGCGCGGCCAGCGCAGGTACAGGCCCGACAGCGACAGCATCAGCAACAGGCCGGCCAGCGTGCCCGTGATGGGCTTGCCGTCATCGCGCGACAGCAGCAGCCAGCGGTGCAGGCGCTCCACCCATTCGAAAAACTCCGTGCCGTGCTGCTCAGGCAGCTGCGCGCCCGTGTAGGGATCGACAAAGACCGTCTGGCCCCGGCGCTGGCCGGCCGGCGGCTTGAAGGCCACCTGGGCCGAGCGGCCGGGCTCGGCAAAGACGGTGATGCGCTGGACCACGCGCTGTTCGCCGGCCTCGCGCAGCGCCTGCGCAATCTGCGGCGGCGCCAGCGGCGCGGCATCACGCGCGGGCACGGAGGCCGTGCCGGGATTCATCCATCCCAGGATCTCCTCGTGGAACGAGAACACCGCGCCCGACAGCCCGATGACGATGAGCACCGTACCGGCCGTAATGCCGACGAACCAGTGCAACTGGAACCAGATTTTCTTGAAAGTCATGGGGAGCAGGCGTGCAGGCGGCGTCGGTCGGAAATCCATTGCGGTGCGCAACGGAACATCAGGACAGAACGGTGCATGGAAGGCAGGCGGGCAGAGATGAAAGTGCGCGGCACCTGTGCATCGGTCCCGGGCGGCGTTGGCCGGGACTTGTCGACGGAAGGCGCCAATCAGCGAGAAATTCTAAATTGTTCTCATTTACGGCGTGTTGCACGCGCGATAGGCCCGCAAGGCGGCCTGGGGTTACGGGCAGGCTTGGGCCGCCGGGATGCAGCGCCTGCGCCCAATGGAAATCGCCTGCCGAAACAGGTTCGGCAGGCGATGGTTCAGCTCCTCTTCAACCGTGTGTCAACCGCGTCTGCGGCGCAGATTCCACAGGCCTGCGGCCAGCATCAGCAGCATGGCCATGGCGAGCATGCGCGGTTCGAGCGCAGGGATCGGCGTGGCATCCGGTGCCGCACCCACACGCGCCGGACCGCTGGGATCGACGATCACGCCATTGGCTGCGCGATCATCATCACCCTGGCCGCCATCGGTGACCACCACCGAGGTCGTATTGCCCGACACCACCGCACCCGGAGGCTGATACCAGGAGTCCGCCGCCCCTGCGGACGCTGGACCGAACTTCCAGTACGCCATGCCGGTCACCGGACCCGGCCAGGTGACGCTGACCGTGATCGAGCTGCTGGCCGTACAGCCCCGGGCCACGAAGTGCACATTGCCGTACGGGAAGCTCAACTGGCCCGGCGCACCCGCCGCAGCCGCGACGAAGGACGACTGCGACACATCGAACCCGCAGCCCGCGCCACCACCGCTCAAGGTCGCCGTGGCGTTGCCTGCCCCGGTGGCTGTCGGACCCGTGAAGGTCGTTCCGAGCACGTTGAGCGAAGTCGTTGTGGCAGGTCCGGTATTGCCATTGCCAGGATTGGTCTGGGTCGCGCTGATCGTGTGCAGACCCGGCGTCGGCAAGCCGCCGCCTGGCGTGCAGCTCCACGTCTGATCGGCCGCGACGATTGCCGTACACAGTGTCGTCGAGCCATCCTTCACCGTGATCGTGTAGCCCGGCGTACCGGTGCCGGAAATCTGCGGATAGCCTCCCACCGTGGTCGGCGAAACCGTCAGCGTCGGAGCCACCGGCACCTGGGTGCTGGGAGTGACCGGCGTTGCTGGTGTCGATGCACAGTTCACAGTGCAACCTGCCGTCGGATTGACCGGGCTGATGCCACCCGACGGATCGTAGGAAGCCGTGTTCGTGCTCGAACCCACAGCCGTCGGCACAGCCGGCAGATTGAAGCTGGTGTTGCCACCCGCTGCCACTGCCGCAGTGAAGTTCACCGTGCAAGACAGGATCGCCGTGCCATTGCCCACGAAGGGGAAGGTATTGGGCGTGCAGGTCGCACTGGCCACGTTTGCGCCGGTCGGCACTCCTGTGATGCTGATACCCGCAGGCACCAGGTCCTTGATGGTCACGCTGGTGGCAGGGCCGAAGGCACTGGCCGCATTCGCTACCGTGAAGGCGTAGTTGAACGCAGTCCCCACAGCCAGGCTGCCGGGGTTGGCCTTGGTAACCGTCAGCGCAGGCGTACCCGGCGTGACCGGAGTCACCGGTGTGGAAGCGCAGTCTGTCGTGCAACCGGCCGTCGGATTGACAGGGCTGATGCCACCCGACGGATCGTAGGAAGCCGTGTTCGTGCTCGAACCCACCGCCGTCGGAACAGCTGGCAGGTTGAAGCTGGTGTTGCCACCCGCTGCCACTGCCGCAGTGAAGTTCACCGTGCAAGACAGGATCGCCGTGCCATTGCCCACGAAGGGGAAGGTGTTGGGCGTGCAGGTCGCACTGGCCACGTTTGCGCCGGTCGGCACGCCCGTGATGCTGATGCCTGCCGGCACCAGATCCTTGATGGTCACGCTGGTGGCGGGGCCGAAGGCACTGGCAGCGTTGGACACGGAGAACGCGTAGTTGAACGCAGTCCCCACAGCCAGGCTGCCGGGGTTGGCCTTGGTAACCGTCAGCGCAGGCGTGCCTGGCGTGACTGGAGTCACCGGTGTCGATGCACAGTTCACAGTGCAACCGGCCGTCGGATTGACCGGGCTGATGCCGCCGGACGGATCGTAGGAGGCCGTGTTCGTGCTCGACCCCACCGCCGTCGGAACAGCCGGCAGATTGAAGCTGCTGTTGCTGCCAGCTGCCACCGGTGTGGTGAAGCTCACCGTGCAAGACAGGATCGCCGTGCCATTGCCCACGAACGGGAAGGTGTTGGGCGTGCAGGTCGCGCTGGCCACGTTTGCGCCGGTCGGCACACCCGTGATGCTGATGCCTGCCGGCACCAGGTCCTTGATGGTCACGCTGGTGGCGGGACCGAAGGCACTGGCAGCGTTGGACACGGAGAACGCGTAGTTGAACGCAGTCCCCACAGCCAGGCTGCCGGGGTTGGCCTTGGTAACCGTCAGCGCAGGCGTGCCTGGCGTGACCGGAGTCACCGGTGTGGAAGCGCAATCCGTCGTGCAACCCGCCGTCGGATTGACCGGGCTGATGCCACCCGACGGATCGTAGGAAGCCGTGTTCGTGCTCGAACCCACAGCCGTCGGCACTGCCGGCAGGTTGAAGCTGGTGTTGCCACCCGCTGCCACTGCCGCAGTGAAGTTCACGGTGCAAGACAGGATCGCCGTGCCATTGCCCACGAAGGGGAAGGTGTTGGGCGTGCAGGTCGCACTGGCCACGTTTGCGCCGGTCGGCACTCCTGTGATGCTGATACCCGCAGGCACCAGGTCCTTGATGGTCACGCTGGTGGCGGGACCAAACGCTCCAGTCGCATTCGCTACCGTGAAGGCGTAGTTGAACGCAGTCCCCACAGCCAGGCTACCGGGGTTGGCCTTGGTGACCGTCAGCGCAGGCGTGCCTGGCGTGACCGGAGTCACCGGTGTGGAAGCGCAGTCCGTCGTGCAACCGGCTGTCGGATTGACCGGGCTGATGCCGCCCGATGGATCGTAGGAGGCCGTGTTGGTGCTCGAACCCACAGCCGTCGGCACAGCTGGCAGATTGAAGCTGGTGTTGCCACCCGCCGCCACTGCCGCAGTGAAGTTCACCGTGCAAGTCAGCACGGAGCTGCCATTGCCCGCAAACGGGAAGGTATTGGGCGTGCAGGTCGCACTGGCCACGTTTGCGCCGGTCGGCACGCCCGTGATGCTGATGCCTGCCGGCACCAGATCCTTGATGGTCACGCTGGTGGCGGGACCGAAGGCACCGGCAGCGTTGGACACGGAGAACGCGTAGTTGAACGCAGTTCCCACANTCTACAGTTCGATCTTGAAATTTAAAGTCTTTCGACTAACTCATAAAAACGGAATTGAAGTGAACTTCACTTCTATTCTCATGAGCGTTTTTGGCTTCAAAGAGCCGAGTTCCAAAGAACTTGGCTGTTCGCCTCAAACGCCCACGCTTATCGGCTGTATATTTTTAAGGATCGAAGCAGAGAATTTCTTCTTTACTTCCGACTCGCTGCGATCAGCGAAGCCTTGAATTCTAGCACAGTTTTTAGCGTCGTTGCAATCAAATTTCTTCGATCTTTTCAACACCAGCGATCTGCATCGCTTCTCTTCAGCAGAGCCTTGCATTGTAGCACGTTTTTTGACGTTCTTGCAAAACCCTGGAAGCTTCACTTTTCAGACATTTGCATGTCATCGAGTGCAGGGGCGCAATTCTAGCACCAATCCTGGCGGATGACTGGCGTCATCCGCCAGGATTTTTTCAGGCCGTCGCCAGAGCCTGTTCCAGGGCATCGACGAAGAGGCTGGCCACGTCGCAGCCGGTCTGGTCGTAGATCTCCTGGAAGCAGGTGGGGCTGGTCACATTGATCTCGGTGATGCATTGCCCGATGACATCGACGCCCGCCAGCAGCAGGCCACGCTCCATGAGGATGGGACCAATCTCTTCGGCCATGGCCTTGTCGTGCTCGCTCAGTGGCTGGGCCACGCCCTTGCCGCCCGCTGCCAGGTTGCCACGCACTTCGTTGCCCTGGGGAATGCGTGCCAGGCAGTAGGGGACCGGCTTGCCTCCGATGACGAGCACACGCTTGTCGCCCTGGGTGATCTCAGGCAGGAACTTCTGCACCATGACGCTGCTGGCACCGCCCTGGTTCAGGGTTTCGATGATGCTGCCCAGGTTGCGGCCATCGGCGCCGACCCGGAAGATGCCCATGCCGCCCATGCCGTCCAGCGGCTTGAGGATGATGTCCTGGTGCTCTTCATGGAAGGCACGGATGTCCTGTGCACTGCGGGTGACCAGGGTGGGGCCGATGAATTGCGGGAATTCGAGGATGGCCAGCTTTTCCGGATGGTCCCGCAGCGCCCTGGGCTTGTTGAAGACCTTGGCGCCTTCACGCTCGGCCTGTTCGAGCAGGTGCGTGGAATAGAAGTATTCGGAATCGAACGGCGGGTCCTTGCGCATGAGGATGGCGTCAAAGCCTGCCAGTTCAGCCAGCCCCTCCTGGGTTGTCTCGAACCACTGCTGCGCATCCCCCGTGAGCTGGATGTGCCGCACATGAGCGACGACCTTGCCTCCACGCTGCCAGGAAAGCTGCCTGGGTTCACAGGCCACGATGGAGTGGCCGCGCCGCTGTGCCTCCCTCATCATGGCGAAGGTGGTGTCCTTGTAGGTCTGGAACGATTCGAGCGGATCGGCAACGAAGAGGATTTGCATGGCTTGTGTGCGGAAGGCGGCGGCCCGTGCCTCGCCTATATATAGGAAGCAAAAGGGGGTGCCCGGACCTGGGCCGCATGTCAGCTGGCCCGTGCACGTCGGTAATGTTGCACAAATAGCGCCAGGCTGCCTGCGACCACGCCCCAAAACGCCGAGCCGACTCCGGCTATCACCACGCCGCTGAGCGTGACCAGGAAGGTGATCAGCGCCGCCTCCCGGTGCTCCTCTCCCTGCAGGGCCGTGGCCAGGCCGCTGCCGATGGAACCCAGCAGGGCCAGTCCCGCAATGCAGACCACCAGTTCCCTGGGGAAGGCGGTGAGCAGCCCTGTGACCACGGCGCCGAAGATGCCGATGACTATATAGAAGAGGCCGCAGACGGCCGCCGCCGTATAGCGGCGTGATTTGTCCTCATGGGCCTCCGGTCCCATGCAGATGGCGGCGGTGATGGCGCTGAGGTTGAGCGCATATCCGCCAAAGGGGGCCAGCACCAGGGTGGCGATGCCGGTCATGCTGATGATGCGGGAGATGGGCAGGTTGTAGCCCGTGGCGCGGATGACGGCCACGCCGGGCAGGTTCTGCGAGGCCATGGTGACGACGAACAGGGGCAAGGCCAGGCTCACCAGGGCGGGCACGGAGAACTCGGGCATGGTGAAGACCGGCCAGGCAAGGCCTGCATGCACGGCAGACCATTGCATCTGGCCGGTGAGCGCCACCCAGGCGATGGAGACCGCCAGCGTGGCGATGACCGCATAGCGCGGTGCCAGGCGGCGCGACAGCAGATAGGTCAGCAGCATGACCAGCACCAGGGGCAGCGCGTGCCTGGCGGCGGCAAAGGCCTGCATGCCGAAGTTGGCCAGTACGCCCGCCAGGAGGGCGGCAGCGATTTCCATGGGGATGCGATTCATGACGCGCTCGAACCAGCCTGTGGCACCCACCAGGATGATCAGCCCCGCGCTGATGATGAAGGCGCCGACGGCCTCGCCCATGGAAAAGCCTCCGGCAAGCCCCGCCGTGGCCAGCACGGCAGCGCCTGGTGTGGACCAGGCGACCATGACGGGCATGCGCAGTATCAGCGAGGGCAGCAAGGAGCACAGGCCCATGCCCAGCCCCAAAGCCCAGACCCAGGAGGTGATCTGCTCGGGCGTGGCATGAAAGGCCTGGGCGGCCTGGAAGACCAGGGCCACCGAGCTGGTGAAGCCCACGAGCACGGCCACGAAGCCAGCCGCAAAGGCGGAGGGACTCAAGTCACGGAGAAAGCGCATCGCGCGATTCTGTCACCACAGTCGCGGATCGTGCGATGCGCGGGCGACGCCTACAGCTCGATCTTGGAGCCCAGCTCCACCACGGAGTTGCTGGGCAGGTGCAGGAAGTCGGAGACACGGCTGGCGTTGCGGTGCATCTGGGCGAACAGCTTTTCGCGCCAGGGCGCCATGCGGTGGCTGATGCGCGGGATGATGACGTCGCGCGACAGGAAGTAGCTGGTCTCCATGGCGTCGAGCTGGCAGCCCCGGGGGCGCAACAGGGACAGCGCCGCCGGCACGTCGGGTTCGTTCTTGAAGCCGTAGTTGATGATGACCTGCCAGCAGTCGCTGCCCAGGGCCTCGATCTCGGTACGCTTGTCCAGGCCCACCCAGGGAATTTCGTGGTTGCGCACCGTGACGAAGATGTTCTGGCTGTGCAGCACCTTGTTGTGCTTGAGGTTGTGCAGCAGGGCGTTGGGCACGGTGCCAGGCTCGCCGGACAGGAAGACGGCCGTGCCCGGCACCCGAGCCGGGGGATGACGCCAGACCGATTCGAGGAAGCTCTTGAGGTCGATGGCATCGGCCTGCAGCTTTTGGTGCAGCAGCTCGCGGCCCTTGCGCCAGGTCATCATCAGCGAGAACACCGTGCCGCCGATCAGCAGCGGGAACCAGCCGCCATCGAACAGCTTGAGCAGGTTGGACGAGAAGAAGGCCAGGTCCACCAGGAAGAAGAAGCCGGTGGCGGCAATGCACAGGGCCAGCGGATAGTTCCAGCGGTAGCGGATCACGAAGAAGGTCAGCGTGGTGGTGATCAGCATGTCCAGCGTCACCGCAATGCCGTAGGCGGCCGCCAGGTTGCCGCTGGAGCGGAACAGCACCACGGCCAGCGCAATCGCCACGAACAGGCTCCAGTTGACCAGGGGCATGTAGATCTGGCCGGCCTCGCGCACGCTGGTGTGGCGCACTTCCAGACGCGGCAGATAGCCCAGCTGTATGACCTGGCGCGTGACGCTGAAGGCGCCCGTGATCAGGGCCTGCGAAGCGATGACCGTGGCCATGGTGGCCATCAGCACCAGGGGCAGCAGGGCCCAGGCCGGGGCCATCATGTAGAAGGGATTCTTCACGGCGGCCGGGTTGGCCAGCAGCAGCGCACCCTGGCCGAAGTAATTGAGCGTGAGGGCAGGCATGGCCACGGAGAACCAGGCCAGGCGGATGGGCTTCTTGCCGAAGTGGCCCAGGTCGGCGTAGAGCGCCTCCGCCCCGGTCACGCACAGCACGACGGCGCCCAGGATGATGAAGCTGGTGCCGGGGTTGTCCCAGATGAAGCGCACCGCGAAGTGCGGGCTGATGGCCGCCAGGATTTCCGGATGGCCGGCGATCTGGTGTATGCCCAGCGCGGCGATGGTGGCGAACCAGACCAGGGTGATGGGGCCGAAGAAGCGCCCTATCCCTGCCGTGCCATGCTTCTGGAACCAGAACAGCAGGAACAGGATGACCAGGGTCAGCGGGATCACCGCCTTGGTGAAGTGCGGGGACACCACCTCCAGGCCCTCGACGGCCGAAAGCACGGAAATGGCCGGCGTGATCACGCCGTCGCCATAGAACAGCGAGGTGCCGAAGATGCCGATGAGCAGCAGCACGCTGCGCAGGCGCGGCTTGTCCTTGACGGTCTGCGAGGCCAGGGCCAGCATGGCGACCAGGCCGCCTTCGCCGTTGTTGTCGGCGCGCAGCACCAGGACCACGTATTTGAGCGAGACGATGACCGTCAGCGTCCAGAACAGCAGCGACAGGACGCCGTAGATGTTCTCCTGGGTGAACGGCACATGGCCGGAGCCGAACACCTCCTTGACCGAATACAGCACGCTGGTGCCGATATCGCCATAGACCACGCCGATGGCGCCCAGGGTGAGCGCGGCCAACGAAGATTTGGTTTTCTGCACAGGTCTATGCGCCATCCCGTGGGGAGATGGCTTCAGTCAATTGAAATGCCGGCATTGTCCGCTGTCCTGATGACGAGCGCATCGGACAGCACCCCGATCAGTCGTAGATTTCCGCGTTGGGGTTGGTCGCCTCCAGCTCATAGCTGGCCGCCAGCATGGCGACCCGGGCCACCACGCCGTACATGTAGAAGCGATTGGGCATGCTGGCACCCGGGCGGGCGCCGATCTGGGGCAGCTGGGTGCTGTGCTGGAAGGCCAGCGGCACGAAGCCGGCACCGGGCGCGTTGAGGTTTTCGTCCACATCGCGCTCGGGGTGCATGCGGTAGAAGCCGCCGACCACGTAGCGGTCCATCATGTAGACCACGGGCTCGGCCACGGCGTTGTTCATGCGCTCCTGGGTGAGCACGCCCTCCTGGATGATCACGTCGTGCACGGTCTGGCCGTCCTTGATCATGCCCATCTTGTTGCGGCTCTTGCGCGGCAGCTCAGCCAGTTCCTTGGCGTCGCGCACGGTCATCACGCCCATGCCATAGGTGCCGTTGTCGGCCTTGACGATGGCAAACGGCTTTTCCTTGATGCCGTATTCCTTGTACTTGCGGCGCACCTTGGCCAGCAGCACATCGACCTGCTCGGCCAGGCCTTCCATGCCCACGCCATTGGCGAAGTCGATGCCTTCGCTGCGCCCGAACAGCGGGTTGATCAGCCAGGGATCGATGCCCAGCAGCTTGCCGAAGCGCTTGGCCACTTCCTCGTAGCTCTGGAAATGGCGGCTCTTGCGGCGCACGCTCCAGCCTGCATGCAGGGGCGGCAGCAGGTATTGCTCGTACAGCTCCTCGACGATGCCCGGCACGCCGGAGGACAGGTCGTTGTTGAGCAAGATGGTGCAGGGATCGAAATCCTTGAGGCCGATGCGGCGCTTGCTGCGGATCACCGGCTCCAGCGTCACCGTGTCGCCATGCGGCAGGGTGACGGTGGTGGTCTTCTTGACATCGGGGCTGATGGAGCCGATGCGCACATTCAGACCGGCCATGTTGAAGATGCGCTTGAGCTGCACCACGTTGGCCAGGTAATGGGTGTTGCGCGTGTGGTTCTCGGGAATGATGAGCAGGTTGCGCGCTTCGGGGCAGATCTTCTCGATCGCCGCCATGGCCGCCTGCACGGCCAGCGGCAGCATTTCGTCGGTCAGGTTGTTCCAGCCGCCAGGAAACAGGTTGGTATCCACGGGCGCGAGCTTGAAGCCGGCGTTGCGGATGTCCACCGAGCAATAGAAAGGCGGCGTGTGTTCCATCCATTCGAGCCGGAACCAGCGCTCGATCGCCGGCATGGAGTCGAGGATGCGCTGCTCAAGCTCGTTGATCGGGCCTGTCAGGGCCGTGATGAGATGTGGAACCATAAAGACCCTCTGGGTACGGCGGTGGGGGGCAATTGTAGAGATTGGACCATGGTCTAAGTGTTTTCCCTAGTCTCTTCGGCATCATCGGCGCCAGAAAGCCGGGGAAAGCAGCGCCATGAAACTGAGGATTTCCAGGCGCCCCAGCAGCATGGCCAGGGTGCAGATCCAGGTCTGGAAGTCGGTGAGCACAGCATAGTTGGAGCTCGGCCCCAGCGCGCCCAGGCCCGGCCCCATGCAGTGCACGCTGGCCAGCACGGCGGAAAAAGCGGTCACCGGGTCCAGGTCGGTGAGCAGCAGCACCATGCTGAGCGTGATCACGGTGGCGCCATAGACCAGCATGAAGGCCAGCACCGAGAAGATCATGCGGTCGTCCACCACGCCGTTGCCCAGTCGCACGGGCTGCATGGCGCGCGGGTGCACGAGCCGCGTGAGCTCGCGCCGCGCCTGCTTGAGCAGGATGAGCATGCGCACCATCTTGATGCCGCCACCCGTGGAGCCCGCGCTGGTGGCCACGCCCGACAGCAGCAGCATGAGCACGGGCGCGAAGACGGGCCAGCTCAGGTAGTCGACGGTGGTGAAGCCCGTGGTCGTGGCCACCGAGACCACGTGGAAGATGCCGTAGCGCAGCGCCTCGACAGGCCCGTACACGCCTTTGGCCCACAGCAGCAACGCGACGATGAGCCCGCCGCCCAGCAGCACGGCCAGCGTGGCGCGCATTTCGGGGTCGCGCCAGAAGCCGTCCCAGCGGCCCTTGCGCATGGCCACGAAGTACAGCGCGAAGTTGCAGCTGGCCAGCAGCATGAAGACCAGGGCGATCAGCTCGATCAGCGGCGAGTCGAAGTAGGCGAAGCTGGCGTCGTGCGAGGACAGGCCGCCCAGGCTCACCGTAGCGAACATGTGCATCAGCGCATCCAGCGGCTCCATGCCCGCGGCCCAGAAGGCCAGTGCACAGGCCAGCGAGAACACGCCGTAGACGCCCCACAGGCCCTTGGCGGTCTCGGTCATGCGCGGCGTCAGCTTGGTGTCCTTGATGGGGCCGGCGGCCTCGGCGCGGAACAGCTGGGCACCGCCCACGCCCAGCAGAGGCAGGATGGCCACGGCCAGGATCAGGATGCCCATGCCGCCCAACCATTGCAGGAAGGTGCGCCAGACATTGATGGACACGGGCAATGCGTCCAGCCCCGTGAGCACGGTGGCGCCCGTCGTCGTCAGGCCCGAGACGGCCTCGAAATAGGCGTGGGTGAAGCTGATGCTCAGGCCCACATGGCCCAGGCCCAGCACCAGGGGCAGCATGGCGCACAGCGGCAGCACCACCCAGACCAGGGTGACGAGGATGACGCCGTGGCGCGGCTGCAGCTCGCGCCGGAAATGGTCCAGGCCTACCCACAGCGACAGCCCCGCCGCCGCCGTGATGCCGATGGCCCAGGGGTAGATGCGCCAGATGCCGTCGTCGGCAAACCAGGACACGGCAAAGGGCAGCAGCATGGACAGCGCGAACATGACCATGAGCATGCCAAGCACGCGCAGGACGGGGAACAGGTCGCGCATGGGTATGGGCTCAGAAGAAGGTGGCGCTGACGCGGAACAGGTTTTCCACGTCCCGCACCAGCCGCTTGTGGGGCAGGAAGAAGACCACGTGGTCGCCACTCTCGATCACGGTGTTGCCGCGCGGGATGATGACCTCGGGCTCGGCACCGGCCGCGATCTCGTCGGCCGGCACGCCTTCGGGAATGCCGCGCACGATGAGGCCGATGTGCGCATCCTCGGGCACGCGCAGGTCCTCGACCTTGCGGCCGACCACGCGCGAGCTCTTGCGGTCGCCGCGCGCCACGATCTCCAGCGCCTCGGCCACGCCCCGGCGCAGGCTGTGCACGGCCTGCACGTCGCCGCGGCGCACATAGGCCAGCAGTTCGCCGAGCATGGCCTGAGCCGGCGACAGCGCAATGTCGATCTGCGTGCCGTGCATCAGGTCGGCATAGGCGCGCCGCGTGATCAGCGAGAGCACGCGCCGCGCGCCCATGCGCTTGCCCAGCAGGCTGGCCATGATGTTGTTCTCGTCGTCGTCGGTGAGGGCCAGGAACAGGTCCACGTCCTCCACGCTTTCATCGGCCAGCAGGTCCTCGTCGGTGGCATCGCCGTGCAGCACCAGCACCTCGGCCGGCAGCAGCGAGGCCAGGTCCTGGCAGCGCTGCTCGTCGGGCTCGATGATCTTGATGTGAAAGCGGCCCGGCACGCGCGACAGCTGCAGCGCCAGGCGCAGGCTGACCTGGTCGCCACCGGCGATCATGATGCGGTAGACGGGGCGCGAAGGCCGGCCCGCGGGCTGGTGGATGGCGCGCAGCACCTCGGCCACATGCTCGCGCGCGGCCAGGATGAAGACTTCGTCGCCGGGCTCGATGCGGGTGTTGCCGTCGCAGCGCACGAAGCGGTCGGGCTCCTCCAGGAAACGCCGGTAGATGGCCACGATGCGCATGGCCAGCTCGGGCATGCAGTCGCGCAGCTCGCCGATGTGCTTGCCGACGGCGGGGGCGCCGTCGCGCGCGCGCACCGAGGCCAGCGCGGCGCGTCCGCCCGCGAAGGCGCGCACCTGCATGGCTTCGGGGAACTCGATGAGCTTGCTGATGTAGTTGGTCAGCGATTCCTCGGGGCAGATGATGCGGTCCACGCCGAAGCCTTCCTTGCCCAGCAGCGTCTCGTCATCGCCAAAGCCCGAGGAGCGCACGCGCGCGATGCGGGTGGGAATCTCGAACAGCACCTGGGCCAGCTTGCAGCACACCAGGTTGGTTTCGTCGAGCGCGGCGCAGGCGATCAGCAGGTCCGTGTCCTTGGCTCCGGCCTCGGCCAGCACCTGGGGATCGATGCCGTTGCCCACCACGCCGCGCAGGTCGAACCGCGACTCCAGCTCGCGCAGGCGGCGCGCATCGGTGTCGATCACCGTGATGTCGTTGCGTTCGGACACCAGGCTTTCGGCCACGCTGTAGCCCACACGGCCGGCGCCAAGAATGATGATTTTCATGGGTTCATTGCGGTGCTGCGGTGCCGGCGCGGGGCATCCCGGCGCGGGGCGTCCCGGCAGGGTGCCTGCCGGCGCGCAGCACGGTCCGGTCAGGTGCGGACTTCGCCTTCACCCAGCACCACGTATTTGAGCGAGGTGAGACCTTCGATGCCCACAGGACCACGCGCATGGAACTTGTCGGTGCTGATGCCGATTTCCGCGCCCAGGCCGTACTCGAAGCCATCGGCAAAGCGCGTGCTGGCATTGACCATGACGCTGGCCGAGTCCACCTCGCGCAGAAAGCGCTGGGCATGCATGTGGTCGCGCGTGAGGATGGCATCCGTGTGGTGGCTGGAGTAGCGGTTGATGTGGGCGATGGCTTCGTCCACACCCGCGACGATCTTGACGCTGATGATGGGCGCCAGGTATTCCTCGCTCCAGTCCTGCTCGGTGGCCTCGGCCAGCTGGGCACCGGCCACGGACTTCAGGATGGCCAGCGATTCGGGGCAGCCGCGCATCTCGACCCCCTTGGCGGCGTAGATGGCGCCGATCTGCGGCAGGAACTCGGCGGCCACGCCGCGCGCCACCAGCAGGCTCTCGCTGGCGTTGCAGGGGCTGTACTTGTTGGTCTTGGCGTTGTCGGCCACCTTGACGGCCATGGCGATGTCGCAGGGATCATCGACATAGGTGTGGCAATTGCCGTCCAGGTGCTTGATGACGGGCACCTTGGCCTCGCGGCTGATGCGCTCGATCAGGCCCTTGCCGCCGCGCGGGATGATGACGTCCACGTAGTCGGGCATGGCGATGAGCTGGCCCACGGCCTCGCGGTCCGTGGTCTGCACCAGCTGCACGCCGTGCTCGGGCAGGCCGGCCTCGGCCAGCGCCCTGGCCACGAGTGCGGCCAGTGCCTTGTTGGAGTCGATGGCTTCCGAGCCGCCGCGCAGGATGCAGGCGTTGCCGCTCTTGATGCTGAGGCTGGCCGCCTCGATGGTCACGTTGGGGCGGCTCTCGTAGATCATGCCGAACACGCCGATCGGCACACGCATCTGGCCCACGCGGATGCCGCTGGGCATTTGCTTCATGCCGATGATCTCGCCGATCACGTCGGCCATGGATGCCAGCTGTTCGCAGCCCTGGGCACAGGTTTCAAGCACCTTGGGCGTCAAGCGCAGGCGGTCCACCATGGGAGCGGACAGGCCATTGGCCACGGCGCGGTCGAGGTCACGGGCGTTGTCGGTCTGCAACGGCTCCACGTTCTCCCGCAGCAGGCGCGCCAGCGCCAGCAGGGCGCGGCTTTTGACGGCAGCCGAGGCTCGGGCCATCTGGGCGGAGGCCACTTTGGCCTGAACGCCCAGGTTGTGGGTGTATTCGACGATATTGAGCGCGTTCATTCCGAGATTCTCGCCGAGTTGCGCCCATTTGCGCACCGGGACCGGGCATGCCCCGCGCCGACATGCGGCTGCGATGCGGCCAGGGTGCGTCTGCGCACGGCCGCCAGAGGGCAAACCCCGCGTTGCGGCGGCCGGCAGGATGTCGCGGCCACCCTACACTGCTGCCCAGTACGCAGAGGTTTTCCCGCCATGTCCACCAGCCACGACACTCTTCTCGCCGCCCAGCAGCTCGCCCAGCTGCACGCCGGCTTCGCCCAACTGGCACAGCAGCAGCTGTCGGCCGCCGTGCTCGGACAGCAGGCCAGGGCCTCGTCGGAGTTGCTGCAGGCCCTGCCGCCGCGCTACGGCGAAGTGCTGCTCAATCTGCTGGACCGACTGGAGTCCAGCGCGCTGTTCAGCGAGGAAAGCTGCTCCTTCAGCCAGAAGGACCTGCTGGACAACCTTGAGACCTGGGCCACCAAGGCCCAAGCGCAGCTGGAAAAGACGCGCTAGGAACGGTACGTCAGCCCTTGGCGCCGGCCTGGGCCAGGTCCACGGCCAGGCGGCGCAGGGCCTGCCAGCCGTCGCGCGGCCAGCCTTCGAAGGCCAGGCCCTTGACGATGCCGTCCACCGCGTGGGCCGATTGCAGCAGGCGCGCGGCCTGGGCGTCGGTGATGCGCGGCAGCAGGCGCTCGAACAAGCGTTCCTTGACGCCCCAGATGCGCTGGGCGCGCAGCGCCATCGGCAGGGGCTGGCCTGCGGCCATGGCGTCCCTCACGCGGCAGATGGCGCGGATGTCCTCGGCCAGGGTCCAGTGCACCAGCACCTCGGCCGTGCCTTCGGCCTGCAGGCCATCGAGCATGCGCGAGACGCGCGCCAGCTGCCCGCCCAGCACGGCCTCCGACAGCTTGAACACGTCGTAGCGCGCCACATTGAGCACGGCCTGCTCGACCTTGGCCTGGCTCAGTTCACCCTCGGGATGCAACAGCGCCAGCTTCTGGATTTCCTGGTGCGCGGCCAGCAGGTTGCCTTCGACGCGGTCGGCAAAGAACTGCAGCGTGCGCTGCCCTTCCTCGCCGGGTGCGACGCGCTGGCCCTGGGCCGCCAGCCGCTGGGCAATCCAGGCCGGCAACTGGGCGCGCTCAATGGGATCGATCTGCAGCGTCATGCCCTGGGCCTCCAGCGCGCTGAACCAGGCCCCCGTCTTGGTGGCCTTGTCCAGGCGCGGCAGCAGGACCAGGGTGAGCGTGCTGTCGTTGCCCCGCGCGGACTCGGCGATCTGCTGCAGCGCGGCGCCGCCGTCCTTGCCGGGCTTGCCCGAGGGAATGCGGATCTCGACGATCTGCCGGTCGGCGAACAGCGACAGCGAGCCACCGGCCGCCAGCACGGCGCTCCAGTCGAAATGCGCGCCGGCCACGGTATAGCTGCTGCGCTCGGTATAGCCGGCCGCGCGCGCCGCGGCGCGGATGGCATCGGCCGCCTCCTGCTGCTGCAGCGGCTCGTCGCCGTGCAGCACATAAAGCGGGCGCAGGCCCTTGGCCAGATGGCCGCCGAGCTGGTTCAGGGCAAGCTGCATGGGGCTCAGGTCAGGCTCTTGACGGCCGCCAGACGGCGCAGCAACTGCTGCACGATGTCGGTGCGCATGTCCTTGTAGAGCATGGCCTCCTCGGCTTCCTTGGACAGCGCGTTGGTTTCGTTGTACGTCACATCGCGCTGCTGCAGGATTTCGGTCTCGGGAATCGGCTCGTCGCCATTGGGCGTGCGCAGCTTGAAGCGCACGCGCAGGCGCAGCTGCAACTCGCGCACCTGGCCCAGCGCGTTCATGCCGACGATGACCCGCTCCTGCCGCTCGCTGACGATCTGAAAGATCGCTTCGGCATCGTCGGGCGATGCCGGATCGCGCAGCACGGTCAGCTTGTCGCTGGCACTGGCCAGATTGCGCGACAGCTCCCGCGCTACCGGAGAGCCCCGGCCCGCCTGGATGTACAGCGAGCGGAACACGAAGGTCGGCACCCCCCGCAGGCGAAAGCCGCAGGCCCCCAGCAGCGGAGCCAGGGCCAGGGCGGTGAGCAGGGTACGTTTTTGCATATCAGTTCTCCAAGGCGCTTGCGCCACTCACAGCCCTTGCAACGGTCTCGCCCAAAGCGAGGGACACCGAGCAAGGGCCGCCCCGCAGCGAGGGTGTCGTCCCCCCCGCGAAGCGAGAGGGGGAAGGCGCGCAGCGCCTCAGGGGGCATGCCATGGCCTAGACCACGACGTTGACCAGGCGGCCAGGCACCACGATGACCTTCTTGGGCACGGCACCGTTGGTGAACTTCTGGCATTCCTCGTTGGCCAGGGCAATGCGCTCGATCTCGGCCTTGTCGGCCGTCGAGGACACCAGGATGGCCCCGCGCAGCTTGCCGTTGACCTGCAGCACCAGAGAGATCTCGTCCTGCACCAGGGCCTGGGGATCGACCTGGGGCCAGGGCGCATCCAGCACGTCGCCCAGGTGGGCGGCGTAGCCCAGCTCGCTCCACAGCGCATGGGCCAGGTGGGGCGTGGCCGGGTAGAGCACGCGCAGCAGGATGCCGAAGCCTTCGATCAGCGCCACCTGGGCGCCCGCGTCGTCGAAGGACTTGAAGTCCTCCAGCGCGTTGATCATCTTCATGGCGCCCGAGACCACGGTGTTGTACTGCATGCGCTGGTAGTCGTATTCCACCTGCTTGAGCACGGTGTGGATCTCCAGGCGCAGGGACTTGGCGGCCTTGCCGAACTCCACGTCGTCCAGCGACTTGGCGCCGGCCACGCTTTGCACGGCACCGGCCATGTCCATCTGCGACAGCTTGGCGCCGAAGTTGTAGACGCGGCGCAGGAAGCGGTAGCTGCCTTCGACGGCGGCATCGTTCCACTCCAGCGTCAGCTCGGGCGGCGCGGTGAACATGGTGTACAGGCGCGCGGTGTCGGCGCCGTACTTCTCGATCAGCTCCTGCGGATCGATGCCGTTGTTCTTGGACTTGGACATGGTGCCCACGCCCTCGTAGTCGATGTCCGTGCCCACGGGCAGCAGGCCATCGGCGCTGTCCACCTCGGCCTTGAGCTTGGCGCCCACGATCTTGCCGGTCTCGTCGAACACATGCTCGACATCCTTGGGCCAGAAGTACTCCTTGGCACCCTTGGCCGTGCGGCGGCTGTAGATGTGGTTGAGCACCATGCCCTGGGTCAGCAGCTTGGTGAAGGGCTCATCGACCTTGACCAGGCCCAGGTCACGCATGACCTTGGTCCAGAAGCGCGCGTACAGCAGGTGCAGGATGGCGTGCTCGATGCCGCCGATGTACTGGTCCATGCCGCTGCCGCCGGTGGCGGCATTCTGGTCCCGCATCCAGTACTCGGCACCTTCCGCCACCATCTGCTCGCTGTTCTTGGCGTCGCAATAGCGCATGAAGTACCAGGACGAGTCCACGAAGGTGTCCATGGTGTCGGTCTCGCGGCGCGCGCTCTTGCCGCAGCAGGGGCAGACCACGCCGGCGTGGAAGGCTTCGCTCTTGATCAGGGGGTTGCCCGAGCCATCGGGCACCAGGTCCTGGGGCAGGACCACGGGCAGGTCCTTGGCGGGCACGGGCTGGGCGCCGCAGTCCTCGCAGTGGATGATGGGAATCGGCGTGCCCCAGTAGCGCTGGCGGCTCACGCCCCAGTCGCGCAGGCGCCAGGTGGTTTTCTTCTCGCCAAGGCCCTTGGCGGCCAGCAGTTCGGCCACCTTGTCCACGGCCGCCGCATGGGGCAGGCCGTCGAGTTCGCCGGAATCGATGCAGACAGCGCGCTGCTTGTCGCCGTACGAGTCGGCCCATGCCTCGGTGCTGAAGGCCTCGCCTTCGACCGCGATGACCTGGCGGATGGCGATGCCGTACTTCTTCGCAAAGGCGAAGTCGCGCTCGTCATGCGCGGGCACGCCCATGACGGCGCCGTCGCCGTAGCTCATGAGCACGTAGTTGCCGACCCAGACCTCGACCTGGGCGCCCGTCAGCGGATGCGTGACGAACAGGCCCGTGGGCAGGCCTTCCTTTTCCTTGACCGCGAGTTCGGCCTCGGTGGTGCCGCCCTTCTTGCACTCTTCGATGAAGGCGGCCAGCTTGGGGCTCGTGGCGGCGGCGTGCAGGGCCAGCGGATGCTCGGGCGCCACGGCGCAGAACGTCACGCCCATGATGGTGTCGGCACGCGTGGTGAACACGTACAGGCGGCCGTCCTGGATGGGCTGGCCGTCGGCGCCACGGATGTCGTGGGTGAACGCAAAGCGCACGCCGGAGCTCTTGCCGATCCAGTTTTCCTGCATCAGGCGGACTTTTTCAGGCCAACCGGTCAGCGTGGCCTTGTCGCCGCCCACCTGGACATGGTCCAGCAGCTCCTGGGCGTAGTCGGTGATCTTCAGGTAGTAGCCGGGGATTTCGCGCTTTTCGACCGGCGCACCCGTGCGCCAGCCGCGGCCATCGATGACCTGCTCGTTGGCCAGCACGGTCTGGTCCACCGGGTCCCAGTTCACGACCTGGGTCTTGCGGTAGGCAATGCCCTTTTCCAGCATCTTCAGGAACAGCCACTGGTTCCACTTGTAGTAGTCGGGGTCGCAGGTGGCGATCTCGCGGCTCCAGTCGATGGCCAGCCCCATCGCCTGCATCTGCTTTTTCATGTAGGCGATGTTGTCGTAGGTCCACTGCGCGGGCGGCACCTTGTTCTTGAGCGCAGCGTTCTCGGCCGGCAGGCCGAAGGCGTCCCAGCCCATGGGCATGAGGACGTTGTAGCCCTTCATGCGCAGCTGGCGCGTCAGCATGTCGTTGATGGTGTAGTTGCGCACATGGCCCATGTGCAGCTTGCCGCTGGGGTAGGGCAGCATGGAGCAGGCGTAGAACTTGGGCTTGGCCTGGTCTTCGGTCACGCGGTAAGCGTCGCGGGCGGACCAGTGGTCTTGCGCTGCGCGCTCAACGTCGATGTGGTTGTATTTCTCTTGCATGGTGCTGCGGCCCAGGGGCCTGACAAGGTGGATTGCCGGAATCAACCGGCGATTTTAGGCCCCCGGCCCGGCCGTGCCCGAAGCCGCCCACAAGCCCGCAGGCGGTACTGCGTCATCGGCGGCCGCTTGCCCGCCTGTGGCACGGGGAAAAGCCGCACTGCGTATGCTTGCCAGCTCTGCGGCGCCATGCCGCAGGCGTTCCTCCATCGCCAGCCCGGGCTTGCGCAGGAACCGATGCGCATCTCCCGGGCATGCCGCCACTGCGCGCGGCCTCATGGTGCCGGCCGCAGGCAGGCCGGCACTGCAACGCCCTGGAGTTTTTCTTGCTGAACTGGTCTTTGATTTCCGGCTGGGATCCCGTCATGCAGGCCCTGGCCGCGCTGTGCGCGCTGGTGCTGCTGGCCCGCTCGGCGGGGTTTGTCGTGCAATGGCTGCTGCTGCGCGTGCTTCCGCGCATGCGCAGCACGCTGGTGGAGATGGAATGGGCACAGGTGTTGCTGCACGACAGCGTGCTGCAGCGGCTGGCCAAGGCCGTGCCTTCGCTGGTCATGCAGTCGGGCGTGCAGGCCATACCGCAGCTGCAGCCGCAGTGGGCCACGCTGATCCTGAACCTGGCCATCGCCTGCACCATCTACCACGTGGCCCGCGTGATCAGCGCCCTGCTCAACGCCATGAACGAGGCGCACGAGCTCAAGGAAGAGCGCAAGGCCACGCAGGCCCATTCGATCAAGAGCTATGTGCAGCTGGGCAAGCTGCTGGTGTTCCTGATCGCCATCGTGCTCATCGTCGCCACCCTGGTGGACCGCTCTCCGTTGCTGCTGCTGTCGGGCCTGGGCGCGGCCTCGGCCGTGCTGATGCTGATCTTCAAGGACACCATCATGTCCTTCGTGGCCGGCGTGCAGCTGGGCTCCAACGACATGCTGCGCGTGGGCGACTGGATAGAGATGCCACAGGTCGGCGCCGATGGCTTCGTGATCGACATCGCGCTGCACACGGTGAAGGTGCAGAACTGGGACAAGACCATCACCACCATTCCCACCTGGCGGCTGATGAGCGACAGCTACAAGAACTGGCGCGGCATGTTCGAGTCGGGCGGGCGCCGCATCCGCCGCTCGCTGCACATAGACGCCCACACCATCCGCCTGCTGACGCCCGAGCAGCGGCAGAAACTGGCGCTGCTGGAGCCCCTGAAGGACCATTGGACCCGCAGCGGCGACCTGCGCATGGCCGACGCGCCTGCAGGCAGCGAGATGGCCGCGCAGCAACTCAGCAATCTGGCCGTTTTCAAGGCCTATGCATACGCCTACCTGCTGCGCCATCCGCACATCCACAAGACGCCGAACATGTTTTTGCTGGTGCGCACCATGGAGCCTTCGCCCATGGGCGTGCCGCTGGAGCTGTTTTGCTACACCAGCACCACGGTCTGGGTGGAGTACGAGGCCATACAGGGTGCGATCTTCGACCACCTGATCGGAATGCTGCCGCTGTTCGGGCTCAGCCTGTACCAGCGTTCCTCGGACCATGGCCAGCATCTGCGGCTGGCGGGCAGCGAGCGCTGGCCCGAAGGACAGCAATAGGTTCGCAGGCGCAGGCCCGGAGGCGTTTCAGCGCCCGGCGCCGGAGGGGCCCAGGACGGCGGCGGACCGGCCCTCCTGGCTTCGCGCAGGCTCCGCCACGAAGCCCATGCGCGTCAGGCCCGCCGCGTGTGCCCAGCCCATGAGCTCGGCCACGCGGCCATAGGGCACGGCCTGGTCGGCACGCAATTGCAACTCGGCCTGGGGATTGCGGGCGCCAAGCCGGGCCAGGCGCTCGCGCAGTGCCTCGGGCGTGGTGGGCTGGCCCTGCACCCAGAGCGCGCCCTGCGCATCGACCTCCAGCAGCAGCGCATCGTCCTCGCCCGCAGCCGCCATGGGCTGGGTGCCCTGGGCCTGGGGCAATTGCACGCGCAGGGAGGCGGCCAGCATGGGTGCCGCAAGAATGAAGATGACCACCAGCACCAGCATCACGTCCACCAGCGGGGTGACATTGATGGCGTGCATGGGCTGGGGGGCGCTCTCCTTGCCGCTCAGTCGTCCGAAGGCCATGTGCGCTCCTGCCTGGCCGCCCGGTCAGGGTGCGTCCATGGGGCCGGCCGGCAGGCCGGCGACGGGCATGCCGTCATCCTGCTGCGCCTGCCCGGGCTGCTCCAGGCCGAACATGGCCTGCAGGTCATGGGCAAAGCCTTCGAGCAGGGCTTCCATCTGGGCGGCGGCGCGGCCCAGCAGGTTATAGGCCAGCACGGCTGGCAGGGCCACGGCCAGGCCGGCTGCCGTCATCACCAGGGCCTCGCCCACAGGGCCGGCCAGTTGCTCGATGCCGATCTGTCCGCTGCCGGCCAATGTGGCCAGCGCGTGGTGAATGCCCCAGACGGTGCCCAGCAGGCCGACGAAGGGCGCCGTGGCGCCCACGGTGGCCAGCAGGGTCTGGCCCCATTGAAGCTGGTGGCTGGCCGACTGCAGCGCCTGGCGCAGGCCGCGCGTGAGGCGCACGGAGCGCGCTGCGCGCCCCGAGAGCGCCATGCCGCTGCTGCCCGTGGGCGCGAGGGCCTGGGACACGGCCCCGGCCATGGGCGCCACCAGTTGCTGGCGATCGCCCTCGGCCATGCGGGTCTGGCCCGTGGCCAGGTCCGGCGCACTCCAGAAGGCCGCAATGGCCTGTGGAACGCGGCGGCGGCTGGCGGCCATGAACCAGATCTTCCAGACGATGACCACCCAGCTGGCCACCGACAGCGCCAGCAGCAGCAGCGCCGTGCCGCGCGCCACGGCGTCGCCTTGCTGCCACCAGAGCCAGAGTGGGCCGGTCATGGTCTTTATCTCGCCGGTATGGCCAAAGAGAGGTACGCGGCGCTACGGCCCTGGGTCTGTGCCATCACAGACCCAGGACATCGTTCATGTCGTACTGGCCCGTTGCCTTGCCTGCCAGGAAGCGCGCCGCCCGCAGGCTGCCCTGGGCATAGCCGGCACGGCTGCTGGACTTGTGCGAGATCTCGATGCGCTCGCCCGTTCCCGCGAACAGCACCGTGTGGTCGCCGATGATGTCGCCGCCGCGCACGGTGGCAAAGCCGATGGTGTTGTCCTCGCGCGCGCCGGTGTGGCCGAAGCGCTCGTAGACGGCGCGGTCAGCCAGCTTCGTGCCCTGGGCTTCGGCGATGACCTCGCCCATCTTGAGGGCCGTGCCCGAGGGGGCATCGACCTTGTGGCGGTGGTGGGCCTCGACGATTTCGATGTCATAGCCGCTGGACAGCGCCTCGGCCGCCATCTCCAGCAGCTTGAAGGTGACGTTCACGCCCACGCTCATGTTGGGCGACAGCACCACGGCCGTGCGCTGGGCGTACTCGGCGATGCGGGCCTTTTGCTCGTCGCTGAAGCCCGTGGTGCCGATGACCAGCTTGACGCCCAGCTCGGCGCAGATGGCCAGGTGGTCCATCGTGCCTTCGGGGCGCGTGAAGTCGATCAGGCAATCGGCCTTGGACAGCGCGGCACGCACATCGCTTTCGATGGCGATGCCGCTGGGCTGGCCCAGGAAGGCCGAGGGGTCGGTGCCCAGCGAAGGGCTGTCGGCGCGGTCCAGCGCGGCGGCCAGCGCAAGGTCATCGCTTTGCGCGATGGCCTCGATCAGCATGCGGCCCATGCGGCCGGAGGCGCCGGCCACGGCCACACGCAGGCGCTGGTTGTTGCTGGAGGAAGTGGCGGTCGTGGCGTTCATGTCGGGAAAGGGATGCACAAGCTCAATGCATGGACAGCAGGCAAAAGCGGCGCCAGGCAGGCGCCGCGGCGGCCGCCATCCACGGAAAAACGCCCGCATGCCTTGCGGCGCGCGGGCGGCGATATCAACGGGCGCCGGATTCCAGTGGCGGGTAGCTGGCCGCTGCGGCCGGCGGCTCGGCGGCCACGGGCTCTTCCACAGGCTTGGCGGCCGGGAACTTGGACAGCTGCTCCTCGCTGGCTTCCAGCTGCGGAATCTTGCCCAGCTTCTTCTTGGAGCCCAGGCTGGCGACGAATTCGGCCTCGGTGGGCATCTCGTCGCCTTCGGAGCGGGCAAACAGGTCGCCGTTGAAGAAGACGGTCAGCTTGCGCACCTGCGAATCGACGCCGGGGCGCTTGATGGTGAACACATATTCCCAGCGGTCGGCGTGGAATACGCTGGTGACCAGCGGCGTGCCGAGAATGTCGCGCACCTGCTGGCGGCTCATGCCGGGCTGCAGGGCCTCGACCTGTTCACGGGAGACGAAGTTGCCTTGGACGACCTCGACCTTGTAGGGAGTGACGACATTGGCGACTCGGTGCGCGGCGCCATCGAGGCTGCTGCAGCCTGCCAGCGCCACCCCGATCGACAGCATCAGGGCCGCACTCGTGCGGCAACGGGCTTGAACATGCATTGGTATCAGCATAGGGATATGATCGTGGATCATTGTAGCGGCTGGTCCCTAGGGCTTGCGATCATGCGACGCCCCTGGCACCAGGGCCATTTTGTTCGCCGCCCCGCGCCTGCCATGGTGGCAGTCCAGCGGGCAGTCTCTGCCAAAGACCCAGACATGAAGAACATCGACGAACTCAAGAGTACCGGCCTGAAGGCCACGCTTCCCCGACTGAAGATCCTGGAGATCTTCCAGACGGGTGCGCAACGCCACATGACGGCCGAAGACGTGTTCCGCGTGCTGCTGGACGAACGCTCGGACATCGGCCTGGCCACGGTCTACCGCGTGCTCACGCAGTTCGAGCAGGCCGGCATCCTCATCCGCAGCAATTTCGAGAGCGGCAAGGCCGTCTACGAACTCAATGAAGGCCAGCACCACGACCACTTCGTGTGCACCAGCTGCGGCAAGGTCGAGGAGTTCTACGATCCCGATATCGAAAAGCGCCAGAACCTGATCGCCAAGGCCAAGGGCTGGGTGATCCAGGACCATTCGATGGCCCTGTACGGACAGTGCGCGGAATGCGCGAGCCGGCCCAGCAAATAAGGCCGGATCCCTCAGAAAAAGCGGAGTGTGAAGCACTCCGCTTTTTTTTGCCTTTTACTTTTTGCTACCGGCGCGTTACAGGGCGAAGCACATGGGCGGAGGATGCTGGCATCCAATGGATGCCCCCTACCCACCGAGACACCATGCGCCGCACATCGCCGTTCGCCATCGCTCTCACGTTCTGCGCCATCACCCTGGCCACGGGCTGCGCGCCCCTGCAGGCGCCGCCCTCCTCCGCAACGCCTGCACTCCATGCCCTGCCCGATGCGCCCCTCACCGCCGCGCAGCGCCAGCAATGGCTGGACCGCGTGACCTGGGGCGCCACCGACAGCGAGGATGCACAGCTGCAGCGCCTGGGCCTCAAGGCCTGGCTGACCCGGCAGTTGCAGCCCGGCCCCCGGCCGCTGCCGCCGCAGGCACAGCAGCGGATTGACCAGCTGGCCATCAGCCAGCGCCCCATGAACGAGGTCTTGCTGGAACTGGAGACCCAGCGCAAGGCCGTGCAGGAGGCGGCATCGGCCGATGAAAAGGCCACGCTGCAGCAGACCTACCAGCGCACGCTGAACCAGTTGGGCAACGATGCCCAGAAGCGCTTCGTGATCCGCGCGCTGTACTCGCCGGCACAGCTGCAGGAGCAGATGACCTGGTTCTGGATGAACCATTTCAGCGTCAGCCTGCGCAAGGCCGATATCCGCGCCTGGGTGGGCGACTACGAGGAGCAGGCCATACGCCCGCATGCGCTGGGCAGCTTCCGCAGCCTGCTGGAGGCCTCGCTGCGCCACCCGGCCATGCTGCGCTACCTGGACAACGCCAGCAATGCGGCAGGCCGCATCAACGAGAACTACGCGCGCGAACTGCTGGAGCTGCACACCATGGGCGTGGGCAGCGGCTACACCCAGGCCGATGTGCAGGAGATGGCGCGCATCCTGACCGGCGTGGGCATCAGCCTGCAGCCGGCCGGCACGCCGCCGCCGCGCATGCGCCCCGAGCGCCAGGGCGACTACCTGCGCTCGGGCTTTTTCGAGTTCAACCCCAACCGGCACGACTACGGCCCCAAGACCTTCCTGGGCCAGCCCCTGCACGCACGCGGCATGGCCGAGGTCCAGGAGGCGCTGGACCGCATCGTCGCCTCGCCGGCCACGGCGCAGTTCATCGCGCGCAAGCTGGCGGTGTTCTTCATTGCCGACGATCCGCCGCCCGCCCTGGTGCAGCGCACGGCCCAGGCCTTCACGCGCAGCCGGGGCGATATCGCGGCCACCGTGGCCACGCTGCTGGCCGATCCCGAGGCCGCCCGCTTCGGCCGCAAGTTCCGCGATCCGCTGCACTACGTGCTGGCCGCCACGCGGCTGTCGGTGGACCAGCGCGTGGCGGCCGACGTGGCGCCGGTGCTGGGCTGGGTCAACCGGCTGGGGCAGAACCTCTATGCGCATGAGACGCCGGACGGCTATCCGCAGATGCAGTCCGACTGGGCCAGCTCGGGCCAGATGGCGGCGCGCTTCGAGGTGGCGCGCCAGATCGCCACGCGCAGCGCCGTGCTGTTCCGCGCCGACCCCGCAGACGCGCTGGAGAAGCCGCCCTACCCCACGCTGTCGGAATTGGCCAGCGTGCGCCAGCGCCTGCCGCAGTGGAGCCAGGCCACGCAGGCGGCACTGGCCCAGGCCCGCAATCCGGCGGACTGGAATACCTACTTCCTGTCCGCCCCCGAAATGATGTTCCGCTGACCCCCGGGAGTCTGTCCATGCAGCGACGCCACTTTCTGTCCCTGGCCTCCACCCTGCCCTTTGCCGCCCACCTGGGCCGGCTGCAGGCCGCCACGCCCCGGCCAGCCACGCCGCGCCTGCTGCTGGTGTTCCTGCGCGGCGCCTATGACAGCAGCAATCTGCTCGTGCCCACGCACAGCGACTTCTACTACGAGGCCCGCCCCAGCATCGCCATTGCCCGGCCCGGCGAGGCCCGGGGCGCCCTGGCGCTGGACGACCGCTGGGGCCTGCACCCGGTGCTGCAGGACAGCATCCACCCGCTGTTCCAGGCAGGCCAGGCCTGCTTTGTGCCCTTTGCGGGCACGCACGACCTGTCGCGCAGCCATTTCGAGACGCAGGACTCCATCGAGCTGGGCCAGGGCCTGGACGGGCGCCGCAGCTACCAGTCGGGCTTTCTGAACCGGCTGGCCCAGGTGCTGGGACAGGATGGCCGCACGGCGGTATCGCCCATGGCCTTCACGCCCCAGCTTCCGCTGCTGCTGCGCGGCAGCCTGCCGGCCGCCAACATGGCGCTGGCATCCGTGGGCAAGGGCGGCCTGGACGATCGCCGCAGCCAGGCCATTGCCGCCATGTACGCGGGCACGGCCCTGGGCCCGGCCGTGCAGGAGGGCTTTGCGGTGCGTGATGCCGTGCAGCGCAGCGTGCAGGAGGAAATGGACCAGGCCGGGCGCAATGCCATCAGCGCACGCGGCTTTGCCCTGGTGGCGCAGCGCATGGCGGCCCTGATGCGCGAGCGCTTCGACCTGGGCTTCGTCGATGTGGGCGGCTGGGACACGCACGTGGCCCAGGGCGGCGCCACGGGTGCGCTGGCCGGGCGGCTGGACGAGCTGGGCCGGGGCCTGGCCGGCTTTGCCCAGGAGATCGGCCCCGAGGCCTGGCGGCATACGGTGGTGGTGGTGATCAGCGAGTTCGGCCGCACCTTCCGCGAGAACGGCAACAAGGGCACGGACCACGGCCACGGCACGACCTACTGGCTGCTGGGCGGCGGGCTGTCCTCGCGCGCGGGCGGGCGCATCGTGGGCGAGCAGGTCGAGGTCAACCAGAAAAACCTGTTCCAGAACCGCGACCATCCCGTGCTCAACGAGTACCGCGCCGTGCTGGGCGGCCTGTTCCAGCGCATGTATGGATTGAGCCCGGCCCAGCTGCAGCGCGTGTTCGAGGGCGTCACGCCCCGCGATCTTCAGTTCATCTGACCCTCTGGCTACGCTGCCGGGCCTGCCGGGCCTGCCGGGCCTGCAGGGAACGGCAGTGGCGCCGGCACGGCCACGCCGGCCAGCTTGTCGGGGTTGCGCAGCGTGTAGATGCAGCGGATCAGGCCGTCCTCGACCAGCAGCGTCTGCACGGACTCCAGTTCGCCGTCGATGCAGCGCAGCAGGCCCGGCAGGCCGTTGACGCGCGCCAGGTGCAGGGTCTGGCGCTGGCCGTTGCGCCGCATGCGGCGCGTGGTGGCGAAGTACAGCAGGGCCAGGCGCCGGCCCGTCTCCAGCACGCGGCCGAACGAGGGCACCTTGCCGCCGCCGTCGCTGATGAGCTCGGCATCGGGCGCGAACAGCGCCTGGATCTGCGCGAAGTTTCCCCCCTGCACGGCCTGCGCAAAGCGCTGCAGCAGCGCGGCATGGGCCTCGGGCGGTGCGGCAAAGCGCGGGCGGCCGGCCTGCACATGGCTGCGGGCGCGGTGCACGAGCTGGCGGCAGGCGGCCTCGCTGCGGCCCAGGGCCTGGGCCACCTCGGCATAGTCGGCATCGAAGATCTCGCGCAGCAGGAAGGCCGCACGTTCGTCGGGGGTGAGCTGCTCCAGCACGAACATCAGGGCCGTGGACACGTCGTGGGCACGCTCCAGCAGGTCTTCGGCCGAGGGCGCGGCCTCCTCGGCCCAGGGCTGAACCAGGGGCTCGGGCAGCCAGAAGCCCTGGTAGTGCTCGCGCTCGGCACGCAGGCGGCGCAGCCGGTCTATGGCCAGGCGCGTGGTCACGGAGACCAGCCAGGCCTCGGGCTGCTCTATGCCGGCGCGCTCGGCGCCATGCCAGCGCAGCCAGGCTTCCTGGACCAGGTCTTCGGCATCGGCGCGCTGGCCCAGCATGCGGTAGGCCAGGCCGAACAGGCGCGGGCGGTGGCGCTCAAACAGCGCCAGGGGATCGTCGGTGACGGAGGAGGTCTGCATGCCATCAAGACGCGGGAGCGTGGCGTTTTGTGACAGACAGGGCCGGCATGGTGCTCGGTGCCTTGGTGACTCAGTGGGGCTGCGGAGCCTGCATCACGCTGGGATCGGTATGGATCAGCTCCAGCGGATAGCGGCGGCCGGCCAGGTAGTCCTCGATGCTTTGCATCACCAGCGGGCTGCGGTGCTGGGCTGCGCAGGCCTTCAGTTCGTCCAGCGTCATCCAGACCGTGCGCAGGATGCCGTCGTCCAGCGGCTGGCCGGGCCGGAAGTCGCCCAGCTCGCCCGTGAATGCAAAGCGCAGATAGGTGATGTCCGAACCCGTGCGCGTGCGCACGAAGCGGTTCAGGTAAATGCCGACCAGGGCCGTGGGCACGAAGTCGTGCGCGGTTTCCTCATCGACCTCGCGCACGCAGGCGGCGATGGGCGACTCGGCCGGGTCGAGATGGCCGGCGGGCGTGTTGTAGCGCACGCCATCGGCCGTGTCTTCTTCCACCAGCAGAAAACGGCCATCGCGCTCAATGATGGCCGCCACAGTGACATTGGGTTTCCAGCGATCGGGCATGGCGCGCATTATGACCAGAGGCGGCCACCACGTCCCCGGCCAAAACCCCATCAACACGCCCTCAACACGCCCTGCCGGCCACCCACGCGACACCGCGCCTATAGCGGCCGGACCATGTACAGCGCACCGTCGCCATAGCTGTCCAGGCGCTGCTGCTGCAGCGGGTTCACCAGCGCCTGCACGGCATAGCCATGGCGCTCCCAGTAGCCGCGCGAGCCCTGCACCGAGACCAGGGCCGTGTGGCGCAGGCCCTCGGCACGCGCCCTGTCCCACAGCGGCGCCAGCAGCGCGCGCGCCAGGCCCTGGCCTGCAGCGTCGGGGTGCACGGCCATGTCGTGCAGGTAGAGGGTGTCGGCCTGCTCCACGGCTTCGAAGTCACCGTGCAGCGGGGTGATCTTGGCCATCCGGCTGCGGTAGGCCGCGAGGTAGGCGCGCACCCGGCCGCCCTGCTCCAGCGCCAGCGAGCAGTTCGCCGCGCTGGCCAGGCGCCGCGCAAAGACCTCGCCGCTCTCGGCATAGTCCGCGCCATAGCAGGCCAGCTGGATGTGCAGCAGATCGGACAGGTCGGCAGCGGTCAGTGCGCGGACATGGAAGCGGCCAGCGAGGGGCGGGGGAGAAGACATGGACAGGTCATTTGAGCGCCGATGGCAGGCCCGCCAGGGTAAGCGATGGCCCATGCCCCAGCATGCCCTGCCGGAATCGGTGCTGCCGGTGCGGTCAATCCTTCCAGCGCTCGCGTATGTCTTCGAGCTGCGGGCGCAGGCCGATGAACAGCGGCACCAGGCGCGGGTCGAAATGGGCGCCGGCCTGCTGCTCTATGTGCTCCATGGCGTCGTCCACGGTCCAGGCGTGCTTGTAGGGGCGCTCCGTGGTGAGGGCATCGAACACGTCGGCCACGGCCACGATGCGCGAGGCCAGCGGAATGTCCTCGCCCGCCAGACCCTGCGGGTAGCCCGTGCCGTCCCATTTCTCGTGATGGGTCAGCGCAATGCTGTAGGCCATCTGCAGCACCTGGGAGTCGTGCTCGCCGATGATCTCGGCGCCGATCTGCGGATGGCGGCGCATGACGGTCCATTCCTCGGCCGTCAGCGGGCCGTTCTTGAGCAGGATGGCGTCGGGGATGCCGATCTTGCCCACGTCGTGCATGGGCGCGGCGTTGAGCAGGTCGTCGGCCCACTCGTCGGTGCAGCCGGCTGCCAGCGCCAACGTCTTTGCGTAGTGGCTCATGCGGATCACGTGCATGCCGGTTTCGTTGTCGCGGTACTCGGCCGCGCGGCCCAGGCGCTGCACGATCTGCAGGCGGGTGCTGCGCAACTCGTCGAGCTTGACCAGCGACAGGTGGTTGCGCACCCGCGCGCGCACCACGGGCGCACGCACGGGCTTGACGATGTAGTCCACCGCGCCGGAGGCAAAGCCCAGCGCCTCGTCCTGCCCGTCCGACAGGGCCGTGATGAAGATCACCGGGATGCGGGCGGTGTCGGCCTGTGCCTTGAGCTGGCGGCACACGGCGTAGCCATCGAGCTCGGGCATCATGATGTCCAGCAGGATCAGGTCCGGCTGGTGCTGTGCCAGCTGCAGTGCCTTGCGCCCGTCCGTGGCGAACGAGAGCCGGTAGTCCTCGCCCAGGATCTGGCGCAGCACATGCAGGTTGGTCGGGTCGTCATCGACCAGCAGCAGGCGCGGGCGCTTGTCCGTTGCCAGTAGATTGGGCGCATTCATGCTCTGTCTCCATCGATCGAGGGCAGTTGCTGCTGCAGCTGCTGGGCGCATTCCTGCGCACGCTCGAAGTCGAAATTATCCAGTGCCTGCTGCAGTGGTTGCAGCTGTTCGGCCGTCAGTATGCGCACCAGGGCCTGCATGGCCTGCCCGTCCAGCTCCCCGCTTTGCAATGCGGCAACGATGCGCTCCAGCCAGGGCCGGGCATCGGCCGGCAGGCAGGACGCGCCGCCCTGCGGCCCGGCATCGGCCACGGGCGGCGCCGGTGCCGTGCCGCCGGGCAGCGCCTGGCCCGCGACCTCGGCCACCGGCATGGCAGCCGGATGGCGCTGGCGCAGCTCCTGCGTCACCGCATCCAGCGCCTGCTGCAACTGGTCGATGAGGGCAAGCAGCTGGGGCTGCGGGGCGCCATCCTGCGCATGGCCTTCCAGGCGCGATGCCAAGCGGTATACGGCCTGCAGCCCCAGGTTGCCTGCCGCGCCGCGCACGCGGTGCGCCAAGCCCACCAGGGCTTCGGTCCCCGGGCGCTGCAGGGCGCGGCGCAGGCGATCGGCCAGATCAAGCTGCTCGTTCAGAAAGCGCCGAATGGCGGCCACCAGCGGATCGACCCGGCCCCACAGCGCAATGCCCGAGGCCCAGTCCACCGTGACATCGGGCAGCCCCGCCTGGGCGCTGGCGGGTGCGGGCGGCCTGGCCTCCTTGAGCGCCACCTGCAGCGACAGCAGCCGCGCGATCTCGGCCTGCAGCCGCGCCATGTCCAGCGGTTTGGAGGCAAAGCCGTCCATGCCGGCGGCGCTGGCGTCGCTGCGGTCCTTCTCCAGCACGCTGGCCGACAGCGCGACGATGGGCACGGGCCGGCGCTGCAGCTGCCGCTCCCAGACGCGGATGGCGCGCGCCGCCGCCAGGCCATCCATGCCCGGCATCTGCAGGTCCATCAGCACCACGTCGAAGGGCGGCTCCTGCGCCTGCACGCAGCGCAGCGCCTCGGCGCCGTCATGCGCCAGCGCCATCTGGTGGTTCTGGCTGGAGAAGTTGATCTGCAGCAGCTCCAGGTTCTCGGGCACATCGTCCACGGCCAGGATGTGCAGCGGCGGCAGGCCGCGGCTGGCCGCGCCGCGCTCGGACAGCGGGCTCTCGCCGACCGGCAGGGGCAGGCGCACCTCGAACACCGTGCCCACGCCCACGGTGCTGTGCAGCTGGATGCTGCCGCCCATGAGCTCGGCCAGCTGGCGCGAGATGGTCGTGCCCAGGCCCGTGCCGCCAAAGCGCCGCGTGGTCGAGGCATCGGCCTGGGCGAAGGGGTCGAAGATGCGGTGGATCTTCTCGGGCGCGATGCCGATGCCCGTGTCATGCACATCGAGCTGCAGCACGCCCTGCTCGTAGCGCACGCGCAGCAGCACATGGCCACGCTCGGTGAACTTCACGGCATTGCCCAGCAGGTTCACCAGGATCTGCTGCACGCGCATGCCGTCGCCACGCAGGGCCGCCGGCGTGTGCGGGTCGTAGTCCAGGCGCAGGTCCAGGCCCTTGCGGTCGGCCGTGATGCGCAGCGACGCCAGGATCTGCTGGCACAGCTCGCGCACCGAGAAATCCTCGATCTCCAGCTCCACCGCGCCCTTGTCGAGCTTGGCCGTGTCCAGGATGTCATTGAGCAGGCGCAGCATGGAGCGCGCCGCGTAGTGCACCGTGTCCAGATAGCGCGCCTGCGTGGGCTGCAGGGCGGTTTCGCGCAGCGCCTCGGTGAAGCCGATGATGGCGTTCATGGGCGTGCGGATTTCGTGGCTCATGTTGGCCAGGAAGGTGCTGCGCGCGGCGGCGGCCGCCTCGGCATGCTCCTTGGCCAGCACCAGCTCCTGGGCCAGCTTGCGCTGGGCACTGATGTCGGTGAGCAGCTTGACGATCTTGTAGGGCCGGCCGTCGGCGTCGCGTATGGGGTTGTAGGTGGCCTGCACCCAGATGCGCCGCCCCTCGCGCCCGCAGCGCAGGAATTCGCCGGCCTGGAACTCGCCCTCGGCCAGGCGGCGCCAGAACTGCACATGCTCGGGCGTGTGGGCATAGCCGGGCTCGCAGAACATGCCGTGGTGGCGGCCCGCGACCTCGTCGAGCCGGTAGCCGAACAGGTCCAGGAAATTGCGGTTGGCGCGCAGCACTTGGCCCAGCAGGTCGTACTCGATGGTGGCCAGCGACAGGTCGATGGCGCGCACCGTGCCCTCGAACTCGGCATTGCGCACGCGCGCCGCCGTCTGGTCCATGATCACGCCGTCGATCCAGGTCAGCTCGTCGTGCTCGTTGAAGACGCCGCGCCCGGTCTCGGACACCCAGCGGGTGCTGCCGTCGCGGTGCAGCAGGCGGTAGTCGGCGTTGTAGGTCTGGCGCCGTGACAGCGAATGCGAGACCGCAGCCTCCAGCCGGTCGCGGTCCTCGGCATGGATGAGCCGGTCCCAGCCCGTGAGTCCGTCCGTGAAGTCCTGCTCCGTCCAGCCGGTCAGCTCCTTGATGGAGCGGCTGAGCAGCAGCGGCGTCCACTTGCCGTCGTACAGGCAGCGGAAGGTGGTGCCGGGCACGTTGTTGATCAGGGTGCGGTACTGCTCCTCGCTGCGGCGCAGCGACTGCAGCATCTGGCGGCGCTCGCGGATGTCGGTCACAAAGCCCACGAACAGCGGATCACCCGCAATCGCCACCCGGCCCACGGCCAGGCGCACGGCGATCTGCGTGCCGTCCTTGTGCAGGGCATGGACATCGCGGCTGGAGCCGAGCAGGCCTGCAAAGCCCGCGGCCAGCTGCTTTTCCAGCGAGCCGCCCTCACCATCGCAGCCCGACGCAGGCATGAGCAGGCTGGCGCTGCGGCCCAGCACCTCCTGCGCCGTCCAACCCAGCAGCCGCTCGGCCGCGCCGTTGAACGAGACGATGCTGCCGCGCCCGTCGATCATCACGATGCCGTCCACCGCCGTATCCACCACGGCGCGCAGGCGCGACTCGCTGCGCTGGACCTGCCGGTAGATCTGGCGGTAGCGCAGCGTCATGTTGACCGCGAGCACCAGGCCGAAGATCAGCACCACCACGCCCACGATGGAGAACACCAGCAGCGCATGCGTGGGCGCCTCCTGCTGCGCCAGCGCATCGATACCGGGCTTGAGGCGCAGTGCGTACAGGCCCGCATAGTGCATGCAGGAAATGGCCAGGCCCATGACTATGCCGGCGACCAGGGTGGGCCACAGGCGGCCCGTGTTGCCCAGCCGAAAGCGCACCCACAGCGACAGCATGGCCATGGTGGCGGCCACGATCACCGACAGCAGCACGCCCCAGGGGTCGTAGAGCATCAGGCTCCAGGTCTGGGCCGCCGCCATGCCGATGTAGTGCATGGAGCCAATGCCCAGCCCCATGAGCACGCCGCCGCCGACCAGCGCCTGGGCGGACAGCCGGGGCCGCACCATCAGCGTCAGCGCCAGCCAGGACGCCAGCATGCTGGGCAGCATGGACAGCGCGGTGATCCAGGGGTCGTAGTCGCCGAAGGTGCAGGGCACAAAGGCGAGCATGCCGATGAAGTGCATGGCCCAGATGCCGGCGCCCAGGCAGAAGGCGCCGGTCAGCACGCCGGTGCGGCGTATCCGGGGCGAGGCGGCATTGCGCGCCAGCCCCGCGATCTGCATGGCCATCATCGACGTGGCCACGGCCACCCCCACCGACAGCGCCACCAGGCCCGGATGCAGCCACTGGAACCACTGCGGATGGGGTGCCCATCCGAGCACGAAGATCTCGTCCCAATTCATGGCGCCCCCCCTGAATGGCACAGGGCCACGGCACCTGCCTGCCCGCCATCGATAGTCTTCATTTCTTTGATAATCATTTTCGATTGGCCGCAGCTATTGATCACACCTAGCATGGAGTCTCATCACGAGAAAAGCCCCGAGGAAAGCCCCATGACCCGCATCCGCCAGACCCTGCACCACCACCGCCACACGCTGATGAAAACCGCCAGCTACTACGTCATCCACGTCACGGTGGCGGCGGCCGTGGCCTATGCCGTGACCCGCAACCTCTGGGCCGCGCTGACGCTCAGCCTGCTGGAGCCCACCGTCCAGGCCGTGGCCTTCTTCTTCCATGAAAAGCTCTGGGAACGGGGCCTGCGCCGCCGTGCCGATGCCGCCGCCGCGATGGCGCCGCCCACGGCTGCAGCCTGAGCCTGCCGGGAGCACGGAGATGAACATGCCCATGCCCATGCCGACACCCATGCAGCCCCTTGGCGCAGATTCATTCGGGAAATGGCTGGCCGAGACCCTGGCCAGGATGGTCGATGGCGGCACGGGCTGAAACCCGGCCCTGCCGTGGCGGCAAGAGAGGTGGACATGGCGGCGCATGGTGGCAAGAACCCGGGAAATGCGAAATCGTTGGTATCAAGGCGCTGCTCGTACGGCCCAGGGCCGACACGGAATCCATGCATGCATGTCGGCGCAATCGGGGCGGACTGAAGCCCTGGCCCCGGCCACAATGCCAAACATTGTCAAGCGCATACGCTGCAAAAACCTGAGCACAAGCTGTGCAAAAACCTGTGCACATCCTGATATCAAACCTGTGAATTTCCTCTTTTCAAGGCTGTGATGAACCCGTTCATCCATGGTGCACGGCCAGCAGCGCGTCAATGAACACCCGGGCCGCACGCCCAGGGGCCACGGCATTGCGCCAGACGGCGAAGAAATCGCACAGATAGAAAAAGCGGTGCGGTGCCACGGCCTGCAGCAGGCCCTGGTCCTGCATGGCCTGTGCATAGTGATCGGGCAGAAAGCCCAGGTAGCGGCCCGATCGCACCAGCATGGCAATGGCCTCCTGGTCAAAACCCGTGGCTTGGCGCTGCAGGCCGGCCTGGTGGCTGAGCGCCATGTTGGGCGACTGGTAGCCCAGGCCTGCGAAGGCATGCGCACCCAGGCTGTCCCAGTCCAGCGTGCCATGGTCGGCGCCATGCAGCGGATGGCCGGGAGCGCAGTACAGCTGCATGCGCTCGCCAAACAGCCGGGCGCTGTCCAGCGCGCCCGAACTGGGTGCCGATGGCAGCACGCCCACCTGCCAGCGCCCCTCCATCAGCCCGCGCTCGATGGCCTGGATGGAGGCCACATGCAGGCGCAGATGCAGCTGCGGCGCCTGGTCGTGCAAAACGCCGATCGCCTCGGGAATGCGCGACTGCGGATTGCCCACGGTCTTGTCGAACAGCGCCACGTCCAGCGTGCCGGCCAGCCGGCCATGGATGTCGTCCACCTGGCCCAGGAAGCCTTCCACGCCACCGAGCAGTTGCAAGGTGGCCTCATAGATGCGGTGGCCTTCGGGCGTGAGTGCGAAGCCCGCGCGCCCGCGCCGGCACAGCGTCAGGCCCAGGCGCTCCTCCAGGTCCTTCATATGGCGGCTCAGCGTGGAGCTGCCGATGTTCAGCTCCAGCTCGGCAGCCGACATGCCGCCGCACTCGACCACGGCCTTGAACACGCGCAGCAGGCGCAGGTCCATGTCGCCCAGCTGGCCCAGCGCGGCCCGCGCGCGCCCGTCCCGCGCCGGGCGGCCTGGGGTGCTGTCCATCGAAAAATCCGCCATCGCCCTTCGCCTCCCGGTGCCCGCCTGAACCGGCCACCACTACAGGGGAGCCACTATAGGCGAGCACCAGGGCGGCATCGGCCATGGATTCCCACAATGCGCGCTCTCCGGGCCCGGACCGGCAAGCCCCTGCTCACTTGCAGGAATCCGCAAGTGAACCTCGATATCACGCACTTCGAGAAATCAAAAGGCACGATCACAATGGGCCGGTTCCTTTATTTCTTTCCCGGCCCGAGGAGATCACCATGACCCTGGTTCCCACCGAACAAGGCGCTGCAGCCGCCACGCGCACCGATGCCGCCTGGCTTGACGCCCACTGGATGCCCTTCACCGGCAACCGCGAGTTCAAGGCGCGCCCGCGCATGATCACCAGCGCCCAGGGCGCCTACTACACCGATGCCGACGGCCGCAAGATCTTCGACGGCCTGTCGGGCCTGTGGTGCTCGGGCCTGGGCCATGGCCGCCGCGAGATCGCCGAAGCCATCGGCCGCGCGGCCCAGCAGCTGGACTATGCGCCGGCCTTCCAGTTCGGCCACCCGGCCTCGTTCGCGCTGGCCAACAAGATCAAGGAGCTGACGCCTGCAGGCCTGGACCATGTGTTCTTCACGGGCTCGGGCTCGGAGGCGGCCGACACGGCGCTGAAGATGGCGCGCGCCTACTGGCGCGCCAAGGGCCAGGGCGGCAAGACCCGGCTGATCGGGCGCGAGAAGGGCTACCACGGCGTGAACTTCGGCGGCATCTCGGTCGGCGGCATGGTGGGCAACCGCAAGACCTTCGGCCAGGGCGTGGAGGCCGACCACCTGCCGCACACGCAGCCAGCGCTGGGGTCCTTCCACAAAGGCATGCCCACCACCGATGGCCGCGCGCTGGCCGACCGGCTGCTGGACCTGATCGCCCTGCATGACGCCAGCAACATCGCAGCCGTCATCGTCGAGCCCTTCTCGGGCTCGGCCGGCGTGGTGATTCCGCCGGCCGGCTACCTGCAGCGCCTGCGCGAGATCTGCACGCAGAACAACATCCTGCTGATCTTCGACGAGGTCATCACGGGCTTTGGCCGCTGCGGCGCCATGACGGGGGCCGAGGCCTTCGGCGTCACGCCCGACATCATGAACATCGCCAAGCAGGTGACCAATGGCGCCCAGCCCCTGGGCGCCGTGGTGGCCAGCAAGGAGATCTACGACACCTTCATGGCGGCCGGCGGCCCCGAGTACATGCTGGAGTTCCCGCACGGCTACACCTACTCGGCCCACCCCATTGCCTGCGCAGCAGGCGTGGCCGCGCTGGACCTGCTGCAGCGCGAGGACGGCCCGGGCCGCGTGCGCGCACTGGCCCCGTTCTTCGAGCAGGCCGTGCACAGCCTCAAGGGAGCAAAGCATGTGGCCGACATCCGCAACTTCGGCCTGGCTGCGGGCTTCACCATCGAGTCGCTGCCCGGCGAGCCGGCACGCCGTCCCTACGAGATCGCCATGAAGTGCTGGGACAAGGGCTTTTACGTGCGCTACGGCGGCGACACCATCCAGATCGCGCCGCCCTTCATCAGCGAGAAGGCCGAGATCGAGCGGCTGGTCAGCGCCCTGGGCGATGCCCTGACGGAAACGAACTGAGCATCTCCGGCACATGAGAAAAGCCCCTGGGCCGTGAGGCCGCAGGGGCTTTTTACATGGCAATGGCAAGGCTGCGGAATCAGTCCAGCGTGATGCCCGCGTTCTTGATCACATCGCGCCACTTGTCCACTTCCACGCGCAGGAACTGGGCCGAGGCATCGGGCTTGAGGCCCGAGGGCAGCACGCCCATGGCGTCCAGCTTTTCCTTGACCTCGGGCGCGGGCAGGGCCTTGGCGATCTCGGCGTAGAGCCTGTCCACGATGGGCTTGGGCGTGCCTGCGGGCACGGCCGCGAGGAACCAGGCATCGGCCGTGAAGTCCTTGAGGCCGGCCTCGGACATGGTGGGCACGTCGGGCATGGACTGCAGGCGTTCGTTGTGGGCCACGGCCAGGGCGCGCACCTTGCCGGCCTTGAGCTGCGCGGCAATCGTCACGGCCGTGAGAAAGCCGAAGTCGGTCTCACCGGCTGCCAGCGAGACCACGGAAGGCGCGCTGCCCTTGTAGGGCACGTGGCCGATCTTGACCTTGGCCTGCATGGCATACAGCTCGGCGCCCAGGTGATTGGGGCCGCCCGTGCCCGACGAGGGGTAGTTGAGCTTGCCGGGCTGGGCCTGGGCCGCCGCCGTCAGCTCCTTGAGCGAGTGGAACGGGCTTTGCGCGCCCACGGTGAGCACCAGCGGGCTGCGTGCCACCAGGCTGATGGGCGCGAAGTCGCGCAGCGGGTCATAGGGCAGCTTGGTGTACAGGCCCTTGGCCATGGCCATGCAGCCCACATCGCCCAGCACCACGGTGTAGCCGTCGGCCGGCGCCTTGGCCACCAGGTCGCAGCCGATGGTGCCGTTGGCGCCGGGCTTGTTGTCCACCACCACCGTGGTGTGCATGCTCTCGCCCATCTTTTGCGCCAGCAGGCGGCCCAGGATGTCGGTGGAGCCGCCAGGCGCAAAGGGCACGACCAGGCGAATGGTCTTGGACGGATAGCTGCCTGCGCCCTGGGCATGGGCGAGGGGCGCCGCCAGCGTGGCCGCCAGCGCCAGGCCGCCGGCCAGGGCGCGCCACAGGGCAGGGGTACGGGAAGATGCGAAAGGGGTTTGTCTCATGCTGTTGTCTCGTGAGGGGGTGGAATGCGTGAAGGCCGAGCGCGCGGCAGCATACCAGCAGCGGGCGGCGCGAAACGCGTGGCCTGGGCCGGCAATGACCGGCGCGGGACAGTTCAGGAGGCCGCGCGCTTGCGTGCGGCGGCGGCACGCGCCGACAGTGGCTTGGCGGGCGCCTTCGGAGCCGCCTTTGCGGTGGTCTTCGCGACGGCTTTTGCGGCGGTCTTTGCGGCCGGCCTTGCCGTTGTTGTTGGCGCTGCTTTTGCTGCCGGTTTCGGTGCCTTTTTTGGTGCAGTCCTCGGCACTGCCATCGCAGGCTTTTCCACCGGCTGCACCGCGCGTTGCGGACGCGGGCTGCGCAGGCTGTCGGCATCCAGGATGAGCCGCCCCTGGATGCGGCCCTTCATGCGCTTGACGCTGCTGGCCGCGTCCCGCATGTGCTGCTGCATCAGCGCATGCACCTTCACGGCATCGCGTTCGCGTGCGGCCTGCACGATGTCGCGGTGGATCCGGGCATTGGCCTCGCCAAAGCGCCGGTGCTCGGACTGGGGCGTGCGGTTGGCGAAGACGATGAGCTGGCGAATCATCTCGTTGATGAGCTCGCAGGTGAAGCGCAGGAAGGGGTTGGGATTGGCCGCTGCAAGAATGTCGTGGAAGTTCACGTCCTCGCGCCGCTGGCTCACCAGGTCCTCGCTGCTTTGCGTGGGGTCGCAGCAGGCGATGCTGTGCTCCAGCGCGTCGAAATCCGCCTCGGTCAGATGCGGTACGGCGCCTGCCGCCAGCTCGGGCTCCAGCATCTGGCGCACCGTGTAGATGTCGTCGATGGTCACCTCCTGGAAGAACAGGTAGTTCTGCATGAACTGCAGCGTGCGGTCCAGCGGCACCTCGACGACCGTGCCACCGCCCGAAGGGCCGGTGGAGATGGTGATCAGCCCCTGCACTTCCAGCGATTTGAGGGCCTCGCGGATCGTGCCCTTGCTGACCTGGAACTGTGCCTGCAGCTCGCTTTCGCGCGGCAGGCGGTCGCCGGGGCTGAGGTTCTTTTCGGTGATCAGGCGCTTGATCTCCTGGGCCACGAGATCCGGGCGCTTGAGCTGCCGGATTGCCAGGGAGGGCGACTTGGGTGTATCCATTGTTGTGTTCTCCGGAAGGGCACCGGATCGTGTCCGCGCCCAGTCTGCATGCGGGTTTGGTGCAGTATGCACCGCCATGGCGCGTGGCCGTGCCCGCCTAGGGTTAGCACGCGCCCTATTTCTTCTATTTATCACTATAAATATGAATCAAGGAGCCTGCACGCACCCATTTCGACTGGCATGCAACTTGCTATGAAAAGCGTACCCGGGCCGCCGCGCCTTCAGTCCCCATCACGGAGATCCCATGCAACGTCGTCACCTCCTGCAACTCTCGGCACTGGGCGCATTGCCCGCATCGCTGGGCCTGGGCCGCAGCGTCTGGGCGCAGTCCAAGGACAGCATCCAGTTCGCCTGCCCCGTGCCCATGTCGGGCGCCTTCGCGGCCAACGGCAAGTACGCGGATCTGGGCATGAAGCTGGCCATCGAGCAGTACGGCAAGGCGCTGGGCCGCCCGCTGGCCTACACCGTGCTGGACACCGAGGGCAAGCCCGCCACGGCCGTGCGCAAGCTGCAGGAGTCTTCGCAGCAGCAGGGCACGCGCTTCTTCGCAGGCGGCATCCTGTCGTCGGAGGCGCTGGCCATGGGCAAGGAGGCCGAGAAGACCGGCGGCATCTTCATCACCACCGCTGGCGCCGACGAGATCACGGGCAAGGACTGCAACAGCGCCACCTTCCGCTGGTCGGCACCCACCTTCGGCGCCATCGAGCAGACCGTGCGCCCCCTGGTCGAATCCCTGCCCAAGGCCAAGCGCTGGTACACCATCACGCCGCAGTACGTGTTCGGCGACGGCCTGCTGACGGCGGCCAAGAACATCTTCAAGGAAAAGGGCATCGAGCATGTGGGCAACAGCTACCACTCGCTGACCGAAAAGGAGTTCAGCGGCTACCTGACCAACGCCGTGGCCGCCAAGCCCGACGTGCTGCTGCTGCTGAACTTCGGCGCCCAGTCCTCGGACACGCTGCGCCAGGCCATCAGCTTCGGCATGAACAAGAACATGACCATCCTGATCGCCTGGGCCTCGGGGCTGGAGCAGTTCGAATCGCTGGGCGCCGACCTGTGCGACGGCGTGTACTTCGGCGCCCAGTACTGGCACACGGTGGACACGCCGCTCAACCGCGACCTGGTGCAGCGCTGCAACGACAAGTTCAAGGCCAATCCCAACTACAGCCTGGCCGGCCACTACATCTGCACCAAGCTGATGATCGACGCCATCATCAAGGCCGGCACGGCCGACCCCAAGGCCGTGGTCGCCGCGCTGGAAGGCATGAAGTACCAGGGCCTGACGGGCGAGGAAGAGGTGCGCAAGGCAGACCACCAGGTGCTCAAGAGCTACTACCTGCTCAAGGGCAAGGCCAAGTCCAAGATGAAGAACAAGGACGACTACGTGGATGTGGTCAGCTCAGGCAAGTCCTTCCTGCCCATCGATCAGACCGGCTGCAAATTGGCTTGAAAGCCCCCTGAGCGGCTACGCCGCTTCCCCCTCTCGCGTCGCGGGGGGACGGCACCCTCGCGGCGGGGCGGCCCTTGCTCGGTGCCCCTCGCCTGGGCCTCGCCAGTTTCATGGCGAACCGCGCATCAAGGCCGCCACGGCGCCTCCTTCGTCCATCGTTTCGGACCCTGTATGAGCATCTATCTGCTTCAGACCATCAACGGGATCGGCATAGGCATGCTGTATTTCCTGTTGGCCGTGGGCCTGTCCATCGTTTTCGGCCTGCTGCGTTTCGTGAATTTCGCGCACGGTGCCTTCTACCTGCTGGGCGCCTATTTCTGCTACCAGATGACGCGCTGGGGCATGAGCTTCTGGCTGTCCCTGGTCGTGGTGCCGCTGGCCGTTGGCGCGCTGGGCTGGCTGGTGGAAAAGCTCATGCTGCGCCATGTGTATGCCAAGGCGCATGAGTTCCACATCATCGTCACCGTGGGCCTGGCCCTGGTGGTGCAGGAGCTGGTGATCGTGCAATGGGGCCCGCTGGGCGACAGCGTGGCCGTGCCCGATCTGCTGCAGGGCGTGGTGATGTGGGGCAGCTTCGTCTATCCCAAGTACCGGCTGTTCGTGATCGGCTTCACCGCCGTGCTGGCCGTGCTGCTGTGGTGGCTGCTGGAGGGCACGCGGCTGGGCAGCGCGGTGCGCGCGGGCAGCGAATCGACCGAGATGGTGTCCCTGCTGGGCGTGAACGTGCTGCGCATCTTCAGCCTGGTGTTCGCGCTGGGCGCGGCCACGGCGGCGCTGGCCGGCGTGCTGGCTGCGCCCATACGCGGCGCCGAGCCCTTCATGGGCGTGGAGGCGCTGGGCGTGGCCTTCGTGATCGTGGTCGTGGGCGGGCTGGGCAGCTTCGGCGGCGCCCTGGTCGGCGGCCTGCTGATCGGCATCGTGCAAAGCGTGATGAGCACGCTGTGGCCCGAGGGCGCGCGCCTGATGATCTACGTGGCCATGGCCGCGGTGCTGCTGCTGCGACCCCATGGCCTTCTGGGCCGCAAAGGATGAAGACCATGACCAGGCATTCCCATCTCCTTCTCGCGCTGGCCATCGTGGTCGCCATGCCGCTGTGCATGCAGTCGGGCTCGCTGGCCAGCGAGGTGCTGATCTTCGGCCTCGCGGCCATGGGCTGCAATCTGCTGCTGGGCTACACGGGGCTGCTGTCCTTCGGGCAGGGCATCTTCTTCGGCCTGGGCAGCTACACCATCGCCCTGCTGCTGACGCGCTGGCCCCTGCCCATGCCGCTGGCCCTGCTGGCCGCCACGGCCATGGGGGCCGTGGGCGCGGCCATCGTCGGCTGGGTGGCCATACGCCAGCGTGGCACCTACTTCGTGATGCTGACCCTGGCCTTTGCGCAGATGTTCTATTTTCTGGCCTACTCGGCCACGGACATCACCGGCGGCGACAACGGCCTGCTCGATGTGCCCCGCCCCGCCCTCGCGGTGGCCGGCCAGACGCTGTGGCCGCTGGCCACGCCCTGGCAGTACTACGGCTTTGTGGCCGTGCTCTTTCTGGTGGTGTTCTGGCTGCTGCGCCGCGTCTGCGACTCCATGTTCGGCCGCACCCTGCTGGCCGTGCGCGACAACGAGGAGCGCGCCGCCGCCGTGGGCTACGACCTGAGGCTGTTGAAGTTGCAGGCCTTCGTGATCTCGGGCGCGGTCACGGGCCTGGCCGGCGCGCTGCACGCCATGATGACGGGCATCGCCCCGCTGTCCAACGCCGAGTACCACACCAGCGAAATGATCCTGGTGATGACCGTGATCGGCGGCACGGGCAACCTGCTGGCCTCGGTGCTGGGCGCGGCCTTCTATGTGCTGCTGGGCGACTGGCTGTCCACCCTGTGGCCACGCTGGCTGCTGCTGCTGGGCGTGGTGCTGATGATCGTGAGCCTGGGCCTGCAGCGCGGCCTGTGGGGCCTGGGCGAGAGCCTGTGGGCCCTGGTGCGCCGCAAAGGGCCGGCGGATGCCGAGGCGGCCGCTGCAGAAACCAAAGGAGGCCAGGCATGAGCGCCGCAGCATCTCCCATCCTGCTCGAGGCCGTGGGCGTCGAGAAACGCTATGACAAGTTCGTCGCCCTGGGCGGCGTGGACCTCAAGGTGCGCGCCCATACCGTTCATTCGGTGATCGGCCCCAACGGCGCGGGCAAGACCACGCTGTTCCACATGCTCACGGGCACCAAGAGCGTGAGCGGCGGGCGCATCGTCTTCGACGGCCACGACGTGACGCGCGAGCCCGACCACCGCCGCGTGCGCCGTGGCATGGCACGGTCCTTTCAGGTCACCAGCCTGTTCCTGACCCTGCCCGTGCGCGAGAACCTGCGCCTGGCCGCGCAGGGCGTGGCCCCCGCCAGGGCCCTGGACTGCTGGAACGCGCCCGTGGGCGCGCGCTCCATGGCCGATACCGTGGCCAGCGTGCTCTCGCGCCTGGGCCTGGAGCGCCACGCGGACACGCCGGCCGGCAACCTCTCGCACGGCCAGCAGCGGCGGCTGGAGGTGGGCATGGCCCTGGCCGCACGGCCCAAGGCCATCTTCCTGGACGAGCCGACCTCGGGCATGGGCATCGACGACCTGGACGAGATGAAGCGCCTGATCCAGGGCCTCAGGGACGAGCACACCGTGGTCCTCATCGAGCACAACATGAACATCGTCATGGACATCTCCGACACCATCACCGTCATGCAGCAAGGCCGCGTGCTGGCCGAAGGACTGCCCCACGAGATCCGCGCCGACGAGCGCGTGCGCAGCGCCTATCTGGGCAACATGATCACGGGAGGAAAGGCATGAGCGGTCCCCTGCTTTCGGTCGAGGGCATACACGCCCACTACGGCAAGAGCCATGTGCTGCAGGGCGTGTCGCTGCAGGTGCAGGACGGCGAGCTGGTCACGCTGCTGGGCCGCAACGGCGCGGGCAAGACCACCACGCTCAAGTCCATCGCGGGGGTGATGCAGCCCTCGCAGGGGCAGATCCGCTTCGGCGGTGAACCCGTGCACCGGCTGGCCACACACCAGGTGGCCCAGCGCGGCATCTGCCTGGTGCCAGAGCACCGCGGCATCTTCAAGCTGCTCACGGTGGAGGAGAACCTGCTGCTGGGCCAGCGCAAACGCTCGCCCTGGCAACTGGCCGACATCTACCGCATCTTCCCGCGCCTCAAGGAGCGGCGCGGCAACGGCGGCGGCCAGCTGTCGGGCGGCGAGCAGCAGATGCTGGCCATAGGCCGCGCCCTGATGAACGCGCCGCGCCTGCTCATGCTGGACGAGCCCGTCGAGGGCCTGGCGCCCGTGATCGTGGAGGAGATCGTGGCCCAGCTCAAGACCATCAAGGCCGCTGGCGTGGCGATCTTGCTGGTGGAGCAGAACCTGGAGGTCTGCACCCAGCTGGCCGACCGCCACTACATCATCGAACAGGGTGCGATTGCGCACGAGGCAGGCAATGCCGCTTTCCTGGCCGATGACGCCATCAAGGACCGGTATCTCGGTGTAGGGATCGCCTGATCCACCGCTTTTCGCATTCCCAGGAGTCATTCATGGATCTCAGTACCCCTCTTGCAGCCACCGCCGTTGCGGCCGGGCTGCGCACCGACGGCGCCCGCCTGTGGCAATCGCTGATGGACCTGGCGCGCATAGGCGCCACACCCAAGGGCGGCGTGTGCCGCCTGGCGCTGACGGACCTGGACCGCCAGGGGCGCGATCTCTTCGTGCAGTGGGCGCGCGAGGCCGGCTGCAGCATCCGCGTCGATGCCATCGGCAACATCTTCGCGCGGCGCGCGGGCCTGGACGATGCGCTGCCGCCCGTGATGACGGGCAGCCACATCGACACCCAGCCCACGGGCGGCAAGTTCGACGGCAACTACGGCGTGCTGGCCGGGCTGGAGGTGCTGCGCACGCTCAACGATGGCGGCGTGCGCACGCGCGCCCCGGTGGAGGTGGCCGTGTGGACCAACGAGGAAGGCTCGCGCTTCGTGCCCGTGATGATGGGCTCGGGCGTGTTCGTCAATGCCTTCACGCTGGAGCATGCGCTGGCCCAGCGCGATGCCCAAGGCGTGAGCGTGGACGAGGCGCTGCGCGCCATCGGCTATGCCGGGCCGGCCGGCCCGGCGCCTGCAGTGGGCGCGTATTTCGAAGCCCATATCGAGCAGGGTCCGGTGCTGGAAAACCATGAACGCGTGATCGGCGTGGTCAGCGCCGCGCTGGGCCAGCGCTGGTACGACGTCAGCGTGCAGGGCATGGAGGCCCATGCCGGCCCCACGCCCATGGAGCTGCGCCACGACGCCCTGCTGGCCGCCAGCTGCATCGTGGCCGAGGTCAACCGCATCGCCCTGGACCGCCTGCCGCATGCGCGCGGCACCGTGGGATCGCTGGAGGTGTTTCCCAACTCGCGCAACGTGATCCCGGGCGGCGTCAAGCTCAGCGTGGACCTGCGCGCGCCGGACGACGGCCAGTTGCTGGACATGGACGCCGCACTGCGCGCGGCCTGCGAGCGCATTGCCGCCGCGCATGGCGTGACCATTGGCGTGGAGCAGGTCGTCTACTTCCCGCCCCAGCCCTTCACGCCGCACCTGGTGGAGGCCGTGCGCGCCAATGCCGCCGACCTGGGCTACAGCGCCATGGACGTGGTCAGCGGCGCGGGCCACGATGCCGTCTACCTGGCCCGCGTGGCGCCTGCCGCCATGATCTTCGTGCCCTGCGCCGACGGCATCAGCCACAACGAGATCGAGGATGCCGAGCCTGCCCACCTGGAGGCCGGCTGCAACGTGCTGCTGCGCGCCATGCTGGCGGCCGCGGGCGTGGTGCAGGCAGCGGACGACGGGGTGCCGGCATGAAGATCCTGATCGCCCGGCTCAACCACGAGACCAATACCTTCTCGCCCGTGCCCACGCCCATCGAGGCGTTTGCGCCCACCTATGGCGAGGCCGCCTATTCGGCCAACAAGGGCATGCGCACGGCCATGGCCGCCTTCATCGACCTGGCCGAGGCGGCGGGCGCCACCCTGGTCACGCCTGTGTCCGCCACAGCCAACCCCAGCGGCCCCGTGCATGCGGCCGCCTACGACGAACTCACGCGCCGCATCGTGGCGGCCGCGCCGGGCTGCGATGCCATCTTGCTGGACCTGCACGGCGCCATGGTGGCCGAGAACAGCGCCGACGGCGAAGGCGACCTGCTCGAACGCGTGCGCGCCGCCGCGCCCGGCGTGCCCGTTGGCGTGGCGCTGGACCTGCACGGCAACATCACCGAAAAAATGGTGGGCAATGCCGATGTGATGGTCGGCTTCAAGACCTATCCGCACATCGACATGTACGAGACCGGCGAGCATGCGGGCCGCCTGCTGCTGGACATGCTGGCCGGCCGCGCGCGCTACGCCGTGTGCTGGCACCGCCTGCCCCTGATGAGCCACACGCTGCGCAGCACCACGCTGGACGGCCCCATGCTGGACGCCGTGAACGCCGCGCGCGCCCTGGAAGCGGAGGGCCTGCCCGCGGTCTCGGTGTTCGGCGGCTTCTCGCTGGCCGACATCGCCGCGCCCTGCGTGAGCGTGGTGGCCACCTGCAGGACCGAGGAGCGCGCAGCCACCCAGGCGAGCGTGGACACGCTGGCCGCCCGGATCTGGCAGCGGCGCGCCGACTTCATCTACCGCAGCGAGCCGCTGGCCGATTCGCTGCGCCGCGCCCAGGCCCTGGCCGAAGGCGCCGACCGCCCCGTGCTGCTGCTCGACCATGGCGACAACTGCATGTCCGGCGGCACCTGCGACACCATGGACGTGCTGCAGACCGCGCTGGAGCTGGGCCTGTCAGGTATTGCCGTGGGCCCGCTGTGCGACCCCGAAGCGGTTGCCTCGCTCACGGCGGCGGGCGAAGGCGCCGAGGTGGAGATCGCGCTGGGCAACAAGGTGTCGCTCGAAGGCATCGGCCTGCACAAGCAGCCGCTGCGGCTGCGCGGCACGGTGCGTGCCGTCAGCGACGGCGCCTACACGGTCAGCGGCCCCATCTACACGGGCCAGCGCTGCCACATGGGCCGCACGGTCTGCCTGGACACGGGCGCAGCGCAGATCGTGATCACCGAGCAGACGCACGAGCCCTGGGACCTGGGCGTGTTCCACTGCGTGGGCATGGACCCGACGCGCTTTCGCTTCGTGCTGCTCAAGTCGCGCATGTACTGCCGGCCCGTCTTCGTGCCGCTGTCGGCCGGCCTGGTCGAGTGCGACAGCCCGGGCGTGACCACCTCGGACTATTCGCGCTTTCCGTTCGCCCGGGTCAGCCGCCCGGTGTTTCCGCTGGACGCCATCTGATGGACGCCATGTGATTGCCCGGCTTTGCGGCGGCGCGCAAGCAAAGACCGCCGCCGCTGCGGGGCATTGGGCAACCAGGCATCACAACAGTTTCACAGCAGGGCCCGGCTATTGCCTGTCGGCCTACAATCGGTTCCCCCCTACCTCGGCCGACGGCACGCGGGCTGATCCGCGCGTGCGTTGGCCATGCCTTCGCTGGAGACGCTTGATGTCCGACAACACGGCCCCGACCCCTTCCGATAAACGTGCCCAGCTGCGCCGTGCCGCACTCGAATACCACGAGTTTCCCAAGCCCGGCAAGCTGACCATCGTGCCGACCAAGCCCATGGCCAACCAGCATGACCTGGCCCTGGCCTACTCGCCCGGCGTGGCAGCGCCCTGCGAAGAGATCGTCAAGGACCCGGCCGCCGCCTTCAAGTACACGGCGCGCGGCAACCTGGTGGCCGTGATCTCCAACGGCACCGCCGTGCTGGGCCTGGGCGACATCGGCGCGCTGGCCTCCAAGCCGGTGATGGAAGGCAAGGCCGTCCTGTTCAAGAAGTTCGCGGGCGTGGACGTCTTCGACATCGAGATCAACGAGAAGGACCCGCAAAAGCTGGTCGATGTGATCGCCGCGCTGGAGCCCACCTTCGGCGCCATCAACCTGGAAGACATCAAGGCACCCGAGTGCTTCTTCGTGGAGCGCGAGCTGCGCCGCCGCCTGAAGATCCCCGTCTTCCACGATGACCAGCACGGCACGGCCATCACCGTGGCAGCGGCCATGGTCAACGCGCTCAAGGTGGCCGGCAAGAAGATCGAGGAGGTCCGTCTCGTGGCCTCGGGCGCGGGCGCTGCCGCCCTGGCCTGCCTGAACCTGCTGCTCAAGGTCGGCCTGCGCCGCGAAAACGTGTTCGTCACCGACCTGGCCGGCGTGGTCTACGAGGGCCGCACCGAGCTGATGGACGAGGACAAGGCCCAGTTCGCGCGCGCCACCGAGCTGCGCACGCTGGGCCAGGTCATCGAAGGCGCCGACGTCTTCCTGGGCCTGTCCGCTGGCGGCGTGCTCAAGCAGGACATGGTGGTCAAGATGGCCGCGCGTCCGGTGATCTTCGCGCTGGCCAACCCCAACCCCGAGATCATTCCCGAAGACGTGAAGGCCGTGCGCAGCGACGCCATCATCGCCACGGGCCGCTCGGACTACCCCAACCAGGTCAACAACGTCCTGTGCTTCCCGTACATCTTCCGCGGTGCCCTGGACTGCGGTGCGACCACCATCACCACCGAGATGGAAATCGCCACCGTCCACGCCATCGCCGAGCTGGCCCAGGCCGAGCAAAGCGAGGAAGTGGCGGCCGCCTACGTGGGCGAGCAACTGACTTTCGGCCCTGAGTACCTGATCCCCAAGCCCTTCGATCCGCGCCTGATGATGAAGATCGCATCGGCCGTGGCACAGGCCGCCGCCGAGTGCGGCGTGGCCCAGCGTCCGATCCAGGACATGGATGCCTACCGCGCCCACCTGCAGACCTTCGTCTACGCCTCGGGCACGATGATGAAGCCGCTGTTCGCCGCGGCCAAGAAGGCCGCCAAGAAGCGCGTGGCCTACGCCGAGGGCGAGGAAGAGCGCATCCTGCGCGCCACGCAGATCGTCGTGGACGAGCGCATTGCGCGCCCCACGCTGATCGGCCGCCCGGCCATCATTGCCCAGCGCATCGAGAAATTCGGCCTGCGCCTGAAGGAAGGCACGGACTACGACGTGGTCAACGTCGAGCACGACGAGCGCTACCGCGACTTCTGGCAGACCTACCACCGCATGACCGAGCGCAAGGGCATCACCGTGCCCATCGCCCGGATCGAGATGCGCCGCCGCCTGACCCTGATCGGCTCCATGCTGCTGCACAAGGGCGAAGTCGATGGCCTGATCACCGGCACCTGGGGCCAGACATCGCACCACCTGCAGTATGTGGACCAGGTGATCGGCCGCCGCGCCGGCGTGCAGACCTATGCCTGCATGAACGGCCTGCTGCTGCCCGACCGCCAGGTCTTCCTGGTGGACACCCACGTCAACTACGACCCCACGGCCGAGCAGCTGGCCGAGATCACCATCATGGCCGCCGAGGAAATGATGCGTTTCGGCGTCAAGCCCAAGGCCGCCCTGCTGTCGCACTCCAACTACGGCTCCAGCAACCAGCCCAGCGCCGTCAAGATGCGCCAGACCCTGGAGCTGCTGCGCGAGCAGGCCCCGTGGCTGGAAGTGGACGGAGAGATGCACGGCGACGTGGCCCTGGACGGCAAGGCCCGCGCCCAGCTCATGCCCAACAGCACGCTGCTGGGCAACGCCAACCTGCTGGTCATGCCCAACATCGACGCGGCCAACATCAGCTACAACCTGCTCAAGCAGGCCGCCGGCGGCGGCATTGCCATCGGCCCCGTGCTGCTGGGCGCCGCCCGTCCCGTGCACATCCTCACGCCGAGCACGACGGTGCGCCGCATCGTCAACATGACGGCGCTGACGGTGGCGGACGCTAACGCTAACCGTTAAGCACCCCCTGAGCCGCTTCGCGGCTTCCCCCTCTCTACCCGCTCCGCGGGGGAGGGAGACGGCGCCCTCGCCGCGAGGCGGCTCTCGCTCGGCGCCCCTGGTTTTTTGGCCGCGCGCGCTTTTTTTGACAACGGGCGGCATCTGCATTGAATAGAAGGCAACTCAGGCGCAGAGTTGCCTTCTCACTGTTCAATCCCCAGACATTTCCTTGGTCAAGCTGCCTGTTTTTTGGGCAGAACTTGCATTTTGAGGGGTGTTCCGTCACACTAGCGGGTCGAGATTTCAGGGCTTCCCTGGATTTCTGAAAGGTGTAGTTGATGCTGAAGGCAGCCGCCGCCAAGGCGTACCAGTCCGGTCTAGCGCTCATCGTCGGGGCCGCCTTTGTGCTGTCGCCCTCGCTCGCTGATGCGCGCCGCTCGGCGCCCGAGAGCGTGGAGACGACGGCGGCCGTGGCCACCGTCCCCCTGTCCGAGTTGCCGCGCGAAGGCCGTTCCACGTATACGCTGATCCTGCGCGGCGGGCCTTTTGCCCACGACAAGGACGGCACGGTGTTCGGCAACCGCGAGCGCATCCTGCCGCGCCAGTCGCGCGGCTATTACCGTGAGTACACGGTGCGCACGCCCGGTTCGCGTGACCGTGGAGCCCGCCGCATCGTCTGCGGCGGAGAGCCCCAGCAGCCCGATGCCTGCTACTACACCAGCGACCACTACAGCAGCTTTCGCAAGATCATCGAATGACCTCGACCCAGTCTCTACAGCCAGTTCGACCCTCCGTGTCCGACGCAGTGCGCTGGCAGGGGTCTGCATTTCATCCACAGCCCAGGGATGCCGAAGGCCATGAGCCCGTCCCCGCAGGCCACATCCACGTTAGAGAAAGAGCCACGGAGATGGATGCACCACTTCGTAAGATCCCCGACACCCCTTTGCGGAACGTGCGCGCCAACATCGTGCAGTCCATCCGCGCCTACAGGGTGGAGGATCTGCAACAGGCGGCCGAGACGCTGGGGTGCCATTTTCTGTATGCCAACCTGGCCCATGCGCAGACCAAGGCCGATATCCTGGAACTGCTGGCCACGCAGTTCTTCTTCCCCGCGCATTTCGGCAAGAACTTCGACGCGCTCTACGACTGCCTGACCGACCCCATCCACAAGGCCGGCCCGCAGCCGGGCTTTGTGCTCGTGCTCGACCAGATCCCGACCACGCCCAAGTTCGACAAGGAAGTGCGCGAGCAGCTGCTGGACAGCTTCCGCGACGCGGCCGAGTACTGGGCCGAGCGCAAGATTCCGTTCCGCTGCTTCTACTCGTTCCTGTAAGCGCAGGACATTGATTGCCCAGAGCCGACAGCGCCCAATCGGGTGCTGTCGGCGCTGCAGTCGCTGGGCGCCGCCTGTGCCTAGGCGCGCGTGAACCGGGCGGCGAGTGCCTCGTATTCGGACACCGGCACTTCCTCGGCGCGGCGCTGCAGGTCGAATTCCCCGTCAAAGCCCTTGGCTTCCAGCCAGCGCCCCAGCGTGTTGCGCAGGATCTTGCGCCGCTGGCTGAAGGCCACCTGCACCATCTCCTCCAGCAGCTTCGCGTCCAGGGCCGCCGGCGCCTCGCGCGGGACCATGCGCACGACGGCGCTGTCCACCTTGGGCGGCGGATTGAAGCTCTCGGGCGGCACGTACAGCACGCTCTCCATCGCATAGCGCCACTGCAGCATGACCGTCAGCCGCCCATAGGCGGCCGTGGAGGGCGACGCCACCATGCGGTCGATGACCTCCTTTTGCAGCATGAAATGCTGGTCCTCGACCACGTCCACCTGCTCGAGCAGGTGAAAGAGGATGGGGCTGGAGATGTTGTAGGGCAGGTTGCCCGCAATGCGCAGCTTGGGCACGCCCAGGCGCGCGGCAATGGCACGGAAGTCCACCTTGAGCACGTCGGACTCGACCACGTCGAGCTGCTCGTGCAGGCGCAGGCGCACGGCCAGGTCGCGGTCCAGCTCGATCACGGTGAGCCGGCCCAGGCGTTCGACCAGGGGCTGGGTCAGGGCCATCAGGCCCGGCCCGATCTCGACCATGGACTGGCCCGGCCGGGGGTCGATGGCGCTCACGATGCCGTCGATGATGCCGTCATCGGTCAGGAAGTTCTGGCCGAAGCGTTTGCGAGGAATGTGTTTCATAGAAAAAGCAAGGCGGTGCGCCATGGCACCGCCTTCCATTGTGGACTGCCGCAGCCGCAGCTGCTCGGGGGGTGTCTTATTGCGGAGGCTCGCGGTACTCGACGTAGGCGCGGCCACGCAGCTCCTGAAGCCAGGTCTGGTAGTCGGTTTCGAGCTTGCGCTCGCGCACCACGTTGCGCACCATGTCGCGCTGCTCGCGCGGCGTCAGCGCAGCCTGGCGGCGCTCGATGAGCTGGATCAGGTGCACACCGAAGCGCGAGACCAGCGGGTCGCTGACCTGGCCGGGCTGCAGCGCATTGAGCACCTGCTCGAACTCGGGCACGAACTGGCCGGGCGAAGCCCAGCCCAGGTCGCCGCCGTTGCGCGCGCTGCCGTCCTGCGAGAACTCGCGGGCCAGCGATTCGAAGCTGGCCTGGCCGCTGTCCACGCGGCGCTTGTAGTCGGCCAAGCGCTTGGCGGCATCGGCCTCGGTCATCTGGTCGCCAATGCGCAGCAGGATGTGGCGCGCATGGTTTTGCGTGACCACGGACGGCATGCCGGCCTGCGACTTCTCCAGCACCTTGAGCACGTGAAAGCCCGCGCCCGAACGGAAGGGGCCGACGATGCCGCCCTGCGCCGTCTGGCCCACGGCCTTGGTGAACAGCTCGGGATAGCGGTCCAGCGGGCGCATGCCCATGGCGCCGCCGCCCTGGCCGTCGGGCACATCGGAGAACTCCTTGACCACGGCCAGGAAGTCGCCTTGCGTGCGGGCGGCCTCGGCGGCCTGCTTGGCGCGGGCCTCGCGCTCGGCCACTTCGGCGGGGCTGGCGTTCTCGGGCACGGAAATCAGGATGTGGCCCAGGTTCACGGCGGCCGGTGCCTTGTCGGCACCGCCGCTGCGCTGCTCAGCCAGGTAGCGATCGATGTCGGCATCGGTAACGCGCACGCGGCCGTCCACATCGCGCTCGCGCAGTCGTTGCAGCGTGATCTGGCGGCGCAGCTCTTCGCGAAACTGCTTTTCGTTCACGCCTTCGGCCCGCAGGCGGGACTGCAGGCCAGCCTTGTCCAGGCCGTTTTGCCGCGCCACATTGGTCAGCGCCTGGTCCACGGCGTAGTCATCCACGCGCAGGCCCGTGTCCTTGGCTTCCTGCAGCTGGGCCTTTTCGACGATCAGGCGCTCCAGCACCTCGCGGGCCAGCAGCGCCTCGGGCGGCATCTGGCCGCCCTGCTCGGCGATGTTCTGTGCCACGCGCGCCATGCGGGCACGCACTTCGTTGTTGGTCACCGGCTCGGAGTTGACCACGGCGACGATGTAATCAGCCGAGCGCACGCCTGCCTTGGCGCCGCGATCGCGCGACGAGGGCAGGTTGGTGGCGTCCAGCGCACGCGAGACGGAGGCATCGCCGGCCTGGGGCGCCCTGGACTGGCCCGGAACACGCAGGCCTTGCGCCTGGGCTGTGGTGGCCAGCAAGGCCAGCGCCACAGCGGCAGCTGCGCAGCAATGGGTCTGGGAAAGAAAACGCATGGGAGAGATGCCTTGCAAAAAGCGTGTTTGGAGCGTTGGCTCTAATCGTAGTTGGTGAAGCGGCTGGGAGGCGTCACGGACTCGCGCAGGTACTGGTAGCGCGGCACATTCTGCTTGAGGCTGCGCTGCGGGTCTGCACCCAGGCTCAGCCGCGAGAAGCCGACGAACTCGATCTGGAACAGCAGCCGGGTGTTGGACTGGGTGATGGAGCTTTGCAGGCGCTCCAGCACCACGCGGCCAATCCAGCAGCAGCCGTCGTACTCCAGCCCGACCACGGTATCGACGAGCTTGCGGTCCTTCAGGCTGTAGTTCAGCCGGCCCACCGTGTACCAGCGCCCGCCGCCCTGGCCACGGCCAGCGCCCAGGTCGCGCCCCTTGTCGCCCCACAGGTCGTTGATGGGCCATTGCCAGCCCACATCGACCAGCTTGCTGGCGTCGGTACGCGCCACGGTGTCGTACTGGGTACGGTAGGCCACGTTCACCGTGCGGTAGGAGCTGGGGCTGTAGCGCGCACCAAAGGTGGTACGCACCGAGCGGTTGAGGTCGCGGTTGTACTGGGTCGTGCCTTCGGTGGACCAGGCATCGGTCCAGTTGATGGCCGCGCCCAGCAGCACGTCGGACAGGCGGCTGGTGGCCGGCACCTCGCCGGGCAGGATGACCTTCTGGTCGGAGAAGCGCACGCGCTGCGCAATGCCGAAGCGCGCCTTTTCCGCACCCGTGGTCCCGTCGATCAGGCGCGTGGTCGCACCCAGGGTCAGCAGGTGGTTGTCGGCAATGCGGTCCTGGCCGTTGTAGTCGTTCTCGGAGTAGATGCTCGCGAAGTTGAAGTCGTTGCGCGCCGTGTCATACAGCGGCAGAAAGCTCTGGTCGCGGTAGGGCGTGTAGGTGTAGAAGGCGCGCGGCTCGAAGGTCTGCAGCAGCTGGCGGCCGAACAGCGTGGTGTCGCGCTCGAACACCAGCCCGCTGTCCACGCTGACCGTGGGCAGCGTGCGCGAGGCATTGCGGCTGCCGTTGCTCATCAGGCTGTCCACCTGGTAGTTGCTGGTGTGCAACTGGATCTTGGGCGTGATGAAGGCGCCCGGCGACAGGAAGGGGCGGCTCACCTGGGCCAGCATGTAGCTGCGCTGGCCGTTGTTGTAGGTCATGCCGGCCAGCGGCTTGTCGATCTCGAAGCGCGTGGTGTCGGCCACAAAGCTGAAGTCCAGGCCGTGCGGCAGGTCCAGCGGCGTGTAGCGCCATTGCAGCTGCGGCTTCATGCCGTAGGGCGGGGCAATGGGCGCCGATGCATCCTGCATGGTCTGCCAGTACAGGGTGCGCAGGGTCAGCACATTGTCGCCACGCGCCCAGGACAGGTTCACATCGTTGGGCAGCAGGCGCTCGCGCAGCGATTTCGCGGCCAGCGGGAAGTCGCGCCAGTAGTTGTCGTCGCTGACGCGGTTGAGGTTCATGTTCAACCCCAGGCCGCCGATGGGCGAGTCGATGACGCCCCGGTGCTGCAGCGAGTAGGCCCAGCGGTCCCGGTCACGCTGGCGGTCGCCGGGCATGTAGGCCGCATAGGCCTCGCCCGAATAGGTCGGCTCCAGGTAGCGGAACTGGGCGCCCAGGTTGACGCCGCGCTTGCTCATGACCGAGGGATACAGGGTCATGTCGCGGTTGGGCGCAAGGTTCCAGTAGTAGGGCTGCGTGTATTCGATGCCGCTGAGCTTGTCCAGGCCCATGGTGGGAGGCAGCAGGCCCGACTTGCGCTTGTCCGACAGCGGAAAGCTCATGCGCGGCACGGGCAGCACGGTCACGCCCTTGAACTGCAGGGCCGCACCCTCGGCCACGCCCACTTCCTCGGCCATATCGATGTGCAGGGTCCGGGCGCGCAGCATCCAGGCCGGCTCCCAGCTGGCCTCGTCGTCGCGCTGGCAGGTGGTGTAGGTGGCATCGTGGACCACGGCATGGTCGCGGTCGATGAAGTCCACGCGCGAGGATTTTCCGTAGGCGCCATTGGCCAGGAAGCGATATCCGGCGTTGTCGAAAAAGCCCTTGAAGGCATCGACCTCCAGGTCCAGCTGCGAGCCCTCGTAGACATTGCCGGCCTGGTTGATGTGCACTGCGCCCGAGGCATTGACGCGGTCGTCGGGTACCTGGTATTCGAGCCGGTCGGCGCGGATCATGGTGTCGCCGCGGCGCAGTTCGGCATTGCCTTCGACCACCGAGTTGATGTCCGGCTGGCCGCTGAGCGCGTCACCGCGCACATAGACGGGCTGCTGGGAGCGCACCGCCTCGGGATAGGTTTCCTGCATCAGCGTGCTGGGGCGCAGCGGGCGGACTTGCTGCAGCCGGCCTTCGTCGGCTGCAGCGGGCTGGGCCTGGGCCATCGTGGAGCCACCGGCCCATGCGAGAGCCACAAGCCAGGCCAGCGGGCGTACAGCGGGGCGCGCGGGCGCGCGGGCAGCCAGCGGATCGGGGAGCGGCGGTCGGAGGTACACGGTGGTCAACAGCGGCGGGTGGACAAAGGCGCAAGCCTAGCATCACCGCCGGGCATTCGCCGGGGTGGCGGTTTGTAGAATCGCGATTATCCATGAGCCATCCAAACACCCCCACGGCCGGCGTTGTCTGGGCCGACCCCGCCCGCCACGCCGCCTTCGACGCCTGGCTGGCCCCGCTGTCCGCCCGCCACGCGCTGCACCCCGAAACACTGCGCCCTGCCTCGGCCGATGCCAGCTTTCGCCGCTATCTGCGCCTGGACACCAGCGCGGGCGCCAGCCTCATCGTCATGGATGCCCCGCCGGACAAGGAAGATTGCGCGCCCTTCGCCAAGGTGCAGGCGCTGATGGCATCGGCCGGGCTGGCCGTGCCGCAGATCCTGGACTGGGATGCGGCGCACGGCTTCATGCTGCTGTCCGACCTGGGCGGCCACACCGTCATCGAGGCGCTGGACCCGGAAAAGCCCCAGGACGCGGAAGCCTGGTACCGCTCGGCGCTGGAGGTGCTGCTGGCCTGGCAGACCGCCTCGCGCCCCGACGTGCTGCCCGCGTATGACGACGCGCTGCTGCGCCGCGAGCTGCAGCTGTTCCCCGACTGGTACATCGCGCGCCACCGCGAAACCGTGCTCGACGACAGGCAGCAGGCCACGCTGGCCAAGGCCTTCGACCAGATCGTGGCCCATAACCTGGCGGCACCCAGCGTCTTCGTGCACCGCGACTTCATGACGCGCAATCTCATGCAGCCCGTGACCGCCAGCGGCCCGCTGGGCGTGCTGGACTTCCAGGATGCGGTCTATGGCCCGGTGACCTATGACATCGCCAGCCTGCTGCGCGATGCCTTCATCAGCTGGGAGGAGGACTTTGTCATCGACATTACCGTGCGTTACTGGGAGAAGGCGCGCAAGTCGGGATTGGTCGGCGCGCGCAGCCAAAGCGGCTGGGGCGACGATTTCGGTGAGTTCTACCGGGGCGTGGAGTGGATGGGCCTGCAGCGCCACCTCAAGGTGGCCGGCATCTTCGCGCGGCTGACGCTGCGCGACGGCAAGCCCCGCTACCTGGCCGACGCGCCGCGCTTCATCCACTACATCCGCTCCACCTGCAGCCGCTACCGCGAGCTGACGCCGCTGCTGCGCCTGGTGGACCAGATCGAAAACATCCAGCCCCAGGTCGGCTGGGCCTACGGGCGCGTCTGAGAACGGATACGCCATGCCACGCTTTCACTGCCCCATTGCGCTGCGCAGCGGCGCCGACATCGACCTGCCGCCCGGCGCGGCGCGCCATGTGCAGGTGCTGCGCCTGCAGCCCGGCGACGGTATCACCCTCTTCGAAGGCCGCGCCGGCGAAGGCTTCAGCGGCGGCGAGTTCGAGGCCACCGTGCTGCGCATGGGCCGCAGCGACGTGGCCGTGCGCATAGGCGCGCACCACGCCGTGGAACGCGAGCCCCTGCGTCCCGTGCACCTGCTGGCAGGCATCACGGCCAACGAACGCATGGACTGGCTGGTGGAGAAGGCGGCCGAACTGGGCGCCGCCAGCATCACCCCGCTGGTGGCCGAGCGCAGCGTGCTCAAGCTCAAGGGCGAGCGCGCCGAGAAAAAACTCGCCCACTGGCAGGCCGTGGCCGTATCGGCCTGCGAGCAGTGCACGCGCAACCGCGTTCCCCCGCTGCACACCCCGGCAGACCTGGAGGACTGGCTGGAGGGCGGGGCGAAACAGCTGCCGCCCGGCACGCTGCGCCTGCTGCTGTCGCTGGGCGAGGGCACGCGGCCGCTGGGTGAGATCCTGGATGCCACGGCCGAGGATGCACCCGTGGTCTTTCTCTCCGGCCCCGAGGGCGGCCTGTCGCCTGCCGAGGAGGCCCTGGCCCGCGCCCAGGGCTTTGTGCCCGTCACGCTGGGGCCACGCGTGCTGCGCGCGGAAACCGCGCCCCTGGCCGCGCTGGCGGCGCTCACGCTGGCCTGAAGCGGCCCAGCCAGTCGCGCAGCCGCGCGAACACGGGCGCGGCGAAGTCATTGCGCTCGTTGAACAGCTCGTGGTAGGCGCCGTCAAAGCGCTGCGCCTGTACCACGGCTGGCGGCGCGCGGTCGGAAAAGGCCTGGCTGCCGGCCGGCGCCACCAGCCTGTCGTCCCCCGCCCACATCAGCAGGCTGGGCACGCCCCACTGCCCCGCGCGGGCCAGCACCTGCGGGCCGCCCTGCGCCAGAAACCGCGCCAGCCGCGCGCAGATGCGGTCATGGCACAGCGGATCGGCACGGTAGGCATCGCAGACCGCCGCGTCATGCGAGAGATAGGGAATCTGCAGGCCGTTGGACACGCGCAGGTCGGGCACCAGGCGCGGCAGCGTGCCCACGAGCAGTTTCTGGATGGGCGACAGGCCCACGTCGAAGGCCGGCGAAGACAGCACCAGCGCATCGACAGGCCGGATGGCACGCGCCACGAACAGCGCAGCCACCAGGCCGCCCAGGCTGTGGCCCAGCAGCACCAGCGGCTGGCCAGCGGGCTGCTGGGCACGCGTGGCATCGACCACGGCCGCAAGGTCATCCAGCAGCCGGCCATCGGCCGTCAAGCCGCCGCGCGGCCCTGCCGAGCGCCCATGGCCGTATTGGTCGTAGCCGCGCACCGCATAGCCCCAGGCATTGAGGCGCCGGGCCAGCGCCTCATAGCGGCCGATGTGCTCGCCCAGGCCGTGCACCAGCAGCACGGTGGCGCGCGCCTGGCCCCCGTCCACGGGCCAGTCGCGCAGTGACAGCTCGGCGCCGTCGCTGGACGCAAGGCGCGTGACATGGCCTTGCGAGGCAGGTGCGGGTGCGGGTGCGGGTGCGGGGGCAGGCGCTGCCATCACGCCACGCCAGCAGCGCCCGCCTCGGCGGCTGCCTGCGCCCCGGCCATGGCGGCGATCACCTGGGCCACGGCGGCCGTGAGCTTCTTGGCATAGGGCACATGCAGGAATTCATTGGGACCGTGGGCATTGCTCTTGGGACCGAGCACGCCGCAGACCATCATCTGGGCCTTGGGAAAGCCCTGGCTGAGCATGTTCATCAGCGGAATCGTGCCGCCCTGGCCGATGTAGCCGCAGGAGGCGCCGAAATGCGCCTGGCTTGCCGCGTTGAGCGCGTCTTCGAACCAGCCGTCCATGGCCGGCGCATTCCAGCCGCTGGCGCCCGACAGGCCCTGCCAGGTCACACGGGCCTGGTAGGGCGCGTTGTCCTCCAGCAGCGCCTTCATTTCCTGCACGCAGGCAGCGGCATCGACCAGGGGCGGCAGGCGCAGGCTGAGCTTGAAGGCGGTATAGGGGCGCAGCACGTTGCCGGCATCCTGCAGCGCGGGCAGTCCCTCGGCGCCGGTCACGCTCAACGTGGGCTCCCAGGTGCGCTTGACCAGGGCCTGGACCGGGTCGGTGGTGGTGGGCAGGGCGAACAGCGTGGAGCCGCCGCAGTCGTAGTGCGCCCAGGGGAAGCGGGCATAGGTTTCCTCGCCCAGGATGGCCGCCGTGTCGCGCATCTGCGCCATGCGCTCGGCCGGCACCTCGCAGTGGAAACTGGCGGGCAGCAGGCGCCCGGTCTTGCTGTCCTCCAGCCGGTCCAGCACCTGGCGCAGGATGCGGAAGGACGACGGCACGACGCCCGAGGCATCCCCCGAATGCACGCCCTCGGTGAGGATTTCCACCTTCAGCGTGCCGCTGGCCATGCCGCGCAGGCTGGTGGTCAGCCACAGCTGGTCGTAGTTGCCGGCGCCGCTGTCCAGGCAGATCACCAGACCCACATCGCCCAGGCGCGGACGCAGGGCATCGACATAGGGCAGCAGGTCGCGCGAGCCGCTTTCCTCGCAGGTCTCGATCAGGCCCAGGATGCGCGGGTGCGGCACGCCCTGGCGCTTGAGCTCCTGCACGGCCGCGATGCTGGCGTAGACCGCATAGCCGTCGTCGGCGCCGCCACGGCCATAGAGCTTGCCGTTCTCGTACTTGGGCGTCCACGGGCCCAGGTCGCTGCGCCAGCCGTCGAACTCTGGCTGCTTGTCCAGGTGGCCGTACATCAGCACCGTGGGGCTGGAGGCCGCCTTGTCCTGCGTGCCTTCCACCTCGAAGAACAGCACCGGCGTGCGGCCGGGCTGGCGCACGATCTCCAGCGTCAGGCCCGCCACCCTCTGCGCCAGCACCCAGTCGGCCGCATTGCGCAGCACGGTCTCCAGGTGGCCCTGCTGCTCCCAGTCGGGCGCGAACATGGGCGATTTGGCGGGAATGGCGATGTACTCGGTCAGCGCCGGGACGATGCGCTCGTCCCAGGAGCGGCTGATCTGGTCAAGCGCGGCTGCGGGCTGCAGCAGCTGCGAAGGGGTGCGTGCGTTCATGGCGGGTCCTCGTGTCATGGGTCGGCGCACCGTTCGAGCGAAGCCAGCGCCGCGATCCGGTCATTGTGCGCCAAGGCGGCACGGACCCCGGGCACCCCGCCGCCAACGACTACGATCGCGCCATGTATATCGGAGAACTCGCCCGACGCGCCGGCTGCTCGCCCAAGGCCGTCCGGCTGTATGAATCACGGGGCCTGCTCGGCGCCGTGGCACGGGCAGGCAGCTACCGCGTCTATGGCGAGCAGGACCTGGTGCTTGTGCAGCGCATCCGCCAGGCGCTTGGGCTGGGCTTTCGGCTGGACGAGCTGCACGGCCTGCACCGCATCCATGAGGCCACAAGCTGGGAAGCCCTGGCCCGGCTGCTGCGCGAGCGCAGCACCCAGGTTCAGGCAGAAATCCGGCGCCTTCAGGCACAGCAGTCCCAGTTGGCGGCGCTGGAGCGCGAACTGCTCGAATGCAGCCTGGAGACGGCAGGTACCCAGGGCGCCTGCGAACCCGCATTGGCCTGAGCACGCGGCCTGAGCCCGGGTGCTTGACCCTGCCCCAAGGGGCAAGGCGAATATGGGCGCCATGTCTCCAAGCACCTCCCGCCCTCCTGCCGATACGCATCCCCAGCGCATCCTGATCATCCTCGGCCACCCGTCGGCCAGCAGCCTGTGCGCAGGCCTGGCCGACGCCTACGCACAGGGCGCACGCGACAGCGGCGCCGAGGTACGCCTGCTGCGCCTGGGCGACCTGGACTTCGACCCGCTGCTGCATGCCGGCTACCGCCAGGACCAGCCCCTGGAGCCTGACCTGCAGCGGGCCCAGGCCGACATCCTGTGGGCCAGCCACCTGGCATGGGCCTATCCCACCTGGTGGGGCGGCCTGCCGGCCTTGCTCAAGGGCTTCATCGACCGCATCTTTCTGCCGGGCTTCGCGTTCAAGTACCGCAAGGGCTCGGTGCTGTGGGACCGGCTGCTGGCCGGCCGCACGGCCGACCTGCTGGTGAGCATGGATTCACCGCCCTGGTACTACCGCTGGGTGGCGCACATGCCGGGCCACCACCAGATGCGCCGCGCCATCCTGGAATTCAGCGGCATCCGGCCCGTGCGCATACACAGCTTCGGCCCCGTGCTCGGCGCCGAGGCCGCCCGTGTGCAGCAGTGGCTGGAACAGGCGCAGGCAGCAGGCAAGCGCGCGGCGGCGCGCCGTCTCAAGGCTTCGGTTTGAGCAGGTCATCGATGGCCGCGCGCCCCACCGACGGATCGTCGGTGAAGATGCCATCGATGCCCGTGCGCAGGAAATCGTCCATGTCGGCCCGTGCATTGCCGCGCCGGGTGCCGTCCTGTGCGGGCGGCGATTTCAGGCTCAGGGGAAGGAAGGCGTTCTCGGGCCGCAGCGTCCAGGGATGGACCAGCAGCCCTGCACGGTGGGCATCGGCCACCAGCGCCGTGGGCGCCGCATTGGCGCCCTGCACCACGGGGATCACCATGCTCTTGCTCGGCCCGATGCCGTTGGCATAGCGCGCAATCTCGGCCAGGCCCGCGGGCGTGACCATGTCGGCATAGCCGGGGCCCGTGCCGCGCGCCACGCTGTCATAGGGCTTGCCCTTGGGCGCCAGCAACTGCACCAGGCGCAGGCTGCTGCGCGCGCGTATCCAGCGCAGGTTTTCCACCTCGAAGGACTGCACGAAGACTGGCGCCTGCGCATGGTTCCAGCCGTTGTCCGCAAGCAGCTTCAGCAGCACGGGCTCCAGCGGCAGGCCGATGGACTGGAAGTAGCTCGGGTGCTTGGTCTCGGGATAGATGCCGATGGTGTGGCTTGTGCGTACGCTCTCGGCTCGGGCCAGGTCGATGACCTCCTGCAGCGTGGGCACCTCGAAACGGTCATTGAACTGCACATTCGCCGGGCGGATCGCCGGGATGCGTTCACGCGCACGCAGCGTCTTCAGCTCGGCCAGCGTGAAATCCTCCACGAACCAGCCCGTGATCGCCTGCCCGTCGATGGTTTTGGTGGTCTTGCGCGCCGCGAACTCGGGACGGTCGGCCACATTGGTCGTGGCCTCCTTGAGGCTGCCGTCGGCCGCCAGGATGGCGATGGCGTTCTCATGCCGCGCCACCAGCACGCCATCACGCGTGATGACCAGGTCGGGCTCGATGAAGTCGGCGCCCGCGCGTATGGCCTCCCGGTAGGCCTCCAGCGTGTGCTCTGGCCGCAGCGCCGATGCGCCGCGGTGCGCGATCAGCGCGGGCCGGGGAGGCCAGTCCGCGGCCTGCGATGGGGAATTGGCGGCCTGCGGCGTGGCGCAGCCTGCCAGCAGCAGGCCGGCGGCCGCGCCGGCCAGGGCCAGCGCGCGGCGGCGTGGGAAGCGGTTCATGTCTGCCTTTCGGGTTCGCAATCCGTCGATTGTGCGCGCCACCCATGACACGGGCATGGACCGGACCGCCGCTCAGGCGTGCTCGAAATGGAAGACGGCCGTGCCCGCCATGAGATTGGGCAGGGTGCGCACGCTGCGGCCATCCTGCAAGCCGAAGGAGTCGAGGATGCGCAGCCGGTTGCGGGTGGCAAGCACCTCGAAGTCCTTGTAGGTGCCCACGCGGATATTGGGCGTGTCATACCACTGGTAGGGCAGGCGCCGCGTCACCGGCATGCGCCCGCGCAGCACGGACAGGCGGTTGGGCCAGTGCGCGAAGTTGGGGAAGGCGACGATGCCCGCGCGGCCTATGCGCGCCGTCTCCTGCAGCATGGTCTCGGCATTGCGCAGATGCTGCAGCGTGTCGATCTGCAGCACCACGTCGAAGCTGTTGTCCTGGAAGATGGCCAGCCCGTCCTCCAGGTTCAGCTGCAGCACGTTCACGCCCCGGCGCACGCAGGCCAGCACATTGGCGTCGTCCAGTTCCACGCCGTAGCCGGTGCAGCCGCGCTCGCGCTGCAGGTGCGACAGCAGGGCGCCATCGCCGCAGCCCAGGTCGAGCACGCGCGAGCCCTTGGGGATCAGGCGCGCAATCGCCTGCATGGTGTTCAGCTCGGTCATGCGGCCTCCTTGGCGGCTGTCGTGGTTTCCTGGGCGATGTTGTCAAAGTAGGAGCGCATCACCTTCATGTAGCGGGGGTCGTCGAGCAGGAAGGCGTCATGGCCGTGGGGCGCGTCGATCTCGGCGTAGCTGACGTCGCGGTTGTTCTCCAGCAGCGACTTGACCAGCTCGCGGCTGCGCGCGGGGGCAAAGCGCCAGTCGGTGGTGAAGCTCACCAGCAGGAAGCCGGCCTTGGCCACGGACAGCGCCCGGGTCAGGTCGCCGCCGTGCGCGCGCGCCGGGTCGAAATAATCGAGCGCACGCGTGATCAGCAGGTAGGTGTTGGCGTCGAAGTAGCTGCTGAACTTCTCGCCCTGGTAGCGCAGGTAGCTCTCGATCTGGAACTCCACGTCCTGCGTGCTGTACTTCAGGTCCAGCCCCTCCCTCAGCTGGCGGCCGAACTTCTGGTTCATCACATCGTCGCTGAGGTAGGTGATGTGGCCGATCATGCGGGCGATGCGCAGGCCCCGCGCCGGCACCACGCCGTGTTCGTAGAAATGCCCGCCGTGGAAATCCGGGTCGGTGACGATGGCGCGGCGCGCCACCTCGTTGAAGGCGATGTTCTCGGCATTGAGGTTGGGCGCGCTGGCCACGACCACGGCGTGGCGCATGCGGTCAGGATGGCGCAGCGACCACGACAGCGCCTGCATGCCGCCCAGGCTGCCGCCCAGCACGGCGGCCAGCTGGCCAATGCCCAGCCGGTCCAGCAGCCGGGCCTGGGCGTCCACCCAGTCCTCCACCGTGACCACGGGGAAGTCGGCGCCATAGATCTTGCCGGTGTCGGGATGCGCGTGCATGGGGCCGGTCGAGCCAAAGCACGAGCCCAGGTTGTTCACGCCGATCACGAAGAACCGGTTCGTATCCACGGGCTTGCCCGGGCCGATCATGTTGTCCCACCAGCCCTCGCTCTTGGCCTGGCCCTCGTAGACGCCTGCCACATGGTGGGAGGCATTGAGCGCATGGCAGACCAGCACCGCGTTGCTGCGATCGGCATTGAGCTGCCCGTAGGTCTCGTAGGCGAGGTCGTAGTCCCGGATCGAGCCGCCGCCCTGCAGCGGCAGGGGCTCGTCGAAGTGCATGGTTTGTGGTGTGGCGATGAAGGACATGAAAAAACCCGGCATCGCTAAAAACGAGGCCGGGTTCTCTGGTGTCGTCTTTAGCAGGATTTATAAAGCGCCCGCAAGCAGAAGCAAATCGGCGCATGAAGGCTCATTATGCCAAAACGCCCGTCCCCGGAAGGAACAGGGCCAGCACGCCCAGCACGAGGAAGATCACGGCCGACACCACATGCACCAGGCGTATGGGCACGCGCTTGACCAGCTTGTCGCCCAGCCACACCACAGGCGCGTTGGCCAGCATCATGCCCAGCGTGGTGCCGGCCACCACCCACAGGTAGGCGTTGTACTTGGCCGCCAGCATCACGGTGGCAATCTGCGTCTTGTCGCCCATCTCGGCCAGAAAGAAGGCCACCAGCGTGGTGCCGAAGACGCCCCAGCGCGAATGCCCGGAAACCTCGTCCTCGTCGAGCTTGTCGGGGATCAGCATCCAGATCGCCATGGCGATGAAGGACAGGCCCAGGATCCAGCGCATGGCGTTCTCGCCCAGGTAGCTTGTGATCCAGGCGCCCACGGCACCGGCCAGCGCATGGTTGACCAGCGTGGCCACGAAAATGCCCGCAACAATGGGCCAGGGTTTGCGAAAACGCGCGGCGAGCACCAGCGACAGCAGCTGGGTCTTGTCCCCCATCTCGGCAAGTGCGACGACGGAGGTTGAAATCAGGAAGGCTTCCATGGTGTGGGGATTTATCCGGCCGGATAGAGCACGCATTGACCACGCTCCGACTCCGGCCTTTGGATCGGTGCGCGGTCAATGGTCTCGATCGGTCACACGCAGCATTGCACTGCGCGCCGCATACGCCATAGGCCAGCGAAGGCCCAAGTTTGTTGACGCATGCATCCGGCTACTGAGCCGAACGATCTACTCCCCAAAGACTGAGGCGGCGATCATAGCAGCACCCCGATCCGCATGCCGACCACCACTGCCGCCACGGCACTTGCTTATGCGCTGCCGCAATTTCAGGGTTACTCCCAGGGGCATTCTGTGGCGGGCACGACGAATTTTTGCGAAACAGTAATAACGTGCGAAAACTTCTGCCACATAATGGGCAGGCTTTCGTTCGGGCTTCGGCTCAATGAGGGCGAGTGCGTTTGCGTCTCTAACGTTGTCATCCCGTGTTGACTCCCTAGGGCTCCATCGCGTTTTCCAGTTTTTTCAGGAGTCCTCCATGGGCAACAAGCTTTACGTCGGCAACCTGCCGTACACCTTCCGTGACAGCGATCTGGAGCAAGCCTTCAGCGAATTCGGCGCCGTCAACAGCGCCAAAGTGATGATGGAGCGCGACACCGGCCGTTCCAAGGGTTTCGGCTTCGTCGAAATGGGCAGCGATGCCGAAGCACAAGCTGCTATCCAAGGCCTGCACGGCCAAAACCGCGGCGGCCGTGACCTGGTGGTCAACGAAGCCCGTCCGATGGAGCCCCGCGCTCCCCGTAGCGGCGGCTTCGGCGGCGGCTTTGGTGGTGGCGGCGGTGGCGGCGGCTTCGGCGGCGGCAACCGTGACGGCGGCTACGGCGGTGGCGGCGGCCGTCGCAACAGCTACTAAGCACTCGCTTAGAGCTTGCGTTAGCAAAAAAATGGGGCCTTCGGGCCCCTTTTTTGTTGCCAAACGTTATCAGCTTGTGTTTTCGAGCATTTATCTTTTTGATTTTTGTGCTTCATAATTTGGTTTCGGGCAGACCCGTTCGAACGCTATGTGTTTAGGAAGGTTGGACAGGCTCTTGTATACAAAGAACCTGATGTCTGTGCGTCCTGAAGCCGAGCGCAAACCAGTGAGCATTGAGGAGTTGAGGAGTTTTTGATGGGCAATAAGCTTTACGTCGGCAACCTTCCCTATGGTGTGCGTGACAACGACTTGGAGCAGGCATTCAGCCAGTTCGGCGCTGTCACCAGCGCCCGGGTCATGATGGAACGCGACACAGGCCGCTCCAAGGGATTCGGGTTTGTCGAAATGGGCAGCGATGCCGAGGCGCAGGCAGCCGTTCAAGGCATGAATGGCCAGCCATTGGGCGGGCGCAGCCTCGTGGTGAACGAAGCGCGCCCCATGGAGCCTCGTCCCCCGCGCTCGGGCGGCTTTGGTGGCGGCGGCGGTGGTGGCGGCTATGGCCGTGGTGATGGCGGCGGCGGTGGCTACGGTGGCGGTGGCCGCGGTGATGGCGGAGGCTACGGACGCAGCGATGGCGGCGGCGGTGGTGGCTATGGCCGTGGTGACGGCGGTGGTGGCGGCGGCTACGGCGGCCGTGGCGATGGTGGTTTCCGCAGCCCCTATGGCTCCGGCCCCCGCAATGGCGGCCGTGGCGGCGGCTGGGGAAACAACAATAACAACGGAGAATGAGACCCCGGTCTCCCATGTTCTCCCAAACAAGAAAAGGCTCCTTCAGGGAGCCTTTTTTGCGGGTGCAAGTTTATGCATGAACATATTCCCTGAGCACGACGAGCTTCAGGGATTTTTCGAATGACGATGTTTGCGCTTTCGTCCTACAAGCAGCCGATCAAACAAGGGGTTTGGCAGAATTTTCATCAAACGGCCAACCCACGCCATTTGCCAGGGGATGATGGCCAGGCTGCGCCCGGCATCAATGGAACGCCAGGCCCTTGCAGCAAACTCATGGGGCTGCAATAGGAATGGCATGCCATAGCGGTTACCGCGTGTGAGGGGTGTATCTACATAACCAGGAAGCAATGTAGTGACTTTTACGCCACTACTGCGCAATTCACCGCGAAGGCTTTCGCAATAGGCAATGACTGCAGCCTTGCTGGCGCAATAAGCACCATGTCCCGGCAGGCCGCGCAGCCCGGCCACGCTGGCGATACCGACCAACTGCCCGCTTCCACGCCGCACCATGGGCGCGATAAAGGGATGGAAACTGGCCGCCACGCCCATGGTGTTGACGGCCAGCACCTGCTGCATGGTGTCGATATCCTCGCGCATCGAGGTGTCCACACCCCAGCTGACGCCGGCATTGGCAATCACGACATCGGGCAGGCCCTGCTGCTGCTCACAGCGCCGGGCGGCAGCGATGATGCTGTCGGGCACGGCCACATCGGCCTCGTAGATGGCGAAGCGCGACGCCTCCAGGCCCTGCTGCGCAGCCCATTGCGCCATCACGTCGCCACGCCGTGCAACCAGTGCCAGCGACCAGCCTTGCTGGTAGGCATGCCAGGCCAGGGCCTGGCCTATGCCGCTGGATGCGCCGGTGATGAAGGCCAGGGGTGCCGGGCTGCGCGAGGATGTCGTCATGGCTTGTTCTCCATCGGCAGGCCTGCGCTTGCGCTGGCGCCTTACTTGGTCCTGGACGGCTGCAGGGTGCCGCGCACGCGGCCCTGCAGCTTCATCACCAGATCCAGGTTGCTGTACTGCATGCTGTCGGCCGTGAAACGGTCCTTGTCACGGGTCAGCACCACGGGCTGGTTGGAACTCACTCTTTCCTCGTTGGGCCAGGCGTGCAGGAATTCGCCCTGGAATTGCAACTGCGGCTGCGGTTGTTTACCTGCTGTCACAAATGGCTCGCGCGTGACGACGGCATTGCCAAACATCTGCACCTCGGAACCATCGGCATTGCTCAGCGCCCGCTTGGCGCTGCCGCGCGTGATGCGGCCTTCAGGCGAGACCGCGAACATGCGCACGTTGTCGATTTCGAGGGTGTCGGTATCCGGATAGTGGCGGCCCATGCTGCCCTCGATCTGGCTCTTGAGCCGCCCCGTGGCGTCGAAGCTCTTGATCGAGAAATCCTTCATGAAGTAGTCGGGCTCATGCGCCACGGCCTTTTCGGTGCCGCTGGCCACGGGCTGCGGTGCATTGCGCACCAGCCACCAAGTGCCCAGCGCCAGCAGGCCCATCAGCAGCACGGGCAGGTACAGGGAAAGCCGGTCACCGACGCGGCGCCAGGCCTGGATCATGATGCGTATTCCGCCAGCAGTCCGGCATAGGCGCCACGCGCAGCCAGCAGCAGGTCGCACAGCTGGCGCACCGCCCCTTCGCCACCGCTGCGCGGCGTGATCCAGTCGGCCACGGCCAGCACCTCGTCATGGGCGTTGGCCGGCGCGCAGGCAAAGGCGGAGCGCCGCATCACGGGCAGGTCCGGCCAGTCGTCGCCCATGGCTGCCGCCTGGTGCCACTGCAGGCCCAGCTCGCCCAGAATGGCCTCGGCGGCAGGCACCTTGTCTTCCGTGCCAAAGCGCGCATGCGTGACGCCCAGGTTGCTCAGCCGCAGGCGCAGGGCCGGCGAATCGCGGCCCGTCACCACGGCGGGCGTGATGCCGGCCTTTTGCAGCAGCTTCAGGCCATGGCCGTCCAGCGTGTTGAAGCGCTTGAGCACCTCGCCTTCGCCAGAGAACAGCAGGCCGCCATCGGTAAGCACACCATCGACATCGAAGAAGGCCACCCGCACATCCTGTGCCAGCAGCAGCAGTTGTGCGTCCCAGTTCTGCACGGGCGTCAAAGGAGCGCGTGCCATCAGATCACCTTGGCGCGCATCAGGTCGCGGATATGGACCACGCCGCGCAGCTGGCGCTGCGCATCGGCCACCAGCACCGCGGTGATGCCGTGCTCCTCCATCATGCTGGCGGCGTCCACGGCCAGCGCGTCTTCGGCGATGGTGCGGGGCCCCTTGTGCATGACATCGCCGGCCTGCAGCGCGCGCAGGTCCGTGCCGGCCTCCACGCGGCGGCGCAGGTCTCCGTCGGTGAAGATGCCCTGCAGCACGCCTGCCGCATCGACGATGGCCGAGCAGCCCAGGCCCTTGGCGCTCATCTCGCGCATCAGTTCGACAAAGCTGGCATCGGCCCCGACCTTCGGCAGCTCATTGCCGCTGCGCATGACATCACGCACATGGGTCAGCAGCTTGCGGCCCAGCGCGCCGCCCGGATGGGAGCGCGCAAAGTCCTCGGCGCCAAAGCCGCGCGCATCGAGCAGGGCCACGGCCAGGGCGTCGCCCATGGCCATCTGCGCCGTGGTGCTGGCCGTGGGCGCAAGGTTCAGGGGGCAGGCCTCGCGCTCGACACGGGTGTCCAGCACCCAGTCGGCATGGCGGGCCAGCGTGGATTGCGCGCCGCCGGTCATGGCCACCAGCGCAATGCCCTGGCGCTTGATGGCCGGCAGCAGCGCAGCGAGCTCATCGGCCTCGCCGCTGTTGGACAGCGCCAGCACCAGGTCGATGCCGGTCACCATGCCCAGATCGCCATGGCTGGCCTCGGCCGGATGTACGAAGAACGCAGGCGTGCCCGTGGAAGCCAGGGTGGCGGCCACCTTGCGCCCGACATGGCCGCTCTTGCCCATGCCCATCACGACGACGCGGCCGGACAGCCGCAGGATGCGCTGCACCACTTCGCCGAACACGCCATCAAGGCGCTGCGACATGGCTTGAAGGGCATCGGCCTCGATGCCCAGGGTGTCGCGGGCCAGGCGCAGGGCACGGGGCGTGTCCAGCGCATCCAGGGTGGCAGCATCAGAATTCATCTGGATGATTTTAGGCGGTCTGGCCATCCGGCGGCGGCGGTCGCCATCGGGCGCCTGGGTACACTGGCCCGTCTTCTCCAGCCCCCGATCCAGCGCCATGCATACCACCCCCAGCGTCAACGACTACCTGCGCACGCACATACGCACCGTTCCCGACTGGCCGGCGCCCGGCGTGCAGTTCCGCGACATCACGCCGCTGCTGCAGGACCCGCAGGTCTTTCGCGTGATGACCGACGCCTTCGTGCACCGCTACATGCAGCGCGGCATGCGCCCCGATGTGGTGGCCGGGCTCGATGCGCGCGGCTTCATCCTGGGCGCCGTGGTGGCCCACGAATTGGGCGTGGGATTTGTACCCATCCGCAAAAAGGGCAAGCTGCCCTTCACCACGGTGGAGGAAACCTATGAACTCGAATACGGCAGTGCCACCGTGGAGCTGCACACCGACGCCGTCAAGGCGGGCGACCGCGTGCTGCTGATCGACGATCTGATCGCCACCGGCGGCACCATGATGGCCGGCAAGCGGCTGCTGGAAAAACTCGGCGCCACCGTGATCGAGGGCGCGGCCATCGTGGACCTGCCCGAGCTGGGCGGCTCCACCTTGCTGCGCGATAGTGGACTGCCGCTGTTCACGCTGGTGGATTTCGCCGGCCACTGAGCCAGGCCGCAGCCCGGTCAGCGCAGTTCGCCGTACTGGGTGACGCCCAGGTCCAGGTGGTCCAGCGTGCTGTGGGGAAAGTCCGCACCGCGATCGCCTGCGCCCGGCCCGAGCAAGGGGCCCGAGCGGCGCACACCAGCGGGAGCCGCTGCAGCAGAGCCTGCAGAACCCGCTCCCCGCCCGGCTGCGGGCATGGCTGCCACGGCGAGCTTGAAGGCCGCCATTTCCTGATCGTCTATGGGTTCGAAGGGCGCCATGTCCTGCCTGCGGCGCTGGGGCGCTGCCGCCTCCATCGAGGCCGCCAACGGGACGGCCATGGGCGGAGCGGGACGCGGGGCGCGCGTCGCAGCGGAATGCACCTGGGCTTGGGCCTGGGCTGCAGCGTTCTGGTCGCTGACCCGCCAGTACACGGCCGTCACGACCGCACCCATACGGGCCTTGGCCGCCTGGGCCAGCATGGCCTCGATCTCGCTGAGCCGCGCGGTTTCGCTGGCATAGGCCCGCGCCAGGTCCATCATCACCACGAAGCGCTGACCCACGTTGTCCAGCGAGAGCACCTTGAACTTGTAGCTGGCCGACAACACACCGGCACGCACCATGACATCGCGCACCACACCGTAGAGCTGCTCACGGCGCTCGGAACGCTCGCTGCGGCGCCCGCCGGGCCCTGCATCACGACGCGCCACGGCACTGGCCTGGCCATCGTCTCCGGGCGAACCACGGCCCTGCTCCGGCACAGGCTTGCGGGAAAACCAGTTGAACACAGACATGGGGGCTCTCATTGTCACGAATAGTCACAAACTCGCGGCATTGTGCCTGCAACTTTGCGACATTTCGAGCACGGGCGCAGCAAAACCGCTGTATCAATTTGTCGCAGCGCAAAGGCCGGCCTGTCACCGCCCCGCGCCCGCAGAGCGCCCCGCCCCAGGTGCTGCCCGGGAGCCTTTCAGGTACTGGCCACCCGGCGGCGGCTGTCCACCGCACGGCGGGCAAGCACCTGGCCGGCCGCCATGACCAGGGCCAGCGCCACACCGGGCTGGCGATTGCTGAGTTCGGCGAAGCGCATGGCCGTCAAGCACCAAAGCCGTCCCGGCGCAGCCGCCTGCACGGTGGCATGGCGCGCACGGTGGGCGAAGAAGGCGCCCTCGCCCAGGATGGAGCCCGGGCCGACGATGGCCAGGCGGATGCGCTCCTTCGCATCCTGGTAGTGCACGCTGAGGCTGCCGGACTCCACGAAGTACAGATTGCGGTCCAGCGAACCTTCGGCAAACAGCAGCTCGCCCGCCGCCAGCATGACCGGCACCAGGTAGGGCGCCAGCAGATCCCATTGCTCCAAGGTCAGCGCGTTCTGCACACCATCGACAGCCACGGCCGACGACATGGCCTGGGCCAGTGGCCGCAAATCATTGTGGGAGGAAGAAGACATGGCGGATCCGGTTCGAAGTGGGCCGCGCACCCGCGCCAGGGCTGCGCCCGGCGGCAGGCAGCGACGAGGGCCGCTGCGGCACGCCGCATGCTAAGCGACGGCAGCGGGCACGCCAATGCCGGCAAGCGGGTTTTCGACGGCAAATTTTGTAGCAAAAGATAAGTATTGCAGCAACTCTGCTGGCTGTGCGAATGGGTCGAGGCCATCCGCCAGCCCGGTCACTTGCCGATGCAGAAGCTGGAAAAGATCACGCCCAGCAGATCGTCGGAGCTGAATTCCCCGGTGATGGAGTTCAGCGAGACCTGGGCCAAGCGCAGTTCCTCGGCCAGCAAGTCCAGGTGGGCGGCCTGGGCCGCCAGCTGCAGCTCTGCCTCCTGCAGGTGGGCGGCCACGGCCTGCAGTGCCTCCACATGGCGCGCGCGCGCCAAGTACAGGCCTTCTGGGGCGGACTGCCAGCCGGCCACGTCCAGCAGGCGCCGGCGCAGGGCATCCAGGCCGTCGCCCGTGCGTGCCGACAGTGCCACGCTGCCTTCACGGCCGCCATGCGCCTGCATCTGGGCGGGTTCCGCGCGATCGGTCTTGTTCCAGACGTCGATGACGGGCACCTGGCGCGGCAGCTTCTGGGCCAGGGTTTCGGCAATGGCGGCATCGGCCGCCAGGTAGTCGTGCTCGCCCATGCGTGTGAGGTCGTGCAGGAAGAGCACGGCATCGGCCGCGGCGATCTCGTCCCAGGCGCGCGCGATGCCGATGCGCTCGACCTCGTCGCTGCTCTCGCGCAGGCCTGCCGTGTCGATCACATGCAGGGGCACGCCCTCGATCTGGATGGTCTGCTGCACCTTGTCGCGCGTGGTGCCGGCAATCGGGGTGACGATGGCCAGCTCCGCACCGGCCAGCGCGTTGAGCAGCGAGCTCTTGCCCGCGTTGGGCTGGCCCGCGATCACGACCTTGATGCCTTCGCGCAGCAGCGCACCCTGGTGGGCGCGCGACAGCACCTGGTCCAGCTTGCCACGCAGCCGCGCGAGCTGGCCGCTGGCATCGGCCTTTTGCAGGAAGTCGATCTCTTCCTCGGGAAAATCCAGCGTGGCCTCGACCAGCATGCGCAGGTGCACCAGCGCATCGCGCAGGCCATGGATTTCCTCGGAAAAAGCGCCCGACAGCGAGCGGCTCGCACTGCGCGCGGCGGCCTCGGTGCTGGCGTCGATCAGGTCGGCAATGGCCTCGGCCTGGGCCAGGTCGATCTTGTCGTTGAGAAAGGCGCGCTCGGTGAATTCACCGGGCTGGGCCAGGCGCAGGCCCGGCAGCACGCTGCGTTGGTCTTCGCCAGAGGCTTGTGCAGCCTCCAGGCAGCGCGCCAGCAGCAGTTGCAGAACGACGGGGCCGCCGTGGGCCTGCAACTCCAGCACATCCTCGCCGGTATAGCTGTGCGGCGCCGGGAAGAACAGGGCCAGGCCGTGGTCGATGGGGCCACCCTGGGCATCGCGAAACGGCAGATAGGTGGCCTCGCGCGGCTTGAGGTCGCGCCCGCACAGCGCCCGCACCAGCGGCGCCACGCCCTTGCCGGACACACGCACGATGCCCACGGCACCCCGCCCCGGGGCGGTGGCGATGGCGGCGATGGGGTCGTTGTGGCGGGGCAGCATGGATGGAGCTTTCTTGGGAGGGATTTCAGGCCGCCGATGATAGGCCGCCCATGAAAAAGCCCGCCGAAGCGGGCTTTGGAGCAAGGGCCTTCGCAGGCTTACTTGGCCGGCGTGGACTTGCCGAATTTGGGCAGGTTGAACTGCGGCGGCACGCCCATGCGGGTGTTGATGATCCACTGCTGGGCGATGGACAGGATGTTGTTCGTCAGCCAGTACAGCACCAGGCCGGCCGGGAAGAAGAAGAACATCACGCTGAAGACCAGGGGCATGATCCACATCATCTTGGCCTGCATCGGATCCGGCGGAGCGGGGTTCAGCGCGGTCTGCAGCAGCGAGGACAGGGTCATCAGCACGGGCAGGATGAACAAAGGATCCTTGGCCGACAGGTCGGTGATCCAGCCGATCCAGGGCGCGTTGCGGATTTCCACGCTGGACAGCAACACCCAGTACAGCGCGATGAATACCGGGATCTGGATGATGATGGGCAGGCAGCCGCCCATGGGGTTGACCTTTTCCTCGCGGTAGATGCGCATCATCTCCTGCTGCATCTGCTGGGGCTTGTCCTTGAGGCGCTCACGCATTTCCATGATGCGCGGGTTGATGGCCTTCATCTTGGCCATCGACGAGTAGGCCTTGGCATTGAGCCAGTAGAAGGCGATCTTCAGCAGCAGCACCAGGGCCACGATGGACCAGCCCCAGTTGCCCAGGAAGCCGTGCAGCTTGTCCAGCAGCCAGTACAGCGGCTTGGCCAGGATGGTCAGCCAGCCATAGTCCTTGACCAGCTCCAGCCCGGGCGCCAGCGATTCCAGGCGCTTTTCGATCTGGGGACCGGCGAACAGGCGCGCTTCCACGCTCTTGCTCTGGCCAGGCTCGATGGTGCCCACCGGCGTGATCATGCCGACGGCGTAGAGGTTGTTGTCCACCTTGCGCAGGAAGTTGTCGCGCTGGATGCCCTCGGCCAGCAGCCAGGCGCTGGCGAAGTAATGCTGGACCATGGCCACGTAGCCGCCCGAGGACGACTTCTCGACGCTGGCCTTGCCGCTCTCGATGTCCTTGAACTCGACCTTCTGGTACTTCTTCTCGTCGGTGTAGACGGCCGGGCCCGTGAAGGTGGAGTACATGGTGGACTGTTCGCCTTCGGGCTTGTTGCCGTCGCGCACCAGTTGCAGGTACAGCTGCGGGCTCACGGCCGCCGTGCCGGTGTTCACCACTTCATGGCGCACGCCGATGTCGTAGGCGCCGCGCTTGAGCGTCCAGATCTTGACCAGCTTCACGCCACCCATGTCGGGCGACTCGAAGCGCAGTTCCATCTGGTCCTCGCCGTCCTTGAGCTCGCGCGCGCCGGGCAGCGCGGTCATGGTCGTCTTGTGCGTGGGGAAACCGCCGCCGATCAGGCCCGACTGGCCCAGGTACACGCGGTGCACGCTCTCGTCGAACAGCACCACGGGCTTGTCCTTGTGCACGGAATCCGCGTACTTGAGCAGCTCGGCATGGCGCAGCGTGCCGCCCTGGCTGTCGAAGGTCAGGCGCAGCACGTCGGTGCTGATGGTGACGTTCTGGCGCGGGGCTGCCTCGGGCGCGGCGGCAGCGCCGCCAGGCACTTCGCCGGCACCGGCCGTTGCCGCAGCAGCCGCCGAGGGCACGCTGGCATCGCCGGGCGCCTTGCCCGTTTCAGGTGCCGGGGCCGTGGCGACGGCAGGCGCGGGGAAGAAAGTGGCCTTCTTGCCGCTGTGCACTTGCCATTTGTCCCATAGCAAGACCAGCGAAAAGCCAAATATCACCCACAGGATGGTGCGGCGAATATCGTTCATGAAGACTTCTTAGGTGAGGAAGGTTGGGTGTTTTCGGGCGCAGCCGTCAGGCTGGTGAACAGCCTGGGCTTTTGCTCTGGCACAGGGTCATGCCCCCCGTCACACCACGGATGACAGCGCGCCAGGCGGCGCAGCGTCAGGTAGGAGCCTACCGCAGCGCCGTGTTGCTCCAACGCTTCAAGGGAATAAGCAGAGCAGGTGGGCGTGAAGCGGCAGGCCGAGCCCAGCCAGGGACTGAGCATCAGCCGATAGCCGCGCACCAGCGCCATCAGCAGCCGCTGCATCATGGCGCAACCCCGATGCTCTCGCCAGCGGCTGCGGCGCGCTCCTGTGCGGGCTGCGGCAGCTCGGTCGCTGGCTGCGACAGGCGTTTCGCCGCATAGGCGAACAACTGCTGCAGCTCGGCGCGCACGGCCTGCCGGAGCACATCAGAAGTGGCGCTCACGAACTGGCGCCGGTCAAAGCCCGAGCGCAGCCGCACCACATGGGCGCCTTGGAGCATCAGGGTCTCATGCTCGCTGCCCACGGCATAGATCTGCCGCTTGATGGTGTGTCGCGTCACCGAACGGCGCGCCCAGCGCTTGGGCACCATGGCGCCCAGCCAGGCATCCTGGCGCACGGCGCCAACGCCGAACAGGGCCTGCGGGTCTTGCGACCCGGGCCCTGTCGGTGGCGCCATGGCGCCGCCCTGCTCCGTCAGAACGAGACGGTGCAGGGCGAAATGCGCGGTACGCGATACCGTACCGGCAGCCATGGCGGCCTGAAACTGCGGACGTGTTTTCAGCCGTTGCATGCCAGCACCCCGTTCAGGGGTTCAGTGCAGCGAGCAAACCGCCCAGCAATGGCTGGCCTTAGACGGCCAGACGCTTGCGGCCCTTGGCGCGGCGAGCGTTGATCACGGCGCGGCCGCCCTTGGTCTTCATGCGGACCAGAAAGCCGTGGGTGCGGGCGCGACGGGTCTTGGAGGGTTGGTAAGTACGTTTCATGTTGGTTCCTAGAGAAGGTTCAGTTTTGCACCGGTCCCGTATCCGGCACGCTACACGCAGTGCAGCCAGCAGCCGCCACAAAGGCAAACCGCCAGGCCACCTGCCAAAAATCTGCACGATGCACTTGCCATGTGCAGCCCAAGGAGCAACCGCGAGGGGTTTCGCCAAAGGCCGCCAGCGGCAGCATGCAGACCCGATGCAGACGGGCGGGACATATCACCCTGAACACATTCAGGGAAACCCGCGATTATCACAGCGTTGTCTACTTGATGCAATGCCCTTCGAACCCGAAGGATGCCTGCCCATTTTGCGACAAGGCGGAGGACAAGCTCCTGGTATTTTGTGGATAACTTCCGCAAAAGCTACAATGGCAGCCTCGCAACAGTTCCTCCTATCCACAACTAGACTTCGACAATGACAGAGGAACCTACGAACGATGCAGGCCAGGGCCTGTGGCAAGTCTGCGTTGAGCAACTGGGGCAGGAAATGCCCGAACAGCAGTTCAACACCTGGATCAAGCCCCTGACCGCGCACGTCGCCGAAGACTTCTCCAAAGTCACCGTCTACGTGGCCAACCGCTTCAAGCTCGACTGGATCCGCGCCCAATATGCAGGCCGCATCTCGGCCATGCTGGAGTCGCTCTATGGCCAGCCGGTGACGCTTGAGTTGGCACTCGCTCAGCGGGAAAGCGTTGTGCGGACTTACGTCCGCCCCTCCTCCAGCGAGCGCTCGGCCCCGCCGGAAACCATTGTCACCTCGGTGCCCACGGTCACCAGCGAAGACGCGGCAGCGCCCGTCTTTCGCACGCGCCTGAACGCCGCACTGACCTTCGAGACCCTGGTGGAAGGTACGGCCAACCGCATGGCACGCTCGGCCGCCATGCATGTGGCGGGCTCGCCCGGACACCTGTACAACCCGCTGTTCATCTACGGCGGCGTGGGCCTGGGCAAGACCCACCTGGTGCATGCCGTGGGCAACAAGCTGCTGGCCGACAAGCCCGACGCCAAAGTTCTCTACATCCATGCCGAGCAGTTCGTCTCGGATGTGGTCAAGGCCTACCAGCGCCGCACCTTTGACGAATTCAAGGAGCGTTACCACTCGCTGGATCTGCTGCTGATCGACGACGTGCAGTTCTTCGCCAACAAGGACCGCACGCAGGAGGAGTTCTTCAACGCCTTCGAGGCGCTGCTGGCCAAGAAGAGCCACATCGTGATGACCTCGGACACCTATCCCAAGGGTCTGGCGAACATCCACGAGCGGCTGGTATCGCGCTTCGACTCCGGGCTGACGGTGGCCATCGAGCCGCCCGAGCTGGAGATGCGCGTGGCCATCCTGATCAACAAGGCCCGCGCCGAGAACGCCGAGATGCCCGAGGAAGTCGCCTTCTTCGTGGCCAAGAACGTGCGCTCCAACGTGCGCGAGCTCGAAGGCGCGCTGCGCAAGATCCTGGCCTATTCGCGCTTCAACCAGAAGGAAGTCTCCATCCAGCTGGCCCGCGAGGCCCTGCGTGATCTGCTGTCCATCCAGAACCGCCAGATCAGTGTGGAGAACATCCAGAAGACGGTGGCCGATTACTACAAGATCAAGGTGGCCGACATGTACAGCAAGAAGCGCCCGGCCAGCATCGCCCGGCCGCGCCAGATTGCCATGTACTTGGCCAAGGAATTGACCCAGAAGAGCCTGCCCGAGATCGGCGAGCTGTTCGGCGGGCGCGACCACACCACCGTGCTGCACGCGGTGCGCAAGATCGCCGGCGAACGCCAGCAACTGACCGAGCTGAACCAGCAGCTGCACGTGCTGGAGCAAACTCTCAAAGGTTGATGAAAACTCCCCCATTCTGGTCGTATGTACGCGGCAAAATGGGGGATTCGAGCGGCAAGAGGGGGCTCATTTGTGAGCCGCCGCTCCTACCGAGACCCGCATCCTTAAATCAGAGGTTGACATGATCGTCCTGAAAGCCACACAAGACAAAGTTCTCGCGGTCCTGCAATCGGTGTCCGGCATCGTCGAACGCCGCCACACGTTGCCCATCCTGGCCAACGTGCTGATCAAGAAGACCGGCAACGCATTGCAGCTGACCACCAGCGACCTGGAAATCCAGATCCGCACCACCGCCGAGCTCGGCGGCGACACCGGCGACTTCACCACCACCGTGGGCGCGCGCAAGCTGATCGACATCCTCAAGACCATGCCCGGCGACCAGACCGTGAGCCTGGAGACCCAGCAGGCCAAGATGGTGCTCAAGGGAGGCAAGAGCCGCTTCACGCTGCAGACCCTGCCGGCCGAGGACTTCCCGCTGGTGCAGGAGGCTGCGGCCTTCGGCCCTTCCTTCAGCGTGCCGCAGAAGGTGCTCAAGGACCTGCTGGGCCAGGTCTCCTTCGCCATGGCCGTGCAGGACATCCGCTACTACCTCAACGGCATCCTGTTCGTGGCCGAGGGCAAGCAGCTGTCCCTGGTGGCCACCGACGGCCACCGCCTGGCGTTTGCAAGCAGCCAGCTGGACGTGGAAGTGCCCAAGCAGGAAGTGATCCTGCCGCGCAAGACCGTGCTGGAGCTGCAGCGCCTGCTGTCGGATGCCGGTGGCGAGAACCAGCCCCACATCGAGATGCAGTTCGCCAACAACCAGGCCAAGTTCACCTTTGGCGGCATGGAGTTCGTGACCAAGCTGGTCGAGGGCAAGTTCCCCGACTACAACCGTGTCATCCCGCGCAACCACACCAACAGCGTGACCCTGGGCCGCGCCCCGCTGCTGGCCAGCCTGCAGCGCACGGCCATCATGACCAGCGACAAGTTCAAGGGCGTGCGCCTGACGGTGGAACCCGGCACCTTGCGCGTGGCGTCCAACAACGCCGAGCAGGAAGAGGCCATGGACGAGCTGGACATCGACTACGGTGGCGACACCATCGAGATCGGCTTCAACGTCACCTACCTGATCGACGCCCTGTCCAACATGAGCCAGGACATGATCAGGATCGACCTGCAGGACGGCAACAGCTCGGCCCTGCTGACCATCCCCGAGAACGACAGCTTCAAGTACGTCGTGATGCCCATGCGCATCTGACCGCGCGCCACACGACACCGATGCCTGACACATTGCGCAGCCCCTGCACCCGCCGCCCGGTGGCACAAGCCGGTGCACGGTGCGCAACCACCCTACCCGACTCGTAGCCCGCAGCGCGCGTCCCTACGCACCGCGCCAGCGGCCGAATCGAACATTTTCAAGCGAAGCGACAGCTTCCGACGGAACTACCCCAGGGCCTTCCATGACCGACGAGAACAAGCCAGAAAACCAGACCATTGCCCCCGAAGGCTCAGACTCCAGCGGCTATGGCGAAGGCGCGATCCAGATCCTCGAAGGCCTGGAGGCCGTGCGCAAGCGCCCCGGCATGTACATCGGCGATACCTCCGATGGCACGGGCCTGCACCACCTGGTCTTCGAAGTGGTGGACAACTCCATCGACGAAGCCCTGGCCGGCTACTGCGACGACATCCTGGTCACCATCCATGCCGATGGCTCCCTGTCCGTCATCGACAACGGCCGCGGCATCCCCACGCGCGTGAAGATGGACGACAAGCACGAGCCCAAGCGCTCGGCGGCCGAGATCGCCCTCACCGAACTGCACGCGGGCGGCAAGTTCAACCAGAACAGCTACAAGGTCTCGGGCGGCCTGCACGGCGTGGGCGTGTCCTGCGTGAACGCGCTGTCCATCTGGCTCAAGCTCAACGTGCGCCGCGACGGCGAGGTCTACGAAATCGACTTCTCGCGCGGCCACGTGCAGAACCGCCCGATCGAGATCGTGGACGGCGTCGAGGTCTCGCCCATGCGCGTGGTCGGCAAGAGCGACAAGCGCGGCACCAAGGTCCACTTCCTGCCCGACACGGAAATCTTCACGCAGAACCATGAGTTCCGCTACGAGATCCTGGCCAAGCGTCTGCGCGAACTGTCCTTCCTGAACAACGGCGTGCGCATCCGCCTCAAGGACGAGCGCGACGGCCGCGAAGACGACTTCTCCGGCGCCGGCGGCGTCATGGGCTTCGTGCAGTTCATCAACGCCAACAAGAAGGTGCTGCATCCCACGGCCTTCCACGCCAACGGCACGCGTCCTGCGGAAAGCTACGGCGGCATCCCCGGCACCGAGATCGGCGTCGAAGTCGCCATGCAGTGGAACGACAGCTATGCCGAACAGGTGCTGTGCTTCACCAACAACATCCCGCAACGCGACGGCGGCACCCACCTGACGGGCCTGCGCGCCGCCATGACGCGCGTGATCGGCAAGTACATCGAGCAGAACGAACTGGCCAAGAAGGCCAAGGTCGAGGTCAGCGGCGACGACATGCGCGAAGGCCTGTGCTGCGTGCTGTCCGTGAAGGTGCCCGAACCCAAGTTCAGCAGCCAGACCAAGGACAAGCTGGTCTCCAGCGAAGTGCGCGCGCCCGTGGAGGACATCGTCGCCAAGGCGCTGACCGACTACCTGGAAGAAAAGCCCAACGACGCCAAGATCCTGTGCAGCAAGATCGTCGATGCCGCGCGTGCCCGCGAGGCCGCGCGCAAGGCCCGCGAGATGACGCGCCGCAAGGGCGTGCTCGACGGCATGGGCCTGCCCGGCAAGCTGGCCGACTGCCAGGAAAAGGACCCGGCGCTGTGCGAGATCTACATCGTCGAGGGTGACTCCGCCGGTGGCTCCGCCAAGCAAGGGCGCGACCGCAAGTTCCAGGCCATCCTGCCGCTGCGCGGCAAGATCCTGAACGTGGAAAAGGCCCGCTACGAAAAGCTGCTGACCAGCAACGAAATCGTCACCCTGATCACGGCCCTGGGCACCGGCATCGGCAAGGCCACGGCCGAATCGGGCAAGAGCGGCAGCGACGACTTCGACCCCAACAAGCTGCGCTACCACCGCATCATCATCATGACCGACGCGGACGTGGACGGCGCCCACATCCGCACCCTGCTGCTGACCTTCTTCTACCGCCAGATGCCGGACCTGGTCGAGCGCGGCCACATCTACATCGCCCAGCCGCCGCTGTACAAGGTCAAGAACGGCAAGGAAGAGCTGTACATCAAGGACGGCCCCGCGCTCAACCAGTACCTGCTGCGCATCGCGCTGATGAATGCCAGCGTCAGCACCGGCGGTGCCAACCCGCGCACGCTGGACGGCGAGGAACTTGCCAAGCTGGCCAACATGCACCTGGCCGCCGAGACCGTCATCGACCGCCTGTCCAACTTCATGGATGCCGAGGCCCTGCGCGCCATCGCCGACGGCGTGCAGATCACGCTGGACAGCATCGAGGCGGCCCAGGCCTGTGCCCCCATCCTGGAGGCCAAGCTGCGCGAGTTGACCACCACGGGCGTGCCCGCCGAGGTCACGGCCGAAATCGACCCGGTCTCCGAAAAACCCGTGCTGCGCATCAGCCGCCACCACCACGGCAACATCAAGAGCTCCATCCTCACCCAGGAGTTCGTGCGCAGCCACGACTACGCCGCGCTGGCCGACGAAGCCCAGAACTTCAACGGCCTGCTGGGCGAAGGCGCCAAGGTCACGCGTGGCGAAGGCGAAAAGGCCAAGAGCGACAAGGCCGGCGACTTCCGGCAGGCCATGCAATGGCTGCTGCACGAAGCCGAACGCACCACGGCCCGCCAGCGCTACAAGGGCCTGGGCGAAATGAACCCCGAGCAGCTGTGGGAGACCACCATGGACCCCACCGTGCGCAGCCTGCTGCAGGTGCAGATCGGCGACGCCATCGAGGCCGACCGCGTGTTCACCATGCTCATGGGCGATGAAGTGGAGCCACGCCGGGAATTCATCGAGACGAATGCGCTGCGGGCGGGCAATATCGACGTGTAAGGCCTAGGCATATCGCTTCCGCTCTCGCCTCATGACCCACAGCCTGCCTCGCGCCGAATCGCTGACGGTCGAGTTCAAAAGCGATCTGAAAAAACTCCCCGACCGCGAGCTGATCGAGGCCCTGGTCTGCCTGGCCAATGCCGAAGGCGGCGAGTTATGGCTAGGCGTGGAGGACGACGGCAGGCCTACAGGCCTACAGGCCTGCATGCCGAGCACCGCAATCTGGTGGGCCTGGCCGGACTGGTGGCGGCGCGCACTTCGCCTTCGCTGCGGGTGCACGTGGAGGCTGTGGAGGCCGCCGACCTGTCCCTCGCACGCATTGCCGTGCCCAAGGCGCCATCGGTGGTGGCCACGGCGGCCGGCGTATACCTGCGTCGGCGACTCAAGCACGACGGCACACCCGAGTGCGCCCCCATGCTTCCGCATGAGCGAGAAAGCCGTGCCAGCAGCCTTGGTCTGACGGATGTATCGGCCCAGCCAGTGGTCGGAGCCACACTGGCAGACTTGGACCCGCTGGAACGCGAGCGCCTGCGCCAGTGGGTACAGCAATACGGTGGCGACAGGGTGTTGCTGGAGCTGGACGATGAAGCACTGGACGGTGTGTTGGGCCTGACGGCACGCAAGCCCGATGGCACGCGTGTGCCGACGCTGACCGGCCTGCTGCTGGTAGGACGGGAAAGCTCACTGCACCATTGGGTGCCCACGCATGAGTTCGCCTTCCAGGTGTTGGCACAGCAAGCTGTGCGCTTCAATGAGTTCCGTCGCTTTCCGCTGCTGAAGGCACTGGACTGGCTGGAGACCAATTTCCGTCCCTACAACCCCGAGGAGGAAATTCAGGTTGGCCTGTTTCGCGTGCCAGTGCCAATGGTGGATATGGCAGCCTTTCGCGAGGCCGTGGCCAACGCCCTGATTCACCGCGACTACCACCACCTGGGTGCGGTACATGTGCGACTGGAAGACGATGCGCTGGCGATCAGCAACCCCGGCGGGCTGGTGGATGGGGTGACGCTAGCCAATCTGCTGGTGACTGAGCCACGCCCGCGCAACCGCGCTCTGGCCGATGCCATGAAGCGCATTGGCGTGGTGGAGCGTTCGGGACGTGGTGTGGACACAATTTTTCGCGGCATGCTCAAGTTCGGCCGCCCGAGTCCCGACTATTCGCGCACCGATGCCCACAGCGTGGTACTGCGCCTGCCCACCGAACCCGCCGACCAGGAATTCCGCCGCCTGGTGGTGGAAGAGGAAAAGCGCAGAACGGCAGAGTTACCGATAGACAGCCTGATCGCCTTGGCCGCGATTCGTGCACTGAAGCGGGTTACAGCCGATGAACTGGCAGAACGCATTCAGCGCGATGCCGCCAGTGCCAAACGAACGCTGGAGGCGCTGACAGAGGCAGGGCTGGTACAAGCCCATGGCCACACCCGGGTGCGCTGCTATACGTTGTCGGCCTCTGTGTATCGAGCTACTGGTGATAAGGCAGGCTATACCCGCCAAGCTGGTTTCGCCCCGATACAGCATGAGCAAATGGTGCTGAGTTACGTGCAGCAGCACGGGCAAATCCGCCGAGCAGAGATCATGGGCTTGTGCCACCTGAGTGAAGGGCAGGCCAAGGACTTGCTGAAACGGATGCAGGGATCGGAGTTGCTGCGGCTGGAAGGTGCAGGGCGTGGAGCGTTCTATCGGATGGGAGAGCGCGGGCAAAAACGGATGAAAACGGATGAAAACGGATGAAAACGGATGAAGAGCATCCGATTGTGGCGACGCGAGAGCGCTAGCGGGCATGTGATCCTTCCTCGCTTGCGCACACACGATGGGTCAAAACGCCCGCAACTCAGGCAGCCATTTGCTCTATGGCAATACTGGCGGGCTGCCTGAACAGCAACAACTGATTCACGGGTGACTGCATCAGCTCCAACAGCTTGGGCTTTTTTCCATGAACGCCCTCTCCCTGCTGGAGCCCAAGCGCCAGCAACCGCTTCTCGGTGCAGCTGATTCATCAGCGCCCGGTAGCTCTGCCAAGCACCTGCTCATACTTCGTGGCGCCCGTCTGCAAGATCTGCTGTGCCAGCCGAGGCTTGCCCGCACGTGCGGCCAGCAGATGCCCACCCGGGAATGTGCGCGTTCAAACACCTTGCGCGTCATGAAGCCTGTGCACGGCATGGCGCCAAGAGCAATGGCCAGCCCGGGATCAGCATGCCACTGATACCCGGGCACCAGCGCATCGCCAGATCAAGCGTGAAAAACAAAGGCTGAAAGAGAATGTCGATCGATCCAAGAATCGCCGGCATTCTTCACCCAGGCCATGAAGTGATGCCTCAATTGATGCATTCGCATGCGCGGGAAATTCGGAGCAAGCCGTTTTGCTGAATGCAGAAACGGGCATGTCCGACCAACGACATCAACCGCCGGGCCTTCTTCTGCCTTGATGCACGACCGGCTCGAGAAACAACTGCCGAAAGTAGTCGCGAAACGCCGTCATCGCTGGGGAAAATTCGATGCCTTGCTTCCACCCAAGCCCGATGTTCATCGTCGGCACGGCGTCGCGCAGACTGATGGTTTCAATGCGCTTTCCCTCCAGCGACCAAGGTCGATAAACCATATCCGAGAGAACGGTCACGCCAAGGCCATTCGCCACGGTGCTGCGCACTGCTTCTACCGAGCTCGTGCGCAGCCTGATCTGAGGCTGGTACGGCGTCTTGCTCCAATATTTCATTGCAGTGCCCGCAGCCTCGTCCACGGTGAGCAGGATGTAGGGCTCGGCAGCCACATCGGCCAGCGTGACTTCCGCCTTTTCGAGCAGCGCATGCTTGGCCGGCACCCACAGTCGGCGTTGCGAGCCAAAGAATGTCTCGAGCGACAGCTCGCGCAGCACCACATTGGACGTGAGCAGTACTCCCATGTCGTATTGCTGCGTGATCAGCCCCTCCTCAATGGCTTCACGCACTACTTCGTGCACCTTGACCTTGATCTGCGGATGCAATTGCTCGAAACGCTGAAGGTGATGGGGCAAGAAGTAGCCGAGCACCGTGTAGGTGGCGGCAATGGTCAGCGTCCCCTCGACATTCACTCCCTCATGCGGCATGCGGATCGCCTCGTCGGCAGCAGAGAGCACGGCATAGGCATGGCTCAGAAAACGCCGTCCGGCCCGGGTCAGTTCCACGCCATGAGGCTGTCGCTCAAACAGCTGCTGCCCCAGCATTTCCTCCAGCTCCCGGACTGCCGTGGTCACCGCCGATTGCGAGATGTTGAGTTGCAGCGCCGCATGGGAGATGCGACCCACTTCGGCCACCGCCGTGAAGTACTTGAGCTGGCGAAGGGTCAGAGACATGGTGCGGTCTTCCTGGGGTATTTACTTATCTCTCAAAAATTACATGCCAGCGCGCGCAAATCCGATACCGAGGATTCACTGATCTGCAGGGTAGCGTTCATTGCAGGCAGTCGGCGCATCTGTTTTTCAGATATCGCATCGCCTGTAAATAATGCTTTTCAGCCGATTTTCAGCTCACTAATCTTCACCTTGTCCCGCATTGCTGCCATCTGGCCGTGCCAACAACACAAGGCAAAAACGTGAAGAAGACGCTGATTGATCTGAACTCCGACATGGGCGAAAGCTTCGGTCCATGGGCCATCGGCGATGGTGTGGACCAGGAATTGATGCCGTTGATCAGCTCGGCCAATATCGCCACAGGCTTTCATGCGGGTGATCCGAACATCATGCGCAAGACGGTGTTGTTGGCCCGGGAAAACGGCGTGGGCATCGGCGCGCACCCGGGCTTTCGCGACCTCGTGGGCTTCGGGCGCCGCCATATCAATGCACCGGCCGACGAGCTGGTGAACGACATGGTCTACCAGCTCGGCGCGCTGCGCGAATTCGCGCGGCTGGCCGGCATGACGCTGCAGCACATCAAGCCGCACGGCGCGCTCTACATGCATGCGGCGCGCGACGAGGCGCTGTCGCGCGCACTCGTCACGGCCCTGCAGCAGATCGAACCGACGCTGCGCCTGTTCTGCATGGAATCGTCCGTCACCTTCCAGGTGGCGTGCGAATTGGGCCAGCCCGTGGCGCGCGAGTTCTATGCCGACCGCGACTACGACCTGAGCGGCTCCATCGTCTTCACCCGCAGCGTCGGCGCGCTCGACCCCGAGGCCGTGGCCGCCAAGGTGCTGCGCGCCTGCACCGAAGGCGTTGTGCGCACGGTCGAAGGCCAGGACCTGGCGATCGGCTTCGACTCGGTCTGCATCCACAGCGATACACCTGGCGCGCTGGCGCTCGTACAGGCCACGCGCCGCGCACTGGCCGAGCACGGCATCGAAGTTGCAGGTTTTGCCGGTGCGGCTGCGCCGGCGCAGCCTTGAGTTTTCCGTTCTTCCCGCTTTCGTTCCTGTTCCCGCTTTCCAGGAGTGCATCAATGCCCGCTACCCATGAAGTCCTCAGCCCGCTGCCGGGCACCTTCTACCGCCGTTCGGCGCCTGACGCGCCGCCATTCAAGGCCGAAGGCGACACCGTGGCCGTGGGCGATGTGATCGGCCTGGTGGAGGTGATGAAGCAGTTCAGCGAAGTCACGGCCGACGTGGCCGGACGGCTGCGGGGCTTTGCCGTGGAGAACGGCGAACCCGTCGATCCTGGCCAAGCGCTGGCCGTCATCGAAACGGCGTGAGGCCCCGGACCATGACCGCCGCATTCGACAAACTGCTCATCGCCAACCGCGGCGAGATCGCGGTGCGCATCATCCGCGCCGCGAAGGAACTGGGCCTCAAGACCGTCGCCGTCTACAGCGACGCTGACGCGCAAGGCCTCGCGGTGCGCATGGCCGACGAAGCCGTGCGCATTGGCCCGGCGCATGCCACCAGGAGCTATCTGAGCGTAGACGCCATTCTTGAAGCGGCAGCCGACAGCGGCGCCGGCGCGGTGCATCCGGGCTACGGTTTCCTGTCGGAGAACGCCGCGTTCGCCGAGCGCATCGAGGCCGCGGGCCTGGTGTTCGTCGGCCCGACGCCGCGCGCGATCCGCACCATGGGCGACAAGGCCGCCGCGCGCGCCGCGGCCATGAAGGCCGGCGTGCCCACCGTGCCCGGCAGCGTGGGCGTGGTGACAGACGCCGACACCGCCGTCGCGCTGGCAAAGGGCGTCGGCTACCCCATCATGATCAAGGCCTCGGCCGGCGGGGGCGGGCGCGGCATTCGTGTGGCTCACGACGAAGCCGAGCTGCGCCAGCAGTTCGCCACCGCCACGGCGGAAGCGCAGGCCGCTTTCGGCAACGGCGAGGTGTACCTCGAACGCTTCATCCGCCAGGCGCGCCACATCGAGGTGCAGATCCTGGGCGACGGCCAGCGCGTGGTTCACTGCTTCGAGCGCGAATGCTCGCTGCAGCGACGCCGCCAGAAAGTGTGGGAAGAAGCGCCCTCGGCCGCCATCAGCGAGGCCACGCGCGCGGCGCTGTGCGAATCGGCGCTGCGGCTGGCCCATGCCGTGGCCTACCGCGGCGCGGGCACGCTCGAATACCTGTACGACGACGACACGCGCGAGTTCTTCTTCATCGAGATGAACACGCGCATCCAGGTCGAGCACCCCATCACCGAGATGATCACCGGCATCGACCTCGTGAAGGAGATGCTGCGCATCGCGCTGGGCCAGCCGCTGCGCCTGCAGCAGGAAGACATCCGGCTGACTGGCGCGGCCATCGAGGTGCGCATCAACGCCGAGAACGCCGCGAAGAACTTCATGCCAAGCCCGGGCCTCGTGTCGCAGCTCGTGGTGCCGGGCGGCCCCGGCGTGCGCTTCGACACCATGCTGTTCCCCGGCTGCACCGTGCCGGCGTACTACGACTCGCTGCTGGGCAAGCTGATCGTGCACGACACCGATCGCGCCGGTGCGCTGGCCCGCATGCGGCGCGCGCTCGACGAGCTGCAGGTCGAAGGCATCCACACCACGATCCCGCTGCACCGCGCACTGTGCGAGGACGCGGGCGTGGCGCAGGCCGCATTCCACACGGGCTTTCTCGAAACCTGGCTGTCGGTGAATCCGCTGGCCGACGCACCCACTCCACTTGCGGAGGTGACCGCATGACCGCTGCCAGCACCCTCCCCACCCAGGCCCGCTACAGCTTCGGCGGCGACGAGCACCTGTTCGTCGAGATCAGCGAAGAGATGTCGCTGCCCGCGTTCTTCAAAGGCATGGCGATCTGCAACGAGCTGCGCCGCCGCGCACAGGCGGGCGAGATCACGGGCGTGACCGAGATCTGTCCCGCCAACGCCGCCTACCTCGTGCGCTTCGATCCCGATGCGATCGCGCCCGACGCACTGCTCGCCACGCTCAAAGATATCGAAGCGGGCCTGGGCGATGCCGACCTGCAGATGCAGACGCGCATCGTCGAGATTCCCGTGCTCTACAACGACCCGTGGACGCACGAGACGCTGATGCGCTTTCGCGAGCGGCACCAGGACCCGTCGGGCACCGACATCGAGTACGCGGCGCGCATCAACGGCCACGTCTCGGTCGAGGCCTTCATCGAGGCGCACTCGTCGGCGCCCTGGTTCGTGTCGATGGTCGGCTTCGTGGCCGGCCTGCCCTTTCTGTTCCAGATGGTCGAGCGCCAGCGCCAGATCCAGGTGCCCAAGTACCTAAGCCCGCGCACCGACACGCCCAGGCTCACGCTGGGCCACGGCGGTTGCTTCAGCTGCATCTACTCGGTGCGTGGTGCGGGCGGCTACCAGATGTTCGGTGTCACGCCCGCGCCCATCTTCGACCCGGCGCAACGGCTGTCCTACCTGAAGGAGCTGATGGTGTTCTTCCAGCCCGGCGACATCGTCAAGTACAAGCCCATTGACCGCGCCGAGTACGACCGCCAGATCGCGCAGGTCGAGGCCGGCACCTACGCGCTGCGCATCGCGCCAGTGTCGTTCTCGCTCAACGATTTCCTGGCCGACCCGGGCGGCTACAACCAACAGCTCCTGAAAGTGCTCCATGGCGATTGAAGTGCTCAAGCCCGGCCTCGCGACCAGCGTGCAGGACGCCGGCCGCCCCGGCTACTACCACCTGGGCATTCCGCTGTCGGGTGCGCTCGACCAGCAAAGCCTGGTGCTCGCAAACCTGCTCGTCGGCAACGACGAAGGTGCGGCCGTCATCGAAAGCACGCTGCTCGGGCCCGAGCTGCAGTTCGACGCGCCCGCGCTGGTGGCCGTGACCGGCGCCGACGCGAAGATCAAGCTCAACGGCAATGAGGTGCCACGCAATACCGCATTCGCGGTGCAGTCCGGCGACAGGCTCGGCTTCGACTTCATGAAGCTCGGCGCGCGCATGTGCATCGCCGTGGCCGGCGGCATCGACGTGCCGGTGGTGCTGGGCAGCCGCTCGACCTACGGCCTGGGCGCATTCGGCGGCTTCAACGGACGCAAGCTGCTGGCCGGCGACAGACTGCCCGTGGGTGTACCGTCAGCCACCGCCCGCGCGGGTCGCACGGTGCAGGCCGCATTGCTGCCGGTGCTCGACAAGGAAGTGGTCCTGCGTGTGCTGCCGGGCATCTACTTTCACCGACTGCAGGAGGTGTCGGTGCAAAGCTTTTTTGCCGACACCTGGACCGTCGGTTCCGAGGCCGACCGCATCGGCTACCGCTACAAGAACGGCACGCCGCTGAAGTTCCACGAGCGCACGCCGCCATTCGGCGCGGGCGACGACCCGTCGAACATCGTCGATGCGGGCTACCCATACGGTTCCATCCAGGTGCCGGGCGGACGCGAACCGATCATCCTGCATCGCGACGCGGTCTCGGGCGGCGGCTACGCGATGGTGGGCACCGTGATCAGCGCCGACATGGATCTCATCGCCCAGATGCAGCCAAACCACAAGGCACGCTTTGTCGAAGTCGATATGGCGCAGGCGCTCGAAGCGCGCGCCGAGCGGCGGCGAAAAATCGAGCGCTTGCGCGCAGCGCTCGCGGCCTGAGCGCGACCCTCTTCGTCCCTCTCAAGAGAGCCGATGACAACCAAGGAAGCGGTCGAGTTCGCCACGCTCGAATGGGTTCCGTAGTTCAACCACCATCGCCCGCCTGGACCCATCGGGCATCACTCTTGCCGGCCTCGAGCCTGCCCGCCAAACTCCTCCCACAGCGCCTGCGTGTGCTCGCCCAGCGCGGGCACGGCGCCCATGGCGGCTTCGGCATCCGATAGCGTGGCCGGGGGCAGCAGGGCCTGGATGCTGCCGGCGGGCGTGGCCACCTCGCGCCAACGTTCGCGCGCCTGCAGCTGGGGATGGTTCCAGACCGCGTGCATGTCGTTGAGCGGCGCGTTGGCGATGCCGCCTGCATCCAGGCGCTGCATGGCCTGTTCGCGGCTCAGGGGGGCCAGCACGGATGCGATCACCGCATCGAGTTCCGCGCGGTGCGCCACGCGCTGCAGGTTGGTGGCAAAGCGCGCGTCCTGCGCCAGCGCCGGCTGCTGCAGCACATGGGTGCAGAAGCTGTGCCATTCGCGGTCGTTCTGCAGGCCGAAGATCAGGCTCCGGCCATCACCGGCCGTGTACTGGCCATAGGGCGCGATGGATGGATGGGTCAGCCCGCTGCGCGCGGGCGCCGTGCCGCCGTAGTGGGCGAAGTTCAGCGGGTAGGACATCCATTCGGCCAGCGCCTCCAGCATGGACACCTCCACGCGCAGGCCCCGGCCCGTGCGGGCGCGCTGCAGCAGCGCAGACAGGATGCCCGAGTAGGCATACATGCCGGCCGCGATGTCGGCGATGGAAATGCCCACGCGTGCGGGCTGGTCGGGCGTGCCCGTGACCGAGATCAGGCCGGCTGCCGCCTGGATCAGCAGGTCGTAGGCCTTTTTGTCGCTGAGCGGGCCGCCCTCGCCATAGCCCGATATATCGCAGACGATGAGACGCGGATATTTCTCATGCAGCCTGTCGAAATCCATGCCCATTCTCTGCATGGCACCCGGGGCCAGGTTCTGGATCAGGATATCGGCCTTTTCCAGTATTTTCCCGACGATATGCTGCCCTTCGGCGGTCTTGATATCTGCGGCCAGGCTTTGCTTTCCCCGATTGGCCCAGACAAAAAAGGATGATTCACCATGGACCTTGTCGTCATAGCCCCGTGCAAAATCCCCATCGGGCAATCGCTCCAGCTTGATGACCCTGGCACCCAGGTCCGCCAGCTGCCGGCTGGCAAAAGGCCCTGCCACGGCGTGTTCCATGGCCAATACCGTCAAACCATCCAATGGGCGTGTCTGCATTTTCTTGAACGAGGCGAATATTCGATTCGCCGCATTCTAGAAGTGCGACCATCACCCAGCCAGTCGGCATTTTCTAAGCGGAATTTCAAATCTTCTAAGGCAGGGATTCCTGCACGGCGCCTTCCTCGGGCAAAGGCTGGGCCGCCACATAGGCCACGAAATCGCGGGCATAGGCGGGCAGGGTTTCGGGTTCGCGCGTGACCACCCTCTGCTCGCGCTGCGCCCAGGCCTCGTCCAGGCCCACGGCAGCCAGCCGGCGCGCCTGCAGCGCCGGCCGGGCAATGGAGCGTGGCACCAGCGCAATGCCCACGCCTTCCTGCACGCACTGCAGCACGGCCTCGAATGTTGGTGCGTGCACACGTACCCTGGGATTCATGCCCAGCTTGGAAGCCATGCCTTGGAGGTAGAGGAAGTTGCTGGTCTTGCGGCCGATCGAGACCAGGTCGTAGGTCAGCGCGGTTTCCAGCGGCACCCTGCTGCTGGCGGCCAAGGGGTGGCCAGCGGGCACCACAAACACCAGTTCATCGTGGCCATAGGTGATGGCATGCAGGCCATGCAGATCGATCTGGCCGGCCACCAGGCCCACATCGGCACTGCCGTCGAGCACGGCGCGCACCGTGTCTTCGCTCAGGCGCTCCTCCAGGTCCACATTGACGTTCGGATAATGGGCCAGATAGCGGCTGAGCACGGGTGCGATTCCCGTCAGCGTGCTGCTGTTGGCAAAGACGCGGATATGGCCTGATATTCCGTTGATGTGTCTTTGCATTTCTCCGTGCAAGCGGTCCACGCTGCCGAAAATGGCATCGGCGTATTTCTTGACCGTCATTCCCGCCGGGGTCAGCACCATGCCTTTGGACGTTCTTTCAAACAGCGATGCACCCATGGCCTGCTCCAGATTCTTGAGCCGGTAGCTGGCCGATGGCGCCGTCAAATGCATTTCAGCCGCGCCTGCGCTGAGGCTTTTGGCCTGGGCAATGGCAAGGAAAACCCTGAGATCCGTCAATTCATATCGCATCCGTTGCATGCCCGCCGGGAGCATTTCCTTGGTGTTAGACGGTTTCTAACCGCCCTATCAATGATTCGACTGGCTGCATTGGCCGCGCATTTCTATAGTCGGCGCCAGGAGACAACGGAGAAAATTATGGACTTCAAGACGGCAAGACGCCAAACCCTTCTCACCGCCCTGCTTCTGGCCGCCGGCGCGGCCGCAGCGCAGGACTATCCGGCGCGCCCCATCAAGCTGGTGATTCCCTACGCGGCAGGCGGCCCCACCGACACCTTCGGCCGCGCCATGGCCGATGTCTGGAGCCAGAAGCTGGGCACGCCCGTGGTGATCGAGAACCGCACGGGTGCCGGCACCCTGGTGGGCACGGAGGCGGTTGCCAAGGCAGCCCCTGACGGCTACACCCTGCTGCTGACCACGGTGGCGCATGCCGTCAATCCCTACATCCACGACAAGCTGGGCTACCGCACGGAGGAAGACTTCGCGCCCGTGGGATTGCTCGCCAGGGCGCCGCTGGTGCTGGTGGTGGACAAGCGGCTGCCCGTGCAGAGCCTGCCGGATTTCCTGGCCTATCTGCGGGCGCGGCCCGGCCAGGTCAACTATGCCTCGGCGGGCGTGGGCAGCGCTCCGCATCTGGGTGCGGAGCTGCTGAACCTGATGGCGGGAACCCGGGCCCAGCATGTGCCCTACCGGGGCAGTGCGCCGGCCATACAGGACCTCATCGGCGGGCACCTGGCCTTCATGCTGGACAGCGCTCCCACGGGCCTGGCCCAGGTCAAGGCGGGCACGGTGCGCCTGCTGGCCACTACCATGGCCCAGCGCCTGCCGCAGACACCCGACACGCCTGCCATTGCCGAGCAGGTGCCCGGCTACGAGGCCTATACCTGGAACGCCGTGTTCGCCCCCGCAGGCACGCCGCCAGCGCTGATTGCCCGCCTGCAGTCCAGCCTGCAGGCCACGGTGGACGATGCCGGGCTGCAGAAAAAGGCCTACGACATGGGCCTGGTGCTGGAAAAGCAGCCGCGCCCCCAGGCGCTGGCCACCTTCCTCAAGCAGGAACTGGACAAATGGGGCAAGGTCGCCCGCGCCGCCCACATGAGCGCGAACTGAGGAGAATCGCCATGCCACGCCACCCATCCCTGTGCGCCCAGCGCTACTTTGAAGACTTCGCGCTGGGCGAGGTCTTCGCCCTGCCCTCGCGCACCATGACCGATGCCCTGTTCGCCGCCTTCCAGCTGGCCAGCGGCGACAACCATCCCGTGCACTACGACGTGGAGTACTGCCGCGCGCGCGGCATGCCCCATATGCTGGCCCACGGCTACCAGGTGGCTATACAGACGGCGGCAGGCGCTGGCCTGTTCCCGCACATGGTCGAGGAATCGCTCAAGGGCTTTCTGGAGCAGGGCAGCCGCTTCCTGGCCCCCGTCTATGTGGGCGACACGCTGTACTGCACGCTGACGGTGTCCGAGCTCAAGCCCGGCAACACCACGGGCGTGCTGACCCTGGCCACCGAGGTGCTGAACCAGCGCGACGAGCGGGTGTCCGACGGGTTTCAGAAATACCTGTTGAGGAAGCGGCCGGCCTGAAGGCCAGGGGATGGATGCAGGGGCAGCGTCCCCCAAAGACCCGCCCCGTCGCTTGGCTACGCCGGCGCGGCAACCGCCGCCGGGCTTTCTGGCGAAAAATAGCGGCCCTGCACACGCCCATCCCCCCACCATGAGATCCCCCATCAGCATCGTCGACGTCGACCGCCTCGACTCCTGGAGCAAATACAAGCCCGGCATGTGCGACAGCTGTGCGGCCAACTGCTGCACCATGCCGCTGGAGGTGCAGCTGCCCGATCTGGTGCGGCTGGAGCTGGTGGATCCGTTCGAGGTGGACAACGTGGAGCCCAAGCTCATCGCCAAGCGGCTGATGAAGATGCGGCTGATCGACCACTACAACCCCAAGCACAACATCTTCACCATGGCGCGGCGCGCCAGCGGGGACTGCAATTTCCTGGATGCCAAGTCGCGGCGCTGCACGGTATACGACAAGCGGCCCGAAACCTGTCGCCTGCACCCCAAGAAGGGGCCCAAGCCCGGCTTTTGCGCCTACGGTCACAAGGACCGCTGAAACGGCTTCAGGCCGTGGGCAACCCGGGCAGCCAGATCCTTGCCTGCAGGCCCGGATGCATGTTCTCGAAGCCCAGCTTGCCGCCGTGCAGCTGCACGATGGCCAGCACGCTGGCCAGGCCCAGGCCATAGCCTTCGCGGTCCGATTCGGCGCGGTAAAAGCGGGTGCTCATCTTCTCGCGCGTCTGCGCGTCAACGCCGGGGCCGCGGTCCTGCACGATGATTTCCACGCCCCAGGCGCCGCCGTCCATGCCGTGCTCGTGGGCCACGCCCGCGCGCAGCAGCATGTCGGCGCCGTGGTCGCTGTCGGGCAGTGATCCGTACTTGATGGCGTTGTCCACGAGGTTGGCCACGGCGCTGGCCAGCAGGTCGCCGTCACCCAGCGCCATGGGCGTGCCCTCGACCTCCAGGCGCAGCACGCCGCCTGCGTCCTCGACCAGCGGTTCGTAGAACTCCACCACGTCGACCAGCAGGGCACGCAGGTCCACGGGCGCGAAGTTCTTGCGGCTGGCGCCGCTTTCCACTTCGGCAATCTGCAGCAGCTTGTCGAAGACCACGCCCAGCTCGGCCACTTCCTGGGCCACCAGCGCCAGCGTCTCGTTCTTTTCCTCGGGCGTGGCCTGCTGGGCATTGCGCAGGCGCAGCAGGATGCGCGTCAGCGGCGTGCGCAGGTTGTGGGCGATGGTGTTGGAGACATGGCGTATGCCGTCCATCAGCAGTTCCAGCCGGTCCAGCATGGTGTTGATGTCGCGGTTGAGCAGCGTGAACTCATCGTCGCGGCGCGTGACCGGAATGCGCTGGCGCAGGTCGCCCGTGGCCACGCGCGCCATGGTGCTGCGGATGTCGGCGGCACGCTCTTCCACCACCCGCCGGAAGGCCCCGGCGCCCAGCACGGCCATGCCCAGGGCCACCAGTCCGGCCAGCAGGCTGGCGCGGCCGAACAGCTCCTCCACATCGCTTTGCACCTGCATGTCGCTGCCCACGGCCAGCAGCTTGCCGTCGGACAGCTGGGCCACGGCCACGCGGCCCGCGATGATGCGGCCGTTGCGCCGCACCTTGAGATCGCGCACGCCCATCTCCGTCAGGCGGCGTGCGGGCACCACGTCGGCGTTGCCGATGATGGGATTGCCGTCGCCATCCATGAGGATGAGGATTTCGGTATCGGTGTTGACGCCGTCCAGCAGGGTCTGCTGGATCTCGGCCTCCAGCGCGGGCTCGCCGTACTTGTCGCGGTGCTCGACCAGGCGGCGCATGTGGTTCTCGGCCTGCCGGTCCATGCGCATGCGCAGCACGCCCACGGTCTGCACGTAGAACACCGACAGCACGATGGACATGGTCAGCACCAGCAGCACGCCGTAGGTCAGCGCCAGCCGGAAGGCCGTGGAGCTCCAGGGCTTGGCCAGCGACATCGGGTCAGGCCACCTGCGGCAGGTCCTGCGGCCGGTCCGACAGGCTGTAGCCCACACCGCGCACGGTGTGGATCAGCGCAGGCTCGAAGCCCTTGTCCACCTTGCCGCGCAGGCGGCTGATGTGCACGTCGATGACATTGGTCTGCGGGTCGAACCGGTAGTCCCACACCGACTCCAGCAGCATGGTGCGCGTGACGATCTGGTGCGCGTGCTGCATCAGAAAGGCCAGCAGGCGGAACTCGCGCGGCTGCAGCGCCAGCGGCTGGCCCGCGCGCTCGGCGCTGCGCGTGAGCAGGTTCAGCCGCAGGTCGGCCAGGCGCATCTCGCGCGCAGGGGCCGGGATCTGGGCGCGGCGCACCAGGGCCTCCAGGCGCGCCGAGAGTTCGGAGAAGGCAAAGGGCTTGGTCAGGTAGTCGTCGCAGCCGGCCTTGAGGCCGCGCACGCGCTCGTCCGTGGCCGACAGGGCGCTGAGCACCAGCACCGGCGTCTGCTTGCCCATGGAGCGCAGCGTCTGCAGGATCTGCAGGCCGTCGAAACCGTTGGGCAGCATGCGGTCGAGGATGATCACATCCCAGCTCTCGCCCACGGCCATGGCGATGCCCTGCACACCATCGCTGCACACCGCCACCTGCGCGCCCTGCTGGCGCAGGCCTTCGGCGATGTAGCGCGCGTTCAGCGCGTCGTCTTCGATGATGAGATAGCGGTACATGCGGGCGGCAGGGCCTGACTCGAAACTGAGGCAGACACTATACGGCGCGCCAGACTCCGCCGATATCGGTGGGGGTGCCGGCATGTTTACCACCTCTTTTCAGCCTTGGGCTGCGCTGCGCGGCATCGCACCGCATGAAACTGGCGTGATCCGGACCAGGCACACCGGGGGGTGCCACCCAGGGTCCGACCGCCCCTCCCGCACAGCAGGAGGGGAAGGGCGTCAAGCGCCTCAGGGCGCTGCCCACATCGGCAGATCGCCGCTGGCCACGCGCACCTGCCACTCGGCCAGCATCATTTCCTTGACCAGGTCCAGGTGCTCCAGGCGGTGCTCGTTGATGGAGCCCAGCGAATCGATCAGCTCCAGGATGGAGCCCTGGCCCAGCTTGTAGGCGTCCTGGGCCATCTGGTTGAGCGGCGCGATCTGGGCCAGGCCCTGCTTTTCGTAGGCGCGCACGGCATCGCGGCGCAGCTTCAGTTGCTTGATGGCGCGCTGCAGCTCGGTACGCGCCTCGATCAGCGCGGCGTCGTAGCGCAGCTGGGCCTGTTCGGCCTCGACCTGGGCTCGGGCGATGGGGCCTTCGCGGCGGTCGAACAGCGGCAGCTCCACCGACACGCCGATCTGGTTGTAGTTGCCGTCAAGGCGGTTGCGCACGCGCGCCACGCTCACGCTGGGCGTGGGCAGGGCTTCGCGGCGTTCCAGCTCGACCTTGTGGCGCAACTGGTCCAGTTCGGCCTGGGCGGCCACCAGGGCCGGCAGGCGCAGGCGCGCGGCCTCCCACAGCTCCTGCTCGTGCAGCAGTTGGCCCACGGGCACGGCCTGCAGGCTGCCCGTGGCGCGCGGCGCCCATTGGGGCAGGGCGGCCAGGGCGGCGGCGTGCGAGGCGGCGTCCTGCCAGTCCGACTGGGCCTGGCTGACCTGCATGGCCATCTGGGCCTGCTGCAGGCTCAGGCGCGCGCCGTCATAGCGGCTGCGCGCGCCGGCCTCGATCTGGCCGCGCACGATATTGCCTGCGCCGTTCAGCGACTCCTGCGCCTCTTCCCACACCTTCAGGCGCTGCTGCGTCATCAGCAGGTCGATGAAGGCCGTGGCTGCATCGTTGAGCGTGGTGGCCACGGCCACCTCGACATTGGCACGCGCCGCCGTCTCGCCCTTGCGCGCGTTCTCCATGCGCAAACGCCGCTGGCCGAAGATGGGCAGCGGCTGCTCGATGCCCCACTGCTTCTCGCCCGGCTTGCTGCTGTACGACGCCGTGGGATTGGGAAACGCCGCCGCCGTGCGGCTGTCCGCCTGCGCAATCCCGATCTGCAGCCGCTGCGCCGCCAGCTGGGGCTGGTTGCGCACCACCATCTGCAGATACTCCTGCATCCCCACCGGCTGCTGCGGCGCAGCCGCCGGAGCCACCTCGGAGGCAGGCGCCGCAGTGATGGCCGGCACAGCCGCCCCGCCCGGTACAGCGGGCACAGCGGGCACAGCCTGCTGCGCAAGCGCAGAACCCGCCCCGCAGCACAGCGCCACAGCCACAAACAGGGCCCGATAAGGTGAACGACCCGCAAAACCGGCACGGCCCAAATCAGAGACGCCAAGCAAGAGCCGCCTCGCGGCGATGGCGTCGTCCCCCTCCCGCAAAGCGAGAGAGGGGGAAGCGGCGCAGCCGCTCAGGGGGTGCTTACTCTTTTTCATCGAGTTCTTCCTGCGTCAACATGTTCTTGGGGCCCAGCAGCGCATAGAGCACGGGCAGCAGCACCAGGGCCACCAGGGGCAGCACCACCATGCCGCCCACGATCACGGAGGCGAAGGGCTTTTGCGTCTCGCTGCCCACGCCCGTGGACAGCGCCATGGGCAGCAGGCCCAGCAGCGCCAGCAGCGCCACGAGCACGATGGAGCGCATGCGCTCTGCAGCGCCCTCGACCAGGGCCTGCATCATGGGCATGCCCTGCCGTCGCAATTCCTCCACGGCCGAGATCACCAGCAGGCCGGCCAGCGCCACCTGCCCCAGCAAGGCAATGAAGCCGATGGCCGCGCTGATGGACAGCTCGATGCCCGCAAAGTGCAGGGCCGCGATGCCGCCCACCATGGTGAAGGGCGCGCACAGCAAGATGATGCCGGCGCTGCGCGCCTGGCCCAGCGCGCCGAACAGCAGGGCGTAGACGATGATCAGCGACAGCGGCACCACGATCTTCAGGCGTGCGGCCGCGCGCTGCTGGTTCTCCCACTCGCCGCCCCAGACGGCCTGGTAGCCCTCGGGGATCTTCACGTTCTTCTTGAACGTGGCCAGCGTGTCCTTGACCACGGAGCCGATGTCGCGGCCTTCCACGTTGAACTTGAGCGCCATGTAGCGCGCATTGCCTTCGCGGAAGATGGAGGAGTTGCCGATCTTGATGGCGACCTGGCCCACCGAATGCAGCGGCACCGAGCCGCCGTTGGGCAGGGGGATGGCGATGTTGCGGATGCGCTCCTCATCCATGCGGTCCACATAGGGCAGGCGCACGCGCACGGGCACGGGGTACTCGCCCTCCCACAGCGTGGTGGAGATGTTGCCGGCCAGCGCCGCCTCCAGCGTCTTTTGCGCGGTCTCCATGGCAATGCCCTGGCGCGCCAGCGACTGGCGGTCGAACTCCACGTGGACCTGGGGTGCAGGCGCATCGCGGTACAGGCCCAGATCGACCACGCCGTCGATGTCCTTCACCAGGTCCACGGTCTGCTGCAGGATGGCGCGCAGCTGCGGAATGTCGGGACCGAAGACCTTGAGCACCACCTGGCCGCGCGCGCCGGACGTCGATTCCTCCACGCTGTCGCGGATGGGCTGGGCGAAGTTGAACGACACGCCCGGAATCTCGCCCAGCGTGGCGCGCATCTGCTCGATGAGCTGGGGCTTGGTCAGGCCCTTGCGCCATTCGCCGTGGCCCTTCAGGCGCACCAGCACCTTGGCCAGGTTCAGCGTCTCGTTGTCGGTGCCGGACTCGGGCCGGCCCTGCTCGGTGGTGACGGTGATCACCTCGGGGAAGGTCTTCAGGCGCAGGCGCACGTCGCGCAGCACTTCCTGGCCCTTTTCCAGCGAGATCGATGCGGGCATCTGCACCAGCACGTAGGCGTCGCCTTCATCGAGCTCGGGCAGGAATTCCGTACCCAGCCAGGCCGCCGACAGGCCGGCCGCCACCAGGATGGCGAGCGAGCCGACGATGACGATGACGCGGCGGCGCCCGGCACCCAGCAGGGTGCCGATCCAGTGCTGGTAGCCGTGGTGCGCGCGGTCGAAGATCTTGGGCTCTTCCACCATCACGTGCTGGGGCTTGAGGAACAGCGCGCACAGCGCCGGCACCAGGCCCATGGCGAAGACCAGGGCGCCCAGCAGCGCGAAGCTGTAGGTCATGGCCAGCGGACGGAAGATGCGGCCCTCGATGCTTTCCAGCGAGAACACGGGGATCAGCGCCGCGATCACGATGGCCATGGCGAACAGCGTGGGCTTGGCCACGGCCACGGCCGAGTCGATGATGATGTGGCGCATGTCCGCCTGCGTCTGCGGCTTGCGCAGGCGGGCGTTGCGGATGATGTTCTCGGCCAGCACCACGGCGCCGTCCACCATGATGCCGAAGTCGATGGCGCCCATGGAGATCAGGTTGGCCGGCATGCCCAGCAGGTGCAGGCCGATGAAGGCCACCAGCAGCGACAGCGGGATCACCGTGGCCACGATCAGCGAGCCGCGCAGGCTGCGCAGGAACAGCCACAGCACGCCCACGATCAGCGTGGCGCCGAACAGCAGGTTGTGCTGCACCGTGCCCAGCGTGTGGCCGACCAGGTCGGAGCGGTCGTAGTTGGTCTCCATGTGCATGCCCTCGGGCAGGCCGCCGTCATTGAGCGCGGCCACCTTGGCATGGATCTGGTCCAGCACCACCGAGGGGTTCTCGCCGCGCTTGAGCAGCACGATGCCCTGGACCACGTCGTCGGCATCGTCCATGCCCACCGAGCCCTGGCGCGGCGTGTGCGACTGCACCACGCGCGCCACGTCGCCAATGGTCACGGGCGCGCTGCCGCGCATGGCCACGACCACGCCCTGGATCTCCTGCGGCGTGCGCAGCAGGCCGATGCCGCGGATGATCAGCGACTGCTCGCCGCGGCGCATCAGGCCGCCGCCCACGTTGCGGTTGGACTTGGACAGGGCATCGCTCACGTCTTCCAGCGACAGGCCCAGCGCATACAGCTTCTCGGGATCCACCTCGACGTGGTACTCCTTGACGAAGCCGCCGATGCTGACCACGTCGGCCACGCCCTGCACCTGCTTGAGGGTGCGGACCACGCGCCATTCCTGCTCGGTGCGCAGCTGTGCCAGCGTGTGGCGGTCGCTCTTCAGGCGGTAGTAGAAGATCTTGCCCAGCGGCGTGTAGTCGGGCGCCATCTCGGGCGTGACGCCGTCGGGCAGATTGGCCTGGGGCAGGCGCTGCGACACCTCGGCGCGCGCATGGAAGCTGTCGGCATCGTCATTGAAGACGAGGTTGATCATGGCCAGGCCGAAGTAGCTCTCCGAGCGCAGCGACACCAGGCCCGGCGTGCCGTTGAGCTCGCGCTCCAGCGGCTGGGTGATCTGGCGCTCCACCTCCTCGGGGGCCAGGCCCGGCGCCTGGGCAATCACGCCGACCTGCACATTGGTCACATCGGGATAGGCCTCGATGGCCGTGTGCAGGTATGAATACACGCCATAGATGGCGATGATCAGGGTGGCACACAGGGCGACGAGCCGCCGGTGCACCACAAACGCTATCAGGGAACGCAGCATTGATGAGTCTCCTGGCCGCGATCAGAGCAGCTGGCTGGCTGCGCCGTCGAGCAGCAGGCCACCGCGCACGACGATCTTTTCACCCGACTTCAGGCCCGACACCACGGGCACCATGCCGCGCGAGGGCCGGCCCAGCACCACGGTGCGGGCCTCGAACTGCTGCTCGCCGGTCTGCACGAAGACGATGCTGCGGCTTTCATCCTTGATGAGCACGGCCGTCACGGGTATCAGCATCTCGTGCTCGTTGGAGACCTGCAGGCCCACGCGCGCCTGCATGCCGGAACGCAGCACGGGGTTTTGCGCATCGAGCTGCACGATGACGGAGGCGCGGCGCGACTCCTTGTCCAGCGTGGCGCCCAGGTGGCGCACCGTGCCGGTCAGGGGCTTGGGCAGCTGCGGCACATCGACCTGCACGGCACTGCCCAGGCGGATGCCGGGCAGATCGCTTTCAAAGACATCGGCCACCACGTTCATGGCGGCGGGATCGCCGATCAGGAACAGCTCGCCGCTGGGCTCGACCGAGGCGCCGACCACGGCCTTGCGCTCGGCCACCACGCCGGCGCGCGGCGCACGCAGCACCAGCCGGTCGCCGCCACCTTGCCCCAGCAGCGCCGACGTGCCCTGGGCACGCGCCAGCTCCTGGGCCGACTCGCGCAGCTTGGCCTGGGCCGCACGCAGATCCACTTCCACGCCCACGCCCTTGTCCACCATGGTCTGCTGGCGCCGCACTTCCACGGTTGCCACGTCATGCGCGCTGCGGGCAGCTTCCACCTCGTAGCGCACGCGCAGTGCCTCGGGGCTGACCAGGGTGGCCAGCTCGTCGCCGGCCTTGACGATGTCACCCACGTGGGCACGAACCGACACCACGCGCGCGGCCAGCGGCACCGAGACAGTGGCCACGCGGTCCTCGGCAAAGGCCACGCGTGCGGGCGCCCAGGCCATTTGCGTGCCCTGCGGATCGGCCACCACGGCGATGTCCAGCATCTTCAGCGACTCGGGCTTGACCCGCACCACGCCGGCCGGCGCGGGCGCCTGCGCGGCAGGTTCGTTCTGTGCCGATGCCTTGGATGCATCGCAGCCCGCCACAAGGCAGGCCACGGCGATGACAGCGCATGCCGATGCCGCCGGAAACCGGGCTGCCTTGGGCAGGCCCGCAAATGTCTTGATCATTCTTGCCCCTTCAATCCATGCCTGGAGCGCAGGGACTGCAGCGAGCCGACCCTTGTCTCCTGAGATGAAACAGATGCTAGAAAACGCATCTTCCTGCGTGCGTGAAGCCTTCATTACCGTTTGGTAAGACATTCGCGTACCTAGGCCGGCGCCCAGGGCTGATCCCTGGCAGGGATCGCCTGCGCTTTTTCGAGATCCAGCGCGATCCGCTGCGCCGCCGCGGACCTGCCGCCTGGCGGTGCACCAAGGCCCCAGCCGCAGCGGCTGCAGCGGTCGCAGACCTGTGGATATCCCGGGGAAAAACGTGCTTTGCAAAGCCAAAGATCTGCACAGGCCCTGTTTTCCACAGTGGTGACAACTTCCACCATCCTCTGGAAATCGCTGGAAACCTGAACCCATGAAAAATCCGTTGCAAATCAACGGTTAATGGCGACAATCACCCAATCAATCCACAAGCATGCCAACAACATGCACACAGGATTGATCACAGGCCGAACGCCCTGGCCGCTGTGGGCAAGACTGTGGATGCGGCCACGCGCATGGCCATCAACGCCCATGGGAACAATCCAGGAACAGCCGGTGGACAGATGTCCATCCCGGTGACCGATACCCACCTGTGCACACATGCGATTGGCGGGTTCAGTGATCCATATGACGGGCAGCTTGTAGGCTGTACGGCATACGAAAAACGCGCTTTGTGCGCTGTATTTCATAAGATTTCGCATCTTATTTAATACATATCACTGTACGAATCTTTATAAACAGATGGACCAAGATGATCCATTTGGTCAAAACACGCCGAAATGCATGAAAAAAAATGGGCTGATCAGGCCCTGAAATCCTTTGATGACGTGGTCGGGGCCATCCCAGGATTCCGAAATCGTGAGGGGCAGCGAAAAATGGCAGCCCAGATCGCGCAGACCTTCAGCCAGGCCCAGCTGGGAAAAATCGATGAGGGCGCACCGGAGCCCACCCGGTCCATTGCCGTGGTGCAGGCCGGAACGGGGGTGGGCAAATCGCTGGCGTACAGCATTCCCGCCATTTCGATGGCGCTGGCGCGCGGCACCCGGGTGCTGATTTCCACGGCCACCGTCGCCCTGCAGGAACAGCTGGTGAACAAGGATCTGCCCGCGCTGGCCCAGCAGCTGGAGCAGCCCTTCAAATTCGCGCTGGCCAAGGGGCGGGGCCGCTTTGTCTGCAAGCTCAAGCTGGAGCGGCTGGCCAGCACCGGCGAGGCCCAGGACGAGGATCTGGACGATCTGTTCGCCGAAGAAAAGGCGCAGGCCCAAAGCCGCGTGGCACGCCCGGCCCAGGAGCTGGAGGCGCGCATGCAGTTCTACAAAAGCATGGCCAACGCGCTGGCGTCCCAGGCCTGGGACGGCGACCGCGACTCTCTGGAAACCCCGCCCGAGGCCGAGGCCTGGAGCCCCGTGGCGGCCGAATCCTCGTCCTGCACCGGCAAGCACTGTCCGGCCTTCAGCAACTGCGTCTATTACGAGCGCCGCAAGGACCTGGTGGCCGCCCAGGTCATCGTGGCCAACCACGATCTGCTGCTGTCCTCCCTGGGCGCGCGGCTGCTGCCCGAGCTGGACAACTGCCTGCTGGTGCTGGACGAAGCCCACCATCTGCCCGCCACGGCGCTGGGCCAATTCGCCGGCGAGATGGACCTGAGCCGCCTGGGCTGGATAGACAAGCTGACCAGCCGCGCCCTGCGCGTGAATACCCTGGTCGAAGTGGAGGAACTGGCCGACCTTCCAGCCCATGCCAGCCAGCTGCGCCAGCAGCTGCAGGAACTGGCGCGCCTGGTGATGGAGCTGTACGGCGATACGCTCAAGTCACAAAAGGACAGCTGGGGGCCGGCGCGGGTGCGCGCACCGCGCGGCATGCTGCCCGAGCCCCTGCTGGAGCCTCTGGGCAAGGCCGCCCACCATGCCAACAGCTTTCTGGATGCGCTGCGCGCCATCTCCAAGGCACTGCGCGCCGCCATCAAGGACAATCCAGAGGAAGCACGCAGGCTGTCTACAGCTTATGCACAGGTTGGCGCACTGGCTCCCCGCCTGGAATCCGTCTATGACACGGCCCAGCTGCTGATGCAACAGCCAGCGCAGGATGACGACAGTAGCCGCGTTCCCAATGCCAAATGGTTTACGTTGGAGACAGATGGCGAATACATCGTGGTCAAGGCCCATGCCAGCCCCATCCTGCCCGGAGCCACGCTGCGCCACCATCTGTGGTCCCAGGTGCGCGGTGCCGTGCTCACGTCGGCTACCTTGACCAGCTGTGGACAATTCGACTTCTTCCTGCGCGAGGCAGGCCTGCACGACGATGCGGCCGTGACCACGCTGGAAGTGCCCAGCCCCTTCGACTACGCGCGCCAGGGCACCCTGGTGGCGCGCGAGACCGTGGCCGACCCCAAAGAGGCAGCCCGCTTCACCCAGGAGATGGTGGACGCGCTGCTGGGCGACCTGTCCCACGTGCAGGCCGGCGCCCTGGTGCTGTTCACCTCGCGCGAGCAGATGCGCCTGGCGGTGGATGCGCTGTCCACGGCCATGCGCTCGCAGGTGCTGGTGCAGACGGCCATGCCCCGCGCCCTGCTGCTGGCCCGCCACCGCGATGCCGTGGAGATGGGCGAGCCGTCCATCATCTTCGGCATGCAGTCCTTCGGCGAGGGCCTGGACCTGCCCGGCGCGCTGTGCGAGTCCCTGTTCATCACCAAGCTGCCCTTTGCCCCGCCCGATGACCCCGTGGGCGAGGCCCGGGCCGAATGGCTGCGCAGCAGCGGCCGCAACCCCTTCAATGAGCTGGTGGTGCCGGCCACGGCGATCCGCCTGGCCCAGTGGGTGGGCCGCGCCATACGCACCGAGGAAGACCAGGCCCATGTGTATTGCTATGACCGGCGCCTGGTGAACACCAGCTATGGCCAGCAGCTGCTCAAGGGCCTGCCGCCCTTTGCCTTGCAGCGCCGCCCGGCACGCTGAGCCGGACCCTGTGGAAAGCATGCGAAAAACAGGCCGCGCCCTGTCGCCACTGCATTCCCTTGCATACGCAAGTCATTGATCACGGCTGATTTTTTCAATCAGCGAGCTTGCCGATTGCCCACAGGCCACTTGCACACAGCCTGTGGGCAACCGTATTTCCCGGCTCCCGCTGGATACCGCTGGATCTCGCAGACCGTGCCTGCTCCCCGGCCCGGCCATACCCGCCATACCCCGCCAACGGGCCAGCAGAACGCCCAGGACGCGCTTGCGCGGGCAACCCAGGGCCTGACAGCTGCCAAGCCTCCACGGTCCTCTGCAGGCCGCTGAAGCGCTCGGGCTGATTCACGTCCTCTTGCCCTGGTGCGCCAGCAGCCATCACTTTTCGTGATTACCCTTGCCTGGACTGGATCTGCTGCTCCTGATCTGGATGCGCAGTCCTCTTGCAGGCCGGCAACAAGGGGTTGAATTTTTTTGAATGGCCGAACACTGCCTCTGGCGCATCCGCTTGCGTCCGCCTGACAGGCCGCGTTTTCCTGAAGTCTTCCACGTCCAGTGCACAGCCCGTTGTGGAAAAGCGCCCGTTCCACAGCGTTCCTGCGAGGCCGCGAGGAGGTCTTGTCTTCGTGCGTCTTCGTGCATACGGCCATGGCGCGCGAACCGATCCGGAATTTTTTTGAACACAGGCGCGCCAATTTCGCTGGAGCAGTCCCTTGTCTGGACATGCCCAGGCTCCAGACAACCTGGCACGTCTGTTTTTTTTGAAAAACCGTTCGGCCTTCGCTTCCCGCGTGACTTCGCCTTCGGTTGTTCTTTGATCTTCTTATAAAGAATAGTCGTAGTAGTAGAGGCATGACATCTCTGTGGATAACTCACTATTCCTCAAAAAAAACAATGTCTTGCCCGATTGAAAAACATGTGATCAAAGCCCTGTTCCCGGTGTCTCCTGAACGGGGATAGTTTGCCCGTTTCGATTTTTTCTGTGGATAACTGTTGAGTTGGTCTTCATCTATCCACAGTTTTGTGCGAGGTGCATTTTTTCCTTTATTGCACTTCAAGTTGTTGATCTATAAGGATTTTTCAGATTATCCAGGTGAAAAGAAGGCTTGCCAGACATGGAAGAGCACATGGTCTGGCAGTGCTGTGACCTGTTGACAGGCCGTTTTTCCTGATGGACCGGCTGCCTTTTTTTATCCCGAACGGTCTTGCCGCTGTGAAAAACCGCCCTTGGCTGTTATTCCTATCTCTCTTATTTTTTAATTAGTAGTAGTAGTAAGTGAAGTGCTTAATTGTTGATAACTGAATTTGTCTTATAAAAATCAACAACTTAAGACACTTCAAACCCTGTGGTGGATGCTGCTCCGCTGCTGCACCCGTTTTGGGCACAACTTTCCATGGCACATCCTCCTTGTGGATAAGCATGGATTTACGAGATTTTTATGCCCAGGTTTTTCCACAGGGTGGTGAGGACAAAAAAAGACCACCTCGAAGGTGGTCTTGCCGGGATCCGCAACCGTGATCAGAAATGGTGGGCGTAGCGCAGCTGCAGGAAGTTTTCGCCGGGGTTGGGTTTCTTGATGCCTGCGTTGGAATGGTGCTCCAGCCGCAGCACCAGCTCATGCTGGCCCTGGCTGCCAAACAGGTAGCCCACGCCGATATGGGTGGCGAAGTTGTAGCGCGTGGGGAATTCCTTCTCGTCCGTGACGTAGCGACGGTTCAGCGCCCAGCTCAGGCCCACGCCGGTTTCTGCAAACCAGGGCGACTGCCCGTTGCTGGGACGCCAGCGCACGGTGGGATTCACGCCGATGACCCAGGTGCCGCGATCGCGACCCTCCAGCGGCGCCGACCAGCGGGCGCCCCAGAAATCCCAGTAGCCGCTGAGCTGGCCGCCCCACAGCGCATGGCGCCAGTTGCGCCATGGCACGGTGATGCCCACGGTCCAGCTGTCGGCACTGTGCTCGGCCGCGCCGTATTGCAGGTACATGGAGGGGGAGGATTCCGGCGTGGACTGCGCCTGCGCCGCCAGGGGCAGGACGGCCGCTGCACCGGCCAGCAGCACGGCGGCAAAACTTCCGGTTCGTCCTGGTCGCTCTGGTCGCCCTGAACGTCCTGGTGGATGTTTGCGCGCCGTTGCGTGGTTCTGGCAGCTGGATGGCGTCGTTTGAGTGTTTTTGGGGGCCATGATCTTCTCCGGGGCAGCACACAATGCTGTGCCTGTTCCACTCTAGGCAGTCCGGGGAAGATCGGGGAGTCAGCAAAAAAGCCCTTGCACTGTCGGCCGCCTGACAAGGCGTCCGTGCAAGGGCTGGCGCAAGCAATCCGGCTGCCCGCTGGTGGCGGGCAGGCCAGGTGGCTGCTTACTGGGCGGGTGCCGGGGCAGGGCGGGCCTGGCCGCTCTTGTGGTCATGGCGCGGGCCGTGGTCCATGCCGTGGTGGCCGGGGTGGCCCTTGTGCAGCGTGGCGGCATCGAAGGTCTTTTGCTGGCTGGCATCCAGCTGGGCGTAGAAGGCCTTGGTGGCTTCGCCGCGGCGATCGGCATCGGCCGCGCGCTGGGCACGCATTTCACGCATCTTGTCGATGCGCTGGGGCGTGGTCAGCTTGGCGAAGTCCTCGCGCTCCATGCGCTGGGGACGCTCGCCGGGCTTGAAGGTGGCCGCATAGGTGTTCCATGCGGTTTCCTGGGCCGGCGTGAGCTTGAGGTCGGCCTTGAGCTTGGCGATGCGCTGCTGCATGTGCTCCCTGCGGTCGCCGTGCTTGTGCATGGCGCGATCGGGCTTGGGCGCTGTGGTGGTAGCGGCGGCGGGGGCTGCCGGCGCGGCGGTCTGGGCGTACGAGGGCAGGGCGAACGATGCCAGCAAGGCGGTGGCAGCGGCGGCGCTGGCGAGGGTGCGGCGGAAGGTGGTGGTCATTCCAAAATCCTTTCTGGAGAGGGTGACTGAAGGCCGCCGTCAAGGCACTTGGCGAGCCCTGTGCAGCGGATGATTGAAGTGTGGTCGTCCGATGTATCGGGGCAGTGAGGTTTTGCGCACGGCTTGTAAAGAATTGACAAGCTTGTGCAGCGCCGTCCGGTGCCAGGCATGCACAATGACCGGGCGGGGCGCCAAGGCATGGCGCCCCTGCTGTTTTTTCTGTTTTCTCCCTCTGGATGGAGGCGGCGCAGCCCGGTGTTGCACACCCCTGCTGCGGCGCAGCCGCAGTCCGTCCGAGCAAAGGTTCGCTATGTTCAAAAACATGATCGTCTATCGCATTGCCGAGAGCTGGCAGGGCGATTTGCAGCAGCTTGAAGAAGCCCTGGGCAAGAGCCCGTTTGCCGAGTGCGGCGCCACGCAGGAGCGCAGCGCCGGCTGGGTGCCGCCGCGCGGCGAGCCCCATGGCCCGCTGGCCGAGTCCGTGGCCAATCAGTGGGTGATGCGCTTCATGACCGAGGCCAAGATGCTGCCGGCCAGCGTGCTCAACCGCCGCGTCAACGAAAAGGCTGCCCACATCGAGGCCACCGAAGGCCGCAAGCCCGGCAAGAAGGAAAAGAAGGAACTCAAGGACGAGGCCAAGCTGGACCTGCTGCCCATGGCCTTCACCAAGCAGGGCGCCATGTGGGTCTGGCTGGACCCGCAGGCCCGCACCCTGGTGCTGGACACCGGCAGCCAGGCGCGCGCCGACGAGGTGGTCAGCTCGCTGGTGGAGGGCCTCACAGGCTTTGCGCTGGCCCTGGTCGATACGCAGACCAGCGCCCAGGCCGCCATGGCGCACTGGCTGACCACGCAGGAAAGCCCGGCCGGCTTTTCGATTGACCGCGAATGCGAGCTCAAGGCCGCCGACGAATCCAAGGCCGTGGTGCGCTATGCCCGCCATCCGCTGGACATCGACGAGGTGCGCCAGCACATCGAGCACGGCAAGCTGCCCACGCGCCTGGCGCTGACCTGGGATGACCGCGTGAGCTTCGTGCTGACCGAGGGTCTGCAGATCCGCAAGATCGCGCTGCTCGATGCCGTGATGGAAGGCCAGTCGCAGGACGACGGGGGCTTCGATGCCGATGTGGCGATTGCCACGGGCGAGCTGTCCAAACTCATCCCCGATCTGATCGAGGCGCTGGGCGGGGAAGGGCGCACGGGCCTGGGCCAGGATCTGCCGGCGTCGCTGCAGACGCCCGCTGCCCAGACTCCTACAGCGACACAAGCGGCACCAGCGGCACCGCGTGCAGCGGCCTCGGGCCGTGGTGCGCTGACGGGGCCGGCCCTGGCGCCCGTGGATACGGCGCCTGAAGAAGCGCCTTTCTAAGCCGGCAGGCGGCTGCGGTGGCGATGTTTCATGTGAAACATCGCCACGCCCAGGCGGCGCTCAGACTCTTTCAAAGATGGCCGAGATCCCTTGGCCGCCACCAATGCACATGGTCACCAGCGCATAGCGGCCGCCCGTGCGCTGCAGCTCGGCGATGGCCTTGGTGGTGATGATGGCGCCCGTGGCACCCACGGGGTGGCCCAGCGATATGCCCGAGCCGTTGGGATTGACCTTGGCCGGGTCCATGCCCAGCTGCTGGATCACGGCGCAGGCCTGGGCCGCGAAGGCCTCGTTGGCCTCGATCACGTCCATGTCTGCAATCTTCAGGCCCGTGCGCTGCAGCACCTTCTGCGTGGCCGGCACGGGGCCTATGCCCATGTAGGCGGGGTCCACGCCGGCATGCGCGTAGCCCACCAGGCGCGCCAGCGGCTTCAGTCCCAGGGCGGCCACGCGATCGCCTGCGGCCAGGGCCACGGCGGCGGCGCCGTCGTTGATGCCCGAGGCATTGCCGGCCGTCACGCTGCCGCCTTCCTTGCGGAACGCGGGCTTCATGGTGGACAGCAATTCGATGGTGGTGCTGGCGCGCACATGCTCGTCGGTATCGAAGACCACGACGCCCTTGCGCGTGGCGATCTCCACGGGAGCGATCTGCTCCTTGAAGTGGCCGGCCGCAATGGCAGCGGCCGCGCGCTGGTGGCTGGCTGCCGCCAGTTCGTCCTGCATTTCGCGGCTGATGTGGTAGCGCTCGGCCACGTTTTCGGCCGTGATGCCCATGTGCATCTTCTGCCAGGGGTCGTGCAGGATGCCCAGCATGTAGTCGATGCTCTTGGCGTCGCCCATGCGCGCGCCCCAGCGGGCGGCCTGTTCGAAGTAGGGGCCGCGGCTCATGGACTCGCTGCCGCCGCCGATGGCCACGTCGCAGTCGCCCAGCGCAATGGCCTGGGCGGCAGAGACGATGGCCTGCAGGCCGGAGCCGCACAGCCGGTTGACGTTGAAGGCCGGCGTCTCGATGGGGCAGCCCGCATCGATGGCGGCCACGCGCGAGAGGTAGGCGTCCTTGGTATCGGTGGGGATCACATTGCCCATGACCACGTGGCCGACGGCGTCGGGCGCCAGGCCCGCGCGCTCGATGGCCGCCTTGACGGCCGTGGTGGCCAGCTGGGTGTTGGGTACGTCCTTGAGGCTGCCGCCGAAGGTGCCGATGGCGGTGCGCGCAGTGCCGACGACGAAGACGTCGCGTGGGGTCATGGTGAAGCTCCTCGAAGCGATGAACACGGGGGATGGAGTGCATTGTGCCGGGCAGGCGGCAGGCAGCGCAGCCGCCTCGGCGTCAGTTCCGGGCGCAGGTCAACGTCCCTCGAATTGCGGTGCCTGCTTGGCGTGGAACGCCGCAATGCCGCGCGGCAGGTCGGCCGTGCGCGCACAGGCATCGAAGGCGCAGGCCTCGGCGGCCAGCTGGTCGCGCAGGCTGCGGTCCAGGCCCGCGCGCATGAGGCGGCGCATATGGCCCAGCGCCACCGTGGGGCCGGCGGCCAGGCGTTGTGCCAGCCGCTGCACGGCGGCGTCGAGTTCGGCGGGCGGCAGGACGCGGTTGATCAGGCTCAGGCGCTGCGCTTGGGCGCAGTCCAGGGTCTCGCCCAGCATGGCGATCTCCAGCGCGTTGCGCAGGCCCACGATGCGCGGCAGCGCCCAGGAGGCTCCCACGTCGCAGCTGGCGCCCAGGTTGATGTAGGCCAGGTTGAAGCGCGTGCCCTCGGCCGCGTAGACGAAGTCGGCCTGCAGCATCAGCGACAGGCCTGCGCCTGCCGCCGCGCCATGCACCTTGGCGATGACGGGCGCATCGAGCTGGCCCAGCAGCGCCACGGCCTCGTTGAGCGGCGCCAGCAGCTCGGCCGCGCCGCGCACGGGGTCGGCGGCCAGCGTGTCCAGGTCGCCACCCGCCATGAAGGCGCGGCCCGCGCCTTCCAGCACCACGCAGCGCAGCGCGCGGTCCTGGGCCAGGGTGCGCACGGCGTCGCGCAGTGCCAGCGCCATGGGCACGTCGATGGCGTTGAGGGCGGCGGGGCGGTGGAAGGTCAGCGTGGCGATGGCGCCTTCGCGGTGCAGCAGCAGCGGGGTGTCTTGCGTGTCGGTCATGGGAGCGGATCAGTGGTACAGGGCGTCGATTTCGGCGGCGTAGGTCTTGTAGATGGACGAGCGGCGCACCTTCATCGTGGCCGTGACTTCGCCATCGTCGTGGTCCAGTTCCTTGGTCAGCAGATGGAAGCGCCGCACATGCGAGACCTGGGCCAGGCGCGCATTGCCCTGCGCGATCTCGGCATCGATCAGCGCGCGCACCTCGGCCATCTCGGCCAGGGAGCGGAAATGCGTGAAGGGGATGCGCCGCGCCTGGGCCCATTGGCCCACGGTCTCGTAGTCGATCTGCACCAGCGCGCCCACGAACTTGCGGCCCTCGGCCACGACGATGCACTCCTTGATGAAGGGGCTGGCCTTCATGGTGTTCTCGATCTCCGAGGGCGTGAGGTTCTTGCCGCCGGCGGTGATCATGATGTCCTTGAGGCGGTCCACGATGCGCAGCTGGCCGCCCTGCACGCGCACCACGTCGCCCGTGTGCAGCCAGCCGTCCTGCAGGCTTTGCGCCGTGGCCTCGGGGTTCTTGTAGTAGCCCGCGAAGACCATGTCGCCCTTGATCTGGAGCTCGCCGCTGCCGTCGCCCTCATCGGGGCCGGCATGGGTGGCAATGCGCCATTGCACGCCTTCGGTGGCCACGCCCACGGTGCCCACGGCCACGTCGTCCAGGCGGTGGCCGGTAACCATTCCCGTGGATTCGGTCAGCCCGTAGACCTCGATCAGCGGCACGCCCAGCGTGCGGAAAAAACGCACCACGTCTGGCGGTATGGGCGCGGCGCCGGTGAGCGCCACGCGTGCCTCGCGCAGGCCGATGAAGTTCTGCAGCGCGCGCAGCACGCTCCAGTAGCTGGCCGCCCAGGCCAGGCGCTCGGCCAGGCTCCACTGCCTGCGGGGCTTTTCGGCCAGCGGCGCGCAGGCCGCCATGGCGCGCCGGTAGAGCGCGCGGCGCAGCGGTCCGGTCTCCTGCATCTTGATGCTGATGGCCGCATGCAGCTTCTCCCAGATGCGCGGCACGCCCAGGAACATATTGGGCGCGACTTCTCGCAGGTCTTCCTGCACCGTGCGGATGGACTCGCCGAAGTGCACCTGAGAGCCCAGGTAGACCGGCACGAAGCTGGTCAGCATCTGCTCGGCCACGTGGCACAGCGGCAGGTAGGACAGGTGGCGCGTGCCGCCGTCCAGCCCCAGCCGCTCGGCAATGCCGGGCACCACGCCGCGGATGTTGCGGTAGGTGATCATGGCGCCCTTGGGCTTGCCGGTGGAGCCCGAGGTGTAGATCATCAGCCCCACGTCATCCAGCGTCTGGCGTGCCAGCGCCTGTTCGATGGGGGCGCGGCTAACGGCCTGGGCAGCCTGGGCGCCCAGGCGCTCGACTTCGTCGAAGGTGGCGATCAGGGCGCGGACCTCGGGCGCGAAGCTGCGCAGGCCCTTGGTCTCCATGACGATGATCTTCTTCAGGCGCGGCAGCTGGGGCAGAGCGGCCAGCAGCTTGTCGGTCTGCTCCTGGTCCTCGCAGACCATGATGTCCACATCGGCGTGGCCCGCCACATAGGCGACCTCGGGCGTGGGGCTGGTGGGGTACACGCCCACGGTGATGGCGCCGATCAGGCCCGCGCCCATCTGGGCCAGCACCCACTCGATGCGGTTCTCGGAGATCACGCCCATGTGGCCGCCTGGCGGCAGGCCCAGCTGCGCCAGGCCCAGCCCGAAGTGGCTGGCACGCTCGTGGTAGCGCGCCCAGCTGGTGGGCTTCCAGATGCCGAAGTCCTTTTGCCGTATGGCCACGCGCTGGGCATCGCTGCGCGCGCGTTCGGCCAGCATCTGGGGCAGGGTGAGTTCGGGAAGGTTCTTCATATCAATGACCCATCGCGCTGCCTGTGACACTGGCGTGCCCCCACACGGGAGCACCGAGGAAGGGCCGCCCCGCACCGAGGGTGCTGTCCCCCTCCCTCGCGAAGCGGGAGAGAGGGGGAAGGCGCGAAGCGACTCAGGGGGTGCTTCATGACAACCAGCGCTTGCGGCGCTTGTAGTGCTTCAGGTCGCGAAAACTTTTTGCCTCGCCGCCACCACCCATGCCCAGGTAGAACTCGCGCACGTCGGCATCCTGGGCCAGACGTTCGGCCGGGCCGTCGATGACGATCTTGCCGTTCTCCATGATGTAGCCGCTGTGCGCCACGGCCAGGGCCACGGTGGCGTTCTGCTCGACCAGCAGCATGGAGGTGCCGCGCTCGGCATTGATGCGCGCGATGATGGTGAAGATGTCCTCCACCAGCTTCGGCGCCAGGCCCAGCGAGGGCTCGTCCAGCAGCATGAGCTGGGGCTCGGCGATCAGCGCGCGGCCAATGGCCAGCATCTGCTGCTCGCCGCCCGACAGGTAGCCGGCCAGGCCTTTGCGTCGCTCATGCAGGCGCGGGAAGTAGCTGTAGACCAGGTCGAAGTCGGGCTTGACTTGATTGCGGCCCGTGAGCGCGTAGGTCGCGGCCACGAGGTTTTCCTCCACCGTGAGGTCCTCGAACACGCGCCGGCCCTCCATCACATGCGACAGCCCCAGGCGCACCAGCTGCTGGGGCGCGTACTGCGCAGTGGACTGGCCGTTGTAGCGCACGCTGCCGCTGGCCAGCAGGCCGTCCTCCAGCGCCAGCAGCCCCGAGACGGCCTTGAGCGTGGTGCTCTTGCCCGCGCCGTTGCTGCCCAGCAGGGCCACGATCTGGCCGCGCGGCACGGCCAGCGACAGGCCCCGCAGGGCCTGCACGACCTTGTTGTAGATGACCTCGATGTTGTTGATTTCGAGGACGCTTGCAGTCTCTGCGTTGGTTGGGGTTGCCTTCAAAATTTCACTGCGCATGTGGAGCCCGCGACGTTGGTTATGGCGTGCATCAGGCGCGGGGCACCAAGCAAGGGCCGCCCCGCCGCGAGGGTGCCGTCCCCCTTCCCGCAACGCGAAGCGGTGCGAGAGAAGGGGGAAGCGGCGAAGCCGCTCAGGGGGATGCGTTTCATCAAAGCGCTATCCAGTCGGACGCTGGCAGCATCTTCTGCGCCTTCATGTCCGCCTTGTAGACGCGGCCCACGGGAATCGAATTGCCCTTGATGGTGATGGGCACGCCAATCAGTCCGCCCGTGTCGAAGTCCTTGATGGAATTGAGCGCGGCCTTGAGGTTGGGGCCGGTGAGCGGCTTGCCAGCGTCCAGGCAGCGCCTGGCCGATTCCACGAACAGCATGGCCGCCAGAAAGCCCTGGATATAGGCCGTGCTCTGGTACTCGGGGCGCAGCGCGCGGATCTTGTCCAGCATGGGCGCCTTGGCCGAGGTGTCGTAGTAGTAGCGGTAGGGCATGACGCCCATGAAGCCGTCGCCGGCCTCGCCCATCTTCATGACGGTGGAGCTGTCCATGGTCCAGAAGGTGCCCATCCATTGGCTGGTCATGCCCATCTGCTTGCCCTGCTGGATGAACTCGGGAATGGGCGCGAGGATGTAGCCGTGGAAGATGGTGTAGTCGGGCGCGGCGCGGCGCAGCTTGATGACTTCGGTGGACACGTCCACGCTGCCGGGCGGCGTCATCAGCTTGGCCACCACGTTCAGGCCCAGCTTCTTGGCGGCCGCCTCGCTGGCCTCGATGGGGTCGCGGCCGAACTCGGAGTCGGAGTAGACGAAGGCCACCTTGGCGCCCGGCTTTTCCTTGGCGATGTGCTTGAGCAGGATGCCGAACATCTCCGTGTAGTCGGGTCCCACGAGGAACTGGTTCGGGTACTTGGCCGGGTTGTTGAGCTCGGTGGCGAAGGAGGCGCCCGCCATGAGGATGGCGCCGTTGCGGTCCAGCTCCGGGTTGATGGTCTTGGAAAAGCCCGTGGAGTCGCCGTAGTAGAGGTTGACCTTGTTCTGGCTGGTGATCTTCTTGAACGCGGCCACCGAGACATCGACCTTGTAGCCCGTGTCCTCGGGCACGTAGCGGATCTTGCGGCCCTTGATGCCGCCTGCCTCGTTGACCATCTTCACGTAGTCGCCCATGCCGGCATTGATGCCCACGCCCGCGAAGGCGAACACGCCCGTCATGGGGATGGAGCCGCCGATCACGATGTCTTCGCCGCCAGCCTGGGCGCGGGCGGCCAGCGGTGCGGCCAGGCTGGCGCCGGCCGCCAGCAGCAGGCTGCGGCGGCGCGAGGAGGTCGGGTGTTGCTGCATTGCTTGTCTCCTTTTGCTTGTCGTGCGCGGCGCCGCCTCAATTGCGGAAGGGCCACAGGTGGAAGAAGCGGCGCAGGCGCCGCCACATTTCTGCGAGCCCCTGCGGCTCGAAGACCAGAAAGACGATGATCAGCAGCCCGAACACCATGGTGCGCACGGGCGACAGGAAGACGGCCAGCTCGGAGCCGCCGGGCAGCAGGTCCACGATGAGCTTGAGCAGCTCCGGGACCATGGTCATGAAGACCGCGCCCAGGATGCCGCCCAGGATGGAGCCCATGCCGCCGACGATGATGGCCGCCAGAAAGAAGATGGACATCAAGAGCGGAAAGCTCTCGGGCGTGACCACGCGAAAGAAGTACGCCCACAGCCCGCCCGCCACGCCCGCGTAGAACGAGGACAGCCCAAACGACAGCAGCTTGTAGCGCAGCAGCGGTATGCCCAGCACCTCGGCCGAGATGTCGCGGTCGCGGATGGCGATGAAGGCGCGGCCTATGCGTGTGCGAAACAGGTTGGCCGCGCCCAGCAGCATCAGCAGCGTGACGGGCACGATCACCCAGTACAGCCGGAACGAGGTGTCCAGCGCCACGCCGAACACCGTGGCCGGCTGCAGCGTCAGGCCCGCCGTGCCGCCCGTGAGCCTGAGGTTGGCGAACAGGAAATGGGCGATGAACGAGGCCGCGATGGTGGCAATCGCCAGGTACAGGCCCTTGACGCGCAGCGAGGGCAGGCCCACCACGATGCCGCCCAGCATGGCCACGAAGCCGCCAGCCAGCAGGTTGAACAGCACGGGCGTGCCCCAGCGCGCCTGCACGATGGCCACCGTGTAGGCGCCCAGTCCCATGAAGGCGGCCTGGCCCAGGCTGACCAGGCCCGTGTAGCCGGTGAGGATGTTCAGCCCCGTGGCGCCGGCCACGTTGATGCTGACCAGGCAGGCCAGGTACAGCCAGTAGTCGCTGGCCATGAAGGGGAACAGCAGCAGCAGCGCGCCGGCCATGGCCAGCCAGATGCGTTGCGTGCGGGAGTCGAACAGCGCCGCATCGGCGATGTAGCTTTCCTTGAGGGTGCCTATGCGCATGCTGCCGTCTTTCTGAAGCTGTCTAGAGCCGCTCGATCTCGTGCGTGCCGAACAGGCCGTAGGGCCTGAGCATCAGCACCACGACCAGCACGATGAAGGTGGCCAGCAGCTTGTACTCGCCGCCCAGGTAGGCGCCGGCCAGCGCCTCCACCAGGCCGATGAACAGGCCGCCGACCAGGGCGCCCAGCACGCTGTCCAGCCCGCCCACGATGACGACCACCAGCACCGACAGGCCGAACACGCCCATGCTCGACGAGATGCCGCCGATGGAGCCGACGATGATTCCCGAGACCGCCGCGATCATGGCCGACACCACCCAGGCCAGCGAGAACACGCGCGGCACGTTGATGCCCACCGAATAGGCCGCTGCCTGGTCGCTGGCCGTGGCGCGCAGGGCCACGCCGCCACGCCAGTAGCGGAACACCAGCAGCACGGCCGCGATGAAGACCACGGCCACGGCTGCGCCCCAGGCCACCTTGGGCGCGAGAAAGGCCTCGCCGATCATCACGGGCTGCGTGGGCATGAACTCGGGCAGGCGGCGCTGGTCGGCCGTCCAGATCAGCTCCACCAGGCCCACCAGCACCGAGGCCAGGCCCACGGTGACCATGAACACCGAGATCGGCGGCTCGCCCAGCAGCGGCCGGATCATGGTGCGCTCGATCAGCGCGCCCAGCAGCCCCGTGCCCAGCACGGCGGCGGGAATGGCCAGCCACAGCGGCAGCGCGAACATGGCCGCGAAGGTGAAGAACAGGTAGGCGCCCACCATCAGCAGCTCGCCGATGGCGATGTTGACCACGCGCGTGGCCTTGTAGACCACCACGAAGGCCAGCGCGGCCAGCGCATACAGGCCGCCTGCGGCCAGGCCCGTGAGGGCGATCTCGAACAGGTAGGCCCAGTCCATCATGCGGCCCTCTGCGCCATGGCGGGCAGGTGCCCGACGGGCGCTGGCCGTTCGGCTGCGCCGCGCAGCCGCTGGCGCAGCTCGCCCACGTCGCCCGCGCCCAGGTAGGCGCGGTTCACCTCGGGATCGGCCTGCACCACAGCGGGCGTGCCCTGGGCGATGACCTGGCCGAAGTTGAGCACCACCACATGGTCGGACAGGTCCATGACCATGCCCATGTCGTGCTCCACCATGAGCACGGTCACGCCCCATTCGGCGCGCACATCGAGGATGAAGCGCGCCATGTCCTCGGTCTCCTCGCGGTTCATGCCGGCCACGGGCTCGTCCAGCATCAGGATGCGCGGCTGCATGGCCAGGGCGCGCGCCATCTCCACGCGCTTTTGCAGCCCGTAGGACAGGGCGGCCACGGGCGCATGGCGGATGTGGTCTATCTCCAGGAAATCGATGATGCGCTCCTCGATGTCGCGGCGCAGCTCGGCCTCTTCGCGGCGTGCGCGGCCCAGGTAGAGCAGGGCGTCGAGCACGTTGGTGCGCAGGTGGGCGTGGCGGCCCAGCTTGATGTTGTCCAGCACCGTCATGCCCCGGAACAGCGCAATGTTCTGGAAGCTGCGCCCCAGGCCCAGCCGCGCGCGGCGCGGCGCCGGCATGCGCGTGATGTCCTCGCCCTGGAAGCGGATGGAGCCGCCCGTGGGCCGGTAAAAGCCCGAGATGGTGTTGAACAGCGACGTCTTGCCCGCGCCGTTGGGGCCGATCACGGCCGTGATCGAGCCGGGCTGCACATCGAAGCCCACGCCCGACAGCGCCTTCACGCCGCCAAAGGCGAGCGTGACGCCATCGACCTGCAGCAAGGGGGCGGGCGGGCCGCCGTCGGGGTGTGTCTCCATGGCGCTCTCGTGCGTTGGTTCGTCGAGCCGGGCAGGAGCCTACTGATGCGTAGGCTGTTTACTTTGGAGTAGATTCTGGTTGTCGCCCTCCGCATGCAGCATCGGTGATTTCCCCGGTGCACCCGCCGCCATGAAGCCATCGAGCCCTGAAACCAAGACCCGACCCAGCCCCGGAACCCGCACCCGCAAAGGCCGTGCGGCGCCCTCCGTGGACTCGCCCTGGAGCGGCACGCCCGACCGCGAGCAGCAGCGCGAGGCCAAGCGCCAGGCCGTGCTGCAGGCCGCCGCGCAGCTGTTCAACGAGCGCGGCTTCTCCGCCACCTCGCTGGACGACATCGCCGCGCGGCTGGGCGTGAGCAAGCCCACGCTGTACTACTACGTCAAGAACAAGGACGAGATCCTGCTGCAGTGCGTGAACCAGGGCCTGGCCATGACGCTGGAAGGCATCGAGGCCTCGCGCCGCGCAGGCGGCCAGGCCGTGGACCAGCTGCGCGCCTGCATGCAGGTCTATGCGCGCATCGTCACCATGGACTTCGGCATGTGCCTGATCCGCGTGGGCGACGAACAGGTCCCCCCCGACAGCCGCCGCGAACTGCGCCGCCAGAAGGCCGCCATAGACCAGGCCTTCCGCCGCCTGGTGGCCGCCGGCGTGCAGGAGGGCTCGCTGGCCCCCTGCGACCCCAAGATGACGGCCTTCGTGATTGCCGGCGCGCTCAGCTGGATAGGCCGCTGGTACCAGCCTGGCGGCCAGTACTCGGCCGAGGAAGTGGCGCAGCAGTGCATTGATACCTTGATGGGGGGGGTGTTGCGGCGGGCGGATGTTCTCGATACGCCCAAGTTATCCAAGCCACCCAAGGTGGGCAAGCCTGCAAAGCGTGCGAAGGCGGGCGGCTGAAGCGCCGTTCCCTGCCGTGAGACACGCTACGGCGCCGCACTCTCCTGCGCCGCCAGATCATCCAATATCGGGCAGTCCGGCCGGTCGTCGCCGTGGCAGCAGTGCACCAGGGTCTTGAGCGTGCGCTGCATGGCCTGCATGGCGGCGATGCGCTCGGTCAGTTCGTCGATGTGGCGCTGGGCGATGGCCTTGACCTGGCTGCTGGCGCGGCTCTTGTCCTGCCACAGGCCGAGCAGGGTGGCGATCTCGTCCATGGAAAAGCCGAGGTCGCGCCCCCGGCGGATGAAGCGCAGGGCATGCACGTCGGCCTCGGCGTACTGGCGGTAGCCACCGTCCGTGCGGTGCATGGGCGGCAGCAGGCCCTGGGCTTCGTAGTGGCGCACCATGCGCGCCGAGACACCGGCGCGGCGCGCGGCCTCGCCGATGGAGACGGGCCAGTGCTGTGCGGGGTGGGCGGACATGGTGCGTGCCTTTCGGATGCCTGCGGTGTCTTTGAGGTGTCTCTCAGGCGACCTTGTAGCCTTCTTCGGCAATGGCGGCGCCCAGTGCCTCGCGGCTGGCGCTGCTGTCGACTTCAACGCGCTGGGCGGCGCGATCGATTTTTACCTGGGCCTGGTCATCCACGCCCTGCACGGCCTGGGTGACGGCGCGTTCGCAGTGGCCGCAGGTCATGCCCTGCACGGTGAAAACATGTTGCATCTCTCGCTCCTGGTTGGGGCGCGCCGAAGTGGCGCAAGCCATGGACGGCATGTTGAACCCTGACACCATGGCAAGGTCAAGCGCCTGGCTGGACAAGGGTTGATTTGGCCCAATTCGATGTGAGCCGGCCGGCTCAATGATCCGCTGCAATGGCCGATAGATCGAAAAGAGCCGTGAATAGGCAAAAACCGTCATAGGCCATTGGCGATCATCTGACAAACTGCAACAATTTGTATTTACGTTGGCGCTATGCATTTGGAGACCGTGCGGGCGCCTTGACTGACAGAGAGGAAAACGGTCATGAACTTGTTGGGAATGATGCGGGCTTTCACGATCCGCACGCGGATGCTGGGTGCCATCGCCATGGTGCTGGTACTGCTGGGTCTGCTGGGCGGAGCCGGGATGCTGGGCATGTTCCGCATCCATGGCATGAGTCAGCAGTTCATGCATACCTCGTACGCCAAGATGGGCTACATGGTGGAGTTGCGCGCCGAGCTGGGTGCCGTGCGCGCCCATGAAAAGGACATGATCATCCAGTACGAGCGTGCCGAAGAGGTGCGCAAGGCCCACACCCAGTGGCTGGCCGCCATCGACCGCGTGAAATCCGTGGCCGAGCGCTTTCTGAAGGACGAGGACCCGGCCGACGATGCCATCGTCAGCGGCATCTCCGAGCGCGTGGACCGCTACCGCCAGCAGTTCGAGCACATTGCGCGGCAGCTGGAGGCCGGTGGCTATGACACGGCGACCACGGCCAACCGCATGAGCGGCAAGGCCATGGCCGAGGTGGCGGAGGTCGAAAAGCTCATCGCACAGCTGGACCAGCTGCTGCGCCAGCAGGTCGATGCCATGGCCGCGGAGGAGCAGGGCGTGGCCGAGCAGACGCAGTGGATCTTCGTGGCTGCCGTGGTGCTCACGGTGCTGGTGGTGGTGCCGCTGACGCTGATGAACATGCTGTCCATCTGCCGCCCCCTGGTGCAGGCGCGCCAGACGGCGCTGACCATTGCCCAGGGCGATCTGTCGCAGAGCGTGAAGGTGGAGGGCAAGGACGAGGTGGCCGACCTGCAGCGCGCGCTGGACCAGATGCAGCAGAGCCTGGGCTCCATGGTGACCCAGGTGCGCGACGCCAGCGGCAACATCGCCACGGCCAGCCAGGAGATCGCCACGGGCAACCAGGACCTGTCCTCGCGCACCGAGCAGACGGCCAGCAATGTGCAGGAGACCGTGGCCTCGCTGTCCCAGCTCACGGCCACGGTGCAGCAGACGGCATCTTCCTCGCAGCTGGCCAACCAGCTGGCGGCCTCTGCCTCGACCACGGCCACGCGCGGTGGCGACGTGGTGGCCCAGGCCGTGGTCAGCATGCAGGAGATCACGACCTCCAGCCGCAAGATCGGCGACATCATCGGCCTGATCGACTCCATCGCCTTCCAGACCAACATCCTGGCGCTGAACGCCGCCGTGGAAGCGGCACGTGCCGGCGAGCAGGGCCGCGGCTTTGCCGTGGTGGCGGCCGAGGTGCGCTCGCTGGCCCAGCGCTCGGCCCAGGCGGCCAGCGAGATCAAGGCGCTGATCCAGACCAGCGTGCAGGCCGTGGACGTGGGCGTGCGCCAGGTCGAGGACGCGGGCAAGACCATGAAGGAAATCGTGGACAGCGTGCAGCGCGTGGGCGACATCATTGGCGAGATCACGGCGGCTTCCAGCGAGCAGTCGGGGGGCATCGGCCAGGTCAACCAGGCCGTGGGCGATATCGACCGCATGACGCAGCAGAACGCAGCCCTGGTCGAGGAATCGGCTGCCGCCGCCGAGTCGCTGCGCGAGCAGGCCGCGCGCCTGGCGCAGGTGGTGGGCCAGTTCCGCATTGCCGGTGCGGCCGTGGCGTCCATGGGCTCGCATGCTTCCTATGGCCGTCCCGGCCAGGGCAAGCCCGGCCTGGCCCCGGCTGCCGGCCGCGCCCCGCTGGCTTCGGCCCGCGAGACCCAGTTGCTGGAACACGCCTGAGAAGGCAGGGGCCAGCGGCCCTGTTTCACGTGACCCCGTGAATCGCGCGAACGAAAAAAGCCCGCAGGCCATGCCTGCGGGCTTTTTGCTTTGCAGCGCCGCAAATCAGGCCTGGCGCGCGAACGGGTAGTCGGTATAGCCCTCGGCGCCGCCGCCGTAGAACAGGCTGGAGTTCCAGGGATTCAGCGGCAGGTCGTCGCGCAGGCGGTGGACCAGGTCGGGGTTGGAGATGAAGGCCTTGCCGAAGGCCACGATATCGGCGTGGCCGCTTTCCACGGCGCGCAGCGCCATGTCGCGGTCATAGCCGTTGTTGACCATCCAGGCGCCCTGGCCGCCGGCCTCGCGGTAGGCGGATTTGAGGGCCGTGTAGTCGAAGGGCCGGTCGGGCAATTCACGCGGGCCGCCGGTGGAGCCTTCGATGATGTGGATGTAGGCCAGGCCCAGCGGCGCCAGCTGGCGCACCACGTATTCGAACAGCGGCTGGGGGTCGGCATCGGCGATGTCGTTGGCCGGCGTCACGGGCGACAGACGGATGCCCACGCGGCCGCCGCCCACGGCATCGGCAGCGGCGCGCGTGCATTCGAGCAGCAGGCGGGCGCGGTTCTCGATGCTGCCGCCGTAGTCGTCATCGCGCTGGTTGGCTCCGGTCTTGAGGAACTGGTCCAGCAGATAGCCGTTGGCGCCGTGCAGCTCCACGCCGTCGAAACCGGCCGTCTCCACGGCATTGCGCGCGGCCACGGCGAAGCTGTGGACGATGGCGGGAAGCTCCTGCTGGGCGAGCGCGCGCGGCGCGGAGGTGGGCACGAACTGGCCCTTGCCCGAGTCCTCGTCGATCACATAGGTCTTGGATTTGGCCGCCACCGGGGACGGCCCCACGGGCGCCTGGCCTTCGGGCTGCAGCGAGGTGTGCGAGACCCGGCCCACATGCCACAGCTGGGTGACGATGCGCCCGCCGGCCTTGTGCACGGCGTCGGTCACGCGCTTCCAGCCGTCGAGCTGCTCGCTGCCGTACAGGCCCGGCACATGGGCATAGCCCTGGCCCTGGTGGCTGATGGCCGTGCCTTCGCTGATCAGCAGGCCGGCGCTGGCGCGCTGGGCGTAGTAGGTGACCATGATGTCGTTGGGCAGGGCCTGGGGTGCGCGGTTGCGCGTCAGCGGCGCCATGGCGATGCGGTTGGGCAGGCGCAGCTCGCCGGCCTGTATGGGATCGAACAGAGAGGTCATGCAACGGGGCTTTCTGTGCGTGAAGCAAAAGCGCCACCCGTGCGGGCGGCGCGGCGTACGGCACAGATTACGCCCATGGAATCAATCGTGCAGGCCAGGGATTTGCGCGCTGTCGTGCAGGCGACGGTGCTGCGCCACGAGTCGCCCCAGCGCCTGCATCTGCGCCGTCACGAAGCTGCGCGTGGCGGCATCGGTGCACAGGCCCTGGCTGTCGAATTTCTGCGCCGCCTGGCCCACGAACACCTCGGGCCGGGCCAGCACGTCGGCTTCCATGCACTGCAATACCTTGCGCAGTTCGTACTGCACGCGCGCCCCGCCCAGCGGGCCCGGCGAGGCCGAGACAAGGGCCACGGGCTTGTGCCGAAAGGGTTGGTCGTCGCCACGCGAGATCCAGTCCAGCGCATTCTTGAACATGCCTGGAATGGAGAAGTTGTACTCGGGCGTGGCCAGCACCACGGCGTCGGCACGGCGGATGCGCTCGCGCAACTGGTGCACGGATTCGGGCATGCCCGTGGCCAGCAGGTCGGCATCCAGCGGCGGCAGCGCGCGCCAGTCGCAGACCTGCATCGTGGCCGAGGGCGCCAGGCATTCGCCCGCCAGCTCCAGCAGCATGCGGTTCAGGGAATGGCGGCGCAGGCTGCCGCACAGGCCGATGATGTCCATGGCGTCAGGCCTGCAGCGGAATGCCGACCTGCTGGATGACGCCGCGCCAGCGCGCGATCTCGGCGCCCACCATGGCACGCATCTCCTCGGGGCTGCAGGGCGTGGCCGCGCTGCCGGCGCTGGCCAGGGCCTGGAGCAGGTCGGGCTCCTTCAGGGCCTTGTGGGCTTCGGCGGCCAGCCTTTGCACCACGTCGGCGGGCGTGCCTGCGGGCGCGGCCAGGCCCAGCCAGGAGCGCACCTCGAAGCCGGGCAGCACGGCCGAGGCCGGCGGCACCTCGGGCAGGGTGGGCCAGGCCTGGGCGCTGGTGACGGCCAGGGCGCGCAGCCGGCCCGACTTGATGTGCGGCATGGCCACGGTCAGCGTGTCGCTGAGCACGTCCACATCGCCCGCTATCACGGCCTGCACGGGTGCGCCGCCGCCCCGGTAGGGCACGTGCAGCAGCTGTACCTTGGCCGTGGAGCCCAGCAGCTCACCGGCCATGTGCTGGGTGGAGCCCACGCCCACCGAGGTGAAGGTGATGCGTCCCGGCTCCTTGCGGGCCATGGCCAGCAGATCGGCCAGGGTCCTGGCGGGATGCTCGGCGCGCACGGCCACCACGAAGGGAAAGGACGAGACGGTGGAGACAAAGGCGAAGTCCTTGACCGCGTCGTAGGGCAGCGATTTGCGCAGCGCGGCCGACACGGTGTGCGCGCCCGTGAGCATGACCAGGCTGTAGCCGTCCGGCACCGCCTTGGCCACGAAGTTGCTGGCAATGGAGCCGCCCGCGCCGCTCTTGATCTCCACCACCACGGGCTGCCTGAGCGATTCCTGCAGCTTCTGGGCCACGAGCCGGGCCACCACGTCGGCGTTGCCGCCCGCGCCAAAGCCGTGGATCAATTGAATGGGCCGGTTGGGAAAACCGCCCTGGGCCCGGGCCGTGGGCAGGGCGAGTGAGGCGGCGCCTGCAAGCAGGGCCGTGCGTCGGGTGATGGCAGTCATGTCATGTCTCCTTTTTTGTATTGCGCGCTGCGGACGTGTCCAGTGGCCTGGCTGGCCTGGCTGGTGTTGCGGCTAGCGGTCCGCGCGTGCGTAGCCGGTCTGGGCGCCGTAGAGCTTTTCGCGCTGCGACCAGTCGTGGGTCTCGTTCCACAGGGCCAGCACCTGCATGGCCTCCTGCTCGAAGACCTGGTGGCGCGCCGCGTCGGCCGTGCGTGCGGTCAGCTCCAGGCGGTGGCCCGAAGGGTCGAAGAAGTAGATGGAGGTGATGAAGTCGTCGTGGTTGGTGGGGCCCACCACGTCAATGCCCCGGTCCAGCAGGTCCTGCCGGGCGCGCAGCACGGTGTCCACGTCGGCGACCTCGAAGGCGAAGTGCTGTATCCAGCCCGGCGACTCCATGTCCTTCATCTGGCCCGGGTCCCTGGGGCACTCGAAGAAGGCGATGGAGCTGCCGTCCTCCATCTCGAAAAAGATGTGGATGTGCGGGCTGTACTGGCCCGTGGAGGGCACATGGTCCTCGCCCATGGCGTGGGTGAAGCGCAGGCCCAGCACCTCGGTATAGAAGCGCACGGTCTCGGCCGCGTCCTTGCAGCGGTAGGCGGCGTGGTGAAGCTTTTTGCACAGCATGGATGTCTCCTGTCAGTCGGTGGAAAGGGGGCCGGAAGTGGACGCGGGGCCTGTGGCGCCGTGGAGCGGCTCCTGGCAGCCGCTCCACTGGGGCTGGAAGAAGGGGGCCGGGACCAGGAACTTCGATTCCTGGCTTTGCAGCAGCGGCAGCATGCGCGCCACATAGGCCTGCCAGCGTGGCTCGGCCAGCAGGCGGGCGCGGCGCTCGGCGCGCTCGTTCAGGTCCGTATAGGCCCACAGGTGGACGATCTGGTTGAGTGGCCCCGAGTCGCTGGTGTAGTAGCCGACCATGCGGCCCAGAATGCGCTGCTGCAGCTCCAGGCCCTCGGCCTGGTAGAGCGCCAGGTAGTCCCGCCACTTGCCGGGGTGGGCGGTGTAGGTGCGTTGTTCGACGAGCATGCCGTGCCTTTTTTCAACCGAGGCTGTGGCCGCCGTCGATCACGATGCGCGTGCCCGTGGCCGTGCGCAGATGCGTGGCGCAGGCGAGGATGGCCTGCGCCACATCGCCGGGCTCGACCACGCGGCCCAGCGGCGTGTGCGCGGCCTTTTTCTCCAGCTCCTGGCGGCTGCGGCCCCCGACGAAGCCCGTGTCCACGGCGGCGGGCGAGACGCAGAGAAAGCGCACCGGGCCGAAGGCGCGCGCCATGGACACCGTCAGCGTGTCCAGCGCGGCCTTGGCGGCGCAATAGGCCATGTTGCTGCCCAGGCCCGTGAAGGCGGAGACCGAGGACACGTTGACCACGGCGGCATCCTGCGAGGCGCGCAGCAGCGGCAGCAGGGCCCGCGTCACGGCATAGGTGCCGCCCACGTTGGCGCACAGGATGCGGTTGAACAGCGCGGGCTCCAGCGCATCGATCTGCGCGTGCGCGATGCGCTCGGTGAAGCCCGCGCAGTTGACCAGCAGGTCCACCCGGCCCAGGTGCTGCTGCAGCCACTGGGCGGCGGTGGCGTGGCTTGCCTCGTCTTGCAGCGACAGCTGCAGCGTGTGGTGGCTGCCCGGCAGTTCCTCGCGCAGCGCCTGGGCGCGGTCGCGGCCCTGGTGGTAGCCGATCACGACGGTGGCGCCCTCGCGGGCCAGGGCCCGCGCCGTGGCGGCGCCTATGCCGCTGCTGGCGCCGGTGACGACGGCGATTCTGTCTTGCAATGGCGGATGGGAGAGTTGCATCATTCGGAAATCCGTGGCGCCCGGCCTTGCCGTGCCCTGGCCGGGCCGTGGTTGATCGGCCATTCCGATTGTTTTCAAATCGCCCGGCGGCGCCACTCAGTTGTCCGATAAACGAACATGACCTCATCGTCCGATGCTGGCTCCCTCAAGCGGGGCGTGGCCTTTCTCAAGCTGCTGGCGACCGGGGGCGCGCGCGGTTGCCCGCTCAGCGAACTGGCCGAAAAATCCGGCGTGCCCCACCCTTCGGCCCACCGCATCCTCAAGCAGCTGATTGCCGAGCGCCTGGTGGTGCACGACGCCCAGACCCACCGCTACCGGCTGGGGCCGCTGGCCTTCGAGCTGGGCCTGGCGGGGTCGATGCTGCACGACATACGCGACCTGTGCGAGCCGGCCATGGCGGCGCTGTCACGTGAAACCGAGGACACGGCCTACCTGGTGGTGCGCAGCGGATTCGAGGCCGTGTGCCTGCACCGGCTCGAAGGCGACTTCCCCATACGCACGCTGGTGCTGCAGGTCGGCAGCCGGCGCCCGCTGGGCGTGGGCGCCGGGGGGCTGGCCGTGCTGGCCGCCATTGCGCCCGAGGAGCGTGAGGCCATCATCGAGCGCGTGGCGCCCGCCCTGCCGGCCTTTGGCAAGCTCACCGATGCGGGGCTGCGCCTGGCCTGCGAGGAAACGGCCCGTGCAGGCGTGGCCGTGATACAGAACCGCGTGAGCCTGGGCGTGACGGCCGTGGGCGCGCATTTTTGCGACAGCATGGGCCAGGCCATGGGGGCGGTCAGCGTGGCCGCGCTGACCCAGCGCATGACGGCGGCGCGCGTGCGGCGCATCGCCCAGCAGGTGCGCGCTGCGGCGGCCCAGATAGAGCAGCGCATCCGCACGCGCAAAAGATAAGGGGCCGGCTGGTTCACACCAGCCGGCCCCTTGTGCCGCCGAGACCGGGCTCGGGCGCTGCTTACTTGAGCAGGCCTTCGGCCTTCATCGCGGCCTGCACGGCAGGGCGGGCCAGCACGCGCTCGCGGTAGGCCAGGAGGTTGGTCAGCTCGGAGATGTCCACGCCCACGAACTGGGCCCAGCCCGTCACGGTGAACAGGTAGGCGTCGGCCACGGTGAACTGCTCGCCCATCAGGTAGTCGCGGCCATTGAGCTCGCCGTCCACCCACTTGAGGCGGTCCAGCACGCGCTGGCGCACCACGGGCTTGTAGTCGTCGGGCGTGGCGGGGTTGAACAGGGGGCCGAAGCCCTTGTGCAGCTCGGTGCCGATGAAGTTCAGCCACTCCTGAAGGTGGTAGCGGGCCATGGTGCCGTTGGCAGGCGCCAGCTTCTTCTCGGGGACCAGATCGGCCAGGTACTGGACGATGGCCGGGCCTTCATGCAGCGTGTCGCCGTCGTCGAGCACGAGGAAGGGAACATAGCCCAGCGGGTTGATGCCGTAGTAGTCCGTGCCGTCCTGCAGCTTGTGCGTCTTGGTGCTGGCCAGGACCGGCTCGTAGGCCAGGCCTGCCTCGTGCAGGACGATGTGGGGAGACAGAGAGCAGGCGCCAGGGCTGTAGTAGAGCTTCATGGTGGATGGCTTCCGATCAGGGTAAGAAAGACAAGCGCCCATGCTAACCCCATGTGCAGGGGCTGCGCATGATGGGACCGCGCTGGCGGCAGGGTTCAGGCCGACAGGCGCTGTGCAGCCCAGAGCACCTGTTCCAGCACGGCCTTCATGCCTTGCTGGTCCTGGGGGCGCTGCAGGCGGCCGGCGTCGTCGAATGCCTGGCCTGCCTGGCCCACGGCATGGCTCACGGGGGCCAGCCAGCACTGCAGGTTCAGCAGCAGCGGCGCCAGGTGCGACTGGGCGCGCAGGCCGCCCAGGCCGCCGGGCGAGGCGCTGGCCATGCCCACGACCTTGCCGCGAAAGGGCAGGGTGCCATCGGACCAGACCGGATCACCGGCCACGGGGCTGGAAGCCCAGTCAATGGCGTTCTTGAGCAGGGCAGGGTAGCTGCCGTTGTACTCGGGCGAGCAGATCAGCCAGGCCGGGTGGCTGTGCAGCGCGGCCTTGAAGCGCAGCACGTCGGGCGGCGTGCCGCTGGCCTCCAGGTCGGCGTTGTACATGGGGATGTCGAAATCCGACAGCTCCAGCAGCGTGGGCTGGGCGCCCAGTTCGCGCGCCATGTCGGCGGCGGCGGCGGCCAGGCGCCGGTTGTGCGATTGTTGGCGGGTACTGCCCGCGAAGATGAGGATCTGCATGGCCGCCATTGCATCACAGGCCCTGCACATGTTTCTTGCAAGCGGGCCGCCCTGCGGGCGGCGGCGCGCAGCATCCTGCGGTGCACACGTGTTCGCCGCACTGTTTCACGTGGAACACCGGCGCAGTGCCGGCCCGGTGGCGGGGCCGGCCGACCCCTTGCAAGGCACTGGTGCGGCAAAGGTGGGAAAATCGCGGGTTCCCCGCTGGGTTCCCCTCGCTACATGAACGAGGGCCACCTGCCATGAGCGCCGGAGCGTGAGTGCTCCGTGTCGGGGGCTTGGGCCGGGCAGGCCCCCGGAGTGATAAGCATGTTGTACCCACAGGAATTTGATGTGATCGTGGTCGGTGGCGGCCACGCCGGCACCGAGGCCGCGCTGGCCGCTGCGCGCATGGGCTGCAGGACGCTGCTGCTGAGCCACAACATCGAGACCCTGGGCCAGATGAGCTGCAATCCCAGCATTGGCGGGATCGGCAAGGGCCATCTGGTCAAGGAAGTGGATGCGCTGGGCGGCGCCATGGCGCTGGCCACCGATATCGGCGGCATACAGTTCCGCATCCTCAACAGCTCCAAGGGCCCGGCCGTGCGTGCCACGCGCGCCCAGGCCGACCGCATTCTCTACAAGGCCGCCATCCGCGACATGCTGGAGAACCAGCCCAACCTGTGGCTGTTCCAGCAGGCGGTGGATGACCTCATGGTCGAGGGCGACCGCGTGGTGGGTGCCGTCACCCAGGTGGGGGTGCGCTTTCGCAGCCGCACCGTGGTGCTCACGGCGGGCACCTTCCTGGACGGCAAGATCCACGTGGGCCTGAACAACTACGCGGCAGGCCGCGCGGGCGACCCGCCAGCCGTCAGCCTGTCGTCGCGGCTCAAGGAGCTGCAGCTGCCCCAGGGCCGCCTGAAGACCGGCACGCCACCGCGCCTGGATGGCCGCAGCATCGATTTCTCGCAGTGCGAGGAGCAGCCCGGCGACGGCATGCCCGGTGGTGTCAACGAAGGCGTGCTGCCGGTGTTCAGCTTCATCGGCAATGCGGCCATGCACCCGCGCCAGATGCCTTGCTGGATCACCCACACCAACGAGCGCACGCACGACATCATCCGCAGCGGCTTTGACCGCAGCCCCATGTTCACGGGCAAGATCGAGGGCGTGGGCCCGCGCTACTGCCCCAGCGTCGAGGACAAGATCAACCGCTTTGCCGACAAGGAAAGCCACCAGATCTTCCTGGAGCCCGAAGGCCTGACCACCAACGAGTTCTATCCCAACGGCATCTCCACCAGCCTGCCCTTCGACATCCAGTACGAACTGGTGCGCAGCATGAAGGGGCTGGAGAACGCACACATCCTGCGCCCCGGCTACGCCATCGAGTACGACTACTTCGATCCGCGCTCGCTCAAGAGCAGCTTCGAGACGCGCCAGATCCAGGGCCTGTTCTTCGCGGGCCAGATCAACGGCACGACCGGCTACGAGGAAGCGGCGGCCCAGGGCCTGTTCGCCGGCCTCAACGCCGCGCTGCAGTGCCGTGGCCAGGAAGCCTGGCTGCCGCGCCGCGACGAGGCCTACCTGGGCGTGCTGGTCGATGACCTGATCACCAAGGGCGTGACCGAGCCCTACCGCATGTTCACCAGCCGCGCCGAGTTCCGTCTGCAGCTGCGCGAGGACAACGCCGACATGCGCCTGACCGAAGCGGGCCGCGCCATGGGCCTGGTGGACGATGCGCGCTGGGATGCCTTCAGCCGCAAGCGCGATGCTGTTTCACGTGAAACAGAGCGCCTGAAGTCCACCTGGGTCAATCCGCGCATCGTCACGCCCGAGGAGTCGGAGCGGGTGCTGGGCAAGTCCATCGAGCGCGAGTACAACCTGTTCGACCTGCTGCGTCGGCCCGATGTGGGCTACGGCAAGCTGATGAGCCTGAACGAGGGCCGCTATGCCTCGGCCGATGTGCAGCCCGACGTGCTGGGCGATCTCAGCGCCTCCGTGGTCGAGCAGGTGGAAATCGCGGCCAAGTACGCAGGCTACATCGACCGCCAGAAGGACGAGGTGCAGCGCGCCGCCCACTTCGAGAACCTGCGCCTGCCGGCCGAGCTGGACTACATGCAGGTGCCGGCCCTGTCCTTCGAGGTGCGCCAGTCGCTGCAAAAGCACAGGCCCGAGACCTTGGGCCAGGCATCGCGCATGTCGGGCGTGACGCCGGCGGCGATCTCGCTGCTGATGGTGCATCTGAAGAAGGGCGGCTTTCGGGGCTTTGCACCGGATGTGACTGACGCGAAGGGCGAGGAGGCATCCGCATGAGCCAGGAACTGCGCGCTCCGCTCGAAGCCGGCCTGCAGGCGCTGGGGCTGGACCTCACCCCCGCCCAGATCGATACGCTGATGGAATTCCAGGCCCTGCTGGGCAAGTGGAACAAGGTCTACAACCTCACGGCCGTGCGTGATCCGCAGGAGATGCTGACCCATCACCTGCTCGACAGCCTGGCTGCCGTGCCGGCGCTGCAGCGCCATCTGGCACAGATGCCTGCGCGCGCAGGGCGCACCGCCATGCTGGACGTGGGCTCGGGCGGCGGCCTGCCTGGCGTGGTCTTTGCCATCTGCTGCCCGCAGATCGACGTGCACTGCGTGGACACGGTGGGCAAGAAGGCCGCCTTCATCCAGCAGGCGGCGGCCACGCTGCGCCTGCCCAACCTGCGCGGCATCCACAGCCGCGTGGAGCAGCTGACCACGCGCTATCCGCTGATCAGCTGCCGTGCCTTTGCCTCGCTGGTGGACTTCACCAGCTGGTCGCGTCAGGCGCTGGAGGAGGGCGGCACCTGGCTGGCCATGAAGGGCAAGCACCCCGACGATGAAATCGCCGCGCTGCCCGCCGACGTGCAGGTGTTTCACGTGGAACCATTGAAGGTGCCGGGCCTGGATGCCGAGCGCTGCATCCTCTGGCTGCGCGTTTGCGCCTGATTTTTTTACCGAATGGCACACTGCTGCGTTGCGGCGGGGCCATGTTCCACATGCGCTGGCCATGGCCCTCGCATAAACTCCCAGCTTTCATCGCTCAGGGGTCAGCATGTTCGGCATCTCCGATTTCAGCGCATTCGTTGTTGCCATTCTTCTGTTTTTGCTGATTCCGGGGCCGGGCAATCTGGCGCTGATCACCTCCACCGGCAAGGGCGGCATACGTGCCGGAATGGCGGCCTGCGCAGGCGTGCTGGCGGCCGACCAGGTGCTGATCTGGATGGCCGTGGCGGGCGTGGCCGCGCTGCTGGCCTCCTATCCCACGGCCTTCCATGCCGTGCAATGGCTGGGCGCCGCCTACCTGGGCTGGCTGGGTTTCAGGATGCTCACCGCCAAGCCCGGCGACAAGCCCGTGCTGCACATCGAGCCGCGCCACTACTTTCGCCAGGCCGGCCTGATCACCCTGATGAACCCCAAGTCCATCGTGTTCTACATGGCCTTCTTCCCGCTGTTCGTGGATCCCGCAAGCCACCAGGGCCTGCTCACGTTCGCGGTGATGGCGGCCACGGTGGCCGCGCTGACCTTTCTCTATTGCCTGATCGTGGTGCTGCTGACCGCGCATCTGGCCGAGCGCATGCGCGCCAATCCTGCGGTTTCCCGGGTTCTCGAAAAGACTGCGGGCGTGTTCCTGATCGGTTTTGGCCTCAAGCTGGCCATCGCCAAATAAGCGTGTAAATACCATGGCCAAAATCTTCTGTGTCGCCAATCAAAAGGGCGGGGTCGGCAAGACCACCACCGCCGTCAACCTTGCAGCGGGCCTGGCCAAGGTCGGCCAGCGCGTGCTGATGATCGACCTGGACCCGCAGGGCAATGCCACCATGGGCTCGGGCGTGGACAAGCGTGCGCTGGAGCTGTCGGTCTACGACGTGCTGCTGGAGAACGCCAGCGTCAAGGAAGCCGCCGTGCGTTCCGAGGCCGTAGGCTACGACGTGCTGGGCGCCAACCGCGAACTCAGCGGCGCCGAGATCGAGCTGGTCACCCTGGAGCGCCGCAACGATCGCCTGAAGGGCGCCCTCAAGGCGGTCGATGCCGACTACGACTTCGTGCTGGTGGACTGCCCGCCCAGCCTGTCCATGCTCACCTTGAACGGCCTGTGTGCCGCCCATGGCGTGGTCGTGCCCATGCAGTGCGAGTACTTCGCGCTCGAAGGCCTGACCGACCTGGTCAACACGATCAAGCAGGTGCACGCCAACATGAACCCCGACCTGCAGATCATCGGCCTGCTGCGCGTGATGTTCGATCCGCGCACCACGCTGCAGCAGCAGGTCAGCGACCAGCTCAAGGAGCACTTCGGCGACAAGGTGTTCGACACCGTCATCCCGCGCAACGTGCGCCTGGCCGAGGCGCCCAGCTATGGCGTGCCCGGCGTGGTCTTCGATCCGGGCGCCAAGGGCAGCAAGGCCTTCATCGATTTCGCGCACGAGATGGTGCGCCGCATCAAGAAGATGTAGCCATGCAGGTGCCACATGAAACGCCGGGGCAGGGCGTTGCTGCCGAGGACATCTGGCTGCTGCCCGGCTGGCAGAACTCCGATGCCGACCACTGGCAAAGCCGCTGGGAGCAGCGCCACGGCTACCGCCGCCTGGAGCAAAACGACTGGGACCGCCCGCTGCGCGGCGACTGGAGCGCCAGGCTGCAGGAGACGGTGCTCGACGCGCCGCGCCCCGTGGTGCTGGTGGCGCACAGCCTGGGCTGCATCCTTGTGGCCTGGTGGGCGGCGCATTCGCCGCTGGCCGCCCGCAAGGTGCGCGGCGCGCTGCTGGTGGCCCCCGGCGATACCGAGCAGCCCCAGCTGCGCGAGCAATTGCCGGGCTGGTCGCCCGTGATGATGCAGCGCCTGCCGTTTGCCTCCATCGTGGTCGGCAGCGACAACGACATTTACTGCAGCGCCCAGCGCGTGCAAGCCATGGCCGATGCCTGGGGCGCACGCTTCGTCGACGCAGGGCCTTCGGGCCATCTCAACACGGCCAGCGGGCTGGGCGACTGGGACAGCGGACACGCGCTGCTGGCATCGCTTTGACAAGGACAACACCATGGTGACCAAGAAACCCAAGGGACTGGGACGCGGGCTGGAAGCCCTGCTCGGACCCAAGGTCCACGACAAGGAAGAGGGCGGCGGCCCGGTGGCCGAGACCGGCCTGCCCAGCATCCTGCAGCTCGACGTCATGGTGCCCGGCCAGTACCAGCCGCGCACTCACATGGACGAGGGCGCGCTCTACGAGCTGGCCGAAAGCATCAAGGCCCAGGGCATCATGCAGCCCATCCTGGTGCGCCGCCTGGCCAAGGGCGACCACGCCGGCAAGTACGAAATCATCGCGGGCGAGCGGCGCTTCCGTGCGGCCCGCATCGCCGGCCTGGCCGAGGTGCCGGTGCTGGTGCGCGAGGTGCCCGACGAGGCCGCCGCCGCGATGGCGCTGATCGAGAACATCCAGCGCGAGGACCTCAACCCGCTGGAAGAGGCCCAGGGCCTGTCGCGCCTGGTCAAGGAGTTCGGCCTCACGCACGAGCAGGCGGCCCAGGCCGTGGGACGCTCGCGCAGCGCAGCCACCAACATCCTGCGCCTGCTGAATCTGGCCGACCCGGTGCAGACCATGCTCATGGCCGGCGACATCGACATGGGCCATGCGCGTGCCCTGCTGTCGCTGGACCGCGCGGCCCAGATCACGGCCGGCAACCAGATCGCGGCCAAGAAGCTGTCGGTGCGCGAGGCCGAGGCCCTGGTCAAGAAGATCGGCGCCGACTTCAGCCTGGTGCGCCAGAAGTCCAAGAAGGACGGCAAGTCGCGCGACATCAAGCGCGTGGAAGAAGAGCTGTCCGACCTGCTCATGGCCGATGTCGAAGTGCGCATCAAGAAGTCCGTGCGCCGTGGCGGCAAGCTGCAGGAAATGGGCGAAGTGGCGATCCAGTTCGGATCGCTCGATGCGCTCAACGGGCTGATCGAACGTTTGCGCGGCGATGCACCCGAGTGATGACAACAGCTTGTAACCGTATGTGATCTGTCGTTCTCCAGCAAAGCAGCGCTTTTTCGCAAGGGTGAATCCCGGTATATTTGCGCGCTGTTATGCGGGGTAATTGTGTGTAATCGCTGACTGGCGACGCTGCCAGTGCGTGGACGCCCATTGCCCTGGCGCTGATTCACCTAGACCAGACCAAGAGGATTACAACGTGAAGAAGTATCTTGCCCTGACTGCCATCGCTGCCGTAGCGCTGACCGGCTGCGTGACCACCGACATGCGCATGGGTTCGCCCGAAGCCAAGACCGTGGCCACGGGCGCCGCAGGCGGTGCCAGCGCCGAGAACGCCAACACCGAGCTGGAGCGCTGCGACTCCTCGCTGGGCACCATCTCCCTGGTCGAGAACCAGACCGCGGGCTGGTACACCATCCTCACCCAGCAGTACCGCCTGCCGCCCACCTCGCAGCTGCTGCGCCTGATGATCCAGCAGTCCAACTGCTTCATCGTCGTGGAACGCGGCGCGGCCGGCATGGGTGCCATGGCGCGTGAGCGCGCGCTGATGGACTCGGGCGAAATGCGCGGCGGCAGCAACCTAGGCAAGGGCCAGATGGTGGCCTCCGACTACGGCCTGTCCCCCGAAGTGATCTTCAACCAGAGCGATGCCGGCGGCATGGGCGGTGCCATCGGCGGCCGCGCAGGCGGCATCTTCGGCGCGCTGGCTGCGGCCACCAAGACGCGCGAGGCCTCGGTCATGCTGGCCCTGGTGGACAACCGCTCGGGCGTGCAGGTGTCGGCTTCCGAAGGCTCGTCCTCCAAGACCGACTGGGGCGGCATGGGCGCGCTGTTCGGCGGCTCCGCCGGCGCCTCGCTGGGCGGCTACACGCGCACGGCCGAAGGCAAGGTGATCGCCGCCGCCTTCATGGACGCCTACAACCAGATGGTGCGCTCGCTGCGCAACTACAAGGCGCAGACCGTCAAGGGCCAGGGCCTGGGCGGCGGTGGACGCCTGGGCGTGGACGGCGGTGCCGCACCGTCGCAGACATCGGCTCCGGGCGCCAATGCCGCCGGCATGTCGCTGCGCGCCGCGCAGCAAAAGCTCAATGCCCTGGGCTACACCGCAGGCACGCCTGACGGCTCCATGGGCAAGAACACCCAGAACGCCCTGCGCGAGTTCCAGCGCGACCAGAGCCTGCCGCAGACCGGCCGCCTCGACCGTGCCACCTCGCAAGCACTGCAACAGCAATGAGATGCAGCACCCCCTGAGTCGCTTCGCGCCTTCCCCCTCTCCTGCGGGAGGGGGACGACAGCCTCGCTGCGGGGCGGCCCTTGCTCGCTGTCCCTTGTTTGGGGCGTTTCGGGCGCATAGGTCGCGCTCGTTTCATGGGCTGTGGGAGGCGCGTCGCGCAATGAGGCTCTGACATGCGGCGCCTTCCCTGGCCGGCCCCGGCCCTTCTTGCCTGGGCGGGCGCCTGGCTTGTCTACGCCGCGCTGCAATCGACCCTAGGGCCGCTGGCCGCCTGGCTGGCGGCCTGTTTTTTGGGCGTGCTCGCCAGCCTGCTGGCCACGCCTTGGTGGCGGCGCCTGGCCGTGGCGGCGGGCTTTCCGTTGTCCTGCCTGATGCTGTGGGGGCCGGGCGGCCTAGCCGCCATCAGCCCCTGGCTGTGGCTGGCGGCGCTGGGTCTGCTGACCCTGGTCTACCCGCTCAACGCCTGGCGCGATGCGCCGCTGTTTCCCACGCCGACCGATGCGCTGCAAGGCCTGGCCGATGCCGCGCCGCTGCCCGATGGCGCGGCCGTGCTCGATGCCGGCTGCGGCCTGGGCGACGGCCTGCGCGCGCTGCGCGGGCAGTACCCGCAGGCGCGGCTCCATGGCATGGAGTGGAGCTGGCCGCTGCGCTGGCTGTGCGCGCTGCGCTGCCCCTGGGCCCGCGTGCGCCGTGCCGATATCTGGCTGGCCGACTGGAGCGGCTACCAGATGGTCTACCTGTTCCAGCGCCCCGAAAGCATGGGCCGTGCGGCCGTCAAGGCCGCCACGGAGCTGCCTGAGGGCGCCTGGCTGGTCAGCCTGGACTTTGCGCTGCCCGGCGTGGAGCCCTCCTGGCAGCGCCAGGGCCCGGGCCGGCACAGCCTCTGGGTCTACCGCATGCCGCTGGGCGGTGCCGGCGAGGCCGTGGTGCATGTTCCCGAGCCCGAGGAGACGCCCTACGAAAAGGCCCTGCGGGAACTGCAGGAGCGCCGGTGAGGGGCCGTGCCGCCTACTTCTTCGCGCTGGCCTTGCTCACATAGAGCGACAGCGCGGCGATCTCAGCCTCGCTGAGCGTGGCCTTGAACGAGGGCATGGCGCCTATGCCGTCGCGCAGTGCGCGCGCCACGCGCGCGGCGTCGGGCTTGAGCTCGTCGAGCACGGGGCCGATGGCGCCCTCGGCGCCCGCGTCCTTGAGCGTGTGGCACAGCGCGCAGGCGGGCGTGGCCGTGGCGAACAGCTTCTTGCCCAGGGCCATCTGGGCCGCTTCATCGGCAAAGGCGGGGGCGCACAGCAGGGCGCTGCCGAGCAAAGTGCTGCCCAGCAGGGCGGTGTGGATCAGGTGTTTCATCGTGAACATGGCAATGGGGGTACGGGCCCGCCACGGTCTGGCGCCGTGTGCGGGAGGTGACGGGAGTGAAGAGAAGGGGGGCGGGATGAGCGCGCGGGCCGTGTTCAGGCCACGGTGACGGTCACGGCGTGGTCGGCCCAGCTGGTGTTGTTGTAGCCACTCTGGTTTTCGCCGCGCGTCTCGGGCTGGACCCGGCCGCGCGCGTCGGTGGCGCGGCTGGCCAGCACATGCGTGCCCTTGGGCAGGCGCGCCTGCAGCACGAACTGGCGCCAGGCGTACTTGCCCAGGTCGGGGCCGACCAGGCGCGCGGCCTGCCAGCTCTTGCCGCCGTCCGTGGACACCTCCACGCCCTTGACGGCGTCCATGCCGCCAAAGGCCACGCCGTGGATCTGCACCAGGCCGGCGGCCTGCCCGCCGTCCTCGGGCAGGGGCGAGTTGATCCAGGACTTGACGCTCATCTCCTGCACCGAGGGCTGGCTCGGGTCGCCCTTGCTGCCGGGTGGCGAGATGCGGTAGCCGTGGGACATGATGTGGGCCTCGCTCTCGCGCGGCGTGAAGGCCAGTTGCTTGATGTACTTGATGTTGTTCACGCCCGTGTAGCCGGGCACGATCAGGCGCAGCGGCCCACCATGGGCCAGCGGGATGGGCTCGCCGTTCATCTCCCAGGCCAGCAGGGCGTCGTCCATGGCCGACAGCGGCACCGAGCGTTCGACGATGACGCTCTTGGGGTCCAGCCCCGCAGGCAGCACCTCGCCGCCCGTGCCGGTCATGTAGAGACCGCCGTCTGACACACCGCCCAGGGCCTTGACCACCTCGCGCACGGGCACGCCGCTCCAGACCACGCAGCCGGCCGCACCCACGGTCCAGGCCGTGCCGCTGGGCTTGCTGGGAAAGAAGGCCCGGCCATTGCCCGAGCACTGCAGCACCATGGCCACGGTCTCCAGGCCCAGGGACTTGAGCTCGCGCACGCTGAGGCTGCGGGGCTGGCGCACGCCCTCCACCTGCAGCTGCCAGGCATCGCGGTCGGCCACGATGGATTCGGGCGGCGTGGGCAGGTTGTTGCGCACATAGAGCTGGTCGCTGGGCGTGATCACGCTGGTGCCGAAGGCGCCGCGCCGCGTCTCTATGGTGGTGGAGCTGTGGACGATGAGGGCATCGGCCTTCTTCCAGCCCGCGTAGCCGGGCAGGGGCTTGGCCGCCGGGGCTGTCGGTGCCGCCGCAGCTGCGGGTGCCTGGGCTTGGGCTTGGGCCAACGCGCCCTGGTGCAGGCCGGCCAGGCCAGCTGCGGCCAGCGCGCTGGCGCTGCCGGCCAGCAGGCTGCGGCGCGCGGGGGAAGTGGGCGATGTCGGCAAGTGGTTCATGGTTGTCTCCTCGTGGTGGTTGTCAGGGGGCGTGTCATGGCGTCTCATGGGGCATCTCATGGGGCAGGGGTGCCCAGGGCCTTGCTGGCCACGGCCAGGGCCTGTTTCTTCTGGGCCACCAGCACCAGCGGCCGGCCTTCGCGCGAGCGGACGACCTGCCAGTGCATGTTGGCCCACCAGCCCTGGCCGTCGGCCAGGCGCTGGGGCTGGTCGAAGGCCAGGACGGTGACGATGCCGCCCTTCTCGAAGAAGGTGGTCAGGTGGTAGGCGCGCGTGCCGTCGATGTCGCAGGGCCGCATCAGCTGGGTGTAGCCGGGCAGCTTCTCGCCGGCCGGCAGGTCCATGCGGCGCGCGACCTCGGCCTCGGGCATGAAGCTGCCGCGCAGCGTGCGCTCGTAGTACTCGTGCTCGATGGCGGCGCGCACCAGCTCGGGCGGGCGCATGGCGAACACGGCGGTGGCGGCCGAGCTGCCCACCAGCAACGCGGCGATCAGCCGGCGCACGCCGCTGCGCGCATGCCAGGGCGTGTGGCGCAGCAGATGGGCGGGGGGCTCGCCGTGCGGCCCGGGGTCGAAGGCCAGGGCCAGTTCGGCGCGTGCGCGCAGGTCGAATGCCGATTCGTCGGTCGTGTCCGGTGCAGTCATTTCAAGCCTTGTTATCGGGTGGCGCGCAGCGGGGTGGGGCGCAGCGGGATCACGCTGGCAGTCTCTGGAGCAGGCGCCGGGGCGGACTGCTCCAGCGCCGCCTTCAGCGCATCGCGGGCGCGTGACAGGCGCGACAGCACCGTGCCCGGCGCAATGTCCAGGGCCTCGGCCATCTGGGCCGTGGGCATGTCGTCGAAGTAATAGAGCACCAGCACTTCGCGGTGGATGGGCGCGATGCGCGCCAGCGCCTTGACCACGTCGAGCCGGTCGTCCAGCGCCGAAGGCGAGGGAGTGGGTGCGGGATGCTGGTCCAGCGCCTCGTCATCGCTGACCAGATGGGCCGATGGCGCAAGGTGCCGGAAGGCATGGCGGCGCATGATCTGGAACAGCCAGGCCCGTGCCATTGCGGCCTCGCGCAGCTGGTGGCGAAAGCGCCAGGCGCTGGTGAAGCAGTCCTGCACCACATCCTCGGCCAGCGCGCGCGAGCCGGTCAGTGCCCAGGCGCTGCGCAGCAGGAATCGGTAGTGCTCGCGCACCCACTGGTTGTAGCGCGACTCGGCGGTGGAGATCATGCGGCATAAGAGCACGCAGGGCGCCGCCGCATTCCATGGCCTGCCTATCGGCAAACCCTATATCGGATCAGCTATCGCGAAGAGGCGATGGTTCCCTGTCATTCCCTGGTCGGCCGCGATACAGCGCCTGTTCCGACCCTGTGGGCAGCGGAGCCGGCCTGCTGCCCGAAGAACCGTGCCGGAGGCATGCCCACCGTGCGGTGCACCATGGCGCTGAAGGCGCTGGGGCTGTAGCCCAGCTCGGCCGCGATCTGCTGTATGGGCAGGCCGCGCGCGGCCAGGCTCAGGCCGTGGGCCAGCACGACTTGCTGGCGCCAGGTGGTGAAGCTGCAGCCCAGCTGCTGCTGGAACAGCCGGGCCACGGTGCGCGGGCTGGCGCCGGTGTCGGCCGCCCAGTCGGCCAGGCTCTCGTGCTGGGTGGGGTCGGCCACCACGGCCTCGCAGAGCATGCGCAGCCGTTTGTCCTGGGGCATGTTCACGCCAAGGTGGACTTCGCTGGCCCGGCGAAGCTCTTCCAGCAGCAGGGCGCTCAGATGGTGCTCGCGCTGCAGGGTGGCGGCGTCGGGAGCGGGCTGGTCATCGCTTTGCTTGGGCAGGGCCGTGATCAGCTCGCGCATCAGCGGCGAAACCTCCAGCACGCGGCAGCGTGCCCAGTCCTGCGGGTTGCAGGCCACGCCGCAGGGCGGGAGGTCCGGCAGTACGGGGCCCTGGGCCGGATCGTCCTGCAGCACGTAGATGGAGACGAGATCGGCTTCCTCGACCATGGCCACGGCGTGGACCAGGCCGGGCGGAATCCACACGGCCTTGGACGGCGGTGCGATCAGTGTGCCCTGGGGGGCCGACAGGTGCAGCACGCCGTCCAGCGAGATGGCGATCTGTGCCCAGCTGTGGCTGTGCGGTATGACGCGCGTGCGTGCCGACAGGCGGTGCTGCTTGGCGCGCACGGGGCGCTGGGGCGTGGGCACGAACAGGTGCGGATGCAGGGCCTCGACCGGCTCCATTGGCCGGGCCCTGCGCACCGACCGCAGTGCGGCTGCGGGGCAGGCGCTGGGCAGGGTGTCGGCAGAAGGGTCGGCAAGGGTGTGGGCAGGGGTGCCGGGCGTGGAGACAGGCTTTGGCATGTTTGCGACAGAAGTTGGCAGACTATCGCATACAAGACGAAACGCTGCTGCCTAAGATGCGGCCCATGACCGCCTCTTCTTCTTCCATGCCGGACGCCGTGGCTCCGGACCCGCTGCGCAGCGATGTGCGCACCATCGGCCTGATCGGCCTGGCGCATGGTTCCTCGCATTTCTTCCACCTGCTGCTGCCGCCGCTGTTCCCGTGGCTGATCGCCGAGTTCGGCTACAGCTATGCCGAACTCAGCGTGATGGTGTCGCTGTTCTTCGTGGTCTCCGGCGTGGGACAGGCCATGGCCGGCTTTGCCGTGGACCGCTTCGGCGCGCGCCCCATTCTGTTTGCGGCGCTGGGCAGCTTCACCGTGGCGGGCGTGGTCGCCAGCCTGGCACAGGGCTATGGAATGCTGCTGCTGGCAGCCTTCTTCGCGGGCCTGGGCAATGCGCCCTTCCACCCGGTGGACTTCACCATCCTCAACAAGCGCGTGTCGGCCAAGCGCATCGGCCATGCGTTCTCGGTGCACGGCCTGTCGGGCAATATCGGCTGGGCGCTGGCGCCGCTGTTCATGGCGGGCATCACCACGGCCACGGGCTCGTGGCGCCTGGCCTGCCTGTGCGGCGCGGCCCTGGCCGCCGTCATCCTCACCATCATGGTGCTCAACCGCGAGGCGCTGGACGACCGTGCGGCCGATGCCCAGGCCCCCGCGGCGCGCGCCGCTGCGGCCGCCGCGCCGCAGGAGCATCCCATGGCCTTCCTGAAGCTGCCCTCGGTCTGGCTGTGCTTCTCGTTCTTCTTCTGGAGCACCTGCGCGCTCAGCGCCATCCAGAGCTTTGCCAGCCCCGCCATGCAGTCCATGTACGGACTGCCGCTGAGCGTGACGGCGCTGATCGTCACGGGCTACATGCTGTGCGGCGCGGCAGGCATGCTGGCCGGCGGCTTCCTCGTGGGCCGCGTGCAGCGGCTGGAGAAGGTGATCTCCATCTGCATGCTGGGCTCGGGCGTTGCGCTGTTCCTGGTCGGCACGGGCTGGCTGCCGGCCATGGCGGCCGTGGCCGTGGCCTCCATCGCGGGCCTGGGAACGGGCCTGGCCGGCCCCTCGCGCGACATGCTGATCAAGCGCGCCGCGCCCCCCGGCGCCACCGGTCGCGTCTACGGCACGGTGTATTCGGGCCTGGACCTGGGCTTTTGCCTGGCCGCGCCGGTGTTCGGCTACATGCTGGACCACGGCATGAGCCACGGCGTGTTCTACGGATCGGCCATTGCCCTGGTGCTGAGCGTGGTGTCGGCCGTGGTCGTGGGCGATGGCGTGAGCAAGAAGGGTGGCATGGCGCTGAGCGCGGGCTGATCCCGGGTCTCGCTCCCCACAAGGCCCCGCAGGCCAAGGCTTGCGGGGCCTTTGCTTTGGGCGGGGAGATGGACAAAACAGGCACGGCAATTGCGTGCGCCCTGCGCGGCGCCTGCTATCGTGCAGGCACAACTTTTTCAACACAGGAGACCTGTCCATGCGTTCCGCCTTCGCACCGCTTTCCCTCATGTTCCGCAGCGCCCCGCTGGCGCTGGCCCTTGCCGTGGCCGGCCTGTCCGGCAGTGCCCTGGCTGCGCCCAAGGCCGATATCCAGGCGCTGGCGCAAAAGCACCAGCAGCCCTTGCTGGACACGCTGCGCGACCTGGTGCACATCGAGTCGGGCAGCAAGGACATGGAGGGCGTGGAGCAGATCGCCAACTACGTGGCCGGCAAGCTGCGCGAGCAGGGCGGCAAGGTCGAGATCCTGCAGCCCACCGACGTCTACCGGCTGGGTGACACGCCCGAGAAGATCGGCCCCATGGTGCATGCCGAGTTCAAGGGCAAGGGCACCAGCCGCATCATGCTGATCGCCCACATGGACACGGTCTACCTGCGCGGCATGCTCAAGGACCAGCCGTTTCGCATCGACGGCGAGCGCGCCTACGGCCTGGGCATTGCCGACGACAAGCAGGGCGTGGCCCTGATCCTGCACACCGTGGCCATGCTGCGCCAGCTGGGCTTCGACAACTACGGCACGCTGACCGTGCTGATGAACAGCGACGAGGAAATCAGCTCGCCCGGCGCGCGCAGCACCATCACGCGCATGGGCGCCGAGCAAGATGCGGTCTTCTCGTTCGAAGGCGGCGGCACCGACGGGGGCGTGCGCCTGGCCACCAGCGGCATCGGCGCGGCCTACCTCAAGGTCGAGGGCAAGGCCTCGCACGCGGGCGCCAAGCCCGAGGACGGCGTGAACGCGCTGTACGAGCTGTCGCACCAGCTGCTGCAGATGAAGGACCTGTCCAAGCCCGAGACCGGCCTCAAGCTCAACTGGACCGTGGCCAAGGCCGGCACCAACCGCAACGTCATTCCCGCCGAGGCCACGGCCCAGGCCGACGCCCGCGCGCTGCGCGTGGCCGACTTCACGGCGCTGGAGCAGGCCATGCAGGCCAAGGTGGGCCACAAGCTGCTGGACGCCAGCAAGGTGCAGCTCAAGTTCGAAGTGCGCCGCCCGCCGCTGGAGGCCAACGAGGCCTCGCGCAGCCTGGCCAAACAGGCGCAGACCATCTACAGCGATGAGCTGGGCCTGAAGATGAGCGTGATGGAAAAGGCCACGGGCGGCGGCACCGACGCGGCGTTTGCGGCGCTCAAGGCCAAGGGAGCGGTCATCGAGGGCTTTGGCCTGAGCGGCTACGGCGCGCACTCCAATGATGCGGAGTATGTGCAGCTGAACACCATCGTGCCCCGCCTGTACCTGGCCACGCGCATGATCATGGATCTGTCGAAGTAGCCCCCACGCTCCCCTGCTTCGCATGGTCCGCTGCCCCTGGCCGGGCGCCCCCCGAGGGGGCCGCGTTTCGCCTTGGGGCGGCCCGGCGGCGAAACCTGGCGCACTCTGCAGATGGCGGGGTCAAAAAGCAAAAAAGGGCATGCCTTGCGGCATGCCCTGAAGGCGCATCGTGGAGCGCTCTTTGTCTCTTACTGGGAGCTGATGTTCTTGTCTTTCGCGATCTTGCTCCAGCGCGTGAAGTCGGCATTCAGGCGCGCCTTCATGGCCGCGCCGTCCTGGTAGGTGGCGATGGCGCCTGCGGCCAGCATCTTCTTTTGCAGCTCGGGCTCGGCCAGGATGAGCTTGAGCTCCTGGTTCAGGCGCTGGACCACGGCGGGCGGCGTGTTCAGCGGGGCGATCAGGCCGCCCCAGGTGTCGGCGTCGAAGCCGGGGAAGCCCTGCTCGGCCACCGACTTCACATTGGGCAGCAGCTGCTTGGCCTTTTGCGAGCTGACGGCAATGGCGCGCAGCTTGCCCGCCTGGATGTGGGGCAGGGCCGCGACCACGTCGGCGAACATCACGGCGATCTGGCCGCCGATCAGGTCGGTCACGGCCGGCGCGCTGCCGCGGTAGGGCACGTGCTGCATGTCGAAGCCGCCCAGGTCCTTGAGCTGCTCCATGGACAGGTGGCCGAAGCTGCCCGTGCCCGAGCTGGTGTAGTTCAGCGCCGGCTTGGCCTTCTTGGCGTGCTCGATCAGTTGCTGCAGGTTGGTCACGTCCGGCAGCTCGCGCGGGTTGATGACGATGGCCATGGGCAGGTCATAGACCGTGGCCACGGGCAGGAAGTCCTTGCGCACGTCGTACAGGTTGTTGTTGAACAGCATGGGCGCCAGCAGCGCGGGCATGCCGAACATGGACAGCGAGTAGCCGTCGGGCTGCGACTTGATGAAGGCCGCCGTGCCCACCGAGCCCGAGGCGCCAGGGCGGTTGTCGATGACGATGGTCTGGCCCAGGCGCTCGGTCAGGCGCTGGGCGACGATGCGCGCGGCCGTGTCGGTGGGGCCGCCGGGCGGGAAGGCCACGGTCAGCTTGATCAGCTTGTCGGGCCACTGGCTCTGGGCCCGGGCGGTGGGAGCCAGCGTGGCGATGGCGGTGGCGCAGGCGGCGGAAAGGATCTGGCGGCGCGAGGCCTGGAAGGGGGTGGAAGTCATATGTCTCCTCAAGCGGGAAGGGGTGGAAATGAGAGCCGTGGAGCGGTCTGGGTGGGAACGTCTGCGCGCTCTCAGATGATGTTTTTGGCGCGCAGTTCAGCGCGGGCCTGTTCGTCCAGGCCCAGGCGCTGCTGCAGCACCTCGTCGGTGTGTTCGCCCTGGTGCGGCGGCGGGCGGCGCACGGGCAGGCGCTGGCCGTCCAGCGCATAGGGCGGGGCCAGCACGGACTGGCTGCCGGCCTCGCTGTCCTCGAAGCGGTGCAGCAGGCCGGCGTCGGCCGTGCGCTGCGAGTTCAGGGCCTCGAACAGGCCCAGCACCTCGCCGCAGGGAATCTGTGCGGCCGTCAGGCATTCGAGCAACTGGGCGCGCGTGAAGCGCAGCAGCTCGGCCTGCACCAGCGGCATCAGCAGCTCGCGGTTTGCCGAGCGTGCGGTATTGGTGGCAAAGCGTTCGTCGGCGGCCCACTCGGGCTTGGCGATGACGTCGGTGCAAAAGCGCTGGAACTGGCCGTTGTTGCCCACGGTGATGACCAGCGGGCCGTCGGCCGCCTCGAACACGCCGTAGGGCACGATGGACGGATGGGCGTTGCCGAACTTGGGCGGGTCGCCGGCCTTGAGCAAGGCCTCCATGCCGTAGTAGCTGGTGATCATCAGGCCGCAGTCGTACAGGGCCATCTGCACATGGCGGCCGCGCCCGCTGCGCTCGCGCTCGTAGAGCGCGGCCAGGATGGCCTGGGCCGAGTACATGCCCGTGAACATGTCCACGGCGGCCACGCCGAACTTCAGCGGACCCTGGCCCTGCTCGCCGTTCATGGCCATGATGCCGGACTCGCCCTGCACCACCAGGTCGTAGCCGGGCCGCGTGGCCTCGGGGCCGCTGCGCGAGTAGCCCGAGATGGAGCAGTACACCAGGCGCGGGTTCAGCTGCGACAGCTGCTCGTAGCCCAGCCCCAGCTTCTCGGCGCCGCCGACCTTGAAGTTCTGGATGACCACGTCGCTGTCGGCCGCCAGCTCGCGTGCGATGCGCAGGCCCTCTTCGGCCTGCAGGTCCAGCGTGACCGAGCGCTTGTTGCGGTTGGCGCTGTTGAAGTAGGAGGTGTTGCGCTGGCCCACGCGCACGCCCCAGTCGCGCGTGTCGTCGCCGCGGCCCGGGTGCTCGACCTTGACGACATCGGCGCCCAGGTCGGCCAGCGCCATGGCGCACATGGGGCCGGCCAGCACGCGCGAAAGATCCAGGACGCGCACGCCGTCCAGCGGCAGGGAAGAGGGGAGAGCACTCATGCGAAACCTTGTCGAACCACGAAAACCGCAACGGGCCAGAGCCCGGGCAGGCCCGCATTCTTCATTCGTTTATGGACTTTGACAATCGTGCTAAAAAATGGACATTGTGTGTACTGAGGTTTGACAATGGATCTGGGCGGACTGTCCCTGCTGGTGGACATCATCGAAGCCGGCAACCTGAGCCGCGCCGCCGTGCGCCTGGGCATGAGCCGCGCCAACGTCAGCCACCGGCTCAACCAGTTCGAGCGCCAGATCGGCCAGCAGCTGCTGCGCCGCACCACGCGCCAGGTCGAGCCCACCGAGCTGGGCCTGCGCCTGTATGCCCATGGACGCGCGATACGCCAGGAAGCCATGGCGGCGGACGAGTCGGTGGACAGCCTGGGCCAGAGCCTGCAGGGCACCGTGCGGCTGAGCGTGCCCAGCGGCTATGGCCAGCTGCAGATGTCGGGCTGGCTGACGGAGTTCATGCGCATGCACCCGGGCATCACGCTGGAGGTGATCTTCGACAACGACATCGAGGACCTGATGCAGGGCGCGGTGGACTTCGCCGTGCGCGTGATGACCGAGCCGCCCGAAAGCCTGGTGGCCTGCAAGCTCGGCGATGTGCTCTACGAGGCCTGCGCCACGCCGCAGTTCCTGGCGCAGCATGGCCATCCCGACTCGCTGCTGGCGCTCAAGCGCGTGCCGCTGATCACCTCGGCGCTCACGGGCCAGAAGCTGCGCACGGCGGGCATGAACGGCGCCCGGCCCACCGAGCTGCGCATACGCCCGCGCCTGATGTCGCCCAACTTCCATTTCCTGCGCGATGCCGTGCTGCAGGGCCTGGGCGTGGCCGTGGTGCCGCGCTACATGGTGACGGCCGAGCTGGCCAGCGGCGCGCTTGAGCGCCTGCCGCTGCCGCCGGGCAGCCTGGACTTTCTGGCCACGCGCCAATACCTGCTGTACATGCCGTCCCACTACCAGACGCGGGCCATCACCACGCTGATCGACTTCCTGCGCGAGAAGGCCGCGGCGGAGGGACTCAGAGGCTGAAGATCTTGCCGGGGTTCAGGATGTTCTTCGGGTCCAGCGCCTGCTTGATGGAGCGCATCATCTGCACCGCGCCGTCGCCGGCTTCCTCGCGCAGGAAATCCATCTTGTGGATGCCCACGCCGTGCTCGCCCGTGCAGGTGCCGCCCAGCGCAATGGAGCGCGACACCAACTGGTGGTTGAGCTGCTCGGCGCGCGAGCGCTCGTCCTCGTTGTCCGGGTCGATCAGGTAGCCGAAGTGGAAGTTGCCGTCGCCCACGTGGCCGACGAGGAAGTAGGGAATGCCGCTGTCATCGGCCTCGCGCACCGAGTCCAGCAGCGCATCGGCCAGGCGGCTGATGGGCACGCAGGCATCGGTGGTGATGCAGCGGCAGCCGGGGCGGCTGGAGACGGCCGCGAAATAGGCGTTGTGGCGGGCCGTGAACAACCGCGTGCGGTCCTCGGGACGCTCGGCCCATTCGAAGGCGTTGCCGCCGAACTCGCCCGCAATGTCCTGCACCATCTCGGCCTGCTCCTTCACGCCCGTGGGCGAGCCGTGGAACTCCATCAGCAGCATGGGTTCCTCGCGCAGCGTGAGCTTGCTGTAGGCATTGACCATGCGCACCGAGTTCACGTCCACCAGCTCCACGCGGGCAATCGGCACGCCCATCTGGATAGTCTGGATCACCGTGCGAACGGCGGCCTCGATGCTGGGGAAGGAGCAGATGGCCGCGCTCACGGCCTCGGGCAGCGGGTACAGGCGCACCGTGATCTCGGTGACCACGCCCAGCGTGCCCTCGCTGCCCACGATCAGGCGCGTGAGGTCGTAGCCCGCGCTGCTTTTCTTGGCGCGCGTGCCGGTGCGCATCAACTCGCCGCTGGCCGTGACCAGTTCCAGCGCCAGCACGTTCTCGCGCATGGTGCCGTAGCGCACGGCATTGGTGCCGCTGGCGCGCGTGGCGGTCATGCCGCCGATGGAGGCATCGGCGCCGGGATCGATGGGGAAGAAGAAGCCCGTGTCCTTGATGGCATCGTTGAGCTGCTTGCGCGTGATGCCGGGCTGCACGGTGACCGTCAGGTCCTCGGTGTTGACCGAGAGAATGCGGTTCATGCGGCTCAGGTCCAGGCTGATGCCGCCCTCGACGGCCAGCAGATGGCCTTCGAGGGAGGATCCTGCGCCGTAGGGGATGACCGGCACGGCATGCTGGTCGGCCAGCTTCAGCGCGTCCTGCACGTCCTGCGTGCTTTCGGCAAAGACCACGGCCGCAGGCGGGGGCGCCTGGATGGCGCCCTCGTCGCGGCCGTGCTGTTCGCGCACCGCCAAAGCCGTGGAGCACTGGGCGCCGAAACGCTGGGCCAGGGCTTGGAGGAAGGCTTCGGGGATGGGGCGCTGAGCGAAGTCAGGCTGCAGGCGGACGGGGGCGACAGGGGCGTTCATCGGTGTTCTCCAGGGGGAACTGGAAAGAATACCACCGGCCCTGCCGCCCAACCGTGTGGGTCAGCCGCCAGGCATCCGGGTGTCAGCGCGGCTGGACAGCCTTGCTGAATTCATCGCGCGACAGCGATCCGTTCTTGTCGGCATCGATCTGCGCGAAATTGCTGCTCACGGCGGGCAGGGCCTCGGCCTCCTTCTTGCTCAGCTTGCCGTCCCGGTTGGTGTCGGCGCGGTCGAATGCGGCTTGCACCTCGTTGGCGCCGCCCGCTGGTGCTGCGGGTGCTGGCGCAGATTGCACGCCTGCTGCCGAGCCGCCGCCAAACGTCGGCTGCGGTGCCGTGGACGGAGCCTGCGCCATGGCAGTGACGCTGCCCAGCGAAATGGCCGCGAACAACATCACGCTGCGGATTTCAAAACCAGAGACTTTGCGCAGTTGAGAGGTCATGTGTCGAACTCCTTGTCGAACGTGGAACATGACTGCATTCCACCTGTTGCAGCGCAGCAGGGCCAGCACTTTTGCCGGCTGTTGCCTGCTACAACATTTGCGTGCCGCCTGTAACGCACAATTGGGTGTTGGGCCGTTACGGGTCCGGCTTTCCACCCCCGCACCGCCAAGGAGAACCCCCATGGGCAACCGTTTGACACAGATCGCCACGCGCACCGGAGACGACGGCAGCACGGGCCTGGGCGACAACACGCGCGTCTCCAAGAACAGCGGCCGCCCGCACGCCATGGGCGATGTGGACGAGCTCAATTCCCACATCGGCCTGCTGCTGTGCGAGGCCCTGCCCGACGACGTGCGCGAGCTGCTGGTCGATGTGCAGCACCAGCTGTTCAACCTCGGTGGCGAGCTGTCCATTCCCGGCTATGAACTGCTCAAGGACGATGCGCTGCTGCAGCTCGATGAAGCGCTGGCCCACTACAACGCGCAGCTGCCCCGGCTGCAGGAATTCATCCTGCCGGCCGGCAGCCGCGCCGCGGCCCAGGCCCATGTCTGCCGCACCGTGGCACGCCGCGCCGAGCGCATGGTGGTGGCGCTGGAGCAGGGCGAGGCCATGCGGCCCGCGCCGCGCCAATACCTGAACCGCCTGTCGGACCTGCTGTTCGTGCTGGCGCGCGTGCTCAACCGCATGGATGGCGGCGACGACGTCTACTGGAAGAGCGAGCGGATGGCCCGCGCGCAGTCCGCCGAAGAGTGAACCCGCGCTGAACCTGCGCTAATCCCGCGCCAATCCCGCGCCAATCCCGCGTTTAGGACGGCCCATGCGCCTGCGCCACATCGAGGTCTTCAATGCCGTCATGCAGACCGGCAGCGTCAGCGCTGCCGCACGGCTGATCAACATCACCCAGCCGGCTGTCAGCCGCACCCTGCAGCACGCGGAGCTGCAGCTGGGCTTTGCGCTGTTCCAGCGCGCACGCGGCCGGCTCACGCCCACCAATGAGGCGCTGGCGCTGTTCCCCCACATCGAGAAGCTGTTCGAGCAGCTCGACGAGGTCCAGCGCCTGGCCGACAACCTGCGCCATGGCCAGGCCGCGGACCGGCTCACCGTGCTCACCGTCTTCGCGCTCAGCCGCGAGGTACTGCCGCGCGCCGTGGCCGGATTTCGGCGCCGCCACCCCCAGGTGCAGGTCCATGTGCAGGCGCTGCACACGCCCCAGGTGGTCTCGGCCCTGCTGCTGCAGGAGGCCGACGTGGGCTTCGTCATCAGCTCCGTGGGCCAGCCCGCGCTGGAGCATGAACTGCTGGCCGAGGTGGACATGTTCTGCGTGCTGCCCAAGGGCCTGCTGCCGCCTTCGCGCGTGCGCGAAGAGGGCATGGAGCTCAAGGACCTGGCCGAGCTGCCCGTGGTCGCTCTCGATGCGCGCGACCCGCTGGGCATGCGCCTGGGCCAGGCCTGCCGCGAGCACGGCGTGGGCCTGTCGCCCGTGGTCACCGTGCAGACCTACCACGCGGCCCTGTCCATGGCCGAGTACGGCCTGGGCGCCGCCATCATGGACGGCTGCACCGCCCTGGCCGCCGACCGCCGCAAGGTCTATGTCGTGCCCCTGCTGCCGCGCATCACGGTGGGCGTCAATGCACTCAGCCTGCCCCAGCGGCCGGGGTCGGTGCTGGCGCGGGCAATGACCGAGGAAATGCGCAAGGCCTTGCGCGAGTTGCTGGCTGGTTGAGGCCGTTCATACAAGCATGCCTGCTGGACTGCGGCTGATGCGCCGTGGTCATTGGCACGATCGATTGTCAAATTCAACTGAATTCTCATGATCGATTGATTTGTTAATGAGAATTATTCACAATCATTACCCGGGATCTGACAACTGCATCGTCATGAAGGAGGGTCATGAGAAATTCAGGAGCTTTGCGTCCGCGCTGGCAGGTCGTTGCCTGGGCATGCGCTGCTCTTGCCTTTGCCGGCGGGCTGGCGCTCATCTTTTTTGCCGAACCAGCGCCTGAGGTCAGGCATGCACAGGTGAGTGCAACCAAGCCACCTGCGCAAGCTTCCGGGCCTGCTGCGCCAGCACCTGAAACTCCCGCTCCACCGGCGATCGCTTCCGTACCGGCGCCCGTGCCGGTGGCGCCCCCCACGGCACCTAGAGCCAAGGCGTTTCCTGCCGTTGTCGTGGATGCATCGGCGGAGATTCTGTACAACCGGCTTGCCCGCAGCGAGGTCACGCTGGACCAGGCCGGCGAAGTCGCCAAACTCCACAAGGCATTGGAGCGTTGCTGGATGGTGTCCCTCTACGGGCGCATGGCGCAGTGGGCTTCCCCGGCTTCCGATCCTGAAGGACATGCGATGGCCCAGACGCTGCTGCGTGAGGAAGGGGCCAAGGCGCGGCCCGGCTGCGGTGAGCTTCCCGAGGACGCATATGCCAGGGCAGATGAATGGACCGCCCTGCTAGCGGCCCAGGGCGATCCCCAGAGCATGATGAATTACGGGGGGGCCTACTGGACCCGTGATCTGGAGCATGTGATGAAGGACCCAGAGCGCCTCGACGAATTCCGGCGCACCACCCTGGCCTACCTCAATGCCCTGATCGACCGAGGCTATGTCGATGCGCTGATCATGATGGCCTCCATCCGATACAACCCCACATGGGGAGAGCCGCGGCCGGCCGAGGTATGGGCCTACTTATATGCCAATGCCAAAGCCAGCGGCGATGTGTCCTTGCAAGCCAATTTGCTTCAGAGCATAGACCAGCGGGTGCCGCCGGAAGGGCGCCAGCGTGCGACTGATATGGCTCAGGAGCTAGTGAGGAGATGCTGTGGTGGCTAGTCAGACAACATCAATCTCACCACGCCTCTCCGAAACGTGGCGCTCACTGGTGATCATCGCGCTTGCCGCACTGCTCATTGCCGCGAGTTGGCGTGGCGTATCCGACACCCAAGAAGATCCGCGCGGTTGGAACGATGCCGATATTGCTAAATTTATCTTGGGGACGGTCAACTCATCGTTGTCGATTGGACAATGGAAGCGTGGAGATACGGTGACCATCTGTCAGGCAGGATCCAGCAGATGCATTTTGGTGGTCTACGCCAACATAATGTCTCACGACGCTTGGCTTAAAGCGCGCGACACCGATTCACGGAATGCGCCGCCCGATGTTTCGCTCTGGGAGCGCTTTCTCAAGTGGTTTTTGGGTCGAGGCGGCGTGCCTTCAACGGTTTCGCTGGAGACGCTTATCGCGGAGTGGGGCGAAGTGCCGACAGGGACGGTCACGGTCGAACCACTCCGGCCTGATGACACCCTGACAAAGTGCACTGGTTGCCATGGTTCGGATTGGCAGCAAATAGCCCAGCGGCCGGCATGGGAGCCGTTGCGACGTGTGGAGGCGAGCGGTTGGCTTGCCTTGATTGGCGCCGCAGCCATGTCGGTGGATGCCCGACATGGCTGGTCCAAGGACGACTGGCAACTCGTACGGAGATTGAGCGGCGACATGACATAGGTGGCTGCGGGACCGGGTTCTACAGATCGTCCGCCTCCATCTGCCCCACCAGCCTCTGCGCCGACCCGAACGCCAGCGTCAGCCCCAGCGCGCCGTGCCCTGTCTGCAGCCACAGGTTGCGCGGACCGCCGCGCTGGCGGCCGGTGAGGGGCAGGCCGGTGGGTGTGGCGGGGCGCATGCCGGTCCAGGGGTGGAGGTTGCCGTCCAGCGGCAGGTCGGCGAAGACCTCCTGCGTGGAGCGGCGCAGGCTGGCGATGCGGCGCGGGTCGGTGCGCGTGTCCCGGCCCACGATCTCCACCATGCCGGCCACGCGCAGGCGTTCGCCGATGCGTGCGAAGACGACCTTGCGGGCGGTGTCGGTGACGCTGACCCGGGGCGCGGCGTGCGGCAGCTGCGCGGCGGCATCGGCGGTGATGCTGTAGCCCTTGAGCGGGTAGACGGGAATGCGCAGGCCCAGCTGGCGCGCGTGGACCGCGCTTTCCCAGCCGCTGGCCAGCACGTAGTGGTCGGCGCGCAGCGGCAGCGGGCCTGCGGCGGTGCGCAGGCCGGTGATGGCGTCGCCTTCGCGCTCGAAGCCCTGCAGCTCCACGCCGTAGCGCAGTTCGGCGCCGCGTGCGGTGAGCCGGGCGGCCAGTTGCTCGCACAGCAGGCGGCAGTCGGCGGCGGCCTCGCTGGGCGTGTGCACGGCGCCTGCAATGCGTTGCGCGTAGCGGGCGAGCGCGGGTTCGATGCGCGCCACTTCGGCGGCGTTGACGATGCGCTGCGGCGCGCCGCCCAGGCCCGCTTGCAGTGCCACCTGCTGCGCGGCGGCATCCAGCGCCTGCTGGGTGGGGTAGAGCACCAGCTTGCCCGGCGTGTGCAGGTCGCAGGCCAGTGCTTCGTCGGCCTGGAGCGACTCGAAGGCCTGGCGGCTTTCGGCGGCCAGGGCCAGCAGGGCGCGCGTGCCTTCGGCCGAGGCATGGGCATTGCAGGCGCCCAGAAAGCGCAGTCCCCAGGCCCATTGCGCGGGGTCGGCGCGCAGGCGGAAGGCCAGCGGCGAATCCTTTTCCAGCAGCAGGCGGGGCAGCATCTTCCAGATGCCGGGATCGGCCAGCGGCTGCACGTAGGAATAGCTCAGCTGCGCGCCATTGCCGCCGCTGGCGCCCTGGGCGGGGCCCGGTGCGCGGTCCAGCACGGTGATGCGGTGGCCGGCCCGCTGCAGCGCCCAGGCCGTTGCCAGGCCGACGATGCCGGCGCCCACGATGCAGACATGCATTGATCGTTTCTCCATGCAGCCGCACTGTAGGCCGCGCGCGGCAGGCTGCGCCATGGCATTTGGCACACGGGCCATGCACGCAGGTTATGGCCGGGGGCTGCTGCTGCGGGCAGGCGGCCAGCCCATAACCGGCGGGCATGGACCGGCCCGATATTGTCATTCCGCAAAGGCCGCCGCCCTTCCTACACTGGCCGCACATCCACCAAAGACGAGGAGACAAGCATGCAACTTCACACCACCGCGCTGTGCGCGGCCCTGGCCCTGGGAGGCCTGGCTGCGGCCCATGCCGACACGCTGGCCAAGGTGCGCGACAGCGGCCGCATCACGCTGGCCTACCGCGAGTCGTCCGTGCCCTTCAGCTACCTGGACAACGGCAAGCCCATCGGCATGACGGTGGAGATGTCCCAGGCCGTGGCCGAGGCCGTGAAGAAGGCGGTGAACCGGCCCGATCTCAAGGTGCAGTGGCAGGCCGTGACCTCGCAGAACCGCATGCCGCTGCTGGCCAACGGCACCATCGACCTGGAATGCGGCTCGACCACCAACAACACGGTGCGCGGCAAGGAGGTGGCCTTTGCCATCAACCATTTCTACACGGGCACGCGGCTGCTGGTGAAGAAGAGTTCGGGCATCAAAAACTACGCCGACCTCAAGGACAAGACCGTGGCCATCACCACGGGAACCACCAACCTGCAGGTGCTGCGCAAGGCCAATGCCGACAAGGCCTGGGGCATGAACATCGTCATGGCCAAGGACCATGCGGACGGCTTCCTGCTGGTGGAGAACGACCGCGCCGCGGCCTTCGGCATGGACGACATCCTGCTCTTCGGCCTGATCCCCACGGCCAAGAACCCCGGGGACTTCGAGGTGGTGGCCGACTCGCTGCAGGTCGAGCCCTATGCCTGCATGCTGCGCAAGGACGATCCCCAGTTCAAGCAGCTGGTCGATGGCGTGATCGGCGACATGATGAAGTCGGGCGCGTTCGCCAGGCTGTATGACAAGTGGTTCATGCAGCCCATTGCCCCGAGGAACGTGGCCCTGGGCCTGCCGATGAGCGAGCAATTGCAGAAAAACCTGCAGGACCTCAGCGACAAACCCGCTTTTTGATTTCGGATCGCAGCATGCAGCAGCAGCTTCAGCCCCCGCGTGCGGTGGGCATTCTCGGGGGCATGGGTCCGGCCGCAGGCGCGGATTTCGTGCGCCTGTTCGTCCAGGCCTGCACGGCGCACCTGCAGCAGCAGGGCCTGCCCGTGCATGACCAGGCCTATCCCGAGCACTGGCTGGTGCAGCTGCCCATGCCCGACCGCAGCGCGGCGCTGCGCGCGGACCCGCAGTCACCCACGGGACCGGCCCAGCACCTGCTGCAGGGCGTGGGCCGCATGGCGGCGCTGGGCGTGCGCAGCGTGGCCCTGGCCTGCAACACGGCCCATGCCTGGCATGGGCAGCTGCAGGCGCTGTTTCCGCAGCTGCATGTGCTGCACATCGCGCGCCAGGCTGCCCTGCACCTGCAGGCCGGCGGCGCGCAGCAGGCCATCGTGCTGGCCACGCAGGGCACCTATGACAGCGGCCTGTACGACGCGGCACTGGCCGAGTGCGGCATCACCGCGCTGCAGCCCGATGCGCAGGGCCGCGCGCGGCTCATGCAGGGCATCTACGACGGCGTCAAGCAGGGCGACATGGACCTGGCCGCGCGCTGCTTCGGCGAGGTGCTGGCGCCGCTGCTGCAGCGCCATGGCGATGTGCCCGTGATCATGGGCTGCACCGAGATCCCGCTGGCCCTGCCGCAGTCGCCGCTGGCGCGCGGCGCCGAGCTGGTGGACCCGGCCTGGATCCTGGCCCAGGCCCTGGCCGGCGATGCCTATGGACAGGTCCGAACTCCAGCGCATTAGTTTTTCAAGGTGTTGCGCGCCATTCAATAACTGCCTAGGAACCTGGCGCGGCTCAACTCAGGGACACCGAGGAAGGGCCTACGCCGGCCGCGCCGCCCCGCACCGAGGGTGTCGCCGGGTGCCCGTATGCCCCCCTTCAGGGGGAAGGCGCGAAGCGACTCAGGGGGGGTCAATAAGTCTCGAGGTGCAGCCGGCCTTCGCGCTTGAGGCGTGTACCGATCTGTTCCCAGTCCAGCCCGGCTTGCTGCGCCACGTCGCGCAGTGCCAGCACCACGCCTTCCTCCATGCTCTTGAGCCCGCAGACGTAGAAGTGCGCGTTGTCGTCGCGCAGCAGGGCCGCCAGGTCGGCCGCACGTTCGCGCAGCAGATCCTGCACGTAGCGCCGGGGCTGGCCGGCCACGCGCGAGAAGGCCAGGTTGTTGTCGATGAAGTCGCGCGGCAGGCTTTGCAGCGGGCCGAAGTAGGGCAGCTCCTGCGGCGTGCGTGCGCCGAAGAACAGCATGAGCTTGCCGCCCTCGAACCTGCCGCTCTTGCGCAGCCGCCTGCGCCATTCGGTCATGGCGCGCATGGGGGCGCTGCCCGTGCCCGTGCAGATCATCACGATGTGCGAGCGGGGATGGTTGGGCATCAGGAACGACTGGCCGAACGGGCCTATGACCTGGACCCTGTCGCCGATGCGTGCGTCGCACAGGTAGTTGCTGGCCACGCCGCGCACGGGGCGGCCCTGGTGGTCCTGGGTGACGCGTTTCACGGTCAGCGCCAGGTTGTTGTAGCCGGGCCGCTCGCCATTGCGCGCACTGGCCACCGAGTACTGGCGCGCCACATGCGGGCGGCCCTGGGCGTCGGTGCCGGGTGCGATGACGGCGATGGACTGGCCTTCGAGCACGGGGAACGGCTGGCTGCCGAAGTCCAGCACGATGTGGTGGGTCTCGCTGTCGAAGCCCGCCTCCGTGCAGTTGAGGTTGCCGACCACGGTGGCCGTGACGGGGCTCCTGGGGCCATGCAGGTTGGTGTACGGATGGGCGGCCGACCAGGGCGGCACGGTGGCGCCGTAGCTGGCGCTGCGCAACACCTGGGTATCGGCCTGGTCATCGGGCCGGGACGCATCTGCACCGCGCGTGGCGGCCGCCGCGATCACGGCCTGGGCCTGGCTCAGGTCCTCGGCGGCGGGCGCGTCCGCTGCGTCCTGTGCCTGGGTCCGTGCCTGAACCAGTGCCTGGACCAGCGCCTCAGGCGGCAGCTCCTCGGGCAGCTCGTCCCAGAGCAGCTGCTCGGCCACGGGATAGGCTCTCGCCAGCGGCACCTTGCGCCAGTTGTCGATGGCGCCCGTGGGGCAGGGCGAGACGCAGTCCATGCAGCCGTTGCACTGCTCGGCCAGGACCACGTAGTTGCGGTCATCGTGCGTGATGGCACCCACGGGGCAGGTGGCCTCGCAGGTGTTGCAGCGTATGCAGATCTCCGGGTCGATCAGGTGCTGGGTGAGGATGCCGTGTTCTACCAAGGCGACTGTCATGGGCGACTCCCTGCTGGCGCGGCGCTTCAGTTGAAGCGCACGTATTCGAAATCCACGGGCTGGCGGTTGATGCCCATGACCGGCGGCGCGATCCAGCCCGCGAACTGGCCCGGCTCCACGCAGCGGCCCATGAGCGAGGCGACGAAGGCGCGGTCGGCGTCCGTGGGCAGCCATTCGGCCTCGCGCATGCGCCATTCCTGCTCGCTGACCACGCGGCCGTCGGGGCTCATGCGCACGCCGGCCAGCGCGCCGATCTGGCGGTTGAAGGCCTTGTGCGGCACGGTGAGGCGGAAATCGATGCCGGCCTTTTCCATGACCTTGTTCCAGCGGCCCACGCCCGCGTTGGAGTCCTTGATGTAGTCGTCGCGCAGCACCTCGTTGAGCGCGTTGAGCATGGGTACTTCCTTTTCCTGCAGCCTGCCGTCCACGACCTCCAGCACCTTGTAGTGCTGGTCGTGCAGGCGGTGGTCGTCCGCGCGCTTGCCTTCCTCGTAGCGGCCCTTGAGGCCGCTGCTGTAGAAGGTGGCGGCATTGCTGGACTGGTCGGCGCCGAACAGGTCGATGGTCACGCTGTAGTGGAAGTTCAGGTAGCGCTGCAGCGTGGGCAGGTCGATCACGCCGGCCGCGCGCAGGCGGCCCACGTCGTCGGTGCGCAGCTCGTTCATGACCTGGCAGGTGCGCTGCAGCACGCGCGAGACACCGGACTCGCCCACGAACATGTGGTGGGCCTCCTCGGTCAGCATGAATTTGGTGGTGCGCGCCAGCGGGTCGAAGGCGCTCTCGGCCAGCGCGGCCAGCTGGAACTTGCCGTCGCGGTCGGTGAAGTAGGTGAACATGAAGAAGGACAGCCAGTCGGGCGTCTTCTCGTTGAAGGCGCCCAGGATGCGCGGGTTGTTCTCGTCGCCGGACTGGCGCTCCAGCAGGGCCTCGGCCTCCTCGCGGCCGTCGCGGCCGAAATGCTTGTGCAGCAGGTAGACCATGGCCCACAGGTGGCGGCCTTCCTCCACGTTGACCTGGAACAGGTTGCGCAGGTCGTACATGGACGGCGCGGTCAGGCCCAGGTGGCGCTGCTGCTCCACCGAGGCGGGCTCGGTATCGCCCTGGGTGACGATGATGCGGCGCAGGTTGGCGCGGTGCTCGCCGGGCACGTCCTGCCAGGCCTTCTCGCCCGCGTGGTCGCCGAAGTGCACCTTGCGGTCGGCCTCGGCCGGGTTCAGGAAGATGCCCCAGCGGTAGTCGCGCATCTTCACGTGGCCGAACTGGGCCCAGCCCTGCGGGTCCACGCTGATGGCGGTGCGCAGGTAGACGTCGTAGTCGGTGGAGCCTTCGGGGCCCACGTCGCCCCACCAGTTCAGGAAGTTGGGCTGCCAGCTCTCCAGCGCGCGCTGCAGGGTGCGGTCTTCGCCGAGGTTGACGTTGTTGGGGATCTTCTCGCTGTAGTTGATGGCGCTCATGGTGGGGTCTCCGTGGATGTTTCGGGGCGTGCCTGCGGTCAGACGCGGTTGAAGTCGAAGCCGGCCTTCTGGCCCGTGCCGTAGAGCTTGAGAGCGCCCTTGTCGCCCACGGCATTGGGGCGGTTGAAGATCCAGTTCTGCCAGGCCGACAGGCGCCCGAAGATGCGCGTGACCATGTTCTCGCGGCTGGCAAAGCGCAGGTTGGCCTCCAGGCCCGTGAGCGCATCGGGCGACATGGCGGCGCGCTCTTCCATGGCGATGCGGATCTCGTCGTCCCAGTCGATGTCGTCGGGCGCGGCCGTGACCAGCCCCAGGGCCAGGGCCTGGTCGCCGTCCAGCGCGCGGCCCGTGGCGGCGCGCGCGGCCTCCAGCGGCGCGGCTTCCTCGTAGAAGCGGCGCTGCAGGCGCGACTGGTCGTTGACCAGGGGCAGCAGGCCGAAATTGAATTCGTCCAGCTGGATGCGCGGGGCGCGCTCGGTGTCATCGGGCAGCACCAGCATGTAGGCGCGGTCGGCCGCGAAGGCCAGCTCGGCCAGCATGCCCACGAAGCAGGAGCCGGGCTCGATCAGCGCGAACAGCGTGCGCGAGGACACATCCAGCCGCGCAAAGCTGCGGCGCAGCAGGCCCAGCGTCTCGCGCGCCAGCCAGTGGTCCTGGTGGGCCAGCAGGGCTGCGTCTGCGGCCAGCACGGCGGCGGCATCGCCTTCGGTCTTGAGCAGCCAGGTGCCCACGTCCAGCTCGTTGGTGCGCAGGTGCAGGATGGCGTCGTCCAGCTCGCGGCCCATGGCCAGCGGCCACCAGGCGTCGCCGGCCTGCTCGATGGCTTCGAGGGTGGCGGGCTGCGGGCCTTGCCCAAGCGTGGGCGCCTTCACGGTCAGCGTGGCGCTGCGGCGCGCGCGGTCGATCTGCACGCTGACATGGCGGTAGTGCAGCGCGTCGTCCGTGGCCTCGCGCTCCAGGCGCGTGAGCGTGATGCCCTGTGCACTGGCGGGGCGCGTGCTGCCCTCGGCCAGGCGCTGCGCGCGCTCGGCCACCACGGCCTCGAACTGCGCGGGCTTGGCCACGGCATCGACCAGGCACCAGTCCACGGCGCGCTGGCCGCGCACGCCTTCGACGCTGGTGCAGAAGATGTCGGCCAGGTCATGGCGCACATGGCGCTTGTCGGTCACGCGCGTGAGGCCACCCGTGCCGGGCAGCACGCCCAGCAGCGGCACCTCGGGCAGGGAGACGGAGGAGGAGCGGTCGTCGATCAGCACGATGTCGTCGCAGGCCAGGGCCAGCTCGTAGCCGCCGCCTGCGCAGGCGCCATTGACGGCGGCCAGGAACTTCAGGCCCGAGTGGCGCGAACTGTCCTCGATGCCGTTGCGCGTCTCGTTCGTGAACTTGCAGAAGTTCACCTTCCAGGCATGGCTGGACACGCCCAGCATGAAGATGTTGGCGCCCGAGCAGAAGATGCGGTCGCGCCCGCTGGTGACGATGACGGTGCGCACCTGCGGATGCTCGAAACGGATGCGGTTGAGCGCGTCGTGCAGCTCGATGTCCACGCCCAGGTCGTAGCTGTTGAGCTTGAGCTTGTAGCCGGGCCGTATGCCGCCGTCCTCGGCGATGTTCAGCTGCATGCGGGCGATGGCGCCCTCGACGGTGAACGACCAGTGGCGGTACTGGGCGGGCTCGGTGCGGTAATCGACAGTGGGGCTGGACGGGTGCATGGACGGCCTCTTGGATGAAAAATAGTGCAGTCGCAGATACGGTGCAGGCATAATTATGCAGATTCATTCAGAAAATGCACGCAGCAACAAGCACGATAGTGCGTGTTTTGGCCATATCCAGGGTAAACACCAGCCAGCACAGGCGAAAAAAATCCAGGCCTGGGGCCTGGATGCCGTGGGTTGCTGCCGCCGTCTCAGCGTGCGGGCAGGAACAGTGCCTTCAACTGATCGAAGCTCTGCTCCAGCGTCTGGCCGCTGGTATCCACCACGTGGTCGGCCTTGGCGTAAAAGCCGGCGCGGCCTTCGAGGATGCTGCGCAGATCGTCCATGGCCTCGGGATTGGCGGCCATGGGGCGGGTGTCGCCCTGGGCCACGACGCGGGCCATGTGCTCCTCGGGCTGGGCCTTGAGCCAGACCGTGGTGCAGTGCGACAGCAGCTCGTTGAAGGTGGCCGGGTCGGAGACGATGCCGCCCGGCGTGGCGATGACCACGTCGCTGTAGATCTGCACGGCTTCCTCCAGCGCGCGGCGCTCGTAGCGGCGGTAGGCGTTGGCACCGTACAGGTCGTGGATGGCGCGCACGCTGCAGCCCGCAATGCGCTCGATTTCCTGGTTGAGTTCGAGAAAGGGCACGCCCAGCTGCTCGGCCAGCATGCGGCCCAGCGTGGACTTGCCCGCGCCGCGCAGTCCGATCAGGGCGATGCGCGTATGGCGCTGGCGGTCGCTGGGCGCCGTGCCCAGCAGCTCGCCTGCGGCCAGGCGCACGCGGCGCAGATCCTCTTCATCGCGGCCTTCCAGCAGTTCGCGGATCAGCAGCCATTCGGCGCTGGTGGTGGTCACGTCGCCCAGCAGCTCGGCCATGGAGCATTGCAGCGCCTGTGCAATATGGTGCAGGACCAGCACCGACACATTGCCCGTGCCGTATTCGAGGTTGGCCAGGTGGCGCTCCGAGACATCGGCCGCCGCCGCCAGGGCGCGCCGCGTCATGCCCCGGCGCGAGCGCAGGCTGCGCACACGCTCGCCCAGCGCCTGCAGCACCTGGTTCCTGGGGGCTTCTGAGAGGGAATCCGCCGCCCCGGCGGACTGGGCTGCCGTCTCGAACTGGTCCATAGAGTTTCCTTGAAGAGGGCGTGAATGATAAACAGTCGGGGTTAACACCAGCCATGCAATATAGTGCTTGACGCTCGGTGGTGTTCTAACTATCTTTCTGATGCACGCACAATATTGCATGTTGTGCGGAAGATCACAAGTCGGGCCAGATGCCCGATGTCGAAGGAGACCCCGATGATCGACTTCACCCAGCCCTTCAATTTCGCCGCGCACCTGTTCGCGCTCAATGAGGGGCGGCCCGGCAAGATCGCCTACATCGACGACCACGGCACGCTGAGCTACGGCCAGCTGCAGCAGCAGGCGCAGCGCATGGCCAGCGGCCTGCTGGCGGCGGGCATCCACCGCGAGGAGCGCGTGCTGCTGCTCATGCACGACCGCCATGAATGGGCCGTGGCCTTTCTGGGCGCGTTGTATGCGGGCGTGGTGCCGGTGGCGGTGAACACCTTGCTCACGGCCGACGACTACGCCTACATGCTGGGCCACAGCCGCGCCCAGGCCGTGCTGACCTGCGATGCGCTGCTGCCCCTGCTGCGCCAGGCGCTGGACCGGGCGCCCAACGAGGTGCGCCATGTCTGGGTGGCCGGCGACGAAGCGGCGGCGCGCGCCGCAGGCTTTGCGCCCCTGCAGCCCTGGCTGGCGGCGCAGCCGCCGCTGCCCGCACCGGCGCCCACGCTGGGCGATGACCCGGGCTTCTGGCTGTATTCCTCGGGCTCCACGGGCAAGCCCAAGGGCGCGGTCCACACGCATGCCAATCCGTACTGGACGGCCGAACTCTATGGCGGCCCGGTGCTGGGCCTGGGCGAGGGCGACATCTGCTTTTCCGCCGCCAAGCTCTACTTCGCCTACGGCCTGGGCAATGCCCTGAGCTTTCCGCTGAGCGTGGGCGCCACCGTGCTGCTGATGGCCGAGCGGCCCACACCCGAGGCCACCTTCGCGCGCTGGGTGCAGCACCGGCCCACGGTGTTCTTCGGCGCGCCCACGGGCTTTGCGGGCATGCTGGCCTCGCCGCTGCTGCCCGCGCGCGAGCAGGTCAGCCTGCGCATGTGTTCCTCGGCCGGCGAGGCGCTGCCGGCCGAGATCGCCCAGCGCTTCAAGGCGCATTTCGGCGCCGACATCGTGGACGGCATCGGCTCCACCGAGATGCTGCACATCTTCCTGTCCAACCGGCCCGACGACATCCGCTACGGCACCACGGGCAAGCCCGTGGACGGCTATTGCGTGGAGCTGCGCGGCGAGGACGGCCGCCCCGTGGCCGATGGCGAGGTGGGCGACCTGTTCATCCAGGGCCCCAGCGCCGCCCTCATGTACTGGGGCAACCGCGACAAGACGCGCGAGACCTTCCAGGGCGGCTGGCTCAAGAGCGGCGACAAGTACGTGCGCGACGCCGATGGCTACTACACCTATGCCGGGCGCAGCGACGACATGCTCAAGGTCAGCGGCATCTATGTCTCGCCCTTCGAGGTCGAGGCCACGCTGATGCAGCACCCGGCCGTGCTGGAGGCCGCCGTGATCGGCAAGACCGACGCCGACGGCCTGCTCAAGACCAAGTCCTTCGTCGTGCTCAAGGACGGCTGCAGCGCCACCGAGGCTGAACTCAAGGCCTTCGTGAAGCAGCGCCTGGCCGCCTACAAGTACCCGCGCTTCATCGAATTCGTGGACGAACTTCCCAAGACCGCCACCGGAAAGATCCAGCGTTTCCGCCTGCGTGAACGCGAAGCCAGCGTCGGCTGAACAGCCCCTTCCGATTCCCCTGACAAAAGCAAGACCCATCCACCACAAGGAGACACGCATGAACACCGATCGCAAACACTGGGCCGTCCTCGCCCTGACGGCCTCCCTGTCCTGCGGCGCATATGCGCAGGACAGGATCAAGGTCGGCTTCATGCTGCCCTACAGCGGCACCTATGCGGCGCTGGGCTCGGCCATAGAGAACGGCTTTCGCATGTTCGTGAACGAGCAGGGCGGCAGGCTGGGCGGGCGCGAGATCGAGTTCTTCAAGGTCGATGACGAGTCCGATCCGGCCAAGGCCACGGACAACGTCAACCGCCTGATCAAGCGCGACAAGGTCGATGTGCTGGTGGGCACCGTGCATTCGGGCGTGGCCATGGCCATGGCGCGCGCGGCCAAGGAAAGCGGCACCGTGCTCATCGTGCCCAATGCGGGCGCCGATGCGGTCACGGGCGCCATATGCGCGCCCAACATCTTCCGCTCGTCCTTCTCCAACTGGCAGTCCTCCTATCCCATGGGCGTGGTGGCCGCCAGGCAGGAGGGCAGGAAAACCGCCATGACCATCACCTGGAAATACGCGGCCGGCGAGGAGATGACCAATGCCTTCAAGGAAGGCTTCGAGAAGGAGGGCGGCAAGGTCAGCAAGCAGCTCACCGTGCCCTTTCCCAACGTGGAGTTCCAGGCCCTGCTGACCGAGATCGCGGCTGCCAGGCCCGATGCGGTGTTTGCCTTCTTCGCGGGCGCGGGCGCCGTCAAGTTCGTCAAGGACTACCACGCGGCCGGCCTGCACAAGACCATTCCGCTGTACGGCTCGGGCTTTCTGACCGACGGCACGCTGGAGGCCCAGGGCGAGGCCGCCCAGGGGGTGCTGACCACGCTGCACTACGCCGACGAGCTGGGCACGGAGCGCGACCGGCGCTTTCGCTCCGCCTATGCCCAGGCCTACAAGCTGATGCCCGATGTGTATGCCGTGCAGGGCTACGACGCCGCCCAGATGCTGGGCGTGGGCCTGAAGGCGGCGGGCGGCGACATCGCGAAGAAGGCCGAGTTCCGCCAGGCCATCGAGAAGGCCACCATCCCCAGCCCGCGCGGCGACTTCACCATCAGCAAGTCGCACAACCCCGTGCAGGACATGTACCTGCGCAAGGTCGTGGGCAAGGAGAACCAGCGCATGGGCGTGGCCATCAAGGCCCTGGGCGATACGGGCCGCGGCTGCCGCATGTGAGGCGCGGGGCGCACTCATACGGACGAATACGCACGCATACGGACATCGCCATGGACCTTGCCACCTTTCTCGTGCAGTGCCTGAACGCCGTCCAGTACGGGCTGCTGCTGTTCCTGCTGGCCTCGGGCCTGACGCTGATCTTCGGGATCATGGGCGTGATCAACCTGGCCCATGGCAGCTTCTACATGATCGGCGCCTACATGGCCTTTGCGCTGTCCCCGATGCTGGGCCAGCACTTCATCACCATGCTGCTGGCCGGCGTGGCGCTGACCGTGGTGCTGGGCTATGCGCTGGAGTGGGCCTTCTTCAGCTACCTCTACGAGCGCGAGCACCTGCAGCAGGTGCTGATGACCTTCGGGCTGATCCTGGTGTTCGAGGAGCTGCGCTCGCTGCTGGCGGGCAACGACGTGCATGGCGTGCCGCTGCCCGGCTGGCTGTCGGGCAGCTTCTCGCTGGGCGGGCTCATGAGCTATCCGTGGTACCGGCTGTTCGCCTCGGGCGTGTGCCTGCTGGTGGCGCTGGCGCTGTACTGGGTGGTCAACCGCACGCGCCTGGGAATGATGGTGCGCGCGGGCGCCAGCAACCGCGACATGGTGCGCGGCCTGGGCATCGATGTGAAGCGCCTGTACCGCATCGTCTTCGCCATCGGCGTGGCGCTGGCGGCACTGGCGGGCATGATCGCCGCGCCCATGAGTTCGGTCTATCCGGGCATGGGCGGCAACGTGCTCATCATCTGCTTCGTGGTGGTGGTGATCGGCGGCATCGGCTCGATCACGGGCGCGCTGCTGGCCTCGCTGCTGGTGGGCTTTGTCGATACCTTCGGCAAGCTGTTCTTCCAGGAGCTCAGCGGCATGAGCGTCTACCTGCTGATGGCGGTGGTGCTGGTGTGGCGGCCCCAGGGTCTGATGGGGCAAAGGAGCTGAACAATGGCCGTATCCAATCCTTCTCCGGCGCTGCTGGCGGCCGCCGTGCAGCCCGCAGAGATGCCGCAGCGCGCCTGCCGATGGCAGGCCTGCGCCGTGCCGCTGGCCTGCGTGGCGCTGCTGGCGCTGGCCGGCCCCTGGTGGTCGGACTATCTGTCGGGCCTGGTGGTCAAGACCATGATCCTGGCCATCTTCGCGCTCAGCCTGCAGCTGCTGGTGGGCGGCACGGGCCTGGTGAGCCTGGGGCATGCGGCCTTCATGGGCCTGGGCGCCTATGCCGCCGTGCTGTCCGCAGGCAACGAAGGCGGCAGCCTGCCGGCCATGCTGGGCTGGGCGCTGCTGGCCTCGGGCGGCTATGCGCTGCTGGTGGGCCTGCTGAGCCTGCGCACGCGCGGCATCTACTTCATCATGGTGACGCTGGCCTTCGCACAGATGGCCTACTTCGTGGTCCACGACACGGGCATCGGCGGCGGCAGCGATGGCATCTACCTGATGGCTCGGCCCGCGCTGGGCGCCATCGACATGGAAATCCCGCGCGTGCAGTACTACGTGGTGCTGGCGGCCCTGGTGCTGGTCTATGCCTTCCTGGCCGGGCTGCGCCAGTCGCGCTTCGGCGCGGCGCTGGCGGGCATACGCGTCAACGAACAGCGCATGCGCGCGGCCGGCTTCACCACCTACGGGTACAAGCTCGCGGCCTTCGTGCTGGCCGGCATGCTGGCCGGCGTGGCAGGCTTTCTGCTGGCGGTGCGCGATGCCGTGGTCAACCCCGAGCTGCTGTCCTGGCACCACTCGGGCGAGGTGCTGCTGATGGTCATCCTCGGCGGCCTGGGCTCGCTGCGCGGCGCCGTGCTGGGCACGGTGGCCTTCATCGCGCTCAAGGAGGTGCTGTCCACGCATGCCATCGTCGGCCCCATGGCCGACCACTGGCAGCTGAGCCTGGGCCTGGCCATCATCGTGCTCGTGGCCCTGCTGCCGAAAGGACTGATGGGGCTGATCGGGCTGGCGGGCCTTGCACGGCAACGCGCTGGAGTGCACAACGAGGTCCACCACAAGGAGGCCGGACATGGCTGATGCGGCACTGCTTTCGGTGCGCGGCCTCACGCGCCGCTTCGGCGGGCTCACGGCCGTGGGCGGCGTGGACCTGGACCTGCACGAGGGCGAGGTCCATGCCGTGATCGGCACCAACGGCGCGGGCAAGTCCACCCTGGTCAACATGCTCTCGGGCGAGCTGGCGGCCAGCGCGGGGCGCATCGCGCTCGCGGGCCAGGACGTCACGCGCATGCCCCAGCCCCGGCGCGCGCGTGCCGGCGTGGGCCGCAGCTACCAGCGCACCACCATCTTTCCCGAGTTCTCGGCGCTGGAGAACTGCCGGCTCGCGGCCCAGGCGCAGATGGCGCTCAGGCCCTGGCAACTGGGCCTGTCCGCACAGCGCTGCGCGGCCAGCCTGCGCCAGGCCCATGCGGCCCTGGAGCGTGCGGGCCTGGACGGGCAGGCGCTGGCCGTGGCCGGCACGCTGAGCCACGGCGCCAAGCGCCAGCTGGAAGTGGCCATGTGCCTGGCCACCGGCCCGCGCGTGCTGCTGCTGGACGAGCCGCTGGCCGGCATGGGCGCGGAGGAGACCGAGCGCATGCTGGCCCTGCTGCAGGAGCTCAAGCGCGGCCATGCGGTACTGCTGGTCGAGCACGACATGGACGCCGTGTTCCGCATCGCCGACCGCATCACCGTGATGGTCAATGGCAGCGTGGTGGCCACGGGCACGCCCGCGCAGATCCGTGTCGATCCGGTCGTGCGTACAGCCTACTTGGGAGAAGACCATGACTGAGCCCATGTTCGCCATCGACGAGCTGCATACCTACTACGGCGACAGCCACATCCTGCAGGGCGTGAGCCTGGCGCTGGGCGCGGGCCAGGCCGTGGGCCTGCTGGGGCGCAACGGCATGGGCAAGACCACGCTGATCCGCACGCTCATGGGCTATGTGCCCGCGCGCCGCGGCCGCCTGCGCGCCGATGGCCGCGACTGCACGGGCGCGCCGCCCGAGCGCATGGCGCGGCTGGGCATTGGCTATGTGCCAGAGGGGCGCGGCATCTTCCCCAACCTCAGCGTGCGCGAGAACCTGGTCATGAGCGCCCGCCCCGGCCTGCAGGGAGAGCGCCACTGGACGCTGGAGCGCGTGCTCGACACCTTCCCCCGGCTCGCGGAGCGCCTGGCCAACGGCGGCGACCAGCTCTCTGGCGGCGAGCAGCAGATGCTGTCCATAGGCCGCGCGCTGATGACGCACCCGCGCCTGCTCATCCTCGACGAAGCCACCGAAGGCCTGGCCCCCCTGGTCGTCGCCGAAATCTGGCGCGTGATCGCCGCCATCCGCAGCACCGGCATCTCCACCCTGATCGTGGACCGCGACTACAAAAAGGTCCTGGCCCACACCGACCGCGCCGTGGTCATGGCCAAGGGCCGGCTGGCGCTGCAGGCCGACTCGCGGGAGCTGCTGGCGCAGCCGGAGCGCCTGTCGGAGTTGCTGGGGGTTTGATCAGGGCTGTGCCGCCACCGGCGGCTGCGCCGCGAGCTTGACGTTCTGCGCATGCGTGGGCGGCAGCAGCGCCATGGTCAGGCTGCAGGTGCAGGTCAGGCGGCCGGTTTCGTCGTGCAGTTCGATGGCCCAGACATGGGTGGTCTGGCCCAGGTGCACGGGGCGGGCCGTGCCCGTGACCCAGCCCTGGCGCGCGGCGCGCACATGGTTGGCCGAGACGTTCAGGCCCACGCTGCGCCAGCCTTCGGGGATGGAGCAGGCCGCCGCCACCGAGCCCAGGGTTTCGGCCAGCACCACGTTCACGCCGCCGTGCAGGATGCCGTAGGGCTGGCAGGTGCGCTGGTCCACGTGCACGCGGCCGCGCAGGAAGTCGTCACCGATCTCGGTGAACTCGATGCCCAGGTGCGAGACGGCCGTGTCGGCGCTCAGCGAGGTGATGTCTTCAAGGGTGAAGCTGCGCTTCCAGATCGGCATGGGAGAAGTCCTGTGGGTGCAACGAAAAAGACGGCCCCGTGGGCCGTCCTTGCATGCTACGCCAGTCCGGGCAGCCATGCCGATGGCTGCCTGTAGCCCAGGAGACTGCGCGCTGGCGCGCTTGCGCGGGTCAGGCGCGCATGTCGCCCGTTTCGACAAAGCGCTGGTGCCAGCTCAGCGCTTCGCCCAGGATGTGGGGCGTGTGCAGCGCGCCCTGGCTCTGGGCGCGGTCGAAGTAGTCCTGCAGCTGGGGGCGGAAGTCGGGATGGGCGCAGCGGTCGATGATGACCTGGGCGCGCTTGCGCGGCGACAGGCCGCGCAGGTCGGCCAGGCCCTGCTCGGTGACGATGATCTGCGTGTCGTGCTCGGTATGGTCCACGTGCGAGCACATGGGCACGATGCAGCTGATCTTGCCGCCCTTGGCCACCGAGGGCGTGACGAAGAAGGACAGGTAGCCGTTGCGCGCGAAATCGCCCGAGCCGCCGATGCCGTTCATCATCCCCGTGCCCATGACGTGGGTGGAGTTGATGTTGCCGTAGATGTCGGCCTCGATCATGGAGTTCATGGCGATCACGCCCAGCCGGCGCACCAGCTCGGGGTGGTTGCTGATCTCCTGGGGGCGCAGGATGATGCGCTCGCGGTAGAAGTCGATGTTCTCTTCGAAGTCCCTGTAGGCGCTGCCGGACAGGGAGATCGAGGTGGCCGAGGCCTTGCTCATCTTGCCTGCGCGCAGCAGGTCCAGCATGCCGTCCTGCAGCACCTCGGTGAAGCCCAGCAGGTTCTCGAACGGACCCGTCAGCAGGCCGGCCAGCACGGCGTTGGCCACGTTGCCCACGCCCGACTGGATGGGCAGCATCTCCTTGGGCAGGCGGCCCATCTTCATCTCGTGCGCGAGGAAGTCGATGATGGACGCGGCGATCAGGTTGGAGTTGGCGTCGGGCTGTGCGAAGACGTTGTCGCGGTCGCCCTTGTGGGTCTCGACCACGGCGACCACCTTGGCCGGGTCCACGCGCAGATAGGGCTCGCCGATGCGGTCATCGGCATGGGTCAGGGCAATGGGCACGCGGCGCGGCGGGATGGCCGTGCCGTAGTAGATGTCGTGCATGCCTTCCATCTTGGCCGGCGGCTTGGTGTTGACCTCCAGGATCACCTTGTCGGCGATCTCCAGCCAGGTCTTGTTGTTGCCCACGGCGGTGGAGGGGATGAGGCGCCCGTCCTCGGTCACGCCCAGCACCTCGACCACGGCCACGCTCATGGGGCCCAGGAAGCCGAACCACGCATGCTGGGCCACGTGGGACAGGTGCATGTCGATGAAGTCGATCTCGCCGGCATTGATCCTGGCGCGGCAGGTCGGGTCGGTGTTGAAGGGCAGGCGCTGGCCCAGTGCGCCGGCCTCGGCCAGGGCGCCGTCCATCTCGGCGGCCGTGGAGGCGCCGGTCCAGACATTGATCTTGTAGGGCCGGCCGGCCGCGTGTTCGCTCTTGGCGTGCTGGGCGATGGCCTGGGGCAGGGCCTTGGGGTAGCCCGCGCCCGTGAATCCGCTCATGCCGACGTTGACGCCGTGGGGGATCAGGGCGGCGGCCTGCTCGGCCGTCATGGTGCGCGAAAGGAATTCTGGGAAACGTACGCGGTCTGCGAGGGACATCTATGGCTCCGGCTGACGGCTCGCGCCAGCCGGCAGGGTGCCGCAGCGCTGGCTTGCAAGCCTAAAAAAAACCGCCCCATGCAAGAACGCAAGGGCGGTATATCTCCGGAAACCGATGGTAGCAGCGCTGGCAGCGGCCCTCGGGTTTCCCCGTAAAGGCCCTGCCGCGCAGTCAAAGGCTCAAAGAATGTTTGCGTGTGCTCACATTCAATGAATCAGTGGCTGATCGTCGCGTGCGTGATCCAGCAGCGCGTACAGGATGATGGCGCCGAAAGTCGCGGTCCCGATGCCGCCCAGCGCGAAGTCGCCGAACTTGAGCGTGAAGTCGCCCGTGCCCAGGATCAGGGTGATGGCCGCCACGATCAGGTTCTTGTTCTGCGAGAAGTCCACGCGGTTGTCCACCCAGATCTTGGCGCCGGCCACGGCGATCAGGCCGAACACCACGATGGACACGCCGCCCATCACGGGCAGCGGGATCGACTGGATCAGCGCGCCGAACTTGGGCGAGAAGCCCAGCAGCACGGCCAGGACGGCGGCCACGAAGAACACGGCCGTCGAGTAGATGCGCGTGGCGGCCATCACGCCGATGTTCTCGGCATAGGTGGTCACGCCGGTACCGCCGGCCGCGCCGCTGACCATGGTGGCCACGCCGTCGCCGATGAAGGCCCGGCCCATGTACTGGTCCAGGTTCTTGCCGGTCATGGCGGTCACGGCCTTGATGTGGCCCAGGTTCTCGGCCACCAGGATGATGACCACGGGCACGATGAGCACCATGGCCGGGCCGCTGAACACGGGCGCGTGGAACTGGGGCAGGCCGAACCAGGCGGCGTTGATCACGCCCGACAGGTCCACGGGCTTGCCCATGCCCAGCACATTGGTGAACAGGCCGTACAGCAGGCTGGCCGCGATCAGGCCCACCAGGATCAGCAGGCGCTGCACCATGCCGCGCGTGAACACGGCCACCAGGCCCACGCAGACGAAGGTCAGGGCCTGCATCCACGACTCGAAGTTGTTGGCCGCCATGTTCTTGACGGGTATGGCCGCCAGGTTCAGCCCGATCACGGCCACCACGGCGCCCGTGACCACGGGCGGCATGAAGCGCTCGATCCAGCGCGTTCCCACCATCTGCACCACCAGGCCGATCAGCGCATAGACCGCGCCGCAGGCAATGATGCCGCCCAGCGCCACGCCGATGTTGCCGTTGGCGCCCTTGCCGCCATAGGCCGTGGCTGCGATCACCACGCCGATGAAGGCAAAGGACGAACCCAGGTAGCTGGGCACCTTGCCGCCCGTGATCAGGAAGAAGATCAGCGTGCCGATGCCGCTCATGAGCACGGCCACGTTGGGGTCGAACCCCATGAGGATGGGCGCCAGCACGGTGGAGCCGAACATGGCGATCACGTGCTGTATGCCCATCAGCCCGGTCTGTGGCCAGGGCAGGCGCTCATCGGGGCCGATCACGCCTCCCCGTTGCAGCTGGTTGGCGGATTTTTCCGTCCATTGGAAAAGGCCCATGTGGCATCGCTCCTTGTAAAAAATTGGCGCGATATTAGAGGCATTTGTTTTCTGGCAGGTGGGGTGGAGCGGAAATTTTTTCCCAGTGTTTGTGCGGAGATATGCGATCCGGCCCGCAGACTTTGTCGCCCAGGTGCCAGGCTAGTGGCTTTCCCGTCTGGGCTCGCGGCCAGCGCGCGCGTACCGTGGCCGGTCATGAGCCATACCCCTGCCTTCATCCCCCAGATCCGCCTGTACCAGGACTGGCTGCGCGAGCGCCACGGCCTGCAGTTCGACAGCTACGACGCGCTGTGGCGTTGGTCGGTGACCGACCTGGACGCCTTCTGGCAAAGCATCTGGGACTACAACGCGCTGCAGTCGCCCACGCCGCACACGGCCGTGCTGGAGCGCAACACCATGCCCGGCGCCCAGTGGTTTCCGGGCGCCCAGATCAACTACACGCGCCAGGCGCTGCGCCATGTGGGTGCCGCCCATGCGGCCGGCATGCCCGCCGTGGTCAGCCGCAACGAGACGGGCCGCCACCGCGAACTGTCCTGGCCCGACCTGCGCCGCCAGGTCGCCGCCCTGGCCCTGCACCTGAAGGCCCAGGGCGTGGGCCGCGGCGACCGCGTGGCTGCCTACCTGCCCAACATCCCCGAGGCCATGGTCGCCCTGCTGGCCACGGCCAGCCTGGGCGCCGTCTGGAGCATTTGCGCGCCCGACATGGGCACCAACGCGGTGCTGGACCGCTTTCGCCAGATCGCGCCCAAGGCGCTGATCGCCGTCGATGGCGTGCACTACGCCGGGCGCGATATCGACCGCATGGCCGTGCTGGCGGAGCTGCGCGCAGGCCTGCCCAGCGTGGAGCATGTGGTCCTTGTGCCCAACCTGGATCTGCAGGCGAGGCTGGCCGATGCCGCCGACTACGTGCAGGTCACGGCCCGCGACGACGCGGCCACGGCGGCCTTCGAACCCGAATGGCTGCCCTTCGACCACCCGCTGTGGATCGTCTACTCCAGTGGCACCACCGGCCTGCCCAAGCCCATCGTCCACGGCCATGGCGGCATGGTGCTGGTGGCCCTGCAGCTCAAGGCCCTGCACAACGACGTGGGCTGCAGCTACCACCCCAACAGCTGGGGTGAGCGCTACCACTGGTACAGCTCCACGGGCTGGGTGATGTGGAATGCCCAGGTCTCGGGCCTGCTGGGCGGCACCACCTGCGTGATCTTCGACGGCAGCCCCGGCGGCAGCAAGGACAGGCCCGACTGGGGCGTGCTGTGGCGCTTCGCGGCCGAGACCGGCGTGACCAGCTTCGGCTCGGGCGCGGCCTTCTACGCCAACTGCATGAAGGCCGGCGTGGACCTGGCCCAGTGCGGCGACCTGTCGCGCATCCGCAGCCTGGGCACCACGGGCTCGCCGCTGTCGCCGGAGGTGCAAAGCTGGGGCACGGCGCAGTTCGCAGGCATGGGGCGGCCTGACATCTGGTGGAACAACATCTCGGGGGGCACCGACTTTGCGGGCGCCTTCATCGGCGGCCACCGCGAGCTGCCCCAGCAGCCGGGCATCATGCAGTGCCGCCAGCTGGGCGCGGCCGTCGAGGCGTGGAACGAGCAGGGCCAGCCCGTCATCGACGAGGTGGGCGAGCTGGTCTGCACCCAGCCCATCCCCTCCATGCCGCTGTACCTGTGGGGCGATGCGGACGGCAAGCGCTACCTGTCCAGCTACTTCGACATGTACCCGGCCGGCCATGGCCGCGCGCCCGGCGGCGGCGACGGCCCCGCCGCCATGGGCCCGGTCTGGCGCCACGGCGACTGGATACGCATCCTCCCGGAGGGCGGCTGCATCATCTACGGCCGCAGCGACGCCACCATCAACCGCCACGGCCTGCGCATGGGCACCAGCGAGATCTACAGCGCCGTCGAGGCCCTGCCCGAAGTGCTGGACTCCATGGTCGTGGACCTCGAATACCTGGGCCGCGAAAGCTACATGCCGCTGTTCGTGGTGCTGCGCCCGGGCGTGGATCTGGACGACGCCCTGCGCGCGCGCCTGCAGGGCGCCATCCGCCAGGCCCTGTCGCCGCGCTTCGTGCCCGACGAGATCGTGCAGGTGGCCGAGATCCCGCGCACGCTCAGCGGCAAGAAGCAGGAGCTGCCCATCAAGAAGCTGATGCTGGGCCAGCCGCTGGACAAGGTGGTCAACAAGGAGGCCATGGCCAACCCGGGCTGCCTGGACTGGTACGTGGGCTTTGCGGCGCAGCATGCCAAGGCACAGGCTGCCTGATATTCAAACGGTATCAGTGGCGCGGTTTTTAATATTGGACTGCGACAGACCGGCTGCCTAGAGTGGGGTCCAACCATGGAGCCCTGCAATGAGCGTGCTTGATTCCCTTGCCCTGACCCGCATCCCCGCCGAGGACGAAGCCCTGCGCGCCGAGGTGCGCGCCTTCCTCGCCCAGGCCATAAGCGGCCTGCCGTCCCATGTGCGTGCGCGCTCCTGGGGCGGCTACAGCGCCGAACTGAGCCGGCAACTGGGCGAAAAGGGCTGGATAGGCGTCACCCTGCCGCGCGAGTACGGCGGCGGCGGGCGCAGCGCCTTCACGCGCTATGTGCTGGTGGAGGAATACCTGGCCTGCGGCGCGCCCGTGGGCTCGCACTGGATTGCCGACCGCCAGAGCGGCCCGCTGATCCTCAAGTACGGCACCGAGGCGCAAAAGCGGTTCTACCTGCCGCGCATCTGCCGGGGCGAGGCCTTCTTTTGCATCGGCATGAGCGAGCCCGGCGCGGGCTCGGACCTGGCCAGCGTGAAGACGCGCGCCGTGCCGAACGGCAAGGGCTTCGTGCTCAACGGCCAGAAGATCTGGACCACCAACGCCCACCACTGCCACTACATGATCGCCCTGGTGCGCACCTCGGGCGAGGCGGGTGACCGGCACAAGGGGCTGTCCCAGGTCATCGTGGACCTGTCGCTGCCGGGCGTGACCGTGCGGCCCATCACCGACCTCTCGGGCGACAGCCATTTCTGCGAAGTCTTCTTCGACAACGTGCAGCTGCCGCCCGACGCCCTGATCGGCCAGGAAGGCCAGGGCTGGGAGCAGGTCACGGCCGAGCTGGCCTTCGAACGCAGCGGGCCCGAGCGGCTGTTCTCCAGCATCGTGCTGTTCGACGAATGGCTGGCCTGGCTGCGTGCAACGGGCGAGCGCAGCGAAGGCGCGCTGCGCCTGGCCGGCCGCGTGTTCACCGAGCTGGCCCCGCTGCGCGCCATGTCGGTGGCCGTGCAGGACAAGCTGGTGCGCGGCGAAAGCCCCATCGTCGAGGCGGCCCTGGTCAAGGAGCTGGGCACGACGCTGGAGCAGTCCATTCCCGCCGCCATCGCGGACGACCTGTTCGCACGCGAGGCGTCCGAGGTTCCGCTGGAGCTGCTGCGCACCCTCAACTACGTGACGGAGGTTGCGCCTTCGTACTCGCTGCGCGGCGGCACGCGCGACATCCTGCGCGGAATGATCGCGCGTGGCCTCGGCCTGCGTTGAATAAGGTTCCCCTTGAGTTGGGGCGCGCCAGTTTCAAACGGAACGCCCAAGGCCTGGCGTCATGTGTCATGAATGGAGAGAGACATGGAAGACGATTTGTTTGCCGATGCCGCACGCCAGCTGCTGCAGGGCGAGTGCACGCCCGCGCGGGTGCGCGCCATCGAGGCCGGGAGTTCGCCCCGGGCGCTGTGGCAATCGCTGGAGCAGGCCGGCTTTGCCGATGCCCTGGTGCCTGAGCACGCGGGCGGCGCGGGGCTGGCGCTGGCGCAGCTGTTCGATGTGTGGTCGCAGGCCGGCGCCCATGCGCTGCCCGTGCCGCTGGGCGAGACCATGCTGGCGCGCGCGCTGCTGGCGGGCGCGGGGGCGGAGCGTCCACCAGGCGCCATCGCGTTGGCGCAAGGCCTGCTCCAGCCGGATGGCAGCCTGCACTGCGCACCCGTGCGCCTGGGCGCGGTGGCGGACAGCGTGCTGGTGCAGCATGCGCAGGGCTGGAGCCTGCTGCCCGTGGCGCAGGCGCAGGCGCAGTCCGAGCCGGCGGCCTTCTGCCTGGACGTGAACCTGCGCTGGAGCGCCGATCAGGTCCGCGCAGCATCTGCTCCCGATATCGCCCTGCCGGATGGGCTGGACCTGCGCACGCTGCAAGCCGGCCTGGTGGCGGCGCAGCTTGCGGGCGCGCTCATGGAGGTGTTCCAGCGCACGCTGCAGTATGCGAACGAGCGCCAGCAGTTCGGCCGCCCCATCGGCAAGTTCCAGGCCATTCAGCACCAGCTGGCGGTGATGAGCGAGCATGTCTTCGCCGCGCGTATGGCGGCCCGGCTGGGCTGCGCGGGGCAGGGCGTCTTCCCCGATCGGCTGCGCGTGGCCGTGGCCAAGGCGCGCGGCAGCCAGGCCGCGCTGGCCGTGGCCGAGGCGGCCCACGCCATCCACGGCGCCATGGGCTTCACCGAGGAATACGACCTGCAACTGCTCACGCGCCGCCTGCATGCCTGGCGCCAGACGGCCGGCTCCGAGTCGTACTGGCATGGCGTGGCAGGCGCCGCGCTGGTCCATGGCCACGCGGGCAGCACGCTGGATCTGATCCGCTCCACCACCGATATCACCGCCGATATCACCGCCGATATCACCGACTGACAGGCTCTCGAAGGAACCCCATCCATGCCCTTTCTGAACATCGAGCGCGACGGCGCCATCTGGACCCTCACCATGAACCAGCCCGAGACGCGCAATGCGCTCACGGGCAACACGGCCGTGGAGGAATTCGTGCAGGTCTGCGACGATATCCGGCGCGACGCCTCGGTCAAGGCCGTCATCCTCACGGGCGCCGGCCCCATCTTCAGCTCGGGCGGCAACGTCAAGGACATGCAGCGCTTCTTCGACGACGCGCTCACGCCCGACGCCATCCGCGAGGAATACCGCCAGGGCATACAGCGCATTCCGCGCGCCCTCAACCAGCTGGACGTGCCCGTGATCTGCGCCGTCAACGGCCCGGCCATCGGCGCGGGGCTGGACCTGACCTGCATGTGCGACATCCGCATCGCCAGCGAGACGGCCACCTTTGCCGAGAGCTTCGTGCGCGTGGGCATCGTGCCGGGCGACGGGGGCGCCTGGCTGCTGCCGCGCGCCGTGGGCCGTGCCAAGGCGGCCGAGATGGCGTTCACGGGCGAGGCCATCGATGCGCAGCAGGCCCTGGCCTGTGGCCTGGTCAGCCGCGTCGTGCCCGCCGACCAGCTGCTGCCCACGGCGCGCGCGCTGGCCGACAAGATCGCCGCCAACCCCGGCGCCGTGATGCGCATGACCAAGCGCCTCTTGCGCGAGGGCGAGCACAGCACGCTGGAGTCGCTGCTGGAGCTGTCCGCCGGCTACCAGGCCCTGGCCCACAAGACCGCCGACCACCGCGAGGCCGTGATGGCCTTCGTGGAGAAGCGTAAGCCCCGGTTTCAGTGACTTGGCCCGCCCGGCCCCCGCCACGGGGGCATGGGCCGTGTGTGACACAACACAAATGGACACTCCCCGGTGCCGGCCTCCCGGCGGGAGTGGGCGCCCATGTACTGCGCACACAGTACACTTTGCGCGTCGAGAGGCAACTCTCCCATCCACCGCACTCCCAGTCCCATGGCCGTTGAAACGACGAGTACTGCCCGCCCCAGCTTCGACCTCAAGAGCGCGCAGCTGCCCGTGGTGGCCGTGACCCTGCGGGATACCGACGTACGTGCGCTCGTGGCCGACCTGGCCCAGCGCCTGGCCGACGACCCGGATTTCTTCGACAACGACCCCGTACTGATCGACCTGGCCCATGTGCGCGAGGCCGAGGAGGCCATCGACTTCGCCGTGCTCGTGGAGGCACTGCGCTTTCACCGCACCGTGCCTGTGGCCGTGCGCGGCGGCAGCCCGGCGCAGATGGAGGCGGCGCGTGCCGCAGGCCTGGCGCCCGCGCCCGAGGCCGCACCCGTGCGGCCCACGGTGCCCGAGATCGAGATCCAGGAAGTCGTGCGCGAGATCGAGGTGGTGCGCGAGGTGCCTGCTCCCCAGGCCGACGCCCTCATCGTGGACAAGCCGCTGCGCTCGGGCCAGCGCGTCTATGCGCGCGGCACCGACATCGTGGTGCTGGCCATGGTCAGCTATGGCGCCGAAGTCATCGCCGACGGCAACGTCCATGTCTACGCGCCGCTGCGCGGCAGGGCCATCGCCGGGGCACGCGGCAACACCGAGGCGCGCATCTTCAGCACCTGCATGGAAGCACAGCTGCTGTCGATTGCCGGCATCTATCGCACAATCGAGACCGATCTCCCGGCGGACGTGGCTGCCAGGCCCGCCAAGGTGCGTCTCGACGGCGAGAAAATCCTCATCGAGCCGGTATGACACCGGACCCCTCTTCTTTGCTCTCCAGTCTTTAAGGAACCGTGCAAACATGGCCAAAATAGTCGTCGTGACCTCCGGCAAGGGTGGCGTGGGCAAGACCACCACCAGCGCCAGCTTCGCATCGGGCCTCGCATTGCGCGGGCACAAGACCGCCGTCATCGATTTCGACGTGGGCCTGCGCAACCTGGACCTGATCATGGGCTGCGAGCGCCGCGTGGTCTACGACCTGATCAACGTCATCCAGGGAGAGGCCAACCTCAACCAGGCCCTGATCAAGGACAAGCAGTGCGACAACCTCTTCGTGCTGGCCGCCTCCCAGACGCGTGACAAGGATGCGCTGACGCAGGACGGCGTCAAGAAGATCCTGGACGACCTGTCGGGCATGGACTTCGAGTACATCATCTGCGACTCGCCGGCCGGCATCGAAAGCGGCGCCCTGATCGCCATGCACTTCGCCGACGAGGCCCTGGTCGTGACCAACCCCGAGGTTTCCTCGGTGCGCGACTCCGACCGCATCCTGGGCATGCTCAGCTCCAAGACCGCGCGCGCCATCGCGGGCGAGAGCGTCAAGGAGCACCTGCTGATCACGCGCTACAACCCCAACCGCGTGCAGGACGGCCAGATGCTGTCGCTGGAGGACATCCAGGACATCCTGCGCATCGAGCTGATCGGTGTCGTGCCCGAATCCGAAACCGTGCTGCAGGCCTCCAACCAGGGCATTCCCGCCGTGCACATGCAGGGCTCGGACGTGGCCGAGGCCTACCAGGACGTGGTGGCACGCTTCCTGGGCGAGGAAAAGCCCATGCGCTTCACCGAAGCGCAAAAGCCCGGCTTCTTCAAACGCATGTTCGGGGGGAGGTAAGCGGCCATGTCCATGCTCTCTTTCCTGCTCGGAGAAAAGAAGAAGACGGCCTCGGTGGCCAAGGAGCGCCTGCAGATCATCCTCGCGCGCGAACGCGTGGGCGGCAACGGCGGTGGCCCCGACTACCTGCCTGCGCTGCAAAAGGAGCTGATGGCGGTGATCTCCAAGTACGTGGACATCGACGTCAACGACATCAAGGTGCACCTGGAGCGCCAGGAAAACCTCGAAGTGCTCGAAGTCAAGATCGAACTGCCCGACGCCTCGCGCTGAGCGCCGCCCGGCGCCGTGCTCAGCCCAGGCGCAGCGTGCAGCGCAACCCGCCCAGCGGGCTCGGCCCCATCTCCAGCGATCCACCATAGGTCTCGGCGATGTCGCGCACGATGGCCAGGCCCAGGCCATGGCCCTGGGCCTGTTCGTCGAAGCGGACACCGCGCTCCATGGCCTGCGCGAGATGCTCCGGCGCCAGGCCTGGGCCGTCGTCATCGATCTGCAGCAGCGTCGTCGTGCCATCCTGGCACACGGCCAGCGTGACGCGGCTGCGCGCCCACTTGCCGGCGTTGTCCAGCAGGTTTCCCGCCATCTCCTCCAGGTCCGAGGCCGCGCCGCGCCAGCGCAGCCCATGGCCGGGCAGCGGCGTGGAGGTCTGCATGGACCAGGACAGGCGCCGCTGGGCGTGGATCTGGCGCATGGCATCCAGCAGCCGGGCCAGCACCTCATCCAGCGCCACGCTGCCGGCGCTGCCGGCGCCGCTGGCGAAGCGCGCCAGATGGCGGTCGATGGTGTGGGACATGGCCTGTACCTGGTCACGCAGCCACGGGCCATCGACCTGATGGCCGCGTGCCTGGATGCCGAGCACGGCCAGCGGCTTCTTGAGCGCATGGCTCAGGTCGGCCGCCTGGTGGCGCGCGCGCTCCACGACCTGGGCATTGCGCTGCAGCACCTGGTCCACGGCCTCGGCAATCGGGTCCAGGTCGGGGCCGAAGTGCCGCCCCAGCTGCGTGCGTGTGCCGTCTTCCATGTCCTGCAGCGCCTGCTGCAGGCTGCGCAGCGGCTGCAATCCCAGGCGCACCAGCGCCACCGTGCACAGCAGCAGCGCGGCGACCAGGCCCAGCTCGGTGACCAGCAGGATGCGGTCGATGCGGCGCCATTCCTGGCGCGTACCGTCCAGCGGGCCGAAGACATGCAGCTGCACGCGCCGGCCCGCGACATCGAAGCTGCGGCGCAAGCCCAGCAGTTCGCGCCCCTGCGGCCCGCGCAGCGACAGCAGCGTCTCGCTGCCCTTGTTCCGGGGCCAGGGACGGGCGTCGTCCAGCTCCAGGCTGTCGTCCCAGACCGAGCGCGACTGCTGCAGCCGCCCGTCCTGCTCCAGTGTCCAGTACCAGCCCGAGAAAATGCGGCCGAACTCGCCGCGATTGAGCCGCGTGCCCTGCCCGGTCAGGGGCCCCGGGGACTGCAGCTCGGCCTGCAGCCGCTCGGCACGGTCCTGCAGGCCGGCCTTGAAGCTGCGCAGCACCGCATCGTGCAACTGCTCGCGCAGCAGCCAGCTGGCGGCCGTGCCGCAGGCCAGCGTGGCCACCAGGCTCAGTGCCAGCAGGCGCTCCGACAGGCCCCAGTGCCTAGGCCGCATGGTCGCCGCTGGCCTGCTGCAGGCGAAAGCCCCGTCCGCGCTCGGTATGGATCAGGCCATGCGGGGACAGTTTGCGGCGGATGCGGCCGACCAGCACGTCCACGGTGTTGGAGTCCGGGTCCAGGTCGCGTGCGTAGACATGCTCGCTGATGTCGGCGCGGCTGACGAGCTGTCCATGCCGGTTGGTCAGAAAGCTCAGGATGCGTTGCTCCTGCGCGGTCAGCGCAAGCGGCCGACCTTCGAGCGTGAAGCGGTCTGCCATGGTGTCGTAGGCCAGCGGGCCTATCTGCACCAGGGGCCGGCTGCCGCCTGCTGCACGCCGGTGCAGCACGCGCAGCCGCGTGACGACCTCCTCGTGCAGAAAGGGCTTGGTCAGGTAGTCGTCCGCGCCGGCCTGGAAGGCCGTGAGCTTGTCGCTCCAGCGGTTGCGGGCCGTGAGCACCAGCACGGGAAAGGAGCGGCCCTGCTCGCGCCAATGGCGCAGCACCGAGACGCCGTCCTGTCCTGGCAGCCCCAGGTCCAGCAAGGCGGCGTCGTAGTGTTCGACGCTGCCCAGTTCCTGGGCGAGGCGGCCGTCCGCGCAGCACTCGGCCAGCATGCCGGCCTCCTGCAGGATGGCCTGCAGGCCTGCAGCAAGATCGGCGTCGTCTTCGACGATGAGCACCCGCATCAGCGCAGTCCGTCCTCTTCGATGGGCTGGCCGCTGTACGCATCCACATGCACTTCGATGCTGCGGCCGGCGCTCAGCTGCAACTCGACCTCGTAGTAGGCGCGCTGCCGGACGTCGATCTTGAGCTCGGCCTCTGTGGCGCGGGCCTGGTACTTGCGCTCCAGTTCCTCAAGAATGCGCGGCAGCGGTTGCAGCGTGGCGGCCTGCTCCCGGCTCAGGACAGGCTCCACCAGGATGCGGCCCGTCTGGGCGTCGGCGCGCAGCAGCTGCTCACGGCCTTCGCGCGTGAGCAGCTGGATCTCGTAGTAGGGCCTGGGGCTGCGCGTTTCCTCCAGCTCGATCTGCAGCACGGTGCCGGGATGCAAGCGGGTGACGGCTGCCGCCACGGCGGACATGGGTATCAGCACGGCGGTGGTCGCGCCCGGCCGGGGGATGTCCTGTCCCGTGACTGCATCGATATAGATCTCCGTGCGCTGGCCATTGGCGAGCTTGATTTCGTACCAGCGCCGGCCGTCGGCGCCGCGCTCGAGTTCGATGTCGATGACGCGCCCTTTGTGGCGCTGCTGCACGTCCTGGAGGATTTCCGCCAAGGGCCGCAGGCGCTTCGACTGCACCTCGCGGCGCACGCTTTCATGCTCCGCTGGCGTGGTGGCAGAGGCGGGCGCCAGCGTCAGGGCCAGCAAGGCAGCAAGTGCGAGGCGGAGTTTCACGGCCACGCATCTTATGTGCACGTTCTTAAACAGTGCATGAACGCGCCATTCATGCGCGGTTTAGGCGCCTTTGCCGACACTGCAGGCGGTTGCACCGATGGCCCGCCGCGGTGCCTTTTCATCTGTTTCTTTCTGGCATCGAACACCATGCATTTTCTTCGCTTTTCCCGCTCCGCCCCGCCATTGCCCCGGGTCCTGGGCGCTGGCGCGCTCTCGCTGTCCGTGCTGCTGGCCGCCTGCGGCGGTGGCGGCGGCGGGGCTGACAAGCCCGCCCCCACGCCGGTCACTCCCAGCGCCAGCTATGCGTCGGGCACCATTGACGGCTTCGGCTCCATCCTGGTCAATGGGGTGCGGTATGACGAGCGCCAGGCCCGGATCACCGATGGCGATGGCGTCCTGCTGGCCAGCGATGCGCTCAAGCTGGGCATGGCGGTCCATGTCACGGCCGACCCCGTGACCACCGGCAGCGATGGTGTGGCGCGCGCCATGGCCCGCCAGATTCTTGTGCGCAGCGATCTGGAAGGTCCGTTGAGCGCGGTCGTGGGCGACCGGCTGACCGTACTGGGCCAGACCGTGATCGTCGATGCGGCCACGGTGTTCGAGGACGGCCGCGCGGCGGCGCTGCAGGTCGGCCGGGTGCTGGAAGTCCACGGCCTGCGCGATGCGCAGGGCCGCATTCTTGCCAGCCGCATCGAGATCGAGGATGACGCCGACGAGCCCTGGCGCCTGCGCGCGCCTGTGGATGCCGTTGACGCGTCGCGCCGCACCCTGCGCATCGGCGAGGCCGTCGTCAACTGGAGCGGCGTGCAGGTTGCCGCCGCGCTGGCTGCCGGCGACGTGGTCAGCCTGCGCCTGGCGCGCCAGCCCGATGCCGCCGGCCTGTGGGTGGCCACCGCACTGTCGGTGCAGCGTCCCACGCTGCCCGAACAGGCAGGCGTGGAGGCGGACGTCACCGGCCATATCACCCGCATGGACTCGCCGACCCGCTTCGTCGTGGACGGCCTGAGCGTGGACGCGGGCAGCGCCACACGCCTGCCCGCAGGCCTTGCCGTGGGCGACCTGGTCGAGGTCGAGGGCATGTTCCAGGACGGGGTGCTTCGCGCCTCCGAGGTCGAGCGCAAGCTGCGGCTGGACAGTGATGATGGCTTCGAGATCGAGGGCCGCATCACCGCTGTCGACAGCCTGGCCGGCATCTTCGAGCTGCGCGGCGTGCGCGTGGACTATCGCAATGCGCGCTTCGAGGATGGCAGCGCTGCCCAAATTGCCGTGGGGCGCGTGGTCGAGGTCAAGGGCCGGCTCTCGGTTGATGGCGCGATGGTGGTGGCCACCGAGGTCGAGTTCGACTAAGGGTTCGCGTTCGCCGCAGGCCGCATCGCCTCGCTCTGCGCACGCGCGGCGGCGGGGCGCACCCACAGCAGGTAGGCAGCGCCCAGCAGCACGATCCACAGGCCGCCCACGACCAGGGCCGCCCGGGTGTGGGGGAAGTAGCCGAGCACGCCCAGCACCAGCAGCATGAAGGCGATGGCGGCCAGCGGCGCGGCGGGCCACAGCGGGACCGGGAACTTCAGCGCGGCCACCTGCTGCGGGCTCATGCGGCGGCGCGCCGCGAACTGCGACAGCAGGATCATCAGCCAGACCCAGACCGTGGCGAAGGTGGCGATGGAGGCGATCAGCAGGAACACGTCCTCGGGGATCAGGTAGTTCAGCACCACGCCGGCCAGCAGCGCCACGGCCATCACCACCACGGTCATCCAGGGCACGCCATGGCGCGAGACACGGCCGAAGCCGGCGGGGGCCTGGCCCTGGTGCGCCATGCCGTAGAGCATGCGGCCGGCGCCGAAGATGTCGCTGTTGATGGCCGACACGGCCGCCGAGATCACCACGATGTTGAGGATGGTGGCGGCCGAGGAAATGCCCAGGCCGCTGAAGATCTGCACGAAGGGGCTGCCCTGGCTGCCGATCTGCGGCCAGGGGAAGATGCTCATCAGCACGAACAGCGTGAGCACGTAGAACAGCAGGATGCGCAGCGGCACGGCGTTGATGGCGCGCGGGATCACGCGCGCCGGGTCCTTGGCCTCGCCGGCCGATATGCCGATGATCTCGATGCCGCCGAAGGCGAACACCACCACCGCCAGCGAGGCGATCAGGCCCGAGACGCCATGGGGCATGAAGCCGCCGTGCACCCACAGGTTCTGCACGCCGGTCGGCGCCTGGCCGGCCGCCATGCCGAAGCCGAACACCATGATGCCCAGGCCGCCGCCGATCATGGCGATGATGGCCGCCACCTTGAGCAGGGACAGCCAGAACTCCATCTCGCCGAACACCTTGACCGAGCACAGGTTGAGCGCGCCGATGAAGCAGACGATGGACAGCACCCAGATCCAGCGCGGCACCTCGGGAAACCAGAAGCCCATGTAGATGCCGAAGGCCGTCACGTCGGCCAGGCAGACGATGACCATCTCGAAGGTATAGGTCCAGCCCGTGACGAAGCCGGCGAACGGCCCCAGGTAGTCGCTGGCGTACTGGCCGAAGGAGCCGGGCACGGGGTTGTGCACGGCCATCTCGCCCAGCGCGCGCATCACCATGTAGACCGCCGCGCCCGCTAGCAGGTAGGCGATCAGCACCGAGGGCCCCGCCTGCTGTATGGCCTTGGCCGAGCCGTAGAACAGCCCCGTGCCTATGGCCGAGCCCAGTGCCATGAAGCGGATATGGCGGGCCGACAGCCCTCGGTGCAGGCTGCCTGCAGATGGTGAACTCATGTGCTGTCTCCCCCCGTCATTGGTGAAATGGCTGCCGCATCCACAGGCTTCATCAGCCTGCGGATGGGTCTGCGATCAGATGTATAAGCCTGTATATACAATATGCGCAGACACCGATTTCCCGGACCGGGGATTACCCGGAGGCGGGAAGGAGCGGGAATTGGGGGAGTCGCCGAAAGAGGCGACGAGAGGGCTGCCGCAGGCCCGGTATCAGCCCAGGCCGCCCGTGTGCATGCGGCCTGCGTGGTACAGCAGCGGCGTGTGGCCGGCCTGGTGGCTGCACTGCTCGACCTCGCCGATGAAGATCACATGGTCGCCTTCTTCATGGCGATGGCGGTTGCGGCATTCGAAGACGGTGGTGGCTTCGGACAGCAGCGGCACGCCCTGGGCCGAACTGCGCCAGGCGGTGTTGGCGAAGCGGTCCACGCCCTTGCGCGCGAACAGCTCGGCCAGGGGCTTTTGCGAGGCCGACAGCACGTGGATGGCGTAGTGCGAGCAATGCTGGAACACGGGCAGCGAGGCCGCCGACAGCGCCATGCTCCACAGCACCAGCGGCGGCGTGAGCGAGACGGAGTTGAACGAGCTCACGGTGACGCCCACCGGATGGCCCTGCGGGCTGCGTGCGGTGACGATGGTCACGCCCGTGGCGAACTGGCCCAGCGCGTCGCGGAACTCGCGCGACGAGAACGGGGACTGTGGAGGCAGGGCGGCCATGGCGGCGGGAGGCAGTGCGGAATTCACGGGAGCAAGAACCAGGCGGCAGCAAGGCCGCAGCAGGGCTGCAGCGTTTGGGACGGGCGCCCGGAGCCGGGCAGCAACCTTGCATTATGGGTGCGGATGCCGGCAGAAGCGGCCGATGGGGCCTCTGCCAGGGAGGTCTTTGCCCTGTGTGCGCGGCGCCGGCTCACAGCGCCATGCTCATCTGGGCGGGCGCGGCGTTCTCGTTCAGCCAGGCCTTCATGCGGGCCCGCGTGCAGCGCTGCAACTGCATCAGCAGGGCATGCTCGGGCCAAGCCAGCGCGTGGCGCAGGCACAGGTCCTGCTGCATGCGCGCCAGCAGGGCGGCGGCCATCTCGGCATCGGCCAGCGCCCGGTGGGCACGCTCGGCCACGGGCAGGCCCAGGTGGGCGGTGAGCCGGCTCAGGCTGTGGCTGGGCGCCTCCGGGTAGATGCGGCGCGACAGCAGCACGGTGCAGGCAAAGGGCTGGGGTGCGGCCTCGCCGGCCAGAGCCAGCTCGGACTGCCAGAACTTGCTGTCGAAGGCCGCGTTGTGCGCCACCATGGGGGCGCTGCCCACGAAGCGCGCGGCATCGCGCATCACGTCCTCGGCGGGCGGCGCGGCGGCGACCATGGCATTGGTGATGCCGGTCAGCCGCGTGATGAAGGGCGGTATCCAGGCGCCCGTGCGCATCAAGCTCTGGAAGCGGTCCACGACCTGGCCGCCCTCGATCAGCACGATGGCGACCTCGGTGGCACGCGCGCCCTGGGCGGGCGCCATGCCCGTGGTTTCAAAGTCGATGACGGCAATCGGCTGCGGCATGGGGCGATTGTGCCCGGCAGTGCCCGACCGGCGTGCCGGGGCGGCTATTCCTCGGCCTGGCTGCCGTCGGCCGCGCCCAGGCGCTGCACGACCTGGTCGAGCAGGGCGTAGAGCTGCTCGATCTCTTCATGGCCCACCAGGCGCTCGATCTCGGCATAGGTCTCGGAGGAATGCGGCGCGATCTCGGCCACGATGGCATGGCCGGCCGCCGTGAGCTCGAACTCGGCGCCGCGCATGTCGCTGGCGTGGCGCGAGCGCTCCACCAGCTGCCGGCCTTCCAGCGTCTTGAGCAGGCGCGAGAGGCTTGGCATGCTGATGTAGGTGGCCTGCGACAGCTCCATGGGCCGCAGCCTGTGCGTGACCGCCGCCATGGCGCGCAGCACGCGCCACTGCTGTTCGGTCAGGCCATGGGCGCGCAGCATGGGCCGAAAGCGCACCATGACCGATTCGCGGGCGCGCAGCAGCGCCATGGGCAGGGAGCGCGAGAAGGCGCGCAGCGGCTCGGGGGCAAAAGAGGGCGTGGTCTGGGGCATGTTCGGCAGCATCTGTCGGCTGGATTCTATGCAGCCGCCGCTCCCTCCCCGGAGCGGCGTTGCGGGCGCCTTGTCAGGCCGGGGCCTCAATAGGTCTGGCTTTTCGGCGCGGGGGCCGCTGCCTGCTTGAAGCGCGCAGCCAGCGCGCTGGTGGCCTGCACCAGCACGCTGGTGTCCAGGCCCACGGCCGTGAAGGTGCAGCCCAGCTCCAGGTACTTGCGCGCCAGGGCCTCGTTGGGCGTGAGGATGCCGGGCGCCTTGCCGGCGCGGCGTATGCGCGCGATGGCGTCGGCAATCGCCTCCTGCACCTCGGGATGGCCGGGGTTGCCGATGTGGCCCATGGAGGCCGACAGGTCGGCCGGGCCGATGAAGACGCCGTCCACGCCCTCGGTGGCGGCAATGGCGTCCAGGTGGGCCAGCGCCTGGCGTGTCTCCACCTGCACCAGCACGCAGACCTGGGCGTTGGCTTCATGGGCGTAGTTGGCGCGCCGGCCCCAGGCCGAGGCGCGTGCGCCGCCCATGCCGCGGATGCCGCCCTGGCCGTCGGCCTGCGGATAGCGCGCGGCGCGCACGATGCGTGCGGCCTGCTCGGCCGTGTCCACCATGGGCACGAGCAGGGTCTGCACGCCGATGTCCAGGTACTGCTTGATCAGCATCTCGCCGACCTCGCCGTGTCCCATGGGCACGCGGGCAATGGCATGGCTGTCGGGATAGGCCGCGATGGCCTGCAGCTGCGCCAGCAGGGTGCGCGTGTCGTTGGGCGAATGCTCGCCGTCGATCAGGAGCCAGTCGAAGCCGGCGCCCGCGCAGATTTCCGCCGAATAGGCGTCGGCCAGGCCCAGCCACAGGCCGATCTGGGGTTGGTCGGCCGCAATGGCGGCCTTGAAGCGATTCACAGGTGTCTGCATGGTGTGATTGTCCGGGCCTCAGTGGCCCATGCACAGGTACTTGGTGCTCAGGTATTCCTCTATGCCGGCGGCGCCGCCCTCGCGGCCCATGCCCGACTGCTTGACGCCGCCAAACGGCGCCACGGCCGTGCTGATGATGCCGCTGTTGATGCCCACCATGCCGTACTCCAGGGCCTCGCCCACGCGCCACACGCGGCCCACGTCGCGGGCGTAGAAGTAGGCTGCCAGGCCGTACTCGGTGTCGTTGGCCATGCGGATGGCCTCTTCCTCGGTCTTGAAGCGGAACACGGGCGCCACGGGGCCGAAGACCTCTTCCCTGGCGATGCGCATGCGGTCCGTGGCGTTGGCCAGGATGGTGGGCTCGTAGAAGGTGCCGCCCAGCGCATGGCGCCGCCCGCCCAGCACGACCTCGGCGCCGTTCTTCACGGCATCGGCCACCAGCTCCTCGACCTTGTCCACGGCGGCCTGGTCGATCAGCGGGCCCTGGCCCACGCCGGCCTCAAGCCCGTTGCCCACCTTGAGGGCCTGCACGGCGACCTTGAGCCTGGCCATGAAGGCGTCGTACACGCCGTCCTGCACCAGCAGGCGGTTGGCGCACACGCAGGTCTGGCCGGTGTTGCGGTACTTGGAGGCCATGGCACCTTCGACGGCGGCATCGAGGTCCGCGTCATCGAAGACGATGAAGGGCGCGTTGCCGCCCAGCTCCAGCGACATCTTCTTGAGCGTGGGCGCGCATTGCTCGGCCAGCACGCGGCCCACTTCGGTGGAGCCCGTGAAGGTCAGCTTGCGCACGGCCATGCTGGCCGTGAGCACGCCGCCGATGGCGCGCGAGGAGCCCGTGATCACGCTGAACACACCTTCGGGAATGCCGGCGCGCTGGGCCAGCTCGGCCATGGCCAGGGCCGACAGCGGTGTCTGCTGCGCGGGCTTGACGATGATGGTGCAGCCCGCCGCCAGGGCCGGCGCGACCTTGCGCGTGATCATGGCGGCCGGGAAGTTCCAGGGCGTGATCGCGGCGCAGACGCCCACGGGCTCCTTGGTCACGATGATGCGCTTGTCGGCCCAGGGCGCGGGCACGGTGGAGCCGTAGATGCGGCGCGCTTCCTCGGCAAACCACTGCACGTAGGAGGCCGCGTAGGCGATCTCGCCGCGCGACTCGGCCAGGGGCTTGCCCTGCTCGCTGGTCATGATCAGGGCCAGGTCCTCCTGGTTCTCCATCATCAGCTCGAACCAGCGATGCAGCAGGCGCGCGCGGGCCTCGGCGGTCTGCTGCTTCCAGAGGGCAAAGGCGCGTTCGGCGGCGGCGATGGCACGCTGCGTCTCGGCCTCGCCCATGCGGGGCACATGGCCCACGGACTCGCCCGTGGCGGGGTTGTGGACGTCGATGCGGCTGCCATCGTCGGCGGCCAGCCATTGGCCGTCGATCAGGCAGAGGTTCTTGAGCAGGCTGGGGTCGCGCAGTGCAAGCGGCATGGGAAATCTCCAATAAGGGCGGGGCAGGCGTCGGGACGACGGCGCCTAGACAAAACGGAATTGCAGGCGGCCCAGCGGGCCGTAGTCGGCATCGAACAGGTCGCCGGCCCGGGCAGCCACGGGGCGCGTGAACGAGCCCGCCAGCACGGTCTGGCCGGCCTCCAGGGCTTCGCCCCAGGGCGAGAGCTTGTTGGCCAGCCAGGCTACGCCGATGGCGGGATGGCCCTGCACGCCGGCAGCCAGGCCGGTCTCCTCGACCACCCCGTTGCAGCGCAGTATGGCGCCGCACCAGGGCAGGTCAAGCACCCCGGGAACAGCCTGCCCGGCGCCGACCACGATGCCCGCATTGGCTGCGTTGTCGCTGATGGTGTCGTAGACCTTGCGCATGGCCTTGGTGTGGCGGTCGAACTGCTCGATGCGCGCGTCGATGATCTCGATGGCCGGCGTCACGTGGTCGGTGGCGTCCAGCACGTCCTGCAGCGTGATCTCCTTGCCGCCGGGCAGGCCCGGGCCGCGCAGCGGCGCCTTGAGCACGAAGGCCAGCTCCACCTCCACGCGCGGCGCGATGAAGTGGGCGGCCGGGATGTCCAGCACCTGGCCCGGCGTGCAGCGGTAGAGCATGCTGTCGAGCAGGGTGCCGTAGTCGGGCTCGTCGATCTGGCTCGATATCTGCATGGCGCGCGAGGTCAGGCCGATCTTGTGGCCGATCACCTTGCGCCCCGCCGCGATCTGCAGGCGCACCCATTCGCGCGAGACGCGGTAGCCATCCTCCACGGTCATGCCGGGAAAGCGCTTGGAGAAATGCTCGACCTGCACTCGCGTCTTCTCGCTGCGGTCGAGCTCCTGGGCCAGTTGGGTCAACAGTTCTTGGGAAAACATTTCAAGGCCTGGAAAAGAGGGGATGAAGGGTGCTGTGCTTGCCGTCATACACCTGGCCCGGGCTTTCATCGACCTGCACGGTCAGGCCCAGGTGGCGCTGCGCGAACAGCGGCTGCAGATGGCGGCGCGCGCAGGCCAGCAGGGCGTCGCCGGCCTGCTGCTGCACGGCGGCCGAGCGGCCCCGGCCCATGCGCAGGTTGATGTAGATGAAGCCGTAGTCGCCATCGCCGCCCGCTGCGCGGCCCGCGGCCCCGCCATCGGCCACGGCGCTGTGCGGCGCGGGGTAGGCCAGCACGCGCGTGCCGCCCGTGGGAAAGACCTGGGCGCCGTCTTCGGCACGCACGGTGAGCATGGTGTCGGCCAGGGCGCGGCACAGCTGCGTCATGTCGGTGTGCGCGTCCAGGCTGGCCGTGTAGAGGATGACCACGTGCGGCATTCAGGCCACCTCCATGGTGGCGGCCGTGCAGCTCACGGCGAAGATGGGAATGGGCTGGCAGTACAGCACCTGGCCCGCGCCGCGCGCGGCAGCGGCCACGGCGATGAAGCTGCGGATCTCGAAGCCGCCCTGGCCGCCGTCGCGGTAGGTCTCGGCGTCGGTGTACGACAGCAGCGTGTCCCGGTCGTTGCGGCACCAGCGGTCCATGAACTGCTGGTCCCATTCCCAGTTGACCTTGCCCGAGTCGGGCGTGGCCGGCCAGTGCGAGATGCCGCCCGTGCCCACGATGGCGATGCGCTCGGGCGCCTTGTCGCAGGCGCGGCGCAGGGCCTCGCCAAAGGCCCAGGCGCGGTGCAGCGGCGTCAGCGGCGGGCCCTGGCAGTTGATGTTGACGGGGATGATGTCCTTGTCATAGGCCGGCGTCAGAAAGTGCAGCGGGACCATGATGCCGTGGTCGAACTTCCACTCCTCGGCAAAGGCCACGTCCACGGTCTGCATGACCTCGGTGATCAGGCGCCGCGACAGTTCGGCATTGCCGGGGATGCGGTGGCGCTCTATGCCCAGCCAGGCCGGGTCCTCGATAGGCCCTTCGTAGTGGTCTGCCATGCCGATGGCATAGGCCGGCATGTTGTTCATGAAGAAGTTGGCGAAGTGCTCGGCCGCGATGACGATCACGGCATCGGGCCGCGCTGCCTCCAGCCGTGCGCCCATGTCGCGGAAGGCGGCATGGAAGGCATCCCTGGTGGCCGGATCGGCCAGGTGTGCGCGGCCCGTGATGCCGGGCGCGTGGCTGCAAACGCCTGCAAATACCAGACTCATCTCAAACTCCTGCAACTTTTTCGTTGGCGCCTGTGGTCATGGCATACACCCCGGCGCGCACCGGTCCGTGCTTTTGCACGCCGTCGCGCATGGCCTGCAGGTAGTCGGCCCAGGGCATGCCCAGCAGCGGCGCGAAGTGCATGAGCAACTGGCCGTTGCAGCCCAGCACGTAGAGCTTGCCGATGTCGCCGTGGAACATGGCTTCGTACTCCTCGGGCTCCAGCGCGTACTCGGCCAGCAGCGCGGCGCGGTCCTCGGCAAAGCGCCGCTGCACCTCGGGCTCGCGGTTGAGCTGGAACAGGAATTTCTGCATGGTGTACAGGCTCATGGCGGCTCCCGGTGTCGGCCTCAGCCCAGCGTGATGTTGGCGCGGCGGATGATGGCTTCGTACTTGGCGATTTCGCTGGTGACGAAGGCTGCGAACTGCTGCGCCGTGCCGGCCTGCGAGACGATGCCGCCGCGCGCGAAGGCGTCCACCACGGCGGGCTCGGCCAGGGCCTTGACCACGGCGGCGTTGATGCGCTGCACCAGCGCATCGGGCGTGGCGCCCGGTGCCAGCAGACCCTGCCAGGAGTTGGATTCCAGCGCCACGCCCTGCTCGGCCAGCGTGGGCACCTGGGGCGCGAACTGCGAGCGCTGGCGCGTGGCCATGCCCAGTGCCACCAGCTTGCCGCTTTGCACATGGCCACGGAACTCGGGCCAGTTGCCGAACATCACGTCCACCTGGCCGCCCAGCAGGTCGGCCAGCGCCGGGCCCTGGCCCTTGTAGGGGATGTGGACCATCTCGATGCCCATCTCCTGGCACAGCAGCGCGCCCGACAGATGGGCCGAGGTGCCGTTGCCGAACGAGGCATAGCTGAGCTCGCCGGGCTTGGCCTTGGCGCGGTTGCGCAGATCGGCCAGCGTCTTCAGGCCGCTGCCCGGGTGGGTGGCCAGCACATGCTCGGACAGGCCCATCAGCGCCACGGGCTTGAGGTCGCGCGTGGTGTCGTAGGGCAGGTTCTTCACCAGCGTCTTGTTGGCCGTGAAGCTGTTGGCCACGCACACCAGGGTGTAGCCGTCGGCCGGCTGCTTGGACACATAGTCCACGCCGATCACCGTGCCCGCGCCGGGCTTGTTCTCCACGATCACAGGCTGGCCCAGGGACTTGCCCAGCTCGGTGCCCACCAGGCGCGCCACCAGGTCGGTGGTGCCGCCCGGCGTGAAGGGCACGATGATGCGCAGCGGTTTTGCAGGCCAGGTGCCGGCCGGGCTACCGGGCTGGGCCTGGGAAAGGCCCGGGAGCATCAGCGCTGCGGCCGTGGTGGCTGCGGTGGATTGCAGGAAATGGCGGCGTTGCATGTCTTGTCTCCTCGGTTCTCTTTGTCGTTGTCGCTGGTCGCCCGTTCAGACGCCCCAGTGCGGAATATGGTGCGAGCCCAGCGATACGGCCACGTTCTTGGGCTCGCAGAAGACCTCGTAGCTCCAGCTGCCGCCCTCGCGGCCCGTGCCCGAGGCCTTGGTGCCGCCGAAGGGCTGGCGCAGGTCGCGCACGTTCTGGCTGTTGACGAAGCACATGCCGGCCTCGATGGCGGCGGCCACGCGGTGGGCGCGGCCCACGCTCTCGGTCCAGACGTAGCTGGACAGGCCGTACTGGATATCGTTGGCCAGGCGCACGGCCTCGGCCTCGTCGCTGAAGGGGATGATGCAGGCCACGGGGCCGAAGATCTCGTCCTGGGCGATCTGCATGCGGTTGTCCACGTCGGCAAACACCGTGGGCAGCACGTAGTTGCCCTTGCGCACGCGCTCGGGCAGCACGGGCGCATCGAGCCCGCCGCACAGCATGCTGGCACCTTCCTTCTGGCCCAGTTCGATGTAGTGGCGCACCTTGGCCAGGTGGCTGGCGCTGATCATGGGGCCGACGATGGTGGATTCGTCCAGCGGGTCGCCCACGGTGATCTTCCTGGCACGCTCCACGAAGCGGTCCACGAATTTCGCGTAGATGCCCTTTTGCACCAGGATGCGGCTGCCGGCCGTGCAGCGCTCGCCGTTGTTGGAGAAGATCATGAACACGGCCGCGTCCAGCGCGCGCTCGAAGTCGGCGTCGTCAAAGATCACGAAGGGGCTCTTGCCGCCCAGCTCCATGCTGAACTTCTTGAGGCCGGCGGCCTGCACGATGCGGTTGCCGGTCTGGGTCGAGCCCGTGAACGAGACGGCGCGCACATCGCGGTGGCGCACCAGGGGCTCGCCCGCATCCTTGCCGTAGCCGTGCACCAGGTTGAGCACGCCGGGCGGAATGCCGGCCTCCAGCGCCAGCTCGCCCAGGCGCGCGGCCGTCATGGGCGACAGCTCGCTCATCTTGAGCACGGCCGTGTTGCCGAAGGCCAGGCAGGGCGCCACCTTCCAGGTGGCCGTCATGAAGGGCACATTCCAGGGCGAGATCAGCGCGCACACGCCCACGGGGTGGAACAGCGTGTAGTTCAGGTGCGTGGGCGTGGGATAGGTATGGCCGTCCACGCGCGTGCACATCTCGGCAAAGTAGTAGAAGTTGTCGGCCGCGCGCGGCACCAGCTGCTTGCCTGTCTGGGCGATGACCTGGCCGCAGTCGTTGGTCTCGGTCTGCGCGATCTCGGGCACATGGCGGGCGATCAGGTCGCCCAGCTTGCGCACGAGCTTGGCGCGTTCGGTGGCGGGCGTGTTGGCCCATTTCGGGAAGGCGTTCTTCGCGGCGGCAACGGCGGCCTGCACCTCGGCCTCGCCGCCAGCGGCAACCTCGGCCAGCACCTCCTGGGTAGCGGGGTTGACGGTCTCGAAATAGTCCTTGCCGGCGACGGCCTTGCCGTCGATCAGGTGGTCAATGCGCATGGGGATTCCTTGGCGTGTGCGGTGGGTTCAGGAGGCGGCCGGCGCGTCGCCGACGATGGTGTTGACCAGGCGGCCCAGGCCTTCGATCTCGGTGACGATCTCGTCGCCCACGCGGGAGTCGGCCACGCCGTCGGGCGTGCCGGTGAGGATGAGATCGCCGGGGTTCAGCGTCATGAAGCCCGACAGGTGGGCGATCAGCGAGGGGATGTCATGCACCATGTCGCGCGTGCTGCCGTCCTGCTTGAGCTCGCCGTTGACCCAGCTGCGCAGGCGCAGGTTCATGGGGTCGGGCACATCGGCCGCATCGACGAACCACGGGCCCACGGGCGTGGCGCCGTCGCGGTTCTTCACGCGCAGGTTGGGCCGGTAGAAGTTCTCCAGGTAGTCGCGTATGGCGTAGTCGTTGGCCGTGCAGTAGCCGGCGACCACGCCGTAGGCGTCTTCGCGGCGCACGTTGCGGCAGGTCTTGCCTATGACCACGCCCAGCTCGCACTCGAAGTGCATGTAGGCCACGTCGGCGGGCCGGTACGTGCGGCCGTGGTGGCCGTTCAGCGTGTTTGGGCCCTTGAGGAAGACCAGCGGCTCCTCGGGCGCCTTGTTGAAGGCGATTTCCTTGGCATGGTCGGCATAGTTCAGGCCCAGCGCGAAGACGGTGCCGAACTGCAGCGGCGGCAGCCACTGCACGGCGGTCTCCGCCACCAGGCGGCCATCGGGCAACTGCACCTGTCCGTGCGGGCCTTCGGTGACCTGCAGCGTCTGGCCTTCGAAGATGACGCGTCCGTGCTTCATGCTGCTGCTCCCTGTTCTGCCACCACCGAATGCGTGAGCCGGCCCAGGCCGGGCACCTCGATGACCACGCGGTCCCCGGGCCGCGCCAGCGGCGCGCCTTCGCCCGGGCCCAGCAGCAGCACGTCGCCGGGCGACAGCGTCATGAATTCGGTCACGTCGGCCAGCAGCCTTGCGGGCGAGCGCACCAGGTCGGCAAAGCCGCGCTGCCAGACCTGTTCACCATTGATGGACACCGTGAGTTCTGCCGCTTGCGCATCGGAGCCTGCGCCGCGCACCAGCGTGCCCAGCGGGCAGAAACCGTCGCGGCAGCGCTGGCGGATGGCGGGGCGGTAGTAGTTCTCGTGCGGCAGCGTGAGGTCGCTGGCGATCAGCCAGCCGGCCACATGGTCCAGGGCCGTTACTTCGCTGACGCGCGTGGCGCTGCGGCCGATTACCAGGCCGATGCTGGCATCGACGCGGACCTCGCCCGGATCGGCCGGCACGGCCACCGCAGCGCCATCGCGCGCCCAGGTGTTGCGCGGCTTGAGGTAGAGCACGGGGGCGCGCGGAGCGGCCTTGTAGGGCGCGCTGTCGAACTGCGGCGACAGGCGCTGCACGGTGGCCTGCTGGTTGAGCAGCGTGCCGTAGACCGTGCCCAGCGCAAGGCCGTCATCCAGGAGAAAGGGCTGAATCTGCATGGTTTGGATTTAGTTAACGTGGTAATTATTGTTTTTGCAACAAGCCCCGTCAACACGGTGGATTCAGGGTTTTCCCAGGCCGCAGCAAAAAGCCCCTGCGCGGCGAACCGTGCAGGGGCTTGAAGGGGGTACCGGGTGCGGCCGGTGCTGGCGGGGGCTGGCCGGTGCTGGCGTCAGCCGCGGCGGCGGCGCAGTGCGGCCAGGCCGCCCAGGGCCAGCGCCAGCAGCGCCTGGGCCAGTGTGGACAGGCCGGGCACGGGGGTGGCCGTGGCGCCGGGCGGCAGGGCCGCAGGCGCGGCCACTGCCACGGGGTCCACGATGACGCCGTTGACGGCCAGGTCGCTGTCTCCCGTCTGCCCGTCGGTGATGTCGAAGCTCACCGAGCGGCGGTCGGGTGCGAAGCGGTAGGCCGACGCGGCCAGCTCATACCAGTGCGCCGTGGGCGTGGCGGCCGTGGGGCCGTACTTCCAGAGCGTGGCCTGGACGGGTGCGGCTTCAGGCAGGTCCATGCGGATGGTGGCCATGGAGCCCGGCGTGCCGCCCATGAGCACGAAGCTCAGGCTGCCGTAGGGCAGGCGCAGGTTGCCCGGCAGCGGGCTTTGCGAGGGCGCAGGCTGAAAGCCTGCCGAGTTCGAGGCGAACTGCCATTGGTCCGCACCCACGTTGCCCGTGCCGTTGCTCACGCCCGCCGTGTTGCTGCCCGTGCCGATCTGCGTGCCGATGGGCGTGGGCTTGCTCAGGGCCAGCACAGCCGGCGCGCTGGCCGTGCCCGATGCCGGCAGGTTGACCGCATGCACGCGGTAGCTCACGGCGGGGTCCAGGCCGGTGAAGGACAGCGTGGCAGCGGTATTGGCCGCGGTGTTGACCGTGTTGCTGGCAGGGGCCGGCAGGCCGGCGGCATCCAGGCCGGCCATGACCTGTTCCCAGCTGGGGACGGGTGCGTTGGCGGGCAGGGCCACGGCGCGCAGGCTGCCGCCCATGCTGGGCGTGGCCTGGACCACGGCCGATGTCTGGTCCACGGCCTGGGCGGACAGGGCCACGGTGGACAGCGCCGACACCGCCAGGCTGTCCAGGCGCGCCTTTTTCCAGGCTGCATAGGGCAGGTCCTTGGCCACGGTGCCATCGCCGTAGAAATCGGCATCGCCGCAGTCGCTGATGATGTCCACGCTGCCGCCCGCGTCCAGGCTGGCGGGCATGGCGCCTATGCCTTCGGCCGAGCAGGCGGTGTTGGGCACGGTGATGGCGGCCAGGTCGGCAGCGCGCGGGCGCAGGTTCAGGGCCAGGCCTGCGCTGTTCACGCGGCCGTCCCAGGAGTAGAGCTGGAAGTTGCGCGGCGCGGTGCCCGTGGCGCTGGCCGAGGGGCCGGCGATGATCAGGTACTCGCCGGCTGCGTTCTTGCGGATTTCGCGGATGCCGCGGCCGCCCAGGTCCAGGCGGATCGGCGGGCCCATGGACGCGCTGCCCTTGCTGCCGCCATCGGCCGCAGGCAGGGCCGCGAAGTTGGTCACGGGCACGATCAGCGCATGCGTGCGGCCCGTGGCTTGGTCGGCCGTGACGGCCGGCGCGCCCGGTGCCGGCACCAGCGGCGCGCGAAAGCCCAGCCAGGCGGCGCCGTCGTCGGGGCTGGTGGACATGCCTTCGATGGAGAAGCCGCTCATCGTCTCGGCCTCGGGCGCCTTGGTGGCGCCGCCGTCCGAGCTGGCCACCAGGCCCAGGTAGTTGGCGGCAAGGCCGTCATGCGCGGCCGCGTCCCAGCTGCGCAGGTCCTCGCGCAGCCAGCGGTAGTAGCCTCGTGCGGTCAGCGCCGTGGAGGCGCCGGAGCCGGTCACATCCATCGCCGCCAGGCGCCAGCGGTCGGTGCGCGACTTGCCGCTCTTGTTGTTGGAATGCGAGCCCGCCACGTACACGCGGCTGCCCAGGGCAAAGCTGGCCTCGATGTCCATTTCCTCGTCGCTCTTGCAGCTGTCCAGGCCCGTGAGGCCGGGGGCGGCGCAGGCGGCGGCATCGGCCAGGCCCAGGGCGGTCCTGTCCAGCATCAGCGGCTTGATGGGCAGCCCGCCGGCCGGGCCATAGGCCGAGAAGGAGTTGCCGGCCGGCAGCGCATTGCCCGAGGCATCCTGGGCAGGCGCCTCGTCGTCGCCCACCAGCATGGTGGCGGCATCGATGACGATGGCCGTCGATGCGTCCGAGCGCCCGGCCAGCCAGCGCGGGCTGGTGTTGGCTGCGGTGTTGGCCGAGGCCGCGTACTTGATGGTGCGGCTGACGGAGGCGCCGCCCGCGTTGGTCAGCGTGACGGTGATGTCGGCATAGCCCACGCCGGTGGGCGTGATCTTGAGCACGGCGTTGCCGGCCTGATTGGACGCGGCCAGGCCGGCGTCGGCCACCACGGCCTGGTTGCTCGAACGCGCAGTGACCTGTACACCGCCAGCGCCCCCCGCATCCTGCACCGTGAAGCCGATGCCTGCCGAGGCCAGCGGGTCGTTGGCGTCGCCGACCACGCCGGAAAACGCGGTCAGTTCGGGCAGCGAGGCCGTCGGCGGGGCCGAGGCCACGAAAGGCACGCTCACTGCAGCCGTGCTCCCGCCGAGGCCGTTGACGGCGCGCACGCGCAGCGTATAGCTGCCGGGCTGCAGGCCTTCCAGCGCCTGGCTGTTGCCCAGGGCCACGGCCGTGGAGGCTACCGATGCAAAGCTGTCCTGCGACAGCTCCACCACGTAGTAGGCGGCGCCCGGCACGGCGTCCCAGGCGGCCGTCACGCGGTTGCCGGCCGGGGTGGCCGCCAGGTTGGAGGGGGCGGCGGGCACGGTCGCCGGCACGGTCTCCAGCGGAGCCCAGGCCACGCCATAGAACACGCCGTCCTGCGGCGCGGCGATGGACTCGGCCGTGCCCGACAGCGTGCCGGCGTAGCCGCCGTGATCGAAGGCGCGGTACAGGCGGCCCGTGGTGTCGGTGGCCATCAGCATCACATTGCCGCCGCCGGTATCGAAGGCGGCCAAGCCGTGGACCTTGGACAGGCCGGCAATGGAGCCTGCGGACTGCCAGCTGGTGCCGTCCATCGAGAGGCGGAATTTCCGGATGGCGCCGGTATCGTTGTCCGCCACGTAGACGGTGTTCGCCAGGGCGGGGCCGCCATCGAGTTGCAGGAAGGCGATGCCGCGGTAGGTGGAGGGCGTCAGGCCCGCCAGGGGCAGGGCCGTCTGGATGCCCGTGGTCGGCAAATTCGTGCCGATCTGGTTGAGCGAGCCGCCGTTGATGGCGGCGATCAACTGGCCGCCGGCGACCGCCAGGCCCTGGACATTGCTGCTGTTCAGTTGGGAGATGCCCGTGCCGTCGGCAGCCACGTGCCAGACGCCATTGTTGGCCGTGGCCGTGCCCTTGCCGCTGGCCCAGACGGCGCCGCAGTCGCTGCTGGCTGCCCCGCGGATGGTGTCCTTGCTGAAGGCCGTGGTGCCGAGCGGGCGCAGGCTTTTCACGTCGGAGTCGAACCCCACCACGGCCACGGCGCGCTGGGCCGCCGCTGCCGTGACGCCGTTGGGCTCGGTGCCGCCGGTGGCCACGGCATAGCCGGGAACCACCAGACACAGGCCATTGTCCGAGCGGTTGAGCAGGCCTTCCGAGCCCTTGCTGCTGGCCGTCAGCGGCGTTGCACCGCCTGACAGCGGCAGCGACTGCACCAGGGTGCCGTCCACGCGGTACTCGTCCAGGTACACAGGCAGGGCGCCCGTGCCGGTGCCAACGCGGTAGGCCACCAGGTTGCCCGGGGTGAAGGGCGCGGACCATGCAGCGCCACACAGGGCCAGGCAGGCCGTTGCAATTGCCTTGTGCCGCCAATCCAAAGTATCCATGCGCATGCTCACCATCCCCTGTGTGACAAATCGCGCGACTGTAAAAGGCGGCTGTGACAGCCCGGTGACGGCAGGCCATGCACGACGGCGGCAAGCTGCCATGCAAAAAAAAGACGGCTCCCGCGGGGGAGCCGTCTTTGGTTCATTGCGCCGTGAAGCCTGCGCTTTGCTTTTTCTGGTTATGGGCGCCGCATGTCCACGGTGCAGCGGATCAGCGGATCAGCAGCACAGGCACCTGGCTGCCGGCCAGCACCTGGGTGCTGACCGAGCCCATGACCAGGCGGCCCAGCGCGCCATGGCCATGCGTGCCCATGACCAGCAGGTCGAACTTGCCTTCCTCGGCGGCCTTGATGATGGAGTCGGCGACCGGCCCCACCTTGCTCAGGCGCGTGGCCTGCACGCCGTGTTCGGCCAGGTAGCTGCACACGGGGTCCAGCACCTTGGTCGATTCCTCGGCGTAGTACTCGTCCACCACCTCCTTGCCCAGGGCGGCGCGCGCGCGGGCCGGCAGCTGGGGCTGGACGGTGATGGCGCTGTAGCTGTGGGCGGAGCCCAGGATCTCGGGGTGCGAGGTCAGGTAGGCCAGCATCTTCTGGGTGTAGGGGCTGCCATCGACTGCGAGCAGGATGTTCATGAAAGTCCTCCTTTGGTATGGCCCAAGACTAAGCCCAAGCCGGGATGGAGTGCTTGATCCAGGTCAAGCGCGGACCGGCGCATCTGCCACCTCTGCCGCCCCTGCGGTCACGTGCGCCGGCAACTCGATGGTAGAGCGCGGGAAAAAGCCCTCCTGCTCGCCCTTGCGTGCATAGCCCAGCGGGTTGGCCACCACGCGGCAGCGCCAGGCGCTGCCATCGTCGCGCAGGCCCTCGGCCACATAGTCGCTGGGCGAATGCAGGTGGCCGTGCAGCCACAGATCGGCAAAGGGCAGCAGGTCGTCGAGCACATTGCAAAAGCCGGCCGTGCCGGGCACCAGGCCATAGCGCGGATCGGCGCTGCGCAGGCTGGGCGCGAAGTGCGTGACGGCCACCGTGGGGCCGTCGAAAGGCCGGGCCAGCGCCTGGCGCAGCCATTGCTGGCAGACCAGCGACTGCTCGCGCATGGGCTCGGCCAGAAAGGGCTCGCCGCCGCGCGTGCCGCCGGTCTTGTGCAGGTAGAAGTTGGCGGCGCGGAAGGCCTTCTCGCGCAGCTTCAGCAGCCGGGTCAGGTCGCTCACGCCTTCGTGCATGGACATGGCGTCGTAGTCGCTCCACAGCGTGGTGCCAACGAAGCGCACGCCGCCCAGCACGGCGGTCTCGCGCTCCAGCCAGACCATGCCCATGCGCTCGCAGGCGGCGCGCAGGCGGGCATGGGCGGCGTCGAAGTCCTGCATGTCGTACTCATGGTTGCCCGGCACGAAGATCACGGGGCAGGGCCAGCCCGCGTATTGGGGCAGGGGAGAGAAACGCTCCAGCCCGAAGTGCTCGCCTTGCAGCAGGCTGCCGCTTTGGTAGGAGCCTATGTCGCCGGCCAGCACCAGCACGTCGGCATCGGGTGCGGGCTCGGCGATGAAATGCGGATGGGCCTCGAGGTGCAGGTCGGACAGCAGCTGGATCTTCATGCGGCCAAGTGTAGAACCTGCGCTGGCGCGCGCCCCCGCAACACGCTCTCAGGTGTGCGGGAAGGTGGCCTCGGCCGAGCGCGTGAGCGTGCGCAGCAGCCATTCATAGGCCTGCGGGTGCTGGCCGCGCCGGCGCCAAAGCGCGTCCACATGCACGGGCTGCACGTCGAAGGGCAGCTCGCGCAGCACCAGCTTGTCGGCCATGCCGGTCACGGGCACGAAGTGGCGCGGCAGGATGGTCAGCAGGTTGGAGTTCATGACCACGCGCCCGGCCGTGAAGAACTGGTTGACGGTGAGCACCACCTGGCGAGTGCGGCCCAGCGAGGCCAGGGCCTCGTCGATGAAGCCGAAGGAGCGGCCCGAGAAGCTCACCAGCATGTGGCGCGCCGCGCAGTAGTTGTCCAGCGTCAGCGGCACATCGGCCAGCGGATGGCCCTGGCGCATCACGCACAGGTACTCGCCTTCATACAGGCGCCGGCTGTCGAAGGCCACCAGGGCGCCCGACTGCGCGCGCGCCGTCAGGTCGGCCAGCGCGGCGGGGAAGTAGCCCACGGCCATGTCGGCCTCGCCGGCCTCCAGCAGGCCGCGCGGGTCGCGCGTGGTCAGCGGCAGCACGCGGATGCCCACGCCGGGCGCCTCGCGCTCCAGCAGGCTGAACATGGGCGGGATCAGCGTGGCCGCCGTGGCGTCGGCCATGGCCAGCACAAAGGTGGCGGTGGCGGTGGAAGGATGGAATTCGCCCGGCGTCAGCGTGTCCTGCAGCTGCTGCAGCGCCTCCCGGATCACGGGCCACAGCGCCAGCGCGCGCGGCGTGGGCTCCACGCCCTGGCCCTGGCGCACCAGGAGCTCGTCGCCCAGGGCCTCGCGCAGGCGGCGCAGGGCGTTGCTCACGGCCGGCTGGGTGATGGCCAGCTTGTGGGCCGCCCGCGTCAGGCTGCGCTCTGCCATCACCTCGTCGAAGACGCGCAGCAGGTTCAGATCCAGTGTGCGGAAGTTCAGGGCAGACATGGCGGCGGGCGCTGAGTCATCACTGGCGTGAATGCTACAGATTCAAGATATAAATTTGAAGAGCTCTAGGGTAAACCCTATAGTTACACCTAGTCGCCCGCCACGCCGTCAAAAGCGGCTATTTAACTGGGTTTATCTGCCATGAGCAACTTCATTTACAACTCCTACTGTGTCGAGCACCCTGGTGTGGTGCATGTCTATCAAGCCGCCGATGACCGCAAGAGCGCTGCCAAGCGTTTCTCCGGCAAGCGTGGCGCCAGCGCCCTGCTGCTTGCTGCCCTGGTGGCCGCGCTGATGGTGGTGGTCAACGAGGTCGCCCACAACTGGACCGACGGCCACATGCTGGGCGCCTGGGTGGTGCTGTGGGTTGCCGCCTTCATGGGCCTGGCCCTGTTCTCCGCTCCCGCCCGCCGCGCTGCCATGACGGCCCGCGCCGGCTACCGCGCCTGGACCGAGAGCCGCCAGCAGGCTGCCGCCGACGAGCGCATCTGGAATGCCGCACTGCAGGACGCCCGCCTGATGGCCGACCTGGCCCGCGCCATGGATCGTCAAGGCAACTGATCTCTGCCTGGGGCGCCTTTCGGCGCTCCTCCAAAAAAAGCCGCTGCCCACAAGGCGCGGCTTTTTTGTTGTCTGGGGGCGTCGTTGAAACGCCACAAAAAAAGCCTCGCACTGCGAGGCTTTTTCCATGGGTCGAGAGCTACTCAGGGATTCATTGTTCTGTGCATCTTCCACAGTCCATGAAACTGGCGCTGCCCAAAGCAAGGGGCACCGAGGAAGGACCGCCCCGCACCGAGGGTGCCGTCCCCCCCCGCGAAGCGAGAGGGGGAGGCGGCGTAGCCGCTCAGGGGGAGCTTTATGTCCCCAGGCGCTTTTCGAGTTCGGCCTTGGTCACCAGCAGCTCTTGAGGCAGCTTGTGGGCCAGCTTGTCGAAGTGCTCGGTGTGCAGCTGCATTTCTTCGGCCCAGGCGGCCTTGTCGATGCTGGTCACGCTGGCGAACTGGTCGGCGGAGAAGTCCAGGCCGGTCCAGTTGATCTCGGCGTACTGGGGCGCAATGCCGAAGGCGGTCTGCTCGCCCTGGGCCTGGCCTTCGAGGCGGTCGATCATCCACTTCAGGACGCGCATGTTCTCGCCGTAGCCGGGCCAGACGAACTTGCCGTCGGCGTTCTTGCGGAACCAGTTGGTGGTGAAGATCTTGGGCAGGACGGCGCCCTGGCCTTCGATCTTGGCGCCCAGCGTGAGCCAGTGCTGGAAGTAGTCGCTCATGTTGTAGCCGGCAAACGGCAGCATGGCGAAGGGGTCGCGGCGCACCACGCCCTGGGCGCCGAAGGCGGCGGCCGTGGTTTCCGAACCCATGGTGGCGGCCATGTAGACGCCTTCGGTCCAGTTGCGGGCCTCGGTCACCAGCGGCACGGTGGTGGAGCGGCGGCCGCCGAAGATGATGGCGTCGATCTTCACGCCCTTGGGATCGTCCCAGGCTTCGTCCAGCGCGGGGTTGTTGGTCGCGGCCACGGTGAAGCGGGCATTGGGGTGGGCGGCCTTGGCGCCGGTCTCGCGGGCAATCTGGGGCGTCCAGTCCTTGCCTTGCCAGTCGATCAGGTGATCGGGCTGCTTGCCGGTGTCCTTGTCCATGCCTTCCCACCACACGTCGTTGTCATCGGTCAGCGCGACGTTCGTGAAGATCACGTTCTTGTCGAGGCTGGCCATGCAGTTGGGGTTGGTGTGGTAGTTCGTGCCCGGGGCCACGCCGAAGTAGCCTGCTTCGGGGTTGATGGCGCGCAGCGAGCCGTCGGCCTGGGGCTTGATCCAGGCGATGTCGTCGCCGATGGTGGTGACCTTCCAGCCTTCGAAGACCTTGGGCGGCACCAGCATCGAGAAGTTGGTCTTGCCGCAGGCGCTGGGGAAGGCCGCAGCCACGTGGTACTTCTTGCCCTGGGGGTTGGTCACGCCCAGGATGAGCATGTGCTCGGCCAGCCAGCCCTGGTCGCGGCCCATGGTGGAGGCGATGCGCAGCGCAAAGCACTTCTTGCCCAGCAGGGCGTTGCCGCCGTAGCCCGAGCCATAGCTCCAGATTTCGCGCGTCTCGGGGTAGTGGACGATGTACTTGGTCTTGTTGCAGGGCCAGCTGGTCTGGTCCTTCTCGCCTTCGGCCAGGGGCGCGCCCACGGTGTGCACGCAGGGAACGAACTCGCCTTCCACGCCGATCACGTCATACACGGCACGGCCCATGCGGGTCATGATCTTCATGTTGACGGCCACATAGGCGCTGTCGGACAGCTCCACGCCCACGTGGGCGATGGGCGAGCCCAGCGGGCCCATGGAGAAGGGCACCACATACATGGTGCGGCCGGCCATGCAGCCGTCGAACAGCGGCTGCAGCGTGGCGCGCATCTCGTTCGGGGCCATCCAGTTGTTGGTCGGGCCCGCATCTTCCTTGTTGGCCGAGCAGATGTAGGTGCGGTCCTCGACGCGCGCCACGTCGGACGGGTCGGACCAGGCCAGGTAGCTGCCGGGGCGCTTGACGGGATCGAGCTTCTTGAAGGTGCCGGCATCGACGAGCTGCTGGCACAGCTGCTCGTACTCTTCCTGGGAGCCGTCGCACCAGTGGATCCGGGCGGGCTTGCACAGTGCGGCCATCTCGGCCACCCAGGCGATCAGTCGGCTGTTCTTGACGTAGGCAGGGGCCTGGATGTTCAGGCCTTGCATGACGGGTGCGTTCATCGCGGAGCTTCCTTCAATTGAAAAAACCAGTTTTTCAAAGGGGACGCGCCTGTTGCCGCACCAACTTTGAGAAACGGGCTCTTGTTCAGTCGGCGCGCGAAGGAAGCTCTTCTCGGGGCGGCGAGGCGGCGCTGGCGGAAGCTGGCGGCGCACCGGCTGGGGATTCGATTCTAGGGAGCGGTCACGAATTTGTCAGCAAACGAATGGCAAAAACTATGCATTCTGTGCATTGAAATATGCAAGATGATCTGTCTGTTTGCCTATGCAATAGGCAAACAAAAAGCCCCGCAAAGCGGGGCTTGGTGCAGGGGACGAAGGGGCCGTATCAGGCCATGTTGACGGCGATGAAGGCCAGCAGAAACATCATCACGGCGCCCGCCAGGGGCAGGATGACGGGCATGTAGGGGACGATGGCCTCGGTGGCGTCTTCGGGGGGCGACTGCTCGCCGTGGTTCGCTGCGGGATCATGCGACATGCAAAAGCTCCTGGCTGCCAATGGGGATGCCCCATTCTAGGCAGGCCTGCCCGCCAGCGCCTTCGGGGAAAGCCATGACACAAGGGGCCAGGGGCCTGCTAGGGCTCTAGACGGCGTTGACCTGCATGCCTTCTGCCTGCAGGGCAGCGATGACCTCTTCGATGTGTGCCTTGTTGCGGGTCTGCAGCACCAGCTCGATCTCCACGCTCTGCGCGGCCAGCATGGTGAAGGCGCGCTGGTGGTGGACTTCCTCGATATTGGCCCCCGCCGCTGCCACCGTGGCCGTGATGCGCGCCAGCACGCCGGGCACGTCGCGCGCGCTGACCTTGATGCGCGCCAGCCGCCCGGAGCGCACCATGCCGCGCCCGATGATGGCCGCCAGCAGCAGCGGGTCGATGTTGCCGCCCGACAGGATCAGCCCCACCTTCTTGCCCGCGAAGTGCTGCGGATGGCGCAGCAGCGCGGCCAGGCCCGCGGCGCCCGCACCCTCGACCAGGGTCTTCTCGATCTCCAGCAGCATGAGCACGGCCTGCTCGATGTCGCCTTCATCGACCAGCAGCATGTCGTCCACCAGGCGCGATACGACTTCCTGCGTGATCGCGCCGGGCTGGGTGACGGCAATGCCCTCGGCGATGGTCGAGGTGCCCATGGGCAGCCCGGCCTGGCGCACGGCATTGAACATGGACGGAAAGCGCTGGGTCTGCACGCCGATGATCTCGATGCCCGGGTTCAGTCCCTTGGCGGCCGTGGCCACGCCCGCGATCAGGCCGCCGCCGCCGATGGCCACGATGAGCTGGTCCAGGTCGGGCTGCTCGGCCAGCATCTCCAGCGCCAGCGTGCCCTGGCCCGCCGCGATCTGCTCGTCGTCATAGGGGTGGACGAAGCACAGGCCCTGCTGCTCGGCCAGCGTGTAGGCATGCTGGCGCGCCTCGGCCAGGGAGTCGCCGTGCAGCACGATCTCGGCGCCGAAGCCGCGCGTGCGCTCCACCTTCACGCCCGGCGTGAAGCGCGGCATGACGATGACGGCACGCACGCCCAGGCGCTGCGCGTGGTAGGCCACGCCCTGGGCATGGTTGCCGGCGCTCATGGCGACCACGCCGCGTGCGCGCTCCTCGGGCGAGAGCTGGGCCAGCTTGTTGAGGGCGCCGCGTTCCTTGAACGAGGCCGTGAACTGCAGGTTCTCGAACTTGAGGTAGACCTGCGCTCCCGTGATCTGGGACAGCGTGCGCGATTCCACGCAGGGCGTTTCGAGCACGGCGCCGCGCAGGCGGTCGGCGGCGTTCTGGATGTCTTGGAGGCTGAGCATCACGCATTGTGGCGCACGTCGGCCCGGGCGCGCGGCAGGGCACGCCATGGATTCCCCGCAGAAAGCGCCGCACCGGTGCGATCCATAAAATGAGAATCATTCTTGTCTTTGGGGCGCACACCGCTCCGGCTGGCCATGGCTCTTTCCTCTGTCCAAACACCTGCACGCCCTCCGCGCTGGCTGGGGCGGGGCACGCTGCGTGCCTGCGACTTCAGCGGTCCCGACTACCGCATCCTCGACGCCGAGGTCACGGCCGAGGACGCGCTGCTGGCCGGGCACCTGCAGTCCTGGCAGGTCCAGCCCGGCCTGTGGCTGCATGGCGTGGAGGCGCGCGACCTGCGCACCATGAGCACGCGTTCGCCGGCCGTGCCGGGGCTGCACCTGGTCGTGCTGCTGGAGGGCTGCGTGGACGTGGCCTTCGGCAGCCAGGGCCTGCAGATGCAGGTGGCGCCCGCCAGCCCGGCCGGTGCCCATGTGCAGGCCTGCGGCGCCGTCATCCATTCGCGGCCCGGCGACATGTTCATGCGGCATTGGCGGCGCGGCAAGTTCGAGCGCAAGCTCAGCATCACCGTGCAGCCGCAATGGTTTGCCGCCCAGGCCCTGCCCATGGTCGCGCCACCGCTGCTGCGGCACTGGATGGAGCAGCAGTTGCTGGCCATACAGCCCTGGCAGCCATCGCCGCGCGCCGTGGCGGTGGCCGAGCAGATCATCCAGCTGGCGCGCGAAGGCTCTGCGCCCCTGCTGCTGGCCAGCCGCACGCTGGAGCTGGTGCACGAGGCCGTGCAGGCGCTGGACGCGCCCGAGCCCGATCCGGCGCAGACCGTGCCGGGCGTGCTGGGCGTGCGCGAACACCGGCGCATGGCGCGCCTCAAGGCCTTGCTGGACAGCGGCGGCGACGGCTGCCGCCCGCTGGCCGAGATCGCGCGCGAGGTCGGCCTGAGCGCCAGCGCCCTGCAGCGCCAGTTCCGCCTGGCCTACGGATCGAGCATCGACGGGTACCGGCGCGAGCAGCGGCTGGAACGCGCCTGGGCCGCGCTGGAGCAGACGGGCTGCAGCGTCTCCGAGGTCGCGCATGCGGCCGGCTATTCCAGCGCCGCCAATTTCTCCACGGCCTTCAAGCGCCGCTTCGGCATCTCTCCCAAGCTGGTGCGCGCCAGGCTCTGAGGGCCTGGGCCGCTGTATGGGCTATGGGCGTATGGGCGTATGGGCTTATGGGCTTATGGGCTTATGGGCTTATGGGCGCGCTGCGCAAACGTCGGCGGGGCTGGCGCAAACCCCGCGGGCGCCGGGCGATGCTGCAATCACCGAACGAAAGGACATTCGTCAATGACACAGCTGCAGGCACGCACTTCGGTGCGCATGGACAGGGCCGAGGAGGCCATCGCCGCCATCGTCGGGCACATGCAGGAGCACGACATCACCGTGCGCCGCGAAGGCGCGCGCTGGGTGGCCGACTACGAAGGCGGCCGGGGCCAGCTGTGGCTGGAGGGCGGGCAGGTCCATGCGGAGGTGGCGGCACCCGGCGTGGAGCTGCTGCAGGACATGAAGCTCATGCTGGCCCACCTGCTGCTGGAGGCCACGGGCGCCGCCGACGGCTCCCTGGCCTGGGAGGGTGACGGCGCCGCGCTGCAGCGCCCGCCGGCCTTCCGCGAGCTGCGGGTGCTGGCCGTGCGCGATCTCACGCCGCACATGCGCCGCGTGCGCTTTGCCTGTGACGACATGGCGCGCTATGCGCAGGACACCAACATCCACGTCAAGCTGCTGTTTCCGCAGCCGGGCGTGGCCGAGCCCGAATGGCCCACGCTGTCGGCCAGCGGCCTGCTGCGCATGCCCGAGGGCGACATGCGCCTGGACATGCGCACGTACACCATGCGTGCGATGGGAATGGCCCAAGACGGCGCCAACGGATGGATCGACGTGGACTTCGTGCTGCACGAGGACGCAGGCCCCGGGTCCGCCTGGGCCGCGCGCGCCCAGCCGGGCCAGCGCATCGGCATGACCGGCCCCGGCGGGCGCACGGCCACCCCTGCCGACTGGATGCTGCTGGCCGGCGACGACACCGGCCTGCCGGCCATGCTGCGCATTGCGGCCGCGCTGCCGGCGCACACGCGCGGCCATGTGTTTGCCGAAGTCCAGGGTCCGCAGGACGAGCAGCCCGTGCAGGCGCCCGAAGGCCTGCAATGGCACTGGCTGCACCGCGGCGCTGCCGAGGCCGGCACCACCACGCTGCTGATCGACGCGCTGCGCGCCGTGCGCTGGCCGGATGCGTTGGCCGGTCATCCCGCCAGCCGCTTCGTCTGGGCCGCTGGTGAGTTCGACACCGCCCAGGCCGTGCGCCAGTGGGCGCGCGAGGAGCGCGGTCTGGAAAAGCACGAGCAGCTGGTCGTGGCCTATTGGCGTCGCGGCATGAGCGAGTCGGATTTCAAGGCAGCGAAGTAGGCCGCTAAGTAGACCGCCAAGTAGGCCACGCAGGAGGCCGGCACCTCAGGTGGCGCTGCGCTCCTGACGCAGCAGGAATTTCTGCAGCTTGCCTGTGGGCGTGCGCGGCAGGCTGGCCGCAAAGACGAATTCACGCGGGATCTTGTAGCGCGCCAGCCTGTCGGCCAGGAACTGCTGCAGTGCCTCGGCCTCCGGCGCGGCCTCGCCGCGCGTCACCACGTGGGCGACGACGGTCTCGCCCCATTCGGCGTGGGGCCTGCCCACGACGGCGACATCGGCGACCTGGGGATGGGCCGACAGCGCGTCCTCCACCTCCTTGGAATACACGTTCTCGCCACCCGTGATGACCATGTCCTTGGTCCGGTCCACGATGAAGAGGTAGCCCGCGTCGTCCAGGCGCGCAAGATCGCCCGTGCGGTACCAGCCGCCCGGTGCGAAGGCGGCAGCCGTGGCCTGGGCGTCGTGCAGATAGCCGTCCATCACGCTGCCGGTGCGCAGCCAGATCTCGCCGGTGTCGCCCGGGCCGGCATCCTCGCCGTCGTCGCGCACCACGCGCATGTCCACGCCGGGCAGGGCCACGCGGCCGATGGAGCCTGCGCGCTCCACCTGCTCCTCGGGGTAGAGCGTGGTGCCCGTGGGGCCGGTCTCGGTCATGCCGTAGACCTGGTAGAAGCGGTCGCTGCGGTAGGCCGTGGCCAGCTTGTGTGCCATCTCGGCGCCGATGGGGCCGCCGCCGTAGACCCAGGCGCGCACGCTGCTCAGGTCGTAGCGGGCAAAGTCGGGCAGCATCTGCAGCGGCGCAAAGTAGGAGACCGGCGCGCCGAAGTACAGCGTCACGCCCTCGTCCTGCACGGCCTGCAGGAAATGCTGCGGGTGGTACTCGCGCAGCAGCACCACGGTGCCGCCCATGTACAGCGTGCCGCCAAACCAGTTGTTGAGCGGCGAGGAATGCCAGATGGGCATGGCCATCAGCGTGCGTTCCTCGCGCGTGATGGACAGGCCCAGTGCGGCCGTGATCGCCGCCAGCGTGACGGCACGATGGCTCAGCAGGCAGCCCTTGGGCCGGCCCGTGGTGCCCGAGGTGTAGAGCACCTGGGCAATGTCGCCATCGGCGGGCCGCGTGCCTTCCATGGGCCTGGCGGCTGCCACCAGCGTGTCCCAGTCCTGGACACCCGTGACGGCCTCTTGCGCCTCGGTCACAAGGCGGGCGCAGGGGTGTGGCGCGGCGGCGACCACGGGCGCGAGTGCGGCGTCAAACACCAGGGCCTTGCACTGCGCGTGGTCGAGGATGTACTGCAGCTCGGGTGCCTGCAGCTTGTGGTTGACGGGCACCAGCGCGGCGCCCAGGCGCCAGGCGCCGAACAGGGCTTCGACAAAGCCCGGCGTGTTCAGGCACATCAGGGCCACGGTATCGCCTCGGCCCACGCCCTGGGCCTGGAGCACGGCGGCCGCGCGCTGCGAGCGCCGCTGCATGTCGGCATAGCTGATGGAGGCGCCGCGGTCGCGCAGAAAGGCCTTGGCGGGCGTCTTGCGCACGGCGCTGTCGAAGGCGTCGAGCAGGTTCATGTCTTGTCTCCTTGTGCTTTGTTGTGTGGTGGGCCGGCGGCCGCTTCAGGCGGGCAGCGCGCGCTGAAGGATGGCGGCGATGTCCAGGCCTGCCGGGTCGAAGGCGCCCGCCACCATGGCGCCCTGCTGCGCCCCCAGGCGCGTGGCGATGAAGCCATCGGCCATGGCGGGCGGAGCATGGCGGCGCAGCAGGCAGGCCTGGGCCAGCAGCACCAGGTCCTGCACCAGGCGGCGTGCCTGGGCCTCGAGCTGGTCAGGCGGGCCGGACAGGCGCCGTGCCAGCGATTGCGCCTGCTGCAGCAGCGCGGGCTCGCCCGCTGCCGTGTCGATCAGGTCCTGCAGCAGCAGCTGCGCGCCGTCGGGCTCGCGCGAGATGGCGCGCAGCACGTCCAGGCACATGACGTTGCCCGAGCCTTCCCAGATCGAGTTCACGGGCGCCTCGCGGAACAGGCGCGCCATCACGCCCGTGTCCACATAGCCGTTGCCGCCCAGCACCTCCATGGCCTCGCCCGTCAGCTCCACGCCGCGCTTGCAGACCCAGAACTTGGCCGCTGGCGTCATGATGCGTTTCCAGGCGCGCTCCAGCGGATCGCCCTCGTCGCCTCCACGCTCATAGGCCTGGGCCAGGCGCATGGCGATCTGCAGCGCGGCCTCGCTTTCCAGCGCCAGGTCGGCCAGCACGGTGCGCATCAGCGGCTGCTCGGCCAGCTGCTTGCCGAAGACGCTGCGCCGGCGCGCATAGGCCAGGGCCTGCACCGTGGCCGAGCGCAGGATGGCGGCGCTGCCCAGCACGCAGTTCAGGCGGGTGTAGGTGGCCATCTCGATGATGGTGGGAATGCCCCGGCCTTCCTCGCCCATCAGGATGCCCCAGGCGTCCTCGAACTCCACTTCGCTGCTGGAGTTGCTGCGGTTGCCCACCTTGTCCTTCAGGCGCTGCACGCGCACGGCATTCCTGCTGCCGTCCGGGCGCCAGCGCGGTACGTAGAAGCAGGCCTGCCCACCGCCTTCCCCCATGCGCGCCACCACCAGGTGGGCATCGCACATGGGTGCCGAGAAGAACCACTTGTGGCCGCGCAGCAGGTACTCGCCGCCACGCCCGCCGGCGTGCACCGGCATGGCCACCGTCGTGTTGGCGCGCACGTCGGAGCCGCCCTGCTTCTCGGTCATGCCCATGCCCAGCCACATCGATGCCTTGTCGGCCACGGGCAGGTCGCGCGGATCGTATTCGTGGCTGAACAGCTTGCCCTGCAGCTGCTGCCACAGCGCCGGTTCCTTTTGCAGCAGCGGGATGGCGGCCGTGGTCATGGTGGCCGGGCACAGCGTGCCCTGTTCGACCTGGCCGTGCAGGTAGAAACCTGCGGCCCAGGCGCTCCAGCGGCCCGCGCTGCTGTCCTCGAAGGGCAGGGAGATCAGCCCCTGCTGCCGGTATAGTCCCAGCAGCGTGTGCCAGCTCGGGTGGAACTCCACGGCGTCGATGATGCGGCCGCGCGCGTCGAAGCGGTGCAGCTCGGGCGTGTGGCGGTTGGCCTGCTCGGCCAGCTCCCAGGTGGCGCGCTCGCCCAGCTGCTGCGCATAGCGCGACAGCGAAGGGATGTGGCGCGCGGCGCCGTTGCGCTGAAGGGCCTCGGCCAGGGCAGGATCGGCCTCCAGCAGGTTGAAGTCGGTGAGTTCGTCGACCTGGTTCAGGACGTCGTGCGTGTTCCAGGTGTGCCCTGTCTGCAATGTCTGGCCGGTGCTCATGCGTGTCTCCGTGATCGTTGGTCTCAACGCAAAAGTCTAGGAAAAATGCCCAGCAAAGGTGTTCGGGTTTCACGGCAGCAGCCGCAGCCGCCCAAAGTGCGGCGCCGCCCCCTGCAATCGCGCGCGCAGGCCACGTCGCAGGCGCTGCAGGACGCCTTTGTTCGGCTTGTGATCGAGCAGGGCTACGAGCGCACCACGGTGCGCGAGGTGGCCGCCGTGGCCGGCGTGGGCCTGGGCACCTTCTATGAATACTTCGGCAACATGGACACGCTGGCGGCCATGTGCATCCATCGCCAGGTGCAGGCCCTGCACGCCCAGGGGCTGCAGACGCTGCAGGACAGTGCCGGCATGCCGCTGGCCACGCGCGTGGACCGCCTGCTGGACACCCTGGTCGACGGCATTGCGCGCGAGGCGCCGATGTGGGCCGCGCTGTTCATGCTGGAGCGCAAGGTGTCCGCGCCCGAGCCCTTCCGCCGCCACTACCAGGCCTATGTTCAGCTGTGGGGCACGGCATTGCAGGACTGCGATCCGCCGCTGTCCGCGCCGGCCCAGCCCCTGGCACGGCTGCTGCACACGCTGACCTATGGCTGGGTGTCGCAGTCGCTGCTGGCGCTGGGGCCGCAGCAGACGCTGCAGCAGCTGCGCGCGCCGCTGGGCTGGGCCATCCATGCGCTGCTGCGCGAGGCGCAGGCTCCGTCCGCGTAGCGGACCCCGCAGCGGACCCCGGCGGCCTTCAGTGGCGCAGGATCAGACGCGCGGAAAGCGCAGCGTGAAGCGGGCACCGCCCTGCTCGGAGTCGTCGGCCTCCACGCTGCCGCCCTGGGAGACGGTCAGTGCCTTGACGATGGACAGGCCCAGGCCCGAGCCCTCGCGGCGGCGCTTGCCGGGCACCTGGGCAAAGCGCTGGAAGGGGTGGGCGCGCAGCTCGCTGGGCAGGCCGGGACCGGCATCGCTGATGCGCAGCACGGCCCAGGCACGGCCTTCGATATCGGATTCCACCGTCAGCGCCACGCCCAGCCATGCGCCGCTGGCCGCATGGCGGATGGCGTTGCTGACGAGGTTGGAGAGGATCTGGCGCATGCGGTCGGCGTCGGCACGGATGTCGGCCATGCCGATGTCACTGGGCGCGGGCAGGTGCATCTCCAGCTGCATGCCATGCTGCAGGAGCTGGGGGTGCAGGTGGTCCAGCGTCTCGGCCACGAGTTCGGCCAGGTCCAGGCGCTGCTTTTGCAGCGACAGCTGGCCGGCATCGGCCATGGACAGCGTGTGCAGGTCGCCGACCAGCCGGCCCAGGTGCTCGACCTGGAACAGCAGCGTGTTCAGCTCGGTGTCGTCTGCGGCGATGACGCCGTCGCAGATGGCATGCAGGCGCGCCTGCAGCACGGTCAGCGGCGTGCGCAGCTCGTGCGAGATCGAGGCCGCCGTGGCGCGGCGCTCGGCCTCCAGCGTCTCCAGCGAATCGATCATGCGGTTGAAGGCCACCACCATCTCGGCCATCTCGCCATGGGCCTTGCCGGGCAGGGCGCGCGCGCTGAAGTCGCCCAGCTCCACGCGCTTGGCCACCTCGACCATGGACGCCAGGGGCCGCGTCACCAGGCGCGAGACCCAGAAGCCCACGGCCAGCCCGAAGGGCAGGCACACCAGCAGGCCGATGACCAGGGACCATTTCTCGCCGAACAGCAGATCGCCCGTCCAGTACTGGCCGTAGATCTGCATGGCGCGCGGGCTGTCTTCCAGCGACTGGGCGTTGAGTTCGTCCAGCTCGATCTGCACGGCCGGCGGCAGGCTGCTGTAGAAGTCGCGGTACTGGATCTCGGAGAACACCAGCACGCCGATGGCCAGCAGGGCAATGGTGCTGAGCACGGTGGCCGTGATCCACAGGCCGAAGCGCACCCAGATGCGGTTGGGCCTCAGTCCCAGGGCCATAGCCGGTAGCCAATGCCGCGCACGGTCTCGATCAGGCCTTCCTGGCCGGCCAGCTGCAGCTTGCGGCGCAGCTTGGACAGGTGCGAGTCGATGACGCGCTCCAGCGCATCGCTCTCGGGCAGGCAGTGCTCGATCAGGTGGGAGCGCGAGAAGCAGCGCCGGGGCTGGGCCGCCAGGCAGGCCAGCAGGCGGAATTCGGTCAGCGTCAGGGGCAGCGGCAGGGCGCGGCCCTCGTTGTCGTAGACCACGGCGCTGTGCGCCTCGGAGTCGATCTCGATGGGGCCCACGCGGATGGGCGCGGGCGCCGGGTTCTTGCGCGCCTGGGTGCGGCGCAGCACGGCGCGCACGCGGGCCACGACCTCGGGCGGATTGAAGGGCTTGACCACGTAGTCGTCGGCGCCCAGGCGCAGGGCCAGCAGCTTGTCCACATCATCGGCCAGCGCCGTGACCATGATCACGGGCGTCTGGCTGTCATCGCGGATGGCGCGCAGCACGTCGATGCCGTCCATGCCGGGAAGGTGGATGTCCAGCAGCACCAGGTCGGGCCGCAGCAGGCGGAACAGCTGCAGTGCCTCCTGTCCGTCCGAGGCCATGCGCGAACGCAGCCCGTCCCGCTCGAGATAGGCCGTCAGGATGCTGGCGATGGCGGGCTCGTCTTCGACGACGAGCACGAGGGGGGTGGTTGCCGTTGGCTGTGCTGTGGAGTTCATGGGAAAGCTGGCAGGGCCAGGCGCACATTATGGTGCGATGCCCTGCGTGCCGCAGTCCCTCCATATTGGCTCCACGAAGTCTGCAATCGCGCGCAAGGCTGGCGCTGTTCATTTCCTGCGGACCCATCAGCGGCTATTGGTAGCTCATCGTGAAGGTCGCCCTGCCATAGGCCATGCCAGGTGTCACGCTGCTGGCTGTCTGCACCAGGCGCGTGCTCAGCGGAATCTTCAAGCTGTTCTGCCCCTGTGCGACCTGGCCCGCATTCCATTGGTTGGCATTGCCCAGGCTGCCGGAGTCGGGGCCGAAGCTCACGGGCACGTTGTTTCTCAGTACCTGTATGCCGACACCCCGGGCCTTGGAATTTTGGGCCAGCGTCAGCGTGCTCGATCGGTTGGTCGCCTGGGTGGCATCCGTCAGCGTGATGAAGGCGGTCAGGCGTGTATTGGCTTCGCCTCCCGCGCAGGTCAACTCGATGCTGAAGTCCTTGGCTGCCGTGACGGACCCGATTCCCTTGAAATCGGCGAACGGGGCGGGGGCCATGGTCACGTCGATCTTGCCCGTGGACACCCGGCAGGTCGGCGGCCTGGGGCGGCTGCTGACGTTGACGGTGATGCCACTTGAAAAGAATATCGTGGCCAGCAAGTCACGGGCATTGCTGGTCCCTGAGTAGATTCGTGCGAAGCTGCCATTCAGGGAACCGCCAGAGGTGAGTTCTCCGGTTTTCACGAGCTCGAGGGTCATGTTGTTGCTTGGCAGTGAATGGAATATGCCCTGTTTCAGCATGGACCCTGAATAAGGCGCGGCTCTTTCCCATGTGATTTTCATGCCCAGGTTGGGGATGGTGGTGGAATATATTCCACCGCTTTCCGTTCCAATGCCTTCTATGTAATAAAAATCATTGTCGCAAGAGATGTGGTAGCTGCCGGCTCCGGTATTTTGCAAAGCCATTGTCCTGGAATAGACAACGCTGCCAATCGGATAATTTTCATTGACGATGGTGGGGGTGTTGGCTGAACCCGGAAACTGGGCATTCCAGCCCTGTGAGGAACAACGGGCCCAGGATGAAATAGGGGCCATACAAAAAATCAAGAGGAGAGGCGTGGCCAATGCATGACGCAAGATGGCTGTGAAAGACATGCTGTGAACTCCAGCCTGGAAGATATGGATCAATGCCTTGGGACAGGTGGCATAGGGCGCGATATCCGGCCAATGTACTGACCTGCATGCGGCATTGGAATTGGAGCGTTCTGAAAATAAACTCGGAATCATCCGAGTCCGCGGTGATCGGGCGGTCCGCAACTGGCTCTTGCACGGGTTGGGGCAGAGAGGCTCCCGCAAGGCGTCGCGCTCTCCATGTTTCCTCCATAAAGCCTGCAACCTCGCGCAAGCTTGGCCGCGTCCAATGGCTATCCGGGGACATGGTTCCCTGGCCTCGTTTTCCCGGCCCTCCCCTCGATCATCCCCTCCCGCCTGTCCATCCCGTGAACCACGCCGCCGCGAAGCATCGCCTCTCCAGCCTGTGCCTGGGCGCCGCCCTGGCGCTGGCCGGTTGCTCCTCGCCGCCTCCGGCGCAGCTTGACGGCTCGGTGCCCACGCAGTGGACGCAGCCCCTGCCCGCCGCCGCGCCGGGTGCACCTGGCTCGGCCGCGGCGCCCGACCTGCAGGGCTGGTGGAAGGCCTGGGGCGACGAATCCCTGAACACTCTGGTCGAGGAGGCGCTGGCCGCCAACCTCGACCTGTCCCAGGCCCAGTCGCGCCTGCGCCAGCAACGGCTGCTGGCCGGCACGGCCGGCTCGGCCTTCCGGCCCGTGTTCACGGCCGGTGCGCGCACGCTGCAGGACATTGCGGCCATCGACTCGTATTTCCACGCCAGCATCGACGTGAGCTGGGACCTGGGCCTGTTCGGCGCCCGCGAGGCCGGCGAGCGCAATGCCGCCGCCTCCGTGCTTGACGCACGGGGCCGCCTGCAGGCGGCCCGCGTGGCCCTGGTGGCCGATGTGGTCCACCGCTATCTGGACATCCGCATGGCCCAGCGCCAGCGCGCCCTGATCGACGAACAGGCACTGCTGGATGCGCGTGCCCTGCAACTGGCCCAGGTGCGCCAGCAGCAGCGCCTGGGCACGGCAGAGGCCGTGCACCAGCTGCAACTGCAGGCCGGCCAGAGCGCGGCCTTGCGTGCCAGCCTGCGCGAAACCCAGGCCCGCAGCGCCCACATGCTGGCCGCCTTGCTGGGCCGCACGCGGCCCGATGCCCAGTGGCTGCAGGCCGATGCCAAGGCCCCGCTGCCCGGTCCCCAGGCGCTGGGCGTGGCCGTCCTGCCGGCCGACCTGCTGCGCACACGGCCCGACATCCAGGTGGCGCAGGCCGCCGTGGAACGCGCGGCGGCCGAGCAGGGCATTGCGCATGCGGCGCTGTATCCGCGCTTCGTGATCGGCGGCTCGCTGCTGTACTCGTTCAACATCACCCAGAACCTGCGTACCACGCAGGACAACGCACCCACCTTCGGGCCGCAGATCGACATTCCCCTGTTCGACTGGGGCCGCCGCCGCTCCCAGGCCGACGCCAGCGAGCTGGCGCTGCAGGCCGCCATCCAGGCCTACCGCCAGAGCGTGCTCGACGGCGTGGCCGAGGTCGAGTCCGCACTGGCCGCGCTGGACGCCCAGCGCGAGCGCATCGCCGCGCTGCAGTCCACCCAGCAGGTGCTGGCCGAGCGCGAGCGCGTGCAGGACCAGCGCCTGAAGCTGGGCCTGGACAGCGAATTCGGCGGCCTGGCGCCCCGGCGCGCCGCGCTGCAGGCGCGCAGCGAGCAGACCACGGCCCTGGCTGCCCATGCGCTGGCCTACGTGGCGCTGTACAAGGCCCTGGGCGGCGCGCCGCTGCCGGCCGAGGACCAGGACGCTGCCGACAGCGGCATGGCGCCACTGGCTCCGCTCGCACAAGGAGCGCCCTCATGATCGCCCTTGCACGCAAGACGCTGGTGCACGAGTGGCGCCGCTTCATTCCCTCCGTCTTCGCCGTGGGCTTCTCCGGCGTGCTGCTGGCCATGCAGGCCGCGCTGGTGCTGGGCATCTTCGGCTCGGCCGCGCTGTATGTGACGGCTTCCTCGGCCGACCTGTGGATCGGCTACCCTGGCACGCAGAGCGTGAACTTCGGCCGCACCATCGGCCGCGATGTGGACATGCGCCTGCGCATGGACCCCGATGTCGCGGCGGTCGAGCCCTATGTCTGGGTGGACGGCGACTGGCGCTCGGACTCGGCCGACGGCGGCGCGGCGAGCGAGCACGGCGGCGGCGTGTCGGTCTACCTGTCGGGCATTGCCACCGATGACGCCTCCATGCTGTTTTCCCACGTGCTCCAGCCCTGGCAGCGCCAGCGCCTGCGCGAGACCGGCGCCGTGATCGTGGACCGGGCCGACCTGCAGACCCTGGGCACCAGCGAAGGCGGCGTGGCCTGGGTCAACAACCACCGCGTGCAGGTGGTGGCGGCCGTGGACGGCCTGCGTGGCCTGGGCGGCGTGAACGTATTGGCCTCGCTGGCCACGGCCCGCGAGATTGCGGGCGACCCCGGCCAGGGCAGCACCTATTTCGTGGCGCGCGTGCGCCCGGGCGCCTCGGCCAAGGCCGTGAAGCAGCGCCTGAACCAGCCCACACCCAGCTTCGGCCCCTACGAGGCCTGGACGGCCAGGGAATTCGCGCGGCGCTCGCAGCGCTACTGGATGTTCGACACGGGCGCCGGCGCGGGCGTGCTGTTCATGGCCGTCATCGTCTGCCTGGTGGGCTCGGTGGTCACCAGCCAGTCGCTCAAGGCCGTGGTGGCCGCTTCCTCGCGCGAGTACGCCGTGCTCAACGCGCTGGGCGTGAGCCGCGCGGCACTGGGCCGCGTGGTGGTCGAGCAGGCCTGCTGGATCGGCGGCCTGGGCTTTGTGATGGCCGCGCTGGCCAGCGCCGTATTGCTGGCCCTGGCCATGGCCTACCGCGTGCCCGTGGCGCTGAACGCATCGGCCGTGCTGGCCTGCGCCGTGCTGGTGGCCGTGCTGTCCCTGCTGTCGGGCCTGGGCGCCATGCGCAGCCTGCTGCGTGCCGACCCGGCCACGTTGCTGCGCTGAAGACGGCCAGACCCCATGAACGTGATGAATGCCCACTCCCCCGCGCCCACGGCGGCGCCCCGCACGGCCCCCAGCCTGGAGGCCGTGCGCCTGTGCAAGTCCTTTCTGTCGGGCATGGTCAGCGTGCAGGTGCTGCAAGGCCTGTCCGTGTCGCTGTACCCGAGCGAGCTGAGCCTGATCTCCGGGCCCTCGGGCTGCGGCAAGAGCACGCTGCTGTCGCTGATGTCGGGCCTGCAGGCGCCCGACAGCGGCCACGCCATGGCGCTGGGCGAGGACCTGGGCAAGCTGGGCACGCGGGCGCTGGAGAAATTCCGCCTGCGCCACACGGGCTTCGTCTTCCAGGGCTTCAACCTGTTCCCGGCGCTGACGGCCATCGAGCAGGTGCAGCTGCCCCTGGGCTACATGGGCCTGCGCAGCGACGAGGCCCTGCGCCGCGCCCAGCAGGCGCTGGACGAGGTCGGCCTGTCCCACCGCGCCCACATGCGCCCGGCCGAACTGTCGGGCGGCGAAAAGCAGCGCGTGGCCATCGCGCGCGCCATGGCCAAGGCGCCGCAGCTGCTGTTTGCCGACGAACCCACGAGTGCGCTGGATGCCGAAAGCGGCCAGCGCGTCATCGACATCCTGCACCGCGCGGCGCGCAACCATGGCACGACCGTGCTGTGCGTGAGCCATGACCCGCGCCTGGTGCGCCATGCCGACCGCGTGCTCGGCATGGAGGACGGCGCCATCCGCAGCGACTGGCGCCAGACCTCCCCGTTGAAGGAAAAAGAATGAAGTACCCCCTGAGCGGCCTTGCCGCGTCCACTGCCGGTCTGGCTGCGGCGCTGGCCGCCGCCGCGCTGCTGGCGGGCTGCGGTCCTTCGCACGATGCGCCTGCCAATGCCGGCCAGGCCAGCGCCAAGGCGCAGCAAAACGGCCCGGCGGCCGTGGCCGTGGCGCGCGGCAAGATCGAGGTGGAAGGCGGCCTGCTGGACCTGTCGCCCGCCGTGGCCGGCGTGGTGCAGCAGCTGTCCGTCAAGGAAGGCCAGTCCGTGCAGCGCGGCCAGTTGCTGCTGAGGCTGGCCGACGATACGGGCCAGGCCGACCTGGCCGTGGCCGAGTCCGAGGCCCAGCTGGCCAAGGCCCGCCAGAAGGCACGCGCCGCGCGCCTGCCCCAGCTCAAGCAGACCCTGTCGCGCTGGCAGGCCGCAGCGCGCGAGGGCGCCGCCGATGCGCAGAACGTGGACGAGGCCGCGCAGGCGCTGCGCGATGCCCAGGCCGAGATCGACGTGGCCGCGGCCGAGGCCCAGGTGGCACAGCGCAAGCTCGAACAATTGCGCGCCCAGCACAAGCGCCAGGAACTGCGCGCACCCGAGGCCGGCACCGTGGTGCGCCTGGCCACCCACGCGGGCAGCCAGGCCGTGCCCGGCACGCCGGCCGTGGTGCTGCTGCCGCAGCGCCCGCTGCAGGTGCGAGCCGAAATCAACGAAAGCTTCGCCGCCGCCGTGCGCGAAGGCATGCGGGCCACGGTGACGCTGGACGCCGATGGCGCCGCACAGCAGCAGTTGCCCTCGGCACGCGTGCTGCGCATCAGTCCCGTCTATGGCACGGCGCGGCTGCAGGACGACCAGCAGCGCGGGCCGGTGCGTGTCATCGAGTGCGTGCTGGTCTTCGAGCAAGCTCCCGCCGCCGCCGTGCGCGTGGGTCAAAACGTAAGGGTGCAGTTCCATGAATAAGCGCATTCCCCTGTATCTGGACACCGCCGCCCCCGGCTGGATGGTGCAAAGCGACTTCGACGGCACGATCAGCCTGCTGGACGTGACCGACACCCTGCTCAACCGCTTCGGCAAGCCCGGCTGGCAGGAACTGGAAGACGCCTGGGAGCGCGGCGAGATCGGCTCGCGCGAATGCATGAAGGGCCAGGTCGCGCTGCTGGACATGGACGAGGCCGAGCTGCGCGCCCACCTGGACACCATCGAGATCGACCCCGGCTTTGCCGGCTTCGTGGAGGCCGCCCAGGCCCACGGCATGGTGGTGCAGGTGGTCAGCGACGGCATCGACTACGCCATACGCCATGTGCTGGAGCGCCATGGCCTGGGCCATCTGCAGGTCATCGCCAACCGCCTGGTGCAGACCGGCGAGCGTAGCTGGCGCCTGGACTCTCCCTGGGCCAGCGCGCAGTGCGCGCGCGCCAGCGGCAACTGCAAGTGCGAGCGCCTGGCCGAGCAGCAGGCCCTGCACGGCCGCGTGCTCTACGTGGGCGACAGCACCTCGGACTTCTGCGTCTCGGGCCGGGCCGACTTCGTGCTGGCCAAGTACAAGCTCATCGCCCACTGCGAAAGCCGGGGCATCGCCCATGCGCCCTTCGAGCATTTCGAGCAGGCCACGGCCCTGCTCGACAAGGTGGTCCTGGGCCTGGAGGCGCTGGCATGACATACCACCCCCTGAGTCGCTTCGCGCCTTCCCGTTGCACGGCGCCCCCCAAGGGGGACGATACCTTCGGTGCGGGGCGGCGCGGCCGGCCAAGGCCCTTCCTCGGTGTCTCTGGCTTCAGGGCACGCCAGTTTCACGGTCAGAGGGCGACGCGCAGCGTCATGGAAAATTGACATGAATTTGAGTGATGGGCTCTCCTTGGTTCAGCACAGCGAGCAGGCTGCTGCCACGGGGCTGGACAATGTCTGCGTGACCGAGCGTGAATTCGTCATGCCGGGCACGGGCGCTGCCGCGCGCACCGGCGTGCTGCTGGTGCACGGGCTCACGGGCACGCCTGCCGAAATGCGCCTGCTGGCCAAGGGGCTGAACAAGCAGGGCTTCACCGTCTATGCGGTCCAGCTGGCCGGCCATTGCGGCAGCATGGAAGATCTCGTGGACACGCGCTGGACCGACTGGCTGGCCAGCGTGGAGGCCGGGCTGCAGCGACTGTCGCAGCACATGGACCATGTGGTGGTCGGCGGCCTGTCCATGGGCGCCGTGCTCTCCCTGGCCGTGGCCCAGCGCCACCCCGACAAGGTGGACGGCGTCTGCGCCCTGTCCACCACCTTCCGCTACGACGGCTGGAGCATTCCCTTCTACACGCGCCTGGCCTTCCTGCTGCCGCTGTTCCGCGCGCTGGGCATTGGCCGCCACAGCGTGTTCATGGAGCAGCCGCCCTACGGCATCAAGGACGAGGCCCTGCGCGCGCGCGTGGTCGAGCAAATGCATTCGGGCGACAGCGCGGCGGCCGGCCTGCCGGGCAATCCCTGGTGGTCCATCATCGAGCTGCGCCGCCTCTCGGCCCATGTGCTGGCGCGACTGCCCCAGCTGCGCTCGCCCTGCCTGGTCATCCATGCGCGCAACGACGACATCTCGTCGGTGGCCAACGCCCATGACATCGTGCATGGCGCCAGCCAGGCCCATGTCGAGCTGGTGCTGCTGGACAACAGCTACCACATGGTCACCATCGACCGCGACCGCCGCACCGTGATCGCGCGCACCACCGAATTCGTGGCGCGCATCGCCAGCGGTGCCGCCCCCCGCGAGGTGCGGGCTGCGGAGGCCGCACGGCATGGGCAGTGATCTCTCGCCGCTGGTCATCACGCTGTGGGTGCTGAACGTGCTGGTGGACAGCGGGGGCCAGCTGGCCTTCAAGGCCGCCGCCAGCCAGCCCGGTGACCTCGACGGCCTGGCGCGCTGGCGCTTCATGGCCTCCAGGCCCTGGCTGTGGCTGGGCGTGGGCTGCTACGTGGCCGAGTTCGTGCTGTGGCTGGCCTTTCTCTCGCTGGTGCCGCTGTCCGAAGGCGTGCTGCTGGGCTCCATCAACATCGTGGCCATCATGATCGCGGGCCGGCTGCTGTTTGCCGAGAAGCTGGCACCCATGCGCGTGGCAGGCATCGTTCTGGTGTCCATCGGCGTCGCCATCGTGGGCCTCCATTGAAATGAAGCGCTTTTATTTCATCGGCTTTCTGGTGCTCATGGCGTTCGACACGCTGGCCCAGCTGAGCTTCAAGCAGGCCGGCAATGCGGCGCTGCCGCTGGAGTTCTCCACGGCCTGGCTGGCGCGCGTGTTCGGCCAGCCCTGGATCTATGGCGCCTTCGTGGGCTACATCGGCGCCTTTTTCTCGTGGATGACCTTGCTCAAGCGCGCGCCCATCGGCCCGGCCTTTGCGGCATCGCACCTGGAGATTCTTTCCGTGCTGGCGCTGTCGTACTGGCTGTTCGACGAGCGCATAGGCATGCCCCAGATCATCGGCTGCCTGTTCATCGTGGCCGGCATCGCCTGCCTGGCCGTCAGCGAGACGCAGGAGGCCGAGGGGCCCGGCGCAGACGATGACACGCCGGGCCATGCGGGCGGCAACCCGGGCGCGGGTTCGGCCAGCGCGGGCGCCGCGCATCTGGCGGCCTCGGCCGAGCACGGCACGCACCGTGGCTGAACGCGTGCTGCCGCCCACGGCGGGCCTGCCGCTGCGCGCGGCCGACCTGCTGCCCTGGGGCGATGCGGACCTGGCGACGGCGCTGGCGCAATGGCTGGGCGTGCCCGCCGTGCAGCTTGAATGCTCGGGCACCTCGGCGCTGATGGTGGCGCTGCAGACCCTGCGCCGCCTGGCGCCGGGCCGCAGCGAAGTCATCGCACCCGCCTATACCTGCCCGCTGGTGGCCCTGGCCGTGGCGCACTGCGGCCTGCAACTGCGCCTGTGCGATCTGCATGCCGACACGCTGGACATGGACCCCGCGCGCCTGCGCGCCCTGTGCAGCGAACGCACCCTGGCCGTGCTGCCCACGCATCTGTGCGGCCGCGTGGCCGATGTGGCCACGGCCGTGGACTGTGCGCGCGCCGTGGGCGCCTGGGTGGTGGAGGACGCGGCCCAGGCCCTGGGCGCACGCCTGCGCGGCGAGCCCGTGGGCTGGCAGGGCGATGTGGGCTTCTACAGCCTGGCCGTGGGCAAGGGCCTGACCACCTTCGAGGGCGGCGTGCTGCTGGCGCGCGACCCCGCGCTGCGCGAGGCACTGCGCGAGACACATGCGGCCAGCGTGCGCCAGGACCGGGGCTGGGAGTTGCGCCGCAGCCTGGAGCTGCTGGGCTATGCGGCGCTGTACCGCCCCGCCGGGCTGGACCTGGCCTATGGCCGTCCCCTGCGCGATGCGCTGTCGCGCAGCGACTGGGTGCAGGCCGCCGGCGATGATTTCGACGACGCCATTGCCCGCCATGAACTGGGCGCCTGGCGCCGCCGCGTGGGCCGGCGCGCGCTGGCGCGGCTGGCGGATTTCCAGCAGCAACTGCAGCGCCAGGCCCGTGAGCGCGGCGCCTGGCTGTCGGCCATCGATGGGATCGAGGTGGTGGGTGACACCGTGCCGGGTGCGCAAGGCGTCTGGCCCGTGCTGCTGCTGCGCCTGCGCGATGCAGCCACGCGCGATGCGCTGCTGCGCGCGCAATGGGGGCGGGGCTGGGGTTTGTCGCTGCCCTTCGTCCATGTGCTGCCCGACTATGGCCGCTACGACCATGTGCTGGGCCTGGCGCGCCAGGACGTGGTGGACCAGGGGCGCGACTGGGCACGGCGCCTGGTGGCCGTGGGCAACAGCCTGTGGTTCGACGACGCGCGCTTCGAGGCCTTGCTCAGCCTGCTGGAGAGGCCGCACGCCGCGCCTGGCTGACGGCTGCGGCCTGCGTGGCGCCGGGCGGTGGCTCGCGCCCGCGCAGGGCCTGGCTGCGTTCGGCGACATAGTCGCGCGTGAGCGGAACCGCTTCCTGGCGGCGTGCCAGCTGCACCTGGAAAATGGCGATGTCCTGGTAGCGGAAGGCGGCTTCCGACATGGACAGATAGAACTCCCACATGCGGCAAAAGCGCTCGTCGTAGAGCGCGGCAGCCTCGCCGCGGCGCGCCATGAAGCGCTCGCGCCACAGCCGCAGCGTGCGCGCATAGTGCAGGCGCAGCACTTCGATATCGGTGACCACCAGGCCGCTGCGTTCGATGGCCGGCGTGAACTCCGACAGGGAAGGGATGTGGCCGCCCGGGAAGATGTAGCGCTCTATCCAGGGATTGTTGAAGTCGGGCACATCGCTGTTGCCGATGAAGTGCAGCAGCATCACGCCATCGTCGGACAGCAGCTCCCGGCACTGGCGGAAGAAGGCGTCGTGAAAACGCGTGCCCACATGCTCGAACATGCCCACCGAGACGATGCGGTCGAAGGTGCCGCGCGTGTCGCGGTAGTCTTCCAGGCGGTAGCTGAGTCGGTCCGCGCACGGGGACTGGCCGGCACGCTGGCGGGCGCCCGCCAGCTGCTCGCCGGACAGCGTCACGCCCGTCACATGGCCCGCGCCAGCCACCTCGGCCAGGTAGCGCGACAGTCCGCCCCAGCCGCAGCCTATGTCCAGCACGCGGTGGCCGGGCTCCACGAGCAGCTTGGCGGCGATGTGGCGCATCTTGGCCTGCTGGGCCTGCTCCAGGCTTTCGTCGCCATGCTCGAAGTAGGCGCAGGAGTACTGGCGCTCGCCATCCAGAAAGAGCCGATAGAGCCGGTCGTCGAGGTCATAGTGGTGCGCCACGTTGGCGCGCGCCTTGCCGCGGCGGTTGTGCTGCAGCAGCGGGCGCAGCCGCATGCGCCAGGCATCGAGCAGCCGAACGCTGGCCGGCACGGGCAGGTTGCGCGCGTTGCGCAGCACGAGCTCCAGCACGTCGTAGATGCTGCCCCGCTCCACCACCAGGCGCTGCTGCATGAACATCTCGCCAAGGTTCAGGTCCGGGTCGCGCATCAGGGCCCACAGTGCGCGCCTGTCCGTGAAGCGGATGCGAGCCTGCGGCTGGCCGCCGTCGCCGAAGGCGAGCATGCGCCCCCAGGGCAGGCAGATTTCGAGCAATCCCTCGCGCACCAGGGGTGTGAAACTGCGCTGCAGCAGTCTTTCGGTCAGCCGGTCGATCATGGGGTTGCCTCCTGTCTTGCGGTCGGCCGCGGTGCGCGGACGTGGGGTATGCGGGGTGTGGACGGATCCTAGGGGCTGGTGCAGGTCTGGATGTATTCGACCAGCCGTTCGTTGAAGGCATGCTGGCCCAGTTGCCAGGTGGCCAGCGTCTGCGCGTCGATCTGCGTGTCCTGGCCGTCTCCGGCGCTCATCCAGCGCTTCCACCAGGTCGTGTAGCGCCAGGAGGACACATCGCCCGTGATGTCGCTGCCCACGATCTGGCCGGCCAGCGCGCCGATGATGTCCAGGGCCTCGCCTTCCTGCATGCGGCCCTGGTCCCAGTTGGTGCGCACCACCTCGGGCGCAAACACGTCCTTGTCGATGCTCAGGTAGGTGGGCTGGGCCTGCTCGCGCAGCATGCGCGCCAGCGTGCGCGACAGGTCGGCCACGCTGGCAAAGCCGCGAAAGGCGGCATCCACGCCCAGGCGGCGCGCCCAGCCCGTGTCCACGCCCGCGCTCCAGTAGCTCAGGCGGCCGGCGCGCAGCGGCGTGAGGTAGTTCTCCCAGGCGTGCGCGCGGCCGATGTCGCCGGAGGTGATGCCGGCCACATGCACATGCGAGACGGCCGGATGCAGGGCCACGCGCCGCACCCAGGAGCCGCAGTGCACGCCCCAGGGAAAGCGCATGTTGTCGGGGTGGTTGTCCAGCACGACCACGCGCAGCGGCCGGCCTGCGGACAGGGCCTGGGCGGTGATGCAGCGCTCGATCAGCGGCCAGCTCAGGTGGTGGAAGTCGCCACTGCCCATGAGGGCCGTGCCATGCGCGGCGGGCAGTTGCGCGTCGAGCGCCGCGCGGAACTGCGCAAAGCGGCGCAGGCCGCAGCCAAAGCGCACCTGCTCCTGCCAGTCCTGCAGCGGCAGGCGCAGCTCGCCGGGCAAGGTCCCCACCGAGCCATCCACATCCAGCACGACCGGCTGGGCATTCAGTTCTGTTCGCTCCATTGGCGATCGCTTTCGAAGTGGCCGGCAAAGCGCCGGCCCAGTGCGCGCAGCAGCGGATTGCGGATGAAGACCGCATGCTGCGTGAAGGTGAAGCTGGCGCCCAGCTGGGCCTTGACCTCGGGGTCGGTCCAGCCGGCCACGTAGTGGCTCAGGCCGCGTTCGATGGCGTATTCAAGGTTGACCATCCAGCTCACGAAGTAGAGATTGGCCTCGCGCGCGGCCGGGTAGGACAGGCCGATGTACTTGTCGATCAGCTTGCCGCCGTGCTCGAAGCACAGGTTCCAGCCCAGCAGCGCGCCGGGCGTGCCGTCGTCCTGCAGCGCGCGGTACTCGAACACGGTGCCGCCGTTGCCTGCATCGCGCAGCAGGGCCGCGAAGAAATCGCGCGTGAGCCTGTCGAAGTGGATCTCGCTTTGCGCATACACCGCATCGAACAGCGCGTAGTAGGCATCGACGCAGGCGTCATCGGCAAAGGCCGCGCCCGTGGGAATGCGCTGCACGTGCAGCTGCGCGCGGCTCCTGAGCTTGCGGCGCAGGTTCTGGCGGCGGCTCCTGGACAGGCGTGCAAGGTATTCGTCCAGGCTGGAGAAGTCGATGGGTACATGGGCCAGGGCCTGGCCTTCGACCAGGATGAAGCCCGCATCGGCCAGCGCCTGCGCCAGCGCCCGTGCGTGGGCGTTGTCGGCGTCCGGCAGCAGCGGTGAATCCTGGGGCAGGTCCTTGACGATGGTCAGCATGCGCCGGCCTGCGCGCGCACGCAGCGCGGCAGCCTGCTGGGCGGCAGGGATGCCCATGGGCAGCACGGCGTACTCGCTGACCGTGGTGCCCACGAAGTCGGTGGACAGGCGCAGCCGGCGCGACAGCCAGCCGCCACCGGGCAACGACAAAAGACGCGCCTTGAGCGCGTCGTCCGCCGTGGTCAGAAGATCGAAGGGCGCCGTGAAGGCCGGCGCCGGCCAGTCCTGCAGCAGTGCAAAGCCCTCGGGAGGATGGGCCGCGAACTGCGCGAGCAGGCCTGGGGGTTCGAGCTGGTTGTGCAGGCGCTCTGCGGGCATCGCGCCTTCAGGCCGCCTTGGCTTTCGTGAGCAACTGGTCCAGCAGGACCATGGCTTCGTCGATCTCGGGGCGCGAGATCATCAGCGAGGGTGCGAAGGTGATCACGTTCTTGTAGTAGCCGCCCACGTCCAGCACCAGGCCGCGTTTCTGGCCCTGGTATTCCAGGCCGCCTTCGAGGCCGATGTCCACCATCTTGTCCAGCAGCGCCTTGTTGGGCGTGAAGCCGTCTTCGGTGCAGATCTCGGCGCGCAGCGCCAGGCCCAGGCCGTCCACATCGCCGATTTCCTTGTGGCGCTTTTGCAGCTCCTTGAGGCCTTCGAGGAAGTAGGCGCCCGATTCGCGCACCTGGCGGCCGAAGTCCATCTCGTGGGTCATCTTCATGACTTCCAGGCCCAGGGCCGTGCCCAGCGGGTTGGAGGCGAAGGTGGAGTGCGTCGATCCCGGCGGGAAGATGGTGGGGTTGATCAGCTCCTCGCGCGCCCACAGGCCCGACAGGGCGTTGAGGCCGTTGGTCAGCGCCTTGGCAAAGACCAGCACGTCGGGCTTGACGCCGAAGTTCTCCACCGACCACAGCGTGCCGGTGCGCCAGAAGCCCATCTGGATTTCATCGACCACCATCAGCACGCCGTGGTCGTCCAGCACCTTCTTGAGGCCCTTGAAGAAATTGGGCGGCGGCACGACGTAGCCGCCCGTGCCCTGGATGGGTTCCACGTAGAAGGCCGCGTACTCGCACTGGTTGGTCTTGGGGTCCCAGATGGCGTGGTACTCGTTCTCGAACTTGCGCGCGAATTCCCGGACGATGGAGTCCGCATACTCCTCGGACGTCATGCCCTTGGGGCGGCGGAACGGGTAGGGGAAGGGGATGAACTGCGCGCGGTCGCCGAAGTGGCCGTAGCGGCGGCGGTAGCGGTAGCTGGAGGTGATGCTGGAGGCGCCCAGCGTGCGGCCGTGGTAGCCGCCCTCGAAGGCGAACATCAGGCTCTTGCCGCCGCTGGCATTGCGCACGACCTTGAGCGAGTCCTCGATGGCCTGGGCGCCGCCCACGTTGAAGTGCACGCGGCCGGCATGGCCCCACTTGCGCTCCGCATCCTGGGCGATGAACTTGGCCAGTTCGATCTTGGTGGGGTGCAGGTATTGGCTGGCGACCTGGGGCAGGGTCTGCAGCTGCTCGATCATCTTCTGCTCGAGGCGCTTGTTCTTGTAGCCGAAGTTCACGGCCGAATACCACATCTGCAGATCAAGGTAGGGCGTGCCGGCCTCGTCGTACATGTAGCTGCCTTCGCACCCCGAGAAAATCTTGGGCGGGTTGACGTAGTGGACGGTATCCCCGAACGAGCAGTACTTGGCTTCGTCGGCCAGAAGTTGGGCGTTATTGATCACAGCAAAGGGCTCCAGATATTCAGCCGCCGCAGTGTGAGCGGGCAATCTTGCTGCGCTGTCGAGTCTTTGTGTGGGGTTTGTGGAGGAGGCCCGCGCGGAGCCTGGATCGGCCCCTGTGACGTAAATGAGACAAAACAAATGATAATCATTATCAATTGATGGGAGAATCGCGGAAAGCCAGCAGGAACAATCACACACGGGGGGAGCAATGGTCTCGCAAGAGCACTCCGCGGACAGGTCGGCAGCTAGCCAGCAACCCTCTTTCCCCGATTCCCGCCATGGCTGTGTCTTCGCGTTCGTCTTTCCTCTCCCTCTCCCGCAATCCCTCGCGTACGCCGGCATTGCGGCCCAGCCTGCTGGCCGTGGCCGTGCAGGCCGCCGTGATCGGTCTGGCCGTGCCCGGCGCCTGGGCACAGACGCGGACGCAGACGCAGACGCAGACGCATGTGCAGACTGCGGACGATGAGGCCCGGCTGATGGCACAGGCTCCCACCAAGGCGCTGGCCCAGGTCGATGTGGTCGATGCAGCCGAGCCCGTGCAGCGCACGCCCGGCGCCTCCACCACCGTCAGCGGCCCGGCGCTGGAGCAGGCCGGCAGCATGGCCGATGTGGTGCGCTACCAGCCGCTGGTCTCAGCGCCCGGCACGGCCTCGGGCACCAGCCGCAACCGCAGCAGCTTCGACCGTTCGGGCACCACGGGCTACAACATCCGCGGCATCGAGGGCAATCGCATCGGCATGGATGTGGACGGCGTCGAGATGCCCGACGCCACCACGCGCCCCTATGTGAGCCGTGTCGGCGCCAACACCTTCGGCGTGGGCCGCGACTTCATCGACCCCGAGATGTTCTCGGCCGTGGACATCCTCTCCGGCACCACCACGGCGCGGCGCGCGGCCGGTGGCATCGGCGGCTCGGTGGGCTTTCGCACCAAGTCCGCCGAGGACTACCTGGTGGGCGGCAAGACCTCCTACCTGGGCGGCAAGATCGGCCACGACACGGCCGACCGCTCCTGGAACGAGAGCTTCACGGCCGCTGGCCGCTCGGGCGACCTCGACGGCCTGATCGCCTACTCGCGCCGCGACGGCCACGAGACGCGCAACCACAGCGCCATCGTCAACAGCTATCCCGACGACTGGAACTCCAACGCGCTGCTGCTCAAGGGCGGCCTGCGCATCAACCCGGCCCACCGCCTGGTGCTGTCGGCCGACCTGTACCGCCGCAAGAACGACACCTCCTTCCACGGCTGGGACACCACCAACACCAGCATCACCGAAAGCTCGCGCCAGAACAGCGACACCAGTCGCAACACGCTGCAGCTGCAGCACCTGTGGACACCGGCCGGCGCCTGGGTGGACCAGCTGGACACGCGGCTGTACTTCCAGAACACGGACACCAACGACGTCACCGACACCACCACGCTGGCCACGGGCGCCAAGGTGCACAACGTCTCCGGCAATGAGACGCGCACCTGGGGTTTCTCGAGCACGGGCGACAAGCGCATCGACCGCCACCGCCTGAGCTTTGGCGTCAATGCCTCGACCCAGGACACGGAGCGCCCCTGGGCCGTGTCCGGCAACATGAAGCCCCAGCCCGACACCACCACCCGCCGCTACGGCGCCTTCCTGCAGGACGAGATCAGCTTCCAGGCCGGTGGCCGCCGCCTGGCGCTGATTCCCGCGCTGCGCGTGGACCGCGTGGAGATCAAGACACGCGACCTGGACAACTTCGTCTCGGGCGTGCTCACGCCCGCCGATGTCCAGAAGCTCTACGGCGGCACGCGTGGCAACACCATCCTCAGCCCCAGCCTGGCCCTGGTCTATGACCTCACGCCCACGTTCAGCGCCTATGCCCAGTTCAAGCGCAGCGGGCGCGCGCCCTCTGCCGGCGAGATCTTCGGCTCGTGGAACATGGCCAGCAACTACAACACCGGCAACCAGTACGCGCTGGTCGGCAACCCCAACCTGAAGGAGGAAAGCAGCAATGCCTTCGACTTCGGCCTGAAGGGTTCGCCCACGCCGGGCGTGACCTTCAACAGCTCGGTCTTCTATACCAGGTACTCCGACTTCATCGCCTACACGCGCTACCTGCGCGCGGGCCGTCCCGACCTGTTCGTCAACGTGCCCGCCCACATCGGCACCATCTACCAGGCCGAGAACCGCGACAGCGCAAAGATCTACGGCTTCGAGGCCAGCGCGCGCCTGGACCACGGCCAGTGGATGCCCGCCGCCAGGGGCCTGTACTCCACCTGGGCGCTGGGCATCAGCCGCGGCACCTCCAAGTCCTACTACGCAGGCGACAAGGATGTGCCGCTGGACAGCGTGCTGCCGCGCAAGGCCATCGTCGGCGTGGGCTATGACGCACCGGCCCGGCAATGGGGCCTGAACCTGACCGGCACCTTCGTCGCGGGCAAGCAGGCCGTGGCCACCAACCGCGACAGCTACCAGAACGCGGGCACCGGCCTGACGGACTCGACCACCGAGCTGTTCCGCGTGCCCGGCTATGCCATCTTCGACCTGGCCGGCTACTGGCAGGTCGCAAAGAACGTGCGCCTGAACGCCGGCATCTACAACCTGGGCGACAAGCGCTACTGGGACTATTCCAGCACCCGCAGCCTGCAGCCCGGCGTGGCGCGCGACCGCCGCGACATCGAGCTGCTGAGCAACCCGGGCCGCACCTTCGCCGTGTCCATGAACGTTGCGTTCTGAGCACCCTACGCACCATGCCATTGCATCCACGCCACCTTCACTTGCCGCGTGGCGCGGATCCGAGGAGTTTCTCCAGGGGCCGGCCGGCCTTCCCTACAGCGGCGGTGTCGGCCGGAAAGCCTCCACCACCATCGCAGCCGCCGCTGTATCTGCCTACTTCAGGAGTCGTTTCATGATCGAGTTCTCTCTGTCCCACCGCATGCTGGCCGCTGCCGGCCTGGCGGCCCTGCTCACCGCCTGCGCATCGCCCACGGCACCGTCCGCCAGCGGCCCGGCCCAGCCTGCGGGCGGGCATGGCCAGTCTGCCTTCATGGGCAGCTACGACGCCAACCGTGATGGCGTGGTCACGCGCCAGGAGTACGACACCGTGCGCAAGCAGCGCTTCCTGGCCGGCGACACCAATGGCGACGGCTGGCTCAGCGAGAAGGAGTACGTGGACGAGTTCGAGGCCCGCCTCAAGCAGCAGTACGCGGGCCGCCAGCCCGACGAGCGCTATGCCCAGTCCATGAAGCAGGCCCATGTGCGCTTCGGCATCGTGGACAGGAACCGCGACGGCAAATACACCGTGGAAGAAGACATGGCCATCGCCGAACGCAGCTTCAAGGAAGCCGACGTCAATGCCGATGGCGTCGTGGACAAGAACGACGTCAAGAAGCCCTGAGCGGACATGGCCAAAACCCCATCCAAGCGATTGGCCTGGTGGCTGCCGCTGCTGTCGGCCGTGTGCATCTCCGCCCAGGCCCACACGCCCTACCTGCTGCCCACCAGCTTCGAGGCTTCGCCCCGGGCCGTCATCAGCGTGGACGCCAGCTTCGCCGACAAGTTCTTCATCCCCGAAGTGGCTTTTGGCGAAACGCGCTTCACCGTGACGGCGCCCGACGGCTCGGTCACGCCCGTGGCCGATGTGCGCCAGTTCAAGACCCGCACCGTGGCCGAGCACCAACTGCCCGACGAGAAGGGCACCTACCGCGTGAGCACCGGCCAGCGCCTGGGCGCCGTCTTCCGTTCGTGGGAGCGCAACGGCAAGGTGGAGACCGCGCGTGATCCCGCCACGCCCACGCCGGCCGATGCCAAGCTGCTGAGCCACTACCAGTCGCTGTCGGTCTCCGAGACCTACATCACGGTGGGCAAGCCCAGCCGGGCCGCGCTCGCGCCCTCAGGCAAGGGCCTGGAGATCGTGCCCGTCACGCATCCTGCCGACCTGTTCGCGGGCGAGAAGTTCGACTTCACCGTGCAATACGACGGCAAGCCGCTGGCCGCGCAGAAGGTGGAAATCTTCCGCTCGGCCATGGACCTGGCCAGCCAGCACAGCGTGGACGCGCTGACCACCGATGGCGAGGGCCGCATCTCCTACGCCCTGCCCAAGTCCGGCATCTACCTGGCCCTGGTGCGCTACCGCGCCGACGCCCCCGCCGGCGCCGCCGCGCCGCAGTACGGCAACAACTACACGCTGACCTTCAGGGTGCTGGCGCAGTGATGAAGAGAGCCCGCTGATGCGGGCTCTTCTTTTTGCTGGATGCAAGCATGGAGAAATTTATATCTGAACGGATATAATTCATGACGAACCAACGCAAACTGCTGTACTGGGAAGGCTCATCGAAGAAGGACTTCAAGGACTTCCCCATCGGCGTTCAGAAGGATATGGGCGTGGCGCTGTTCGTTGTCCAGTTGGGCGGCATGCCGAACTCGGCCAAGCCGTGGAAAGGGCTGGGCCCAGGCGTATATGAGTTGGTCGAAGACCACAGGGGAGACGCTTTCCGTGCCGTCTACAGTGTCCGTATCGGCGACGCCGTCCATGTGCTCCATGCGTTTCAGAAAAAATCAAAATCCGGCATTGCCACGCCGCAGCCCGACGTGGATCTGATCGAGAAGCGTTTGAAGTCCGTACTGGCCCGCTATGGAGCGGGCGGGAGAACATGATGCATCGCCAGGATTCTTCGCAGGGAACAGCCAATGTGCTGGTCGATCTGGGCTTCGAGGACGCACAGGAACTGTCGGCCAAAACCGTGCTGGCCATGAAGCTCAACGAGCTGATGGACAAGCGCGGGCTCAGTCAGACCGAGGCTGCAGGCATCACGGGCATGACGCAGCCCAAGATTTCCCAGGTCCGGCGCTACAAGCTGCAGAACATCTCTCTGGAGCGCCTGATGCAGGCGCTGGTGTCGCTGGACCAGCAGGTCGAGATCGTCGTGCGGCCTGCACGCCGTGCGCACGCAGCCGGCATCACGGTGGCGCCCTGAAGCTCACTCAGCCCGTGGCCACCACCCGCAGCACCTCGGCGCCGTAGGCGTCGAGCTTCTTGGCGCCCATGCCGCTGATGCCTTGCAGGTCGTCCAGCGATGCGGGGTTGCGCTCGGCGATGGCTGCCAGCGTGGCGTCGTGGAAGATCACATAGGCCGGCAGGTTGTGTTCGCGCGCGACCTCGGCGCGCCAGGCCTTGAGGTTGATGAAGCGCACCTGGGCGTCGGGGCCCAGGCTGGCGGCGGCCGCGTTGGGCTGGGTGGCGCGCTTGGAGGTGCGCGTGCGCGGCGCGGCCACGGCCTCGCGCAGCTGCACGGGGACATTGCCGCGCAGCACGTCGCGCGAGCCATCGGCCAGGCACAGCGTGTCGAAGCTGTGGCCGCTGTTCTCGCTGGTGATCTTGTGCAGGCCCAGGGCGCCCGTGGCCAGCAGCTGGCGCATCACGCCGCGCAGCTGGGGCTCGCTGTAGTCCTTGCCCAGGCCGAAGGTGGAGATCTTGTCGTGGCCGTACTGGCGCACCTTCTCGGTGTCCTTGCCGCGCAGCACGTCCATGATGTGGCCCGCGCCAAAGGTCAGCTGGCTGGCCTCGTGCACGCGGTAGATGGTGGACAGCAGCTTGCGCGCGGCGTCCGTGCCATCCCACAGGGCCGGGGGCTCCATGCAGTTGTCGCAGTTGCCGCACGCGGTCTTTGCCACGCGCTGCAGAGGCCGGCCTTCAAGGTCCGTCTCTGCGTCTTCTCCCGGTGCGCCCAGGCCGTACTGCTCGCCGAAGTAGGCCAGCAGCCGCACGCGGCGGCAGTCCGTGGCCTCGGCCAGGCCCAGCAGGGCATCGAGCTTGCCGCGCATGACCTGCTTGAAGGTGTCCTCGGCCGGGCTTTCGTCGATCATGCGGCGCTGGTTGACCACGTCGGACAGGCCGTAGGCCATCCAGGCATCGGCGGGCAGCCCGTCGCGGCCTGCGCGGCCGGTTTCCTGGTAGTAGCCCTCGATGTTCTTGGGCATGTCCACGTGGGCCACGAAGCGCACGTCGGGCTTGTTGATGCCCATGCCGAAGGCGATGGTGGCGACGATGACGATGCCGTCCTCGCGCAGAAAGCGGTCCTGGTGCAGCTGGCGCGTCTCGAAGGGCAGGCCCGCGTGGTAGGGCAGGGCGGGCACGCCGGCCTGGCTCAGCGTCTGGGCCAGCTCCTCCACGCGCTTGCGCGACTGGCAATAGACCACGCCGGCCTCGCCCTCGTGCTCGCGCTCTATGAAGCGCAGCAGCTGGTTGCTGACGTCCTTCTTCTCGGCGATGCGGTAGCGGATGTTGGGGCGGTCGAAGCTGCTGACGAAGTGCCGCGCGCTCTCCAGCTGCAGCCGCTCGACGATGTCGGCGCGCGTGAGTGCATCGGCCGTGGCCGTGAGCGCAATGCGCGGCACGCCCGCATAGCGCTCGTGCAGCACGCTCAGCGCGCGGTACTCGGGCCGGAAGTCATGGCCCCACTGGCTCACGCAGTGGGCCTCGTCGATGGCGAACAGCGACAGCTTGCCCTGGGCATGCAGGTCGTCGAGCAGGCCCAGGAAGCGCGGCGTGTTCAGGCGCTCGGGCGCGGCATACAGCAAGGTGATGTCGCCGCTTTGCAGGCGCCATTCGACTTCCTGCGTCTCGTCATAGGACAGCGTGGAGTTCAGGTAGGCGGCGCTGACACCGGCCTCGTGCAGCGCGCCCACCTGGTCGTGCATGAGCGCGATCAGCGGCGACACCACCACCGCCACGCCGTGGCCCTGCTGCTGGCGCACGATGGCCGGCACCTGGTAGCACAGCGACTTGCCGCCACCCGTGGGCATGAGCACCAGCGCATCGCCGCCGGCGACCACGTGCGAGACGATGGCTTCCTGCGGACCGCGGAATTGTTCGTAGCCGAACACGGCTTGCAGGACGGAATGCGCGGCGGACAACGGGGACTTCTTTCGGCAGAGGCGGCTGGCGCGGGAGGGAGCGGGATGCGGGCGCTTCCCGCAAAAAATGCGCTGCGGCCCGAAGGCCGCAACAGCCGCCATTTTGCGCCCCCTCGCAAGGTCCAGGGAAGACCTGGGGTTTGAGCCGCTCTGCATCAACGGCCTTTTCCGGGCGCGAGGGTGCCATTTTCAGATTTCTCCTAGCCACCCGCTGCTGCATTCAGCTGCCGCCCAGCACCCCACGCGCAATGATGCTGCGCTGCACTTCGGACGAGCCTTCGTAGATGCGCAGGATGCGCGCATCGCGCACCAGGCGCTCCAGCGGCATTTCGCGCGTGTAGCCGTAGCCGCCGTGGATCTGCAGGGCCTCGTCGGTGACGAAGCCCACCATTTCGGACGCATGGAGCTTGGCCATGGCCGAGTGCTGGGTGAAGGGCTGGCCGGCCTGGCGCAAGGCCAGGGCCTGCATCGTCAGTGCCCACGATGCCTCCAGGCGCAGCTTCATGTCTGCCAGCTTCCACTGGATGCCCTGTTTGGTGGCCAGTGGCTCGCCGCCGACCAGGCGCTGATTGGCCCATTGCGCGGCGGCGGCCAGGGCGGCCTCGGCCACGCCCAGGGCGGTGGCCGCCACGTCCAGGCGGCTGTTGTCCAGCACCTTCATCGCCGTCTTGAAGCCTGTGCCCTCGGCGCCCAGCCGGTGGCTGGCAGGCACGCGCACGCCGTCCAGCGAGACCTCGAAGGCATGGCCGCCGCGGATGCCCATGAGTTTTTCGGGCGCCGAGACCTGGATGCCGGGCAGATCGCGCGGCACGATGAAGGCGCTGACGCCGCGCGCGCCGGCCTCCATGTCGGTCTTGGCGAAGACCACCATGAAGCGTGCCTCGGCGGCGTTGGAGATGAAGTGCTTGACGCCCGTGATCAGATAATCGTCCCCATCGCGCACGGCGCGCGTGCGCATGTCGGCCGGGTGGGAGCCGCCGCGCGGCTCGGTCAGCGCAAAGGCCGCCAGCCATTCGCCGCTGGCGCAGCGCGGCAGCCACTGCTGGCGCTGGGCGTCGTCGCCGCCGATGAGCACGGCGTCCGTGCCCAGGTAGTGGGCGCCGATCATGGACGAGGTGGCCGCGCAGGCGCGCGAGATGGCCACCAGGGACAGCAGCATGGCCGTGGGCGTGACGCCGGGGCCGCCCAGGGCCTCGGGCAGGTTCATGCCCATCACGCCCAGGGCCGACAGGCCCGGCACATGGCAGGTGGCGGACAGTGCCTCTTCGTCCATGCGCTGCGCCAGCGGGGCGAGTGCGTCGTCGGCAAAGCGGGCCACGGCATCGGCAATGGCGTGGTCGTCGGCGGTGGTGCCCAGTCGTTGAAAGTTCATGGAGGTTCGCTCAATGTGATGGGAAAGAGGGGACCGCGCCTGCAGTGCCCAGGGCACCGGATGCGCGCAGCGCGGCAATGGCTTCGGCGCCCCGGCCCAGCCACTGCGAGAGCAGGGCGTCGGTGTGCTCGCCCAGGGCCGGTGCGCGCTCGGCGCGGTTGGGCGCGGCGCCGCTGAAATGCACGGGCTGGGTGGGCAGGCGCAGGCCGGGCAGGCGCGGGTCCTGCACCGCGCCAAGCAGGCCGCGCGCCTGGCTCTGGGGCGACTCCAGCGCCTGGGCAATGTTCCAGATGGGGGCGGCGGGCACGCCCGCCGCATCCAGCGCGGCCACCACCTGCGCCACTTCATGCCGGCCGGCCCAGGCCTCGATGGCCTCGCGCAGCGCGGGTTCGTGGGCCGAGCGTGATTCATCGCTGGCAAAGCGCGGGTCGCCGGCCAGGCTGCCCAGTTCCATGGCCTGCAGGGCGGCGGCGAACAGCTTGTTGTTGAGCACCGCCAGCGCGAAGTGGCCGTCGCCTGCGCGGTACACGCCGAACGGCGCGGACAGCGGATGGCGGTTGCCTACGCGGCGCGCGGGCCGGCCCGTGAACAGGTAGCGCGCCACCGAGGTGGCCAGAAAGCTCAGCGTGGTGTCGAACATGGCCACGTCCACCTGCTGGCCCTGCCCGGTGGCGCGCGCCTGCAGCAGCGCGGCCAGCGTGGCCCAGGAGGCGAACAGGCCGGCCACCACGTCGCTGACGGCCTCGCCCACCACGGTGGGCGCGCCATCGGGCTCGCCCGTGGCCTCCATGAGGCCGCTCATGGCCTGCACGATGATGTCGTAGGCCGGCCGGTGGGCCAGCGGCCCGGTCTGCCCGAAGCCCGAGACGCTGACATAGACCAGGCGCGGATTGAGCGCCCGCAACTGGCTTGCGCCTATGCCCAGGCGCTCGGCCACGCCGGGCCGGAAGTTCTCCACCACCACGTCGGCCTGGGCCGCCATCTCGTGGACCAGAGCCACGGCCTCGGGGTGCTTGAGGTCCAGCACCAGGCTTTGCTTGTTGCGGTTCATCACCGTGAACAGCGCGCTTTCGCCGTTGTTCATGGGGCCGATGGCGCGGTAGTCGTCGCCCTGCGGCGGCTCGATCTTGACGACCTCGGCGCCCAGGTCGGCCAGCAGGGCCGTGGACAGCGGCCCGGCCAGCACGCGCGTGAAGTCGAGGATGCGCACGCCGTCCAGCGGGCGGGCGGTGAGGGGGGTGGACTCGGTCATGGGGGCAGCCTTGGACGGGTGGTCTATGGCTGCATGCTGGCGCGTGATTGAATCAATGGAAAATATTCAATCCTGATGCAATGCATTCAAAAAGATGATCCATATCAGCCTGCGCCAGCTGGAGTATTTCGTGGCCGCCGCACGCCATGGCAGCACTGCGCGCGCGGCCGAGGCCATCGGCGTGTCCCAGCCGTCCATCTCCAAGGCGATTGCCGACCTGGAGGCGCTGTGGGGCGAGGCACTGTTCGTGCGCCGCCATGCCAGGGGGCTGGATCTCACGGCGGCGGGCGCGGTGCGCAGCCGCGAGGCCCAGGCGCTGCTGGACGGCGCACGCAGCCTGCAGGGGCCGCGCACGGCGGCGATGGCGGGCGTGCTGCGCCTGGGCTTTCTGAGCACGCTGGGCGCGCGCTGGGTGCCGGCCCTGCTGGCGCAGATGCAGCGCCTGCACCCCGGCATTGCGCTGGAGCTGGTGGAGGGCGACATCGCCTCGCTCACGCAACAGGTGGAGCGCGGCGAGCTCGATGCGGCCCTGCAGTACGACACGGGCCTGGCGCGTCCCCGCATGGAGCTGCTGCCCGTGGCGGCGCTGCCGCCCTATGTGCTGCTGCCGCAGCGCCATGCGCTGGCGGCCAGGACCAGCGTGGGGCTGGCCGAGGTGGCCCGCTACCCGCTGGTGCTGATCAATCTGCCGCATAGCCGTGAGTATTTCCTGTCGCTGTTCCGCGAGGCCGGCGTGACGCCGCTGGTGGCCCATGAGTTCGCCTCCATCGAAATGCTGCGCTCCATGGTGGCCAATGGCCACGGCCTGAGCGTGCTGACCACGCGGCCGGTGGTGGACCGCGCCCACGATGGCCAGCGCCTGGCCTGCCGCCGCATCCGGGGCCGCGTGGCCCCCCAGGGCGTGGTGCTGGCCGTGCCGGCGGGCAATGCCTCGCCGCTGATTGCACCGTTCTTGAAGGTGGCACGTGCCGTGATTGCACCGTAGCGGCGCGCAGCCCCGTGGCATGCACCACGGTGGTGAGCTGTTACCCGGGATTTTCCCCAGGTTGTATGGACAAGCTTGGTTGGCACGGCATTTGCTGTTGCTCTCCGTGTTGATCGCAGGTAGATGCAGGATGCTCGCTCCATCACCGGTTTGCCGGGTAATCCTGTATATACATGTCCGGTCGGCAAAAACACACTTCGGGCTCCCGCACTGGTCTGCCTGCGGACCCCGAAACTGCCATCGCCAACTTGCTTTCCCGACCGAGGAGTGCCACATGAGTTCGATCCCCACGTTCCGCCGCCTGCCCCTGGGGCTGCTGGCCGCCGCCCTCTGCCTTGCCGCCGCACTGCAGCCCGCTGCCGCGCAGGAGACCAAGATCACCCTGGGCATGTCGGGCTGGACCGGCTTCGCGCCGCTGACCCTGGCCGACAAGGCCGGCATCTTCAAGAAGAACGGCCTGGCGGTGGACCTGAAGATGATTCCGCAGAAGGACCGCCACCTGGCCCTGGCCTCGGGCGCCATCCAGTGCGCGGCCACCACCATCGAGACGCATGTGGCCTGGAACACGAACGGCGTGCCCATCGTGCAGATCTTCCAGATGGACAAGTCCTACGGTGCCGACGGCATCGCCGTGCGCAATGACGTCAAGGGCTTTGCCGACCTCAAGGGCAAGACGGTGGCCGTGAGCGCGCCGGGCACGGCGCCGTACTTCGGCTTGGCCTGGATGCTGCACAAGAACGGCATGACCATGAAGGATGTGAAGACCGTCTCGCTGGAGCCCCAGCCCGCCGCCCAGGCCTTCGTGGCCGGCCAGAACGATGCGGCCATGAGCTACGAGCCCTACCTGTCCACCATCCGCGCCAACCCGGCCGCGGGCAAGATCCTGGCCACCACCATCGACTACCCCATGGTCATGGACACGGTGGGCTGCGATCCCAAGTGGCTCAAGGCCAACGCGGCCGCCGCCAAGGCCCTGGCCCAGTCGTACTTCGATGCGGTGGCCATGATCGAGGCCGACAAGACCAAGTCCTTCGAGATCATGGGCGCGGCCGTCAAGCAGGGTGGCGAGCAGTTCGGCAAGTCGGCCTCCTACCTGAAGTGGTCCGACAAGGAAGCCAACCAGAAATTCTTCGCCAACGAGCTGGTGCCCTTCATGAAGGAGTCGGCCGTGATCCTCAAGGAGGCCGGCATCATCCGCTCCATCCCCGAGAACTATGGCGTGATGTACGACGCCAGCTTCATCCAGTAAGCCCGCCAGGGGATGACCATGCAAGCCGCATCCACTTCCGCAGTCCAGCCGGCTAACAAGCCCATGACCCACGCCACACCGCACGCTCCCGCGCCCGCCGCGGCGCCAGCCCCCGTCCGCCGCCGCCGCATGGCGCCGCTGGAGCCCGTCAGCCCCACGGCCAAGTGGGTGCTGGGTGTGGCCTTCTTCGTGCTGTTCTTTCTCGTCTGGGCGGCTGTGACGCTGGGCGGCTTCGTCTCCCCGACCTTCCTGGCCAGCCCCATGACCATGGCGCGCGAGGGCGTGCTGCTGTTCACCGAGTACGGCTTCCTGCAAGACATCGGCATGACGGTCTGGCGCGTGATGGGCGGCTTCATCCTGGCCTCGGTCGTGGCCGTGCCCCTGGGCATCGCCATGGGCGCCTGGAAGCCGGTCGAGGCCTTCTTCGAGCCCTTCGTCTCGTTCTGCCGCTACCTGCCGGCCTCGGCCTTCATCCCGCTGCTGATCCTGTGGGCCGGCGTGGGCGAGACGCAGAAGCTGCTGGTCATCTTCATCGGCTCGGTGTTCCAGATCACGCTGATGGTGGCCGTCACCGTGGGCGGCGCGCGCAAGGACCTGGTGGAGGCCGCCTACACGCTGGGCGCCTCCAACACCGGCGTGGTGCGCCGCGTGCTGATTCCGGGCGCCGCGCCCGGCATTGCCGAGACGCTGCGCCTGGTGCTGGGCTGGGCCTGGACCTATGTGATCGTGGCCGAGCTGATCGGCTCGTCCTCGGGCATCGGCCACATGATCACCGACAGCCAGGCGCTGCTGAACACGGGCCAGATCATCTTCGGCATCATCGTGATCGGCCTCATCGGCCTGGTGTCCGATTTCATCTTCAAGACCGTCAACCGTCGCATGTTCGAGTGGAGCACCCTGTGAAAAGGATCTACCCCCTGAGCGGCTGCGCCGCTTCCCCCTTGAAGGGGGACGACACCCTCGGTGCGGGGCGGCGCGGCCGGCGTAGGCCCTTCCTCGGTGTCTCTGAGGTGAGTCGCGCCGGTTGCAGCCGCCGTGAATATTGACAAGCGCCCTGGAGAATCGTGATGAATCTTTTGTCTATTCAAGGTGTTTCGCGCACCTTCACCAGCCACAAGGGCACGAGCACGCAGGCCCTGCTGCCTGTGGATTTCGAGGTCCGCGAGAACGACTTCGTCACCATCCTCGGCCCCTCGGGCTGCGGCAAGTCCACCATGCTGCGCATTGCGGCAGGGCTGGATTTCCCGACCACGGGCCAGGTGCTGCTGGACGGCCGCACCGTGGACGGGCCGGGCGCCGACCGGGGCATGGTGTTCCAGAGCTACACGCTGTTTCCGTGGCTGACCGTGGCCCAGAACATTCGCTTCGGCCTGCGCGAGAAGGGTGTGAGCGAGGCGCTGCAAAAGGAGCGCAGCGACTACTTCATCGCCAAGGTGGGGCTGCGCGGCTTCGAGAACCACTTTCCCAAGCAGCTGTCGGGCGGCATGCAGCAGCGCACGGCCATTGCGCGCGCGCTGGCCAATGATCCCAAGATCCTGCTCATGGACGAGCCCTTCGGCGCACTCGACAACCAGACCCGCGTGCTCATGCAGGAGCTGCTGCTGGGCATCTGGGAGGCCGAGCGCAAGACCGTGATGTTCGTCACCCACGACATCGACGAGGCCATCTTCATGGCCAACCGCGTGGCCGTGTTCAGCGCGCGCCCGGGCCGCATCAAGGCCGATATCCCCGTGAACCTGCCGCATCCGCGCCACTACACGGTCAAGACCTCGCCCGAGTTCATGGAGCTGAAAGCCCGGCTGACCGAAGAGATTCGCGCAGAGTCGCTGGCCGCTGCTGCACACTGACGCTTTTCCATGACCACTGCCCACACCATGTCTTCGCGTTCCACGGCTTCCCGACTTTCCGCAACGACGGCGGAGGTGCCCATGGCCCTGTACCAGCAGGTCAAGGACCATGTGCTGCGCAAGATCGCCGATGGCTCGCTGTCGGCCGGCGAGCGCGTGCCGTCCGAGCAGGAGCTGGTGCAGGAGTTCGGCGTGGCCCGCATGACGGCCAACCGCGCGCTGCGCGAGCTGGCCGAGCAGGGCGTGATCGTGCGCGTGGCCGGCGTGGGCTCCTTCGTGGCCGAGGAAAAGCCGCAGTCCACGCTGCTGCGCATCGCCAACATCGCCGAGGAAATCCGCCAGCGCGGGCATGACCACCGCTTCGAGCTGATCAGCGTGCGCCGCGAGTCGGCCTCGCCCGAGGCGGCGGCTTCGCTGCAGCTGTCTGCGGGCAGCTCGGTGTTCCACCTGCAGGGCGTGCATTTCGAGAACGACGTGCCCGTGCAGCTGGAAGATCGCCATGTGAACCCGCGCATGGCGCCGGACTTCATGGAGCAGGACTTCTCGCTGATCCAGCCTTCGGTGTATCTGGTGCGCAACGTGCCCTTCGACCAGATCGAGCATGTGGTGGACGCCATGCTGCCCACGCCCGAGCAGGCGCGCTGGCTGCAGATGGACGCCGACCAGCCCTGCCTGACGCTGACGCGCCGCACCTGGTACCTGGGCACGCCCGTGACCTGGGTGCACTGCGTGCATCCGGGCATGCGATACCGGCTGGGCAGCCGCTTTCGCACCGACGGCGGATCGCACGACGGCTGAGGCCTGAAAGGCGGGGTTCCCGCTATTGCGCTGTTCCGCTTCGATTGATATTGTATAGACAGGCATAGACATCCATCCCGGCACACCCTCCCAGACACCGACAGGGCATCACCATGAACACCATCACGACTCCCGGCCTCACCTCCCGTCCCGGCACCGCGCTGACGCTGCAGCCCGGCCAGGTCAGCCTGGCCCAGTTGCGGGCCATCCAGCAGGGCGGCGTGCGCCTGTCCATGGCGGCGTCCGCCTACGAGCGCATGCGCGCCGCCCAGGCCCATGTGCAGCACATCGTGGATGAGGACCAGGTCGTCTATGGCATCAACACCGGCTTCGGCAAGCTGGCCTCCACCAAGATCGCCCATGACCGCCTGGCAGAGCTGCAGCGCAACCTGGTGCTGTCGCACAGCGTGGGCACGGGCGATCCGCTGCCCGACGCCGTGGTGCGCCTGGTGCTGGCCACCAAGGCCGTGAGCCTGGCGCGCGGCCACTCGGGCGTGCGCCCCGAGCTGGTCGATGCGCTGCTGGCCCTGGCCAACGCCGACGTGCTGCCCGTGATTCCCGCCAAGGGCTCGGTGGGCGCCTCGGGCGACCTGGCGCCGCTGTCGCACCTGGCCTGCGTGCTGATCGGCGAAGGCCAGGCCAAGATCGATGGACAGGTGGTGTCCGGCACCGAGGCCATGCGCCACGTGGGCCTGGAGCCCTTCGTGCTCGGCCCCAAGGAGGGGCTGGCCCTGCTCAACGGCACCCAGGTGTCCACGGCGCTGGCCCTGGTGGGCCTGTTCCAGGGCGAGAGCGTGTTCGCGGCCGGCCTGGTGGCGGGCTGCCTGACGCTGGAGGCCATCAAGGGCTCGGTCAAGCCGTTTGACGCGCGCATCCACGAGGCGCGCGGCCAGCTTGGCCAAATCGCCGTGGCCGCCGCCGTGCGCGAGCTGCTGGACGGCAGCGCCATCGACACCTCCCACCCCCATTGCGGCCGCGTGCAGGACCCGTACTCCATCCGCTGCGTGCCCCAGGTCATGGGCGCCTGCCTGGACAACCTCAGCCATGCGGCCCGCGTGCTGGTGATCGAGGCCAACGCCGCCTCGGACAACCCGCTGGTCTTCGACAACGGCGACGTGATCTCGGGCGGCAACTTCCACGCCGAGCCCGTGGCCTTCGCGGCCGACATCATCGCCCTGGCCCTGGCCGAGATCGGCGCCATCTCCGAGCGCCGCATGGCCCTGCTGCTGGACACCGGCCTGTCGGGCCTGCCGGCCTTCCTGATTGCCGACAGCGGCGTGAACTCGGGCTTCATGATCGCCCAGGTCACGGCCGCCGCCCTGGCTGCCGAGAACCAGTGCCTGGCCCACCCCAGCAGCGTCACCAGCCTGCCCACCTCGGCCAACCAGGAAGACCATGTCTCCATGGCCACCTACGGCGCACGGCGCCTGGGCGAGATGGCGCGCAATACCGCCGTCATCGTGGGCGTGGAAGCCATGGCCGCCGCCCAGGGCATGGACTTCGACCGCAGCCTGAACAGCTCCGAACTGATCGAGGCGCAGTACGCGCTGATCCGCAGCCAGGTTCCGCACCTGGACCGTGACCGCTACCTGGCACCCGACATCGAAACCATGCGCCAGTGGGCGCTTGCCACGGACTGGCCCCAGGCCATCGTCCGCCACCTGCCCAGCCACCAGGCTGCCTGAACCCCGCAACCGCTCACCCCCCGCATCCAGGAGATCGCCATGAACGCCAACGACGCCATCCTCAACGCCAACGCTGCCACGGCTGCCACCAATCCCCGCTATGACGCCAGCCGCGTCATCCGCGCCCCGCGCGGCAGCGAACTGCACTGCAAGAACTGGCTGGCCGAGGCCGCCTACCGCATGCTGCAGAACAACCTGGACCCCGACGTGGCCGAGAACCCCAAGGCCCTGGTGGTCTACGGCGGCATCGGCCGCGCGGCGCGCAACTGGGAGTGCTATGACCAGATCCTGGAGTCGCTGAAAAAGCTGGAGGCCGACGAGTCGCTGCTGATCCAGTCGGGCAAGCCCGTGGGCGTGTTCAAGACGCACGAGAACGCACCGCGCGTGCTGCTGGCCAACTCCAACCTCGTGCCCCAGTGGGCCAACTGGGAGCACTTCAACGAGCTGGACCAGAAGGGCCTGTTCATGTACGGCCAGATGACGGCCGGCAGCTGGATCTACATCGGCGCCCAGGGCATCGTGCAGGGCACGTTCGAGACCTTCGTCGAGGCCGGCCGCCAGCACTACAACAACGACCTCACGGGCAAGTGGATCCTCACGGCGGGCCTGGGCGGCATGGGCGGTGCCCAGCCCCTGGCCGGCGTGCTGGCCGGTGCCTGCGTGCTGGCCATCGAATGCCAGCAAAGCAGCATCGACTTCCGCCTGCGCACGCGCTACCTGGACAAGCAGGCGCGCGACATCGACCACGCGCTGGAGCTCATCGCCCAGCACACGGCCGCGGGCGAAGCCATCTCCATCGGCCTGCTGGGCAATGCCGCCGAAATCCTGCCCGAGCTGGTGCGCCGCGCAAAGGCCGGCGGCGCCCGCCCCGACATCGTGACCGACCAGACCTCGGCCCATGACCTGATCAACGGCTACCTGCCCGTGGGCTGGACCGTGGACGAGTGGCGTGCCGCTGCGGCCGACCCGTCGCGCCATGCCCAGCTCAAGGCCGCCGCCGCCCAGGGCTGCGCCCAGCACGTGCAGGCCATGCTGGACTTCCAGGCCATGGGCATTCCCACGGTGGACTACGGCAACAACATCCGCCAGGTGGCCCTGGACCAGGGCGTGAAGAACGCCTTCGACTTCCCCGGCTTCGTGCCCGCCTACATCCGGCCGCTGTTTTGCGAAGGCAAGGGCCCGTTCCGCTGGGTGGCCCTGTCCGGCGACCCCGAGGACATCTACAAGACCGACGCCAAGATCAAGGAACTGTTCCCCGACAACAAGCACACCCACCGCTGGCTGGACATGGCGCGCGAGCGCATCAGCTTCCAGGGCCTGCCCGCGCGCATCTGCTGGCTGGGACTGGGCGAGCGCCACAAGGCGGCCCTGGCCTTCAACGAGATGGTGAAGAACGGCGAACTCAAGGCCCCCATCGTGATCGGCCGCGACCACCTGGACTGCGGCTCCGTGGCCAGCCCCAACCGCGAGACCGAATCCATGAAGGACGGCACGGACGCCGTCAGCGACTGGCCGCTGCTCAACGCCCTGCTCAACACCGCAGGCGGCGCCACCTGGGTCAGCCTGCACCACGGCGGCGGCGTGGGCATGGGCTACTCCCAGCATGCGGGCGTGGTCATCGTGGCCGACGGCACGGACGAGGCCGCCGCCCGCCTGGGCCGCGTGCTCTGGAACGATCCGGCCACCGGCGTGATGCGCCATGCGGATGCGGGCTACGACATTGCCGTGGCGGCCGCCAAGCGCCATCAGCTGAACCTGCCCATGGTCAAGTGAGCCGCTTGCAGGACACCACGGCAATGCAGCGTTTCGACCTGAACCAGATCGCCGCCAGCCCCTGGAAGAACGGGGGCGGCAGCACGCGCGAGATCGCCTGCTGGCCGCCCGGGGCGGGCATGGAGGCCTTTGGCTGGCGCATCAGCGTGGCCACCATTGACCAGCCCGGCCCGTTCTCGGCCTTTGCGGGCGTGGACCGGCAGATCATGCTGCTCGATGGCGACGGCGTGCACCTGCGCGGCGAAGGCATCGACCATGTGCTGGACGCGCGCTGGCAGCCGTTTGCGTTCTCCGGCGATGTGGCGCTGGGCTGCTCGCTGCTGGGCGGCACTTCCACCGACTTCAACGTGATGGCGCGGCGCGGCCGGTGGCGGGCGCAGGTTCAGGTGCTGAACAGCGCTGCCGACGCCGGCCGCGCCGACGCCGGCCTGTGCATGGTGCTGCAGGGCGACTGGCAGGCGGATGGCGCTGCGCTCATCCCCGGCCAGGGCCTGTGGTGGAGCGTGCAGCAGCCCGACCCGCAGCATCTGGTGCCGCAGACCGACGACGCGCGGCTGGTGCAGGTGCTGCTGCAAGCCTGCTGACGACCCACGACATCCAAGGAATCCCCCCCCATGACCGAGCCCCACGCACCCGCTTCTGCATCCGCTTGCGCACTCGCTCCATCCTCTTCGGCCGACGGCTGCTGGCAGAACCTGCGCCTGGCGCCTGACATGTTCGAGGCCGGCCAGGCCGTGGGTGACGGGGAGGATGCCTGCATCGTGGTGCAGCAGGGCCGCGTGGCCTGGGTGGGGCCGCAGCAGGCCCTGCCGCCCGCATATGCGTCCCTGCCGCGCCATGACGGCCAGGGCATGCTGGCCACGCCGGGCCTGGTCGATTGCCACACCCACCTGGTCTATGGCGGCGAGCGCGCCAACGAATTCGCCATGCGCCTGGACGGCGCCAGCTACGAGGAAGTGGCACGCGCCGGCGGCGGCATCGTCTCCAGCGTGCGTGCCACGCGCGAGGCCAGCGAGGACGAGCTGTTCGCCCAGGCCCTGCCGCGCCTGCAGCAGCTGCTGGACGAGGGCGTCTGCGCCATCGAGATCAAGTCGGGCTACGGCCTGGCGCTGGAGCACGAGCGCAAGCAGCTGCGCGTGGCCCGGCGCCTGGGCCAGGCCCTGGGCGTGACCGTGCGCACCACCTTCCTGGGCGCGCATGCGCTGCCGCCCGAGTACGCAGGGCGCAGCCAGGACTACATCGACCTGGTCGCCGGCACCATGCTGCCCGCACTGGCGGCCGAGGGCCTGGTCGATGCGGTCGATGTGTTCTGCGAGCGCATCGCCTTCTCGCTGGCCGAGACCGAGCAGGTCTTCCAGGCCGCACGCCGCCTGGGCCTGCCCGTCAAGCTGCATGCCGAGCAGCTGTCGAACATGGAGGGGGCGGCCCTCGCGGCCCGCTATGGCGCGCTGTCGTGCGACCACATCGAGCACCTGTCCGAATCCGGCATCACCGCCATGCGCGGCGCGGGTTCCGTGGCCGTGCTGCTGCCCGGCGCCTACTACACGCTGCGCGACACCCACATGCCGCCCATCGCGGGCCTGCGCGCCGCGGGCGTTCCCATGGCCGTCTCTACCGATCACAATCCGGGCACCTCCCCCTGCCTGAGCCTTTTGCTCATGGCCAACATGGCCTGCACCCTGTTCCGGCTCACCGTGCCCGAGGCCCTGGCGGGCATCACCCGCCATGCCGCGCGCGCCCTGGGCCTGCAGGACGAGCATGGACTGATCGCGGCCGGCCGTCCCGCCCACTTCGTGCTCTGGCCCGTGCGCCATGCGGCCGAGCTGGCCTACTGGTTCGGCAGCAAGCCTGATTGCACCATCGTGCGCCAGGGCCGCATCGTGCGGACCCGCAGGCAGGGGAGCCACTGAAAGCCTGCTCATGTCCCATGCACTGTTTCTCGATGAATTGATTTCCACCCTGGGCGCCGAAGTGGCGCAGCGCGGCGACGATGTGCCCGAGCGCTACCACACCGACTGGAGCGGCACGCCGCCCCAGCGCCCGCTGGCCCTGGTGCGCCCGCGCAGCACCGACGAGGTCAGCGCGCTCATGCGCCTGTGCACGGCCCACCGCGTGCCTGTCGTGCCCCAGGGCGGGCTCACGGGCCTGGCCGGCGCGGCCGTGCCCGTGGCGGGTGCCGTGGCCGTCTCCATGGAGCGCATGAATGCCATCGAGGACGTGAACGCGCGCACCGCGCTGATGACCGTGCAGGCCGGCGCCACGCTGCAGGCCGTGCAGGAGGCGGCCGTGGCCGCAGGCATGGTCTTCGGCGTGGACCTGGGCGCGCGCGGCAGCTGCCAGATCGGCGGCAACGTGGCCACCAATGCGGGCGGCAACGGCGTGCTGCAGCACGGCATGATGCGCGAGCAGGTGCTGGGCCTGGAGGTGGTGCTGGCCGACGGCACGGTGCTGCCCATGCTGCGCCCCATGCTCAAGAACACCACGGGCTACGATCTCAAGCAGTTCTTCATCGGCTCGGAGGGCACGCTGGGCATCGTCACGCGCGTGCTGCTGCGCCTGCGCCCCGCGCCCCAGGCCCGCGCCACGGCCCTGGTGGCCGTGCCGGACTTCGATGCGGCGCTGTCCGTGCTCGCGCGCATGCAATCGCGCTTTGGCAACGGCGTGGCGGCCTTCGAGCTGATGTGGGACAGCTTCATCCAGGCCTCCATCCGCTGGCAGAAGCTGCAGCCGCCCTTTGGCCAGGCGCATGCGCTGCTGGCCCTGATCGATGTGGACGGCAAGGACGAGGCCACGCTGCGCGCCGACGTGGAAGAGGCGCTGGGCGAGGCCATGGAGGCCGGCGAGGTGGCCGATGCCGTCATCGCCCAGTCCGTGGCACAGGCGCGCCAGCTGTGGAAGCTGCGCGAGGCGCCGGCCGAGCTCAACACGAACATGCATCCGCCCGTCAACTTCGACGTCAGCCTGCCCCAGGCCGACATCGGCCGCTTCGCCGATGCCTGCCGCGCCGCGTTCGACGCGCGCTGGCCCGGCCACCACTCGCTGTTCTTCGGCCATGTGGGCGACGGCAACCTGCATGTCTCGGTGGACGGTGCCACCGCCAACGGCGACTGCGAAGGCGTAGAGGCCGCGCTGTACCACCTGGTCGGCGAGTTCGGCGGCAGCGTCTCGGCCGAGCACGGCATCGGCCTGCACAAGAAGCCCTATCTCGGCGCCAGCCGCACGCCGGCCGAACTGGCCGTGATGCGCGCCATCAAGCAGGCGCTGGACCCCCTGCATCTGTTCAACCCCGGCAAGGTATTCGACCTATGAACGCTCCCGCCCTCCACGCGATCCACACCCTGGCACGCCCCGAAGTGCCGCCGCTGCCGCCGTACAACGCAGGCCTGTCCTCCGAGGCCGTGCGGGCGCGCTACGGCGTCACCGAGATCGCGCGGCTGGCGAGCAACGAGAACCCCTTTGGCGCCAGCCCTGCCGTGGCCCGCGCCCTGGCCGACCTGGCCCTGCATGTGGGCACCTATCCCGATGCGCAATGCACGGCGCTGCGCGCGGCCATCGCAGCGCGCACCGGCGTGCCGGCCGAGGCCATTGCCGTGGGCAATGGCTCCGAGGACATCCTGCAGATGCTCTGCCAGGCGTTTCTCTCGCCCGGCGACCGCGTGCTCACCCAGCGCCCGGCCTTCGGCCTGCACGAGATCTACCCGCGCATGATGGGCGCCCGCGTCGAGCTGCTGGAGCTGACGCCCGCGCTGGGCTTCGACGTCGATGCCTGGTGCCAGGCGCTGGCGCGCGGCCCCAAGATCGCCATGCTGGCCAATCCCTCCAATCCCGTGGGCTGCATGTTCAGCGCCGGCGATTTCGTGCGCCTGCTGGACGCCACGCCGCCGCAGACCCTGCTGGTGGTGGACGAGGCCTACTACGAGTACGCCCTGCACGCCGACGGCTACCCCGACGTGCTGGCCCTGCTGCGCGGCCGCGCCATGCCCTGGATCGTGCTGCGCACCTTCTCCAAGGCCTGGGGACTGGCGGGCCTGCGCGTGGGCTACGGCCTGGCCAGCGACGCGGCCCTGGTGCAACTGCTGGACCGCGTGCGCACGCCCTTCAACGTCAACCAGGCGGCCCAGGCGGCGGCGCTGGCGGCCTGGGGCGATGAGGGCTTCATGCAGCGCGGCGTGGCCGAGACCGTGCGCCTGCGCGATGTGCTGGCGCAGCGGCTGGCCGCCCTGCCTGCACTGCCCGCACTTCGGATGGCGCCTTCGGCGGCCAACTTCCTGTTCATCGACATCGGCCGTCCCAACGGCCCCGTGAACGAGGCGCTGCTGGTCCGGGGCATCATCACCAAGCCCTGGAAGGAGCCGGGCTTCGAGCACTTCATCCGCGTCTCCGTGGGCACGGAGGCCGACAACGAACGCTTCGTGCGCGCGCTGGCCGAGATCCTGGAGGCCGTGCAATGAGCGGCATCGACCCGACACACGACAGCCGCACGCTGTTCGCCGAGCACGCGCTGCTGCCCACGGGCTGGGCGCGCAATGTGCTGCTGCGCTGGGATGGCGCAGGGCGCCTGCAGGCCGTACAGGCCGACGCACAGCCAGGCAGCGCGCCGCGCGCGCCCGGCCCCGTGCTGCCCGGCATGCCCAACCTGCACTCGCATGCCTTCCAGCGCGCCTTTGCGGGCCTGACCGAATACCGCGCCGAGGCCCAGGACAGCTTCTGGAGCTGGCGCGACCTCATGTACCGCTTTGCCGCGCGCATCACGCCCGAGTCGCTGGAGGCCATCGCCACCTGGCTGTACGTGGAGATGCTGGAGGCCGGCTACACCTCGGTCTGCGAATTCCACTACGTGCACCACGACCGGGATGGCCGGCCCTATGCCGACGACGCCACGCTGTCCCTGGCCCTGCTGCGCGCCGCGCGCAAGGCCGGCATGGGCATCACCCTGCTGCCCGTGCTCTACCAGACCAGCGGCTTCGGCGGCAAGCCACCGCGCGCCGACCAGGCGCGCTTCATCCGCAGCACCGACAACATGCTGGCCCTGCTGCAGCGCCTGCTGCCCGAGGCCCGTGCCCAGGGCGCGGCCCTGGGCCTGGCGCCGCACTCGCTGCGCGCCGTGCCGCCCGACAGCCTGCGCGTGGCGGTGGAGGGCCTGTCGGCGCTGGACGCGCGCGCGCCCGTCCACATCCACATTGCCGAGCAGACACAGGAGGTGGACGACTGCCTGGCCTGGAGCGGCCAGCGCCCCGTGCAATGGCTGCTGGAGCATGCCCCCGTGGACGCACGCTGGTGCCTGGTCCACGCCACCCACATGACGCCCGGTGAATACGCGGGCGCCGCGCGCAGCGGCGCCGTGGCCGGCATCTGCCCCACCACCGAGGCCAACCTGGGCGATGGCATCTTCGACATGCCGCAATGGCTGGGCCACGGCGGCGCCTGGGGCGTGGGCTCGGACAGCCATGCCTGCGTCAACGCGGCCGAGGAACTGCTGATGCTCGAATACAGCCAGCGCCTGTCGCTGCGCCAGCGCAATGTGCTGGCAGGCCCCGACCCGCAGGTGGGCACCGCGCTGTGGACCGCCGCCGTGCAGGGCGGCGCCCAGGCCGCAGGCCGCCCCGTGGCCGGGCTGGCCGTGGGCCAGCAGGCCGACTTCCTGGCGCTGGATGCAGGCCATGTGGCACTGGCCGGCCTGCCGGTGCAGGCCATGGTCTCGGCCCATGTCTTCGGCAGCCACCGCAGCAGCGCCCTGCACAGCCTCTGGGTGGGCGGCGAGCGCCGCGTGCAGGCCGGACGGCATGCGCTGCACGAGGCGGCAGCCCATGGCTTTGTCGCGGCCCGCACGGCCACCCTGCAATCCTGAGGCACCCGCATGCCATGGGCCCGCAAAATCCGCCAGAAACGTTCCAGAATCACACCATGACCGATACCGCTCCCCCTCCCTTCGTCTTCCACCAGGGCACGGCGCCGCTGCTGATCTCCATGCCGCATGCGGGCACCCATGTGCCGCCCGACATCGCCGCGCGCCTGACCGAGGAAGCCCGCCACGTGCCCGACACCGACTGGCACCTGCCGCGCCTGTACGAGTTCGCCAAGGCCATGGGCGCCTCCATCCTCGTGGCCACGCATTCGCGCTATGTGGTGGACCTGAACCGTCCGCCCGATGGCGCCAGCCTCTACCCGGGCCAGAGCGTCACCGGCCTGTGCCCCGTGGACACCTTCGACGACACGCCGCTGTACGCCGACCCGGCCGATGTGCCCGCAGACGCCGAAATCGCCGCGCGCCGCGAAGCCATCTGGGGCCCGTACCATGCACAGCTGCGCGCCGAACTGGACCGCCTCAAGGCCGTGCACGGCACCGTGGCGCTGTGGGACGCGCACTCCATCCGCTCGGTGCTGCCGCGTTTCTTCGAAGGCAAGCTGCCCGACCTGAACCTGGGCACCGGCAAGGGCACGAGCTGCGCGCTGGAGCTGGCCGAGCATCTGCTGGCCATTGCGCAGACCGCGCCGGGCCACACCGCCATACTCAACGGCCGCTTCACGGGCGGCTACATCACGCGCCACTACGGCCAGCCCGAGGCCGGCATCCACGCCGTGCAGCTGGAGATGACGCAGTGCAGCTACATGCAGGAAGCCCTGCCCTTCGACTACCTTCCCGAGCGCGCCGAACAGATCCAGCCCACGCTGCAGCGCATGCTGCAGGCGGTGCTGGACTTCGTGCGCAAGCCGACCTGACACGGCGCCGCGCCGGGGCCGCAGATCTTCATCGTCTGCATGGGCGTTCTGCCTTGCAGCGTTGACTGGCTGGCCCTTTCTGTGTCCCGGCCTACCTGACCTTCACACTCTTCACTGCCTTGGAGGTGATCTGGTCAAGCTCCTTGCTGTGAAACAGGTCAATGCACTTCATTGTGTTGAATTCCGAGGGCACTGAGCCGCCGTATTTCAGGGCAACATACTTGGCAACCAGAGCCCGGAGGTCGTCATACACGGCCAAGTCTTGTTGACCAAATTCCAGGTAGGCTCCGGCGGTGGACCCGGCGTCCCTGGCCGTGCGCTCGTCCTGAGCCACTTGCGCCAGGCAAATGCTGAGCGCCCAATTCTTCAGAAGGGTCTTCTGGCTGTACTTGCTTGTTTGCGGGAGCGTCTGCGCCTGCACGGTTGCGCAAGCGATACCAGCCAAGACCCATAGCAGGACTGCGGGCTTCATGGCAATACCCAAATGGATGCCATATCGGGCACGAACGTGCCGTTGTCAGGGTCCGACATCAAGTGGCAAGTGTCAGAGCATTCTGTGCCGTTCCATAGGGTCACATGGCCGATTGCGTTGCCCCATCCGTGGCCTTTGACGACGATGATTCCCACTCCGTCCATGTACTGTCTACCGTCAGCCCCACTCACGGTTTTGTAGGTGCTGCCCTCCGGAATTGGAAATCTCGTCATGTTGGGAACATAGCTCATCCTGATCAGCCTTCGTCGTGGCAGTGGCCCGGGCAGGGCCCGCCCATGGCCACGGGCGGCGGGTCGCCCAGCCAGCGGCGTGGCCCGGGGCCGTTCTGTGCGCACAGGTCGCCGGGGTTGTGCAGCACGCAGTGGCGCAGTGACAGGCAACCGCAGCCAATGCACTGGTCCAGGCTCTCGCTGAGCCGCTGCAGCTCGCCTATGCGGTCGTCCAGCCGCTGCTTCCAGACCCGCGACATCTTCTGCCAGTCCCCGCCCGTGGGGACATGGCGGCTGGGCAGCTTGGCCAGCTGCTCGGCGATCTCCTCCAGCGTGAAGCCTATGCGCTGGGCGAACACCACGAAGGCGATGCGCCGCAGCGACGAGCGGTGGTAGCGCCGGTGGCCGCTGGCGCTGCGCACGGACTCGATCAGGTTCAGCGACTCGTAAAAGCGCAGCGCCGAGGCCTTGACCCCGCTGCGCTGCGCCACGTCGCCGATGCTGAGCAGCGGATCATCCTCGGTTTTCATGGTGGCTTTCCTTTGTGGCTTGACTTCAAGTTCACTTGAACTCGAAGAATGCGGCCATTCTGAGCGAAAGCGCAGGAACAGGGCAACCGGGTCTGTACCGCCCATGCGAGCGTCCTGGCCGGACTGCGAAATTCTTTGGCTGAGTGCTGCAATGACGCAGCTGCCGTTCATTCATACAGTAATGGGTCTCATTTGTATTGAATGGCATCGGCCGGAGGTTTCCATGTACATCGACAGCAGCAGCTTTCCCCTGGTCCGCATGGGCTACGAGCGCGACAAGGCCGTGCCTGTGGACCGCTTGCTGGAAGACTTCTCGGCCCTGCTGGCCCGCGGCCAGGCCTTTGTCTTCTTCAGCGACGGCGACATGTCCCAGGAGGAGCGCTCGCCCGAGGAGCGCAAGCAGGTCGTGCTGTGGATGAAGGCCCGCCGCCCCGAGCTCAAAAGCCTGGTGCGCGCCCTGGTCCACGCCGAGCCCGATGCGCACAAGCGCGCCGAGGCCGAGGCCTTCGCACAGATGTTCGGCAAGGCCTGGGGCTATCCCATGCTGCTGGTGGCCTCCCCCGAGGAGGCGCAGCAGCGTGCACGGGAGCTGCTCGGGTCCGATTGATGACCGATTGACATGAACTGAGAGAAACACCATGAATGCCGTGGATTCCGCCCTGCTCAAAGTCCTGCCCGAGAGATGGGACCCCGATCATGTGGACCGTCCCGTGATCGTCCTGCCCATGCGGTCGGGCCCCGGCGACTGGGGGATGAACTTCCATGCCCACCGCAAGAGCCAGCTCATGGTCACCCATGCGGGGCTGATCACGCTGGAGACCGATGCGGGCGTCTGCGTGGTGCCGCCGCGCAGCGCCGCCTGGATTCCGGGCGGCACGCTGCACCGCGTCAGCTGCAGCGGTGCGGCCAGCGGCTACGTGGTCTTTGTCGAGGCAGGGGCCGTGCGCCCCGTGCCCGGACCCTGCCATGCGCTGGCCGTCTCGCCCTTTCTCAGTGCGCTGCTGGACCGCGTGCAGGGCCTGCCGCAGGACTACGAGCCCGACAGCGGCGATGGCCGGCTCATGCAGGTGCTGCTCGACGAGATCCAGGCGGCGCAGCCCGAAGGACTGCACCTGCCCCTGCCGCACGACCGGCGCCTGCGCCGCATGACCAACGCCCTGTGCGAGCAGCCGCAGCTGCAGGCACGGCTGGCCGACTGGGCCCAGCGCATCGGCATGAGCGAGCGCAGCATGACGCGGCTGTTCCTGGCCGAGACCGGGCTTACGGTCAACCAGTGGCGCCGCCAGCTGCATGTGCTCACCGCACTGCAAAAGCTGTCCGAGGGGCTGCGCATACAGACCGTGGCAGATGCCCTGGGCTACGAGAGCGCACCCGCCTTCGTGACCATGTTCCGCAAGGCGGTGGGCACTTCGCCGCGCCGCTTCCTGGCGCTGCGCAGCGCACCCTTGGCGGGCGGGGCCGCAGGCCTCTGAGGCCTGCGGCCCCGCGAACATCACGACAGCCGCAGCCCCAGGCCCAGCAGCACGGCCACCACCATCGCAGCGGCAAAGACATCCCAGCGCCGTATGCGCCGGTAGCGCAGGAGCAGGACCAGCACGATGCCGATCAGCGTGATCAGGCGTGCCTGGAACACCGTGCCCAGCAAGAAGCAGATCACGATCTGCGTCCAGTAGGTCAGCAGGCCGGGCATCGGCGATGGGCCGGGGGCCTGGGCGTCGGGGCTCGGCGCCTGTGCGGGCTGCTGCTGCGGCGTGTCCACGGCCGGCCGTGCGGCCGCAGCTGCCTGGGCGCGTGCGGCCTCGCGCTCCTGCAGCCGCTGTTCGCGCCGCTGCTGGTCGGTCTTCTCGATCACGGGTGCCGCCGGCTCGGCCGGCTGCCACCACGTCTTGCCGCTGGCCAGCGCAGGCGCCTGCCCGCTGGCGGCCAGACGCCGGAACTGTGCGCTTGCGGGCGGCTGTGCACGCGCCGCCGCGCGGTCCTGCCGGCTGGCCTGCAGCAGGGCATCGTTGGCGCGGTCGATGGGGCTGCGCGTGAGCTGGCGGGCCTGGCCCAGCAGCGGGCCGCCCTGCACGGGGTCGACCTGGTACACGAACTGCGCCAGTCCCAGCAATTGCGAGGGCTGGGCTGCCTGCCCCTGCCAGTGCGCCGGCTTGCCGGCGCTGGCCTGCGTGGCGCGGTGCAGGGCGGCGCGCAGGCGCCTGCGCGTCTCGCGCGATACGCCGGGCTTGTCCGCGTTCACCACCAGTCCCGTGACCTCCTGGCGGCGGCCCTTGCGCATCACGCGCTCCTTGTCGGGGTGGGGCGTGAAGCCTTCGTCGCGCAGTATCCAGCGCACGCGGCCCAGCAGCCGGCCCACGTTGTCGCGCGCGGCCTCGCCCGAGGCCGAGAAGGTCAGGTCGTCCGCATAGCGCGTGTACACAAAGCCCAGCTGCCTGGCCAGGCCCAGCAGGCGCCGGTCCAGGCGGCGGCACAGCAGGTTGGTGAGCATGGGGCTGGTGGGCGCGCCCTGGGGCAGCACGCGCTCGCGCGCCTTGCCGCCGACGAAGAGCTTCTCGCCATCCACCTGCCAGGCCTGGGCGCGGTTTTCGCTGCACAGCAGGGCCAGGAGGGTGGCCATGGCCTCGCCATAGCCCAGATGACGGAACACGCCCTTGATGCGGCCGAAGGCAATGCTGGGAAAGAAGTCCTTCACATCCAGGTTGATGACCACGTCGTGGCCCGCATGCGGCGCGGCATTGCTCACGATGGAGCGGCCGGCCAGGAAGCCGTGCGCGGCATCGTGCGCGGGCACCTTGGCGAGGATGTTGTCCAGCACCCAGTACTGCGCGCGCTTGAGGCGCGGCATGGGCGCGGAGATCAGCCGCTCGCCGCCGGTCTTCTTGGGCAGGGTGAACGAGTGGTAGTGGTGGGTGCGGGCCACCTCGCGGTGAAAGCCCAGGAAGCGCAGCTCGGCCACGGTGATGCCCATGGCATCGGCCAGCTGCGCCGCATCGGCAAGTTCCGGCAGGCCATGCCGGGCCAGCCTTTGCGGGTCGGCCTGCCGGCGTTCCCCGGCAGCAGGCGGTGCCTCACCGGCCTGCGGCCCCTGCAGGGCAGCGGAGACGCCGGGGCCCAGATAGCCCACGTGCGTGGCCCGCTTCGCATGCCAGGCCAGCGCCTTGTCGTGGCGCTCCTGGGCCTGGCGGCGTTTGGTGTCCTCGCGCTGGGCCAGCGCCTTTTGCATGCGCTCCTTGCGCATCTGGCGCAATGCGCGCTCGGGGTTCTGGCGCACGGCGATCTGCTGGCGCAGCTCGGCCAGCTCGCGCTGCAGCTCGCCCTCGCGCTGGATGTGGGCTGCGGCCAGCTGCGGCTGCCCCTCGCCCTTGGGCCAGAAGCCCAGGCGCTGCATCTCGTCGAGGATGACTTCCTGTTTGCTCGATGCCTTGATGCGCTCGTAGATCTCGGCGCGTGTGGGTTGCGGCTGGCTCATGCGGCCACCCAGGCAAGGCGGGCCCGGCCGCTGTGCGGCGGGCAAAGAAATGGAGCGACGCGCTTCTCGTCGAAGAGCCCGCAGGGCTCACGGGACGGGAGCTGTTCGCTCGACGCCACCCCGCGACGGTATGCGTGTTTCGCTTGTGGTAAGCCACTCAGGAAAACGCATACCGTCGCTGGGGTGGCACAGTGAAAACGGCGCCCGTGGTGCATGAAACGGCAGTTCACAAGGGTGGCGAAACACCACCCGGATTGCAAGAGCCTGCGCGTCGCTCCGCGTGGCAGTGTAGAGCAATTGAAGCGGTTCACGCGATTTCTCCTTGTCCTGCGGCCTTCATCTGCGGGCCGGTCGGCTGGCGGGCGGCATCGAGCTGGGGCTGCGCCACCAGGCGCAGCGCAATCATGTGCTCGCAGGGCCCCTGGCGCAGCCGGTACTGCTGGTAGTGGTTGCAGCTGCAGCGCGCATCGGTCAGGCGCTCGTCGGCATCGAGTTCGAGCTGGGTGTCGAACAGGCGCTTGCCGTCGGCGCGCGGGATCTGGCCGGTGATGCGGCTGAACCCGTCCTTGCGGTCGATGCGCGGCGGGGCAATGGCCTTGCCGCGCACCAGGGCCAGCGCCTTGTCCTCCTCGGGGTTGGCGGGCTGCAATTGCTGCGCCGTCAGCGGCTCGCGCAGCAGCTCGCGCCAGGCGTAGCGCCCGGCGTCCAGGTCGTAGACCGCGCGCCCGGCCTGCATCCAGCGTGTCATGGCCGTGTGCACCTGGGCCGTGGACAGGCCCGTGGCCTGGGCCAGATCCTGCGCGCCGGCCTGCCAGCACGACTGCAGTTGCCGGCCCACGGTCTGGACATCGGCAGGCGTGACCTCGGCCTGCGGCGCCATCAGGTGAAAGCGTGCGCTGGCGGCCCAGTCGTTGGCGCTCCAGCCCGACAGGCCCAGCGTGACCGTGACCAGGCCCAGCTCGATCACCCAGAAGCTGGGCATGCCGCTGCCCAGCAGGTGCACGCGCACGCGCGTGGCCTGGGAGATCAGCCGCTCCAGCGTGAGCAGGCGGCGGCGCCCCCACAGGCGGATGGTGCCGCCGCCCGTGCCCATGGCATCGCTGACGACGTGCGAGCGCCGGGTGGCCAGGCGCTCCTCCCAGGGCTCGAACACCACGGTGGGCGGCTGTCCCGGCGCCAGCTCGAAGCGCAGCGCGCGCGGGCCGTGGCGCTCGCGCCGGGCACGCAGCCGCGCGCAGATGTTGAACAGGTCCATGGGGTGCAGCTCCAGCACGGTGGCGGGCAGGGCCATGGCGCTGGAGACCTGCACGAAGCCGCGCAGCCAGCTGTCGGGCAGGTCGATCTTTTCCTCGCGCAGCGCGGGGTCGCCGCCCACCTGCACGGCAAAGCCGGCCGGGTCCAGCGTCAGCCGCGTGTCCCGGTAGTTGCGGATCTTCTGGAATTCTTCGTAGAGGCTGGCCGAGTAATCGATGTTGGTGGTGCCGCAGATGCGCTCGCCCGCATGCTCGAAGGCCTCGTGCCGGATGCTGACCGCGCAGTAGCTCGACTCGTCCTGGCTGAAGGCCTCGAACAGCAGCCGGTCCGGGTGCACGGTGATCACGGGGTCCAGCACATACCAGGCATCGCGGTTGGCCACGAACAGCCAGTCGAAGTACTTGCGCTGGGCCTTGTAGAAGGGGGTGAGCACCTGGTTGCGGGTCTCGCGCAGGTCCTTGAGTTCGGCGCTGATTTCCTTGGCGCGCGCCTGGGCGCCGCCGGTGTCGGCCATGAAGGTGGCCAGCATTTGCGCTTCGTGCTCCTGCAGCCATTCGCGGTAGGCCGTCTTGTCGCGGCCGCGCGTGCGCAGGTCGCTGACCACCACGCTGTGCAGCGCGGACAGCCCTTCGCGCACCTGCAGGTAGGCCGGGCCGTCGCGCCGGAGCAGGCCGTCGAAGCGCGTGGGTGGGCGCAGCAGGTCGGGCGCGAAGGAGAAGGCCTGCTCGGCCGCCGTGTCGTTGACCTGCGTGCTGCCGTAGTACTGATAGCGAAATTCCATGTCCGATCGACTCCGTGCCTTGTTGCGGCGCTCAGGTTGAAGACGGGGCCTGGCCGCGCCGCTCCGCCGCCAGGGGCTGCATGAAGCTTTGCGCCAGCTGGGGATGGCGCTGCACGATGTCGCGCAGCCCGGCCACATAGTCGGGTTGGTCGGCATGGCTGGCGCTGACCACCTGCCGCGCAAAGATGGCCGCCACCACGGCGGCGGTCTCGGGCGCCTGCACCTGGCTGCGCAGGAAATGCAGCACGCGCGTCTTGCTGGCGCGCGCGCGGTGCACCTGGCTGAGCACGGCCAGGAAGTAGGGCTGCAGCTCCTGCAGGCGCGCCGCGCGCTGCGGCGCGGGCTCGTCGGGCAGGGCGAGCAGCCATTGCGTGACGAACAGCTGCACGCTGGTGGCGGGGTGCTGGGCCAGGCGCGTGAGGAAGAGGCTGGCCTCGGGCGCGCTCATGTGCTGCGCGAGCCGCTGGCGGCCCAGGGCCTGCACCCAGGGCTGGGCATGATCGACCCAGCCGAGCAGCAGCTGCGGCGACAGGGCGCCGTCCGGCAGCCGCTGGCCGAACATCTCGCGTGCGTACTGCTGCGTGTCGGCAAACAGGGCGTCGGCCAGCGGCATCAGCTGTTCGGCCTGCTCGGGCAGGGTCCGGTCCATGGGGGTGAGCTGCGCATCGATGCTCTGGCGGCTCAAGGCGCGCACGTCGGCATCGGCATGACGGGCCAGCGTGGACCACTGGCGCAGCGTGTAGGCCTGCAGGTCCAGCGCCTTCAGGCCCCAGGCGCCGTAGCGCTGTGCGCCCTTGGCCTGCGCCTGCAGGGCACGCCAGATGCCCGAGGCATCGCGGGCCGGGGCCACGGCGGCCAGCGGGCCGGTGAGCAGCCGCAGCGCCGCGTCGTGCACGCCTTCGGCCTTTTCCGCGCGGAACAGCACTTCGTGCAGGCGTTCGGCGATCTGGGCATTGCAGCGCGTGTTGTAGAGGGGGGTGCCGGCCAGGCGCTCGACCAGGGGCGCTGCCGCTGCGCGCAAGGCAGCATGCGGCGATACGGCGAATTCGGCCAGCATGGCGGCCTGCTCGCACAGCAGGTCATCGGCGAGGCTGCCCATGAGCCGGATGCCGCAGGCCATGCGCGCAGGTTCCTCGGATTCCAGCAGCCCGCGCAACGCCGCCGGGGGCAGGGTCCGCAGGCCCTGCGGATGCGCCAGCAGCCAGGCGGTGGCCATCTCCACCAGCGCCGTCACCGAGTGCGCCAGCAGGTGGTGCAGCGGCGGGGCCGGGACGCTGGCGGCCTGCGCAGCCAGCGGGCCGTTGCCATCGAACAATGCCTGCACGGCATCGCGGATATCGGCCAGCGTGGGGCTTTCGGTGTCCAGCGTGGGCAGCGCCGCCAGCAAGGCCAGGGCCACGGCTGCACCATCGGCATAAAACAGCAGGGCCAGGCCCTGGGTGCGCGAGCTGGCGGCCGGTGACAGCAGCAGGGCTGCCACCAGTTCGGCATCGCGCGCGGCGCCTGCGCGGTCACGCGACAGCCAGGCGCCCAGGTAGCTGGCGGCAGGCCCGTCGCCGCATTGCGCAAGCGCCAGCAGCCAGGGCCGGCGTGCCGCATCGTCGGTCAGCGAGACCATGCGCTGCTGCGCGATCTGAAGGCCCAGCGCAGCCGCCGGTGCATAGGTTTTGTGCAGCAGCGGCGCGGTGGCCGCTGCATCGAGGCCGTCCAGAAAGGCCTTCTGGTCCTGCAGGGCGCGCGTGAGCGACCACAGCAGCAGCGTGGACTGCGAACGGCCCACCAGTTGCAGCAGTTGCCCGGGGTGGGCGTCCCACATGGCCGATAGCCCTTCCACGCGCTGCGCGGGCAGCTGCTGCAGGTCCAGCGGCTCGTCGGTGTACCAGGTGTGGGCGCGGGCCGAGGCATGCAGTTGCGGCCAGCGCGGCAGCAGCAGCCGGGCAGCGAGCAGCCAGCGCGATTCGGGCAGGCGGCCGGAGCGCGAGGCAGGCTGGCCCGCGCAGCAGCGGTCCATGGCCTGGAGCAGGGCTGCGGCATGGGCGGCGCTTTCGCTGTGGTCGGCCGAGGCCATGCGCCGCAGCTGGCGCCAGCCGCGCAGGCGCAGGTACAGCGAGGTGTCGCGGCTGAAGACGGCACCCTCGTCGCGCGGGCCATCGAAGCGCGCGTGCAGCACGGCCAGCAGGGCGTGGTCGCGCCGCCACTCGGCACGCTTGTGGATGCGCCGCAGGGCCGGCCACCAGGCGCGCGTGAAGGGGATGCGCTCCATCCAGGCCAGCAGCTGCTGGTGGACGGCGCCGTCGTGCGCGCCCAGCGCATCGGCCGCCAGCAGCGCCTGTGGCCCAAGGGCCTGGAAGAAGGCCTGTTCGGCCTGCGGTCCGTCCTCTTTCGGGCCGTTTTCCTGCGGGGGGATCCCGGCCCACTGCGCCTGGTACTCCTGCAGCGCCGCCTGGCGTTCCCGCGGCTCCAGCAGGGCCAGCCAGGCCTGGTGCGCCAGATCGCGCGTGGCCTCGCTGGTGCCGCGTTGCGAGAGCGCCTGGAGGGCCACTGCCGCGCCGCCATCGCCCAGGCGCCCGATGAGGTAGGCCAGGCAGTAGTCGAGCAGATCGTCCCCCGTGCCCAGCAGTGCCACCAGGCGTGGAACCTGGGCATGCAGCAGGCGCTGGGCGGCGCCGCTGCGCGCGGGGTCCGCATACTCGGCCAGCCGCCACACCAACCGGGCCTGCTGGCCCGAGGGCATCAGCCGCCAGGCGCTGCCGTCCAGGCGTTTGCACAGGGCGGAAATGGCGCCGGCCTGCAGGGCCGACTCCGGCAGGCCGGGCGGCACCGTGGCCTGTTCCCGGGCCGGGCCGGGGGAGGGCGCCGGGCCTGCTTCAGCATCCAGCTCCGCAAAGCCCTCATGGGACTGCAGCACATCGCCCGCGCCCAGGCGCTGGCGCAGGTAGGCCAGCGCGCGCTGGCGTGCAGGCTCCAGCGCCTGGGGCAAGGGGGTGAGCGTGCTGTCATCGACCTGCGCGACGACGCCGGCCTTCAATTGCGTGACCTGCAAGGTCACGACATGGCGCGCTGCGGTGGCCGTGGTGTCGCCGCTCGGCATCTCCAGGGCCAGCACCCTCACGGTGCTGATGCGTTCGTTGCGTCCCTGTGGCCGGGACAGTGTGGCGTGAGCAAGCAGATTCATGCGGCAGGCATCCAGTGCTTTTCCATGGAGGGTGTCGGCGTTCGTCGGCAGTAGTCGGCGGCTTTTGGCGGTACCTGGCGGTTCCTGGTGAAACCTGGCCGCCACCCTGGGTCAGATGGCCTTGCAGTGTAGTGGTGGCGTCCTGCAGGTGCGGCAACGCGCGTGTGTCCGTCTGTGCGCGCCTGTCCAGGTCTTTTCAGGTCGTTCCTGGTCAATTGCCGCTGCGCTTGTCCGATCCGGCCAGCGATGTCCCCGGCAAACCGTCCTCAATTTTCGTGGTGTCTTTGCGCACGGATCTTGACTTCAAGTTCACTTGAACTTGAAGAATGCAACCCATTGTGAGCAACCGCCTGGAAGGCCTCCAGAGCCTGCGGTCCCGCCCCTTTTTCCGGCCCCGCCGCAGCCCCGGCAGCAGGGCCTTGCCCATCCCCCTCAAGGAGAGTCGATCCATGCCCGTTCTTCCACCGCCGCCGTTGCGGCGTGCCCTGTTCGGAGGCGCCCTGGCGGCGCTGGCCCTGCTTGCCGGCTGCCGCCCGCAGGCCGTGGGCGATGCCCACGCCAGCGACGGCCCGCCGCCTGCGCCCGAGGTACTGGTGAGCGAGGTCGTGCCGGCCAGCGTGCGTGTCTGGGACGAGTTCAACGGCCGCATCGATGCCGTGGAGTCGGTCCAACTGCGCCCGCGCGTGTCGGGCTATATCGAGCGCATTGCCTTCAGCGAGGGGCAGGAGGTCAGGAAGGGCCAGTTGCTGTTCGTGATCGACCAGCGGCCCTACCGCGCCGCCCTGGCCAGCGCCGAGGCCGAGCTGGAGCGCACGCGCGCAGGCGCCGCGCTGGCCCGCACCCAGGACCAGCGTGCCCGCCAGCTGGTGGCCGAGCATGCCGTCTCGCGCGAGGAAGCCGATACGCGCGCCGGCGCCCTGGCCCAGAGCGCCGCCCAGGTGCGTGCCGCCGAGGCCGCGCTGGCGGCAGCTCGGCTCAACCTGGATTTCACCGAGGTGCGCGCGCCGGTCTCCGGCCGCGCGGGCCGCGCCCTGCTCACCGTGGGCAACCTGGCCCAGGCCGACCAGAGCGTGCTGATCACCGTGGTCTCGCAGGACCCGGTGTATGTCTACTTCGATGCGGACGAGCACAGCTTCCTGCGGCAGCAGCAGGCCGCCAAGGACACCAAGGGGCGGCCCGGCGTGCAGCGGCCCGTGCGTGTGGGGCTGGCTGGCGACGAAGGCTTTCCGCATGCGGGCAGCCTGGACTTCACCGACAACCAGCTCAACGCGGGCACGGGCACGGTGCGCATGCGCGCCCGCCTGCCCAATCCCGACCGCCTGCTGACGCCGGGCCTGTTCGCGCGTGTGCAACTGCAAGACGCGCAGGGCCTGGGCGGCGAGCGGCAGACGCTGCTGATCGACGACAAGGCCGTGCTCACCGACCAGGACCGCAAGTACGTCTATGTGGTGGGCGAGGGCAACAAGGCCGAGCGCCGTGACCTGGAGCTGGGCCGCATGGTCGATGGCCGGCGCGTGGTGGACAAGGGGCTGGCGGCGGGCGACCGCCTCGTGGTCGGCGGCCTGCAGCGCATCTACTACCCCGGCATGCCGATCAGCCCCAAGCCTGCTCCCGGCGACGGGCAGGCGGCGGTGGCCAAGGCGCCGGCCGTGGCCGCGCAGTGAACCGGGAAGCGCACCATGGACTTCTCCAAATTCTTCATAGACCGGCCGATCTTCGCGGTCGTGCTCTCCATCATCCTGTTCGCCGTGGGGCTGGTCGCGATTCCGCAGCTGCCCGTGGGCGAGTATCCCGAGGTCGTGCCGCCCAGCGTGGTGGTGCGCGCCACCTATCCGGGCGCCAATCCCAAGGAGGTCGCCGAGTCGGTGGCCGTGCCGCTGGAGGAGGCCATCAACGGCGTCGAAGGCCTGATGTACATGAAGTCGGTCGCGGCGTCCGACGGCAGCCTGCAGGTGGTCTCCACCTTCCGCCCCGACGTCGACCCCGACACGGCCGCCGTGCGCGTGCAAAACCGCGTCAGCCAGGCCCAGAGCCGTCTGCCCGAGGAGGTGCGCCAGTTCGGCGTGACCACGCAAAAGCAGTCGTCCACGCCGCTGATGTACGTGGGCCTGGTGTCCCAGGACGGCCAGCATGACGCGCTGTACCTGCGCAACTACGTCACGCTCAAGATCAAGGACGTGCTGGCGCGCATTCCGGGCATTGGCGACGTGGGCATCTACGGCGCGGGCGACTACGCCATGCGCGTGTGGCTGGACCCGGACAAGGTGGCCGCGCGCCAGCTCACGGCGCCCGAGGTGATTGCCGCCATCCGCGAGCAGAACATCCAGGTCTCGGCCGGGCAGTTGGGCGCGCAGCCCAGTCCGCAGAGCGCGGACAAGCTGCTGTCCATCAACGTGCGCGGGCGGCTGAAGACGCCCGAGGAATTCGGCAGCATCGTGCTCAAGGGCGGCGCGGACGGCCAGGTCGTGCGCCTGGCCGACGTGGCGCGCATCGAGCTGGGCGCCAGCGACTACACGCTGCGCTCGTGGAGCGACAAGAAGAACATGGCGGCCGTGGGCATCTTCCTGTCGCCCGGCGCCAATGCGCTGGGCGTGGCCGAGCAGGTCTACGCGGCCATGGACAAGCTCTCCCAGGACCTGCCCGAGGGCGTGGCCTTCGAGACGGTCTGGGACCCCACGGTCTTCGTGCGCGACTCCATCAAGGCGGTGCAGAGCACGCTGATCGAGGCCGTCATCCTCGTGGTGCTGGTGGTCATCGTCTTCCTGCAGACCTGGCGCGCCTCCATCATCCCGCTGCTGGCCGTGCCCGTGTCCATCGTCGGCACCTTCGCGGGGCTGTACCTGCTGGGCTACTCCATCAACACGCTGACCCTGTTCGGCCTGGTGCTGGCCATCGGCATCGTGGTGGACGACGCCATCGTGGTGGTGGAGAACGTGGAGCGCTACATCGAGGAAGGGCACACGCCCCTGGAGGCGGCCCACCTGGCGATGAAGGAGGTCTCGGGCCCCATCATCGCCATCGCCCTGGTGCTGTGCGCGGTCTTCGTGCCCATGGCCTTTCTCAGCGGCGTGACGGGGCAGTTCTACAAGCAGTTCGCCGTGACGATTGCCATCTCCACGGTGATCTCGGCCATCAACTCGCTGACGCTGTCGCCCGCGCTGGCGGCCAAGCTGCTGCAGCCGCGCGGCGCGCCGCGCGATCCGCTGGCGCGCGGGCTGGACCGCAGCCTGGGCTGGCTCTTCCGGCCCTTCAACCGCTTCTTCGACCGCAGCGCCCACGGCTACCAGAACTCGGTGGGGCATTCGCTGCGCCGCCGGGGCCTGGTGTTCGCGGTCTATGCGGCGCTGCTGGCGGGCACGGCCGTGCTGTTCCAGGCCGTGCCGGGCGGCTTCATCCCGCTGCAGGACAAGCTGTACCTGTTCGGCGGCGCCAAGCTGCCCGAGGGGGCTTCGCTGAACCGCACGGATGCGGTCACGCGCCAGATGGTCGATGCCGCCAAAAGCGTGGAAGGCGTGGACATGGTCGCCGCCTTCGCGGGCTTCAACGCGCTGCAGTCCACGACCACGCCCAACCTGACCAGCGCCTACATCATGCTCAAGCCCTTCGGCGAGCGCACGCGCAGCGCCGAGGCCATCAATGCCGAGCTGGGCGCGAAGTTCTCGCAGATCGAAGGCGGCTTCGCCTATGCGCTGATGCCCCCGCCCATCCAGGGCCTGGGCAACGGCTCGGGCTACTCGCTGTTCCTGCAGGACCGCGCGGGCCTGGGCTACGCGGCGCTGCAGCAGGCGCTGCAGGCCTTCCAGGCCGAGATCGCCAAAACACCGGGCATGACCTACCCGGTCAGCAGCTACCAGTCCAACATCCCGCAGCTGGAAGTCAAGGTGGACCGCACCAAGGCCAAGGCCCAGGGCGTGGCGCTGACCGACCTGTTCCAGACGCTGCAGGCCTACCTGGGATCGGTCTACGTCAACGACTTCAACGCCTTCGGCCGCGTCTGGCGCGTGATGCTGCAGGCCGACGCTGACCACCGCCAGACCGTGGAGGACATCGCCAGTCTGCGCACGCGCAATGCGCGCGGCGAGATGGTGCCCATAGGCTCCATGGTCACCGTGGTGCCCAGCTTCGGCCCCGACCCGGTGCTGCGCTACAACGGCTTTCCGGCGGCCGATCTGATCGGCGACTCCGACCCGCGCGTGCTGTCCTCGGGCGAGGTGCTGGCCAAGCTCCAGGAGATCGCGCAGCGCACGCTGCCGCGCGGCATCGAGCTGGCCTGGACCGACCTGAGCTACCAGCAGGTGGAGCAGAGCAACGCCGCGGCCGTGGTCTTCGCCATTGCCGTGATGCTGGTCTTCCTGGTGCTGGCCGCGCTCTACGAAAGCTGGACGCTGCCGCTGGCCGTGATCCTCATCGTGCCCGTGTGCATCTGCGCGGCGCTGTTCGGCGTCTGGCTGGCCGGCGGCGACAACAACGTCTTCGTGCAGGTGGGGCTGGTGGTGCTGATGGGGCTGGCCTGCAAGAACGCCATCCTGATCGTGGAATTCGCGCGCGAGCTGGAGCTGCGCGGCGTGGGCATCGTCGATGCCGCGCTGCAGGCCTGCCGCCTGCGGCTGCGGCCCATCGTCATGACCTCGATCGCCTTCATCGCGGGTGCCGTGCCCCTGCTCATCGGTGGCGGCGCGGGCAGCGAGGTGCGCGCGGCCACGGGCGTGACCGTGTTCTCGGGAATGCTGGGCGTGACCCTGTTCGGCCTGTTCCTCACGCCGGTGTTCTACGTCACGCTGCGCCGGCTTTCGGGCCGCGCGCTGACGGGGCATGCGCCTGCGCATTCCACCGGGCCTGCCCAGCCCGCCTCCCTGGAGTCCCCACATGCCTGAGATACGCAAGTCCCTGAGCCGCCACGCGCTGGCGCTGGCATCCGCCGCCCTGGTGGGCGGCTGCGCGGTCGGCCCCGACTTCAAGGCGCCTGCGGCGCCGCGGGCCGCAGCGCAGTTCGCGCGGGCCGAGCCTGCACCGGCCACCCCCCAGGCCGAGCCCGATGCCGCCTTCTGGCGCCAGTTCCAGGACCCGCAGCTGACGCAGCTGGTGGAGCGCGCGCTGGGCGACAACCAGGACCTGCAGGTGGCGCTGGCGCGGCTGGACGGTGCCCAGGCGCTGCTGCGCGAAAGCCGCTTCGACCAGCTGCCCACGGTCACGATGTCGGGCCGGGCCACGCAGCAAAAGCTCAGCGAGAGCGAGGCCTTCTATGGCCCGCGCAGCCAGCGCAGCTACACGGCCGGATTGGCCGCCAGCTGGGAGATCGACGTGTTCGGCCGCGTGCGGCGCAGCATCGAGGCGCGGCATGCCGACCTGCGCGCCGATGCGGCCGACCTGGCGGCCCTGCAGGTGGCCATTGCGGCCCAGGTGGCGGGCAGCTACGCCGACCTGCGCGGCTGGCAGCAGCGCCTGGCCTTGGCGCAGGCCAACGCGGCCAACCAGCAGGACACGCTGCGCCTGGTGCAGCTGCGCCTGGCGCACGGCAGCGGCACCGAGTTCGACCTGGCGCGCGCCCAGGCCCAGCTGGAGGCCACGCGCTCGCGCATTCCCGCGCTGCAGGCGCAGATCGCCATGGCGCAGCACCGGCTGGCCGTGCTCACGGGCCAGGTGCCCGAGGCGCTGATTGCCGCGCTGGATGTGCCTGCCGCCCTGCCGCAGCTGCCGCCGGCCATCGACCCCGGCACGCCGGCCGGCCTGCTGCGCCGGCGCCCGGACGTGGCCGTGGCCGAGGCACGGCTGCATGCGGCCACGGCACGCATCGGCGTGGCCACGGCCGACCTGTTCCCGCGCCTGTCGCTGGGCGGGCTGCTGGGCAGCACGGCATTGCACGGCGGCTCGCTGTTCGAGGGCGCCAGCGCCCGCAGCAGCGTGTTCCTGGGCGTGGACTGGTCCTTTCTCGACGTGGGCCGCGTGCGGGCGCGCATCGCGGCCAGCGAGGCCGGCGCCCAGGCTGCGCTGGCCCAGTACCAGCAGACCGTGCTGCTGGCGCTGGAGGACACGGAGAACGCCCTGGTGCGCCTGCAGCGCACGCGCAGCGAAGACGCCCACCTGGCCCAGGCTGCCGAGCAGCGCCAGCGCGCAGAACAGCTGGCGCAGCGCCGCTACCAGCTGGGCAGCGTGGGCCTGTACGAAGTGCTGGATGCGCAGCGCGACCTGTATGCGGCCCAGGACGCGGCCGCCGACAGCCGTGCGCGCGGCCTGCGCGCCGCCGTGGCGCTGTACCAGGCCCTGGCCGGTGGCTGGGACGGAAAGCTGCCGCCGGCCTGAGCGTGCGACGCGCATTGCCACAAGGGACGGCCAGGCGCCGTCCCTTTTTTCTTGTGCGGCGCCCCCGGTGAAAACCACGAGGACCAGGGGCTTGCCTCATTTTTTTCTTATCGGATAATTTTCTCATTGGAAAAAAATGGAGCAATGGATGATGGAAAGCCAGGTTCTGGATTTCGCCGTGATCGGTGCCGGCATGGCCGGCGCCTCCGTGGCCTGGCGGCTGGCCGGTGCGGGCACCTCGGTGCTGGTGCTGGAACGCGAGCCGCAGCCCGGATACCACGCCACGGGCCGCTCGGCCGCCATGTTCATGGAGAGCTACGGCACCGCGCAGATACGCGCGCTGACACGCGCCAGCCGTGGCTTCTACAGCGCGCCGCCCGAAGGTTTTTGCGAGCACGCGCTGCTGCAGCCGCGCAGCGTGCTCTACATAGGAACGGCCGGCCAGGAACCCCAGCTGGACGAGGCCCTGGCCATGTACCGCCGCGACGGCCTGCGCGCCGAGCGCATCGACGCGCGCCAGGCCTGCGCCCTGGTGCCCTGCCTGCAGGAGAGCCTGCTCGTGGGCGCCGTGCATGACCTGGACGCCATGGACATCGACGTGGCCGAACTGCACCAGGGCTTTCTGCGCGGCATGGCGCGTGCCGGTGCGCGGCTGCGCTGCGGCGCCGAACTGTCCGGCGCCGAGCGTGAGGTGGATGGTGATGGCCAGGGCCTGTGGACCCTGGTGCTGCAGGACGGGTCGCAGGTCCGTGCCCGCGCCGTGGTCAATGCCGCAGGCGCCTGGGCCGATGCCGTGGCCCGGCTGTGCGGCGCGCGGCCGCTGGGCATCGAGCCCCGGCGCCGCTCGGCCTTTACCTTTGCCGCCCCCGAGGGCGAGGACATCCACGGCTGGCCTGCCGTGATCGGCGTGGACGAGAGCTTCTACTTCAAGCCCGATGCGGGCCAGCTGCTGGGCTCTCCCGCCAATGCCGATCCCGTGCCGCCGCACGACGTGGTGGCCGAGGAGCTGGACGTGGCCATGGGCATAGACCGCATCGAGACACTGACCCGCCTGCGCATACGCCGGCCGCGCCATGTCTGGGCCGGGCTGCGCAGCTTTGCGCCCGACGACGACTTCGTGATCGGCTGGGATGCGCAGCGCGAGGGATTTTTCTGGCTGGCCGGGCAGGGCGGCTACGGCATACAGACGGCGGCCGGCGCCTCGGCCGCCGCGGCCGCGCTGCTGATGCGCGAGCCGCTGCCCGCCGAGCTGCTGGCGCAGGGCGTCGATGCCCTGCGGCTGAGTCCGGCGCGCTTCGCGGCCTGACCCGTCATCCCTTTTTCACCTTTTCGGCCCCCGCAACACACAACAATCCAAGGAGACAGGCATGGGTGCATTCAAGGAAGTGAGCAGGATTGCCGGCGCCTTCGTCGGCGTCATCGTCGGGGCGGGCTTCGCCTCGGGGCAGGAGATATTGCAGTTCTTCGCGGGCTTTGGCGCCATCGGCCTGGCAGGCTGCCTGGTGGCGGCCCTGGCCTTCGTCTTCCTGTCCATGGCGTTCTCCACCATGGGCCAGCGCCTGCAGGCCGGCTCGCACAAGGAGGTGGTGCAGGCCCTGCTGGGCCGGCATGTGGGCATGGTGTTCGATGTGCTGATCACCTTCTTCCTGTTTGCCATCACCGTGGTCATGCTGGCGGGCGCAGGCTCGCTGCTGCACCAGTGGCTGGGCCTGCCCGAGGTCTGGGGCAGCGTGCTGGCCACCGTCGCCACGGTGCTCATCGTCTGCCTGGATGTGGGCCGGGTGATCGCCTTCATCGGCGCCGTCACGCCGCTGCTGGTGTTCATGACCGTGGTGGTCGCCGGCTACGTGCTGCTGACGCCCCACGGCGACATGGCCGCGCTGGAGGCCGCCGCTGCCTCCCAGCCCCGGGGCGCCGGCCACTGGCTGGTGGCCGCGCTGCTCTATGTCTCCTACAACGTGGTGGCGGGCATGCCCTTCCTGGTGATCATGGGCGGGCAGGCCAGCTCGCGCCGCGTGGCGCTGTGGGGCGGCGTGGCGGGCGGGCTGCTGCTGGGCCTGCTGATGCTGATGATCGCGGCCGCGATGTACTGGCGCATGGACACGCTGGGCGGCCTGTCCATGCCCATGCTGTCGCTGGCCACGCAGATCTCGCCCTGGCTGGGGCACCTGATGTCGCTGGTCATCTTCGGCATGATCCTCAACACGGCCGTGGGCATGCTCTATGCCTTCGTGGCCCGCATCCTGCCGGCCGGCACGCCGCGTTTTCGCTGGGGCACGGGCGTGGCGGGCGTGCTGGCCCTGGGCGGCAGCTTCGCGGGCTTCATCACGCTGGTGGGCATGGTCTACCCGGTCTATGGCTACATCGGCTTCGCCCTCATGGCCTGCGCGCTGGTAGGCTGGCTGCGCATGGGCCGCAGGCAGGCGCCCGGGGCCGGCCTGCGCGGCGCCTGACGGCCGGGCCTGACCCTAGAATCGGGCGGTCGCCAGCCCCGATCGCCCGCTTCATGCCCAGCCCCCGCACCAGATCCAGCCCCAGGTCCAGCCCCAGGTCCAGCACTCTCCCCACGCCAGACCAGGTCCTCGCCGCCGTGCTGCCGGGCGCCCGCACGGCCGCCGCCATGCCTGCGGGCAAGCACGAAGTGGGCGCCAAGCTGCGCAAGGCGCGCAAGGAGCGCGGCCTGACGCTGCAGCAGGTGGCCGAAAGCAGCGGGCTGGCCGTGTCCACCATCTCCAAGGCCGAGCGCGGCCAGATCGCGCTGAGTTACGAGAAGGTGCTCATGCTGGGCAACGCGCTGGACATCGACATGACACGGCTGTTCATGGTCGGGGACGCCCAGCAGGCGGCCGGCGACACGCCCACCGTGGTCAAGGACTGCTTCGAGGACGTGCAGCGCTACGAGACCGACCAGTACCTCTACAGCGTGCTGTGCGGCGCCTTCCCGGGCAAGAAGATGCAGCCCCTGGTGGCCGTGATCAATGCGCGCGAGGCCGGCGAATTCTCGGAGACCATCCGCCATGCGGGCCAGGAGTTCGTGATGGTGCTCTCGGGCCGAGTGCGCATCCTGTTCGAGAACGGCGAATCGGTGGAACTGGGCCGCCACGAGGCCGCGTATTTCGACAGCGGCGTGGGCCATGTGTATGTGAGCCTGAGCCGCCAGCCGGCTCAAGTCGTCTCTGTCTGCAGCTGAAATGGTTAGCACCCCCTGAGCGGCTGCGCCGCTTCCCCCTCTCTCGCTACGCGGGAGGGGGACGACACCCTCGGTGCGGGGCGGCGCGGCCGGCATAGGCCCTTCCTCGGTGTCTCTGGCGTGGGGGTGCGCTAGTTTCATAGGTCGCGCCTCTTGTTTGGGGCGCAGGCCGTTTTTCTGGGGGAATCCTCGTGCCCGGCACGGCCGCCCCGGAGTTCCTACAATCGCTGCCCATGAGCCTGCCCCAGTACACCCGCGCCAAAGAGCTTCCCGCCATCCTTGCCAAGCGCCTCGTCATTCTTGACGGCGCCATGGGCACCATGATCCAGCGCTTCAAGCTGGGAGAGGCCCAGTACCGGGGCCAGGGCTACACGGGCCCCGGCAGCGTGGGCGACCGCTTCAAGGACTTCCCGCATGACGTCAAGGGCAACAACGAGCTGCTGTCGCTCACCCGCCCCGACGTGATCCGCGATATCCACGACAAGTACCTGGCCGCCGGCGCCGACCTGATCGAGACCAACACCTTCGGCGCGACCACGATTGCGCAGGACGACTACCACATGGCCGATCTGGCGCGCGAGATGAATCTCAAGAGCGCCCAGCTGGCCCGCGCGGCCTGCGACAAGTACAGCACGCCCGGCCATCCGCGCTACGTGGCCGGCGCCCTGGGCCCCACGCCCAAGACGGCCAGCATCAGTCCCGACGTGAACGATCCGGGCGCGCGCAACGTGAATTTCGAGCAGCTGCGCCAGGCCTACCTGGAGCAGACGCTGGCGCTGATCGAGGGCGGCTCCGACGTCATCCTGGTCGAGACCATCTTCGACACGCTCAACGCCAAGGCCGCGCTGTTCGCGGTGGACGAGGCCTTCGAGCAAAGCGGCGAATGCCTGCCCATCATGATCAGCGGCACGGTGACCGATGCCTCGGGCCGCATCCTGTCCGGGCAGACGGTGACGGCCTTCTGGCACAGCGTGCGCCATGCCAACCCGCTGTCCATCGGCCTGAACTGCGCGCTGGGCGCGGCGCTGATGCGCCCCTACGTCCAGGAACTGAACAAGGCCGCGCCCGAGACCTTCATCAGCTGCTACCCCAACGCCGGCCTGCCCAATCCCATGAGCGACACGGGCTTCGACGAGACGCCCGAGGTCACCAGCCGCCTGGTGCACGAATTCGCGTCCGAAGGCCTGGTCAACATCGTGGGCGGCTGCTGCGGCACCACGCCGGACCACATCGGCGCCATCGCCAAGGCCGTGGGCAGCACGCCCACGCGCCGCCTGTTCTACCCGGAATCGGCCTGATGGCCCGGGCGGAGCCTCTGACATGAGTTCGCCGCTGCCGCCCGTCCCGTCCCCTGCCGCAGGGCTGCCGCTGCCAGTGGCGGCACCAGTCTCCGGCCCGGCCGCTGGCGCGCCGGTGGCGCCGGATTCACCCGCGTCATCCGCCTCACCCTCCGTTCCCGTCACGCCGCCAGCGGCCACGGCCGTGCGCTGGTCGCCCGAGATGCTGCAAAGCCTGCGCCTGCAGGCCTTCGAGCAATTGGTGGCCCAGCTGGCGCGCCAGGTCCAGTCCAGCCCCGGCGCGCCCGCGCCGCAGTGGCCGGCCAGCGGCGTGTCCGAGGCGCTGGGCCGGCTGCTGGAGGCCTTGCTGGCCCAAGTAGGGACCCAGCAGGGCCAGGCCCTGCAGTTGCTCGCGGCCCAGCCCGGATCGGCCGCGTTGCTGCAGGCGCTGGCCACCGGCACGACAGCTGGTACAGCGGCAGGTACAGCGCCGGCCGGAGGGCAAGCGCAGCCATCGCAGAGTCCGCAGACGGGGACATCAGCCTCTGCCCAGGCCGCCGGCGCGCCGCAGGCGGCGTCTTCCTCGCCTGCATTGCAGGCCGCAGCCTCCCTGCAGCCCGCTGCTGCCGCAGTGACGCTGGCCGTGGCAGCCGCCAAGGCCAAGGTGGTGGATGCGCTGCTGGCCGGATCGGGACTGGCACCGCAGGCCGGTGCCAGCGCGCCTGGAGGGGTTGCAGGCGGCGCAACCCAGACCCTGCCCGCGCTGCAAAGCTGGTGGGTGCAGCAGGGCACGCTGCTGACGCCCCAGGGCGAGCGCGGCTTCACGCTGAGCCTGCAGGTGCCCCAGGCCTGGGCCCAGGCGCAGGGCGCGGCCATGGCGCTGGCGGCCGCATCGGCTTCCGCGCCGGGTGCGGCCCCTTTCACGGCTGCGGCGGCCCTGCCTGCGGGCGCTGCGCTGCCCTTGGCGGGCGCGCAGGCCACGGAGCCGGGCCTGCGCCTGCCGCTGGATGCCTCGCTGCAGTCCTTGGCCTCGGGGCCGGTGGCCGTGGTGGTGCAGCCGCGTGGCGCCGATGCGCTGCGCACCAGCGCCCTGCTGCTGCTGGAGCTGCAGCCGCTGCGCCAGCCGGGCGGCGCCATGGCGTCGCCGGCCGGCCTGGCCTCGGTGGCTTCGCTGTCGCCTGCGCTTGCGCAGGAGGTGCAGCAGATGCTGCAGCAGCGCAACGATCCCTGGCTGCACATGGCGGCGGCCCAGGCCTCGGGCGCCTTGCCGCGCGAGCGCCGCGCCTTCGAGCACCAGTCGCATTTCTGCACCACCGAAGGCTGCCAGTACGAGGGCCGCGCGCCCTGCGCCCAGCCTTTTTGCAGCGAGATGAACCGTCTCTGGGACGTGTCGCGCACCGAGCGCAGCCGCTGACGACCTGGCCCCGGCCCGGGGCCGCCACGCTACGAAACTGACCGGGCCTGACGGTGGCGTGGTCATCGCCGGCCCCAGCTTTCATAATGCCGGCTGTCGTTCGCCATCTGCGCGGATGACGTCTTTGGCCGGGATGTGCAATGAATGTGCAGCGATCATGCTGCGATCTGCATCCTGGCTGCCTCCAAGTCGCTGCAAGCCACCAGCCCGCCGCGCACCTTCCAGCCACCTCTGTCGTGGCAACCCCCGTCGCCGTTTGCGCATGCCCCCGGGCCGCGCCGGTGTTGTGCCATCTTTCATTTCCAGGAACCCGTTCAGGATGCGTTGTACCTCCCGCTTGACCCTTGCTTCTCTCGCCGTTGCGGCTGCCCTGCCGGTGGCTGCCCAGTCATCTGCCACAGGCTCCAACGTCACCATCAGCGGTTATCTCGACGCTGGCGTGTTCCGGGATTTCGACAAGACCAGCAAGCTGGGCACGATTCAGCGCAGCAACCTGGCGATTGCCGGTTTCGAGGACCTGGGCGGTGGCCTGAAGGCCACCTTCCGGCTGAGCACGCGCTTCGACCTGGACACGGGCCTGACCGAGGACTATCCGAAGAAGCCCTTCTGGCATGACGAGTCCACCGTGGGCCTGCAGGGCAGCTGGGGCCATCTGCGCCTGGGCCGCGCGCTCAGCGCCATGTGGAGCCAGGAGTGGCAGTTCGATCCCTGGGGCAACTTCAACCGCATCGCCTCGCCGGCCTGGCACATGGCCCACTACCTGACGCCGACCGACCGCGCCAGCAACAACGGCTCGCCCGAGTACGGCCGCATGTCCAACGGCGTGTTCTACGACTCGCCCAAGTTCGGCGGCTTTTCGCTGCACCTGAGCGCCTCGCCCGAGCGCACCGAGGCGCCGGGCCGCCAGGGCCGTGCGCGCTCGGTGTCGGTCAACTACGACCAGGGCGCGGTGGCGGCCATGCTGGCGCACGAGCGCAACGGCAGCGGCGACACCGACCTGTACATGGGCGGCAAGTACCGCATCGGCACGGCAGCGGTGATGCTGGCCTATGACCGCAGCAAGTCGGGCACGCCCGGCACGGGGCCCGACAAGTCGCGCATGGTCTCGCTGGGCGCCACCTACGGCATCGGGGCGACCACGCTCAAGGCCAGCTATGCACGCCAGCGGCTGGACCGCGATACCAACAACATGCTGTCGCTGGGCGCCGAGTACGCGCTGTCCAAGCGCACCATGCTCTACACCAGCCTGGGACACCAGCGCTACGAGAACCAGAGCTCGCGCACGGCCTTCGGCGTGGGCATGGCCCATTCCTTCTGATCAATGCGCTTCCCAGCGGCCTGACTGGGCAGCGCTGGTGATCCTGGCCAGGCCCGGAGCCGGCATGGGCTGAGGGGTTGCGGGCAGGGCGGTGAGTTCCAGGCCTTGCTCCAGCTTGAAGACGCTCACGGCCTGCTGCAGGCCATAGGCCTGCTCCTGCAGGGACTGGGCGGCGGCGGCGGCTTCCTCGACCAGGGCGGCGTTCTGCTGGGTGACCTGGTCCATCTGCGAGATGGCCTGGTTGATCTGCTCCAGGCCCGCCGTCTGCTCGACGCTGGCGGCCGTGATCTCTCCCATGATGTCGGTCACGTTGCGCACGCTGCTGACGATGTTCTGCATGGTCTGCCCGGCCTGCGCCACCAGGGCCGATCCGGTGCTGACCTTGCCGTTGGAGTCCTCGATGAGCAGCTTGATCTCCTTGGCCGCATCGGCGCAGCGCCGCGCCAGGGCGCGCACTTCGGCAGCCACCACGGCAAACCCACGGCCCTGCTCGCCCGCGCGGGCCGCTTCCACGGCCGCGTTGAGCGCGAGGATGTTGGTCTGAAAGGCGATGGCGTCGATCACGCCGATGATGTCGGCGATCTTGCGCGAGGAGGCATGGATGGCGCCCATGGTGTCCACCACCTGGGAGACCACCTCGCCGCCTTGCTGGGCGACGGCCGAGGCCGAGGCCGCCAGCTGGTTGGCCTGGCGCGCGTTGTCGGTGTTCTGACGCACCGTGACGGTGAGCTGCTCCATGGAGGCAGCGGTTTCTTCCAGCGAGCTGGCCTGGTGCTCGGTGCGCACCGAAAGATCGTTGTTGCCCGAGGCGATCTGGCTGGAGGCCGTGGCGATCGAGTCCGTGCCACTGCGCACCTGCCGGACGATGTGGATGAGGCTCTGGTCCATGCGGTGCAGTGCGTGCAGCAGCTGGCCTGTTTCGTCGGTGGTGGTGGCCTGGATGCGGCGCGTCAGGTCGCCTTCGGCCACGGCCTGGGCCACGCCCAGGGCCTCGTTCAGCGGACGCGCCACGATGCGCGCCAGCGTGAGCGCCAGGGCCAGCCCCAGCAAAATGCTGGCTCCCAGCAGGCCGACCACCCAGATGCGTGCGCTGCGGTAGAGGTCATTGGCGTGGTCGTTGGCCTGCTGTCCGCCTTCGTGGTCGATCTGCACCATGCGGTCGATCTGGTCATACAGGCGTCGGCTCAGCTCCAGCGATTCGCCCTGGGCCAGCACCAGGGCTTCGTCCTTGCGGTCATTGCGCGCCAGGGCCATGACCATGGCGTGCTCCTTGGCGTACTCGTTGCGCAGCCGGCCCAGTTCGTCGTAGGCGGCCTTCTCCGGCGCGGAGCTGATGAAGCTGGCGTAGTTGTCGTAGCTGGTCTGGGTCTTCTTCCACAGCTCGCCCATGATCCTGTCGAAGGCACCGATGTCCTGCTCGCTGGTGGATATCAGGTACTGCAGCTCGTTGACGCGGTAGCGGGCCGTGGTGGCGCGGATGTCGAGCAACATGCGTGATGAAGGCATCCAGCGCGTGGCGATATCGATGGACGCCTGGTTGATCCGGCTGAGCTGCAGCACGGCATAGAGGCCCACGAAGGTGGTCAGCGCCAGGACGGCCACGAAGGCCAGCAGCAGCTTGGAGGAGATCTTGAGATTGCGAAAGGCTTGCATGGCGAAGTCCTGTAGGCGTGTCCCTTGAACGGCAAGGGGGAAAAAAGGCGTGCAGCAGGGCGCACCTTGCCTGCCGTGCAGAGCAAGGTGGAACGGGTATCAGCGAAAGAGAAAACGGGGGCCGCAGTGCCCGCTCAGGGAGGGAACCAGCCCGAGGTCCGGCAGATGCGGCCCTTGATGCGGGGCCTCATGGCGCAGGCCCTGTCCGTGCGCCTGCGCTGCGGCGGGCGCTTCGCGGGCATGCCGCAGCGGCGGGGAGGATGCAGAGGATTGCGAACCATCCGCCTGCACCGTTTGGCACGCGGATACCCGCTGCGGCCAGGCGTTCGGCGGCGGCTGCCGCGCGCTGGGGGCGGGCATTGCGGGTAGTTGTCCTAGGGACTTCGGACAGGGAAAAAGTGGCTATCTGCATCTGTGGTGGGAATTATTTCCGCACCGTCTGAGGATGAGGATGCCCGCCATCTGATTTTGGATAGGACGTGTCCTAAAAGCCGTTTGCAGGCCCGCAGCCCAGCCATCCGCGTCCGCGGATGGCCGGTTTCAAGGCATCGGAAACTTCAGCGCATCAAGGCGACCGGCGTCTGTCGCCAGTCGCTTAGACCACGCCCTTGCCGCGCAGGGCCTGCAGCTGCTGCGCATCCAGGCCCAGGCGCTCGCGCAGCACCTCGTCCGTGTGCTGGCCCAGGGCGGGTGGCGCATGGCGCAGCGTGGTGGGCGTGTCCGACAGGCGCAGCGGGCTGGCCGTGGTCACCACGCGGTTGATGGTCTCGCCCGCAGGCGGCGTGGCGCCCGGATAGCGCTCCTGCTCCACGCGCAGGCCGCGCGCGCGCACCTGGGCATCGTCGAAGGCCTGGCCGATGTGGTTGATGGGGCCGCAGGGCACGGCCTTGTCCTCCAGCAGCGCGATCCACTCGGCCGTGGGCCGGCCGCGCGTGAGTTCGGCCATCAGCGGGATCAGCGCATCGCGGTGGATGACGCGGCCGGCATTGGTGGCAAAGCGCTCGTCGCGCGCCCAGTCCACGCCAGCGGCCCCGCAAAAGCGCGCGAACTGGCCGTCGTTGCCGATGGCCAGCAGCATGCGGCCGTCGGCCGTGGGGAAGTCCTGGTAGGGCACGACGCTGGGGTGGGTGTTGCCCTGGCGGCCCGGCACATGGCCGGTGTTCAGGAAACCCGCGCCCTGGTTGGCCAGCACGGCCATGGCCACGTCCAGCAAGGCCATGTCGATGTGCTGGCCCCGCCCCGTGTGGTGGCGCGCCTCCACGGCGCCCAGGATGGCCGTGGTCGCATACATGCCGGTGAACAGGTCGATCACGGCCACGCCCACGCGCAGCGGGCCGCCGCCGGGCTCGCTGTCGGCGCGGCCCGTGATGCTCATGAGGCCGCTCATGGCCTGCACCAGCAGGTCGTAGCCGGCGCGCGGCGCATAGGGCCCGGTCTGTCCGAAGCCCGTGACCGAGCAGTAGATCAGGCGCGGGTTCAGCGCGCTCAGCGAGGCGTAGTCCAGCCCGTAGCGCTTGAGGCCTCCGGTCTTGAAGTTCTCCACCACCACATCGCTTTGCATGGCCAGCTCGCGGATCAGCTGCTGGCCCTCGGCCGTGGCCATGTCCACGGTGACCGAGCGCTTGTTGCGGTTGCAGGCCGCGAAGTACACGGCGTTGTCCGAGGGATTGCCTTGCGCATCGGGGAAGAAGGGCGGGCCCCAGTGGCGCGTGTCGTCGCCCTCGCCGGGCTTTTCGATCTTGATCACGTCGGCCCCCATGTCGGCCAGGTTCTGGGTGCACCAGGGGCCGGCCAGCACGCGCGAGAGGTCGAGTACGCGCAGATGGCCCAGCGCTCCTGCGGTCTGGGTGGCCGTGTTGTGGATGGGGCTGGGGGAGGGGGTTTCTGTGTGGTTCATGGGCTGAGGCGGCTATCCCGGGCAGATGGGCCCATGCTACGGCGCGCGGACCTGCTGCGGCTTCGCATTTGTGAAAGCGCGCGTTCGCGCACGGGCCGGCACTGCGGTTTGTACTGACGCGCGCGGCTCAGTGCCGGAGCCTGCGGCTTTCTACAATGCCGGATGGCCATGCATTTCGATCTTGTGGATCTGCGCCTTATGGTGCACATCGCCGACGCCAACAGCATGACGCGTGGCGCGGAACTTTCCTTCATCTCCCTGCCGGCGGCCAGCACCCGCATCAAGAACCTGGAAGAGAGCATCGGCACCAAGCTGCTGTACCGCACCAGCCAGGGCGTGACGCTGACGCCGCCGGGCCAGGCCTTCGTCACCCATGCGCGCATGGTGCTGGGCCAGATCGAGCACCTGCGCGGCGACATGCAGGAGTACGTGCGCGGTATCAAGGGGCATGTGCGGGTGTTTGCCAACACCACCTCGCTGGGCGAGTTCCTGCCGCCCGTGCTGCGCCACTACCTGCGCCGCAATCCCGACGTGAACATCGACCTGCGCGAGCGCCTGTCGCACGACATCGTGCGTGCCGTGACCGAGGGGCAGACCGACATCGGCATCGTCGCCGGCCTGGTGCGCACGGAGAACCTGGAGACCCTGCCCTACCGCCGCGACCGCCTGGTGCTGGTGGTGCCGCGCGGCCATGCGCTCGATGGCGAGATGCAGATGGCCTTTGCCGACACGCTGGACCTGGACCATGTGGGCCTGCACGAATCCAGCGCCATCCATGCCTTCCTGCGCCAGGCCAGCGACCAGCTGCACCGGCCCATCAAGCAGCGCATCCAGGTGGGCAACTTCGAGACGGCCTGCCGCATGATCGAGTCCGGCGTGGGCGTGGGCGTGCTGCCCGAATCGGCCGCCAGCCGCCATGCGCATTCCATGGACATCGCCATCGTGCCGCTGTCCGATGCCTGGTCGGTGCGCGAGATGCAGATCTGCGTGCGCAGCCTGGAGGCCCTGCCGTCCTTCGCCCAGGAGCTGGTGGAGCTGCTGGTGGCCGACGCACAGGGCCGGCTCACGCTGGAGTAGCCGCCGGCCAACAGCAGCCCGCCGACCGCTGCCCGTTCAGTCGGCCTGGGCCGTGCCCCGGTCCAGCGTGGTCGGTGCCAGCCAGTACTTGAAGGTGCCGGTGGCCGTGGCCACGAGCTTTCCGTCTTCATCGAGCAACTGCGCCGCGCAGCTGCACAGGCTGCGGCTGGCGTGCACCACCCAGCCTTCGGCCAGCAGCGCGCCCTTGCCCGGGCGGTGGAAGCGGCTGCTCATCTCCACCGTCACGGCGGTCTGCGATGGCGCACCGGGCAGCTCGCCCGCGGCGCGCGACATCACGGAGTCCAGCAGCGTCATGAGCACGCCGCCGTGCGCGGCGGGCAGCTGGTTGAGCAGTTCCTCGCGCATGTGGGGCAGGCGCACATGGACCTTGCCGGGCGGCGCGGGCACCTGCGAGGCGCCGATCAGCCGCATGAAGGCATTGCGGTCGGGGGCCGGTGCGCTCATGCGGCTCATGCGGCGCGCGCCTCGCGCACCATGTTGCGCGCGATGATGACCTGCTGGATCTGGGTCGTGCCTTCGTACAGGCGGAACAGCCGCACGTCGCGGTAGAAGCGCTCGATGCCGAACTCGGCCAGGTAGCCCGAGCCGCCCAGGATCTGCACGGCGCGGTCGGCCACGCGGCCCACCATCTCGGTGGCAAACATCTTGCAGCACGAGGCCTCGGTGGAAACGTTGCGGCCCTCGTCGCGGCGGCGCGCGGCGTCGATCACCATGCACTCGGCCGCATACAGCTCGGCCTGGCTGTCGGCCAGCATGGCCTGCACCAGCTGGAACTCGCAGATGGGCTGGCCGAACTGCTTGCGCTCCAGCGCATAGTTCAGCGCGTCGCGCAGGATGCGCCGCGCCACGCCCACGCTCACCGCCGCGATGTGGATGCGGCCCTTGTCCAGCACCTTCATGGCGGTCTTGAAGCCCTGGCCTTCCTTCAGGCCGATGAGGTTGGCCGCCGGCACGCGCACGTTGTCGAAGAACACGTCGCAGGTGTGCGCGCCCTTCTGGCCCATCTTCACGTCGTTCTTGCCGAAGCTGATGCCCGGCGACTTCGCATCCACGATGAAGGCCGAGACGCCGCCCGCGCCCTTGTTGGCCGGGTCGGTGCGCGCCATCAGCGTGAACATGCCCGCATGCGGCGCATTGGTGATGAAGCGCTTGTTGCCGTTGACCACGTAGTGGTCCCCATCCCTGATGGCGGTGGTGCGCAGCGAGGCCGCGTCCGATCCCGCCTCGGGCTCGGTCAGCGCGAACGAGGCCATGATCTCGCCCGTGGCCAGCTTGGGCAGCCAGGCCGCCTGCTGCTCGGGCGTGCCGTCGATGAGGATGCCCTGCGAGCCTATGCCCACGGTCGTGCCGATCACCGAGCGGAAGGCCGGCGCGGTCTGGCACAGCTCGAAGAGCACGCGCACCTCTTCCTCCATGGTCAGTTCCAGCCCGCCGAACTGCTCGGGGATGGTCATGCCGAACAGGCCCAGGTTGCGCATCTCCTGCACGATGGACTCGGGAATCTCGTCGGTCTCGGCCACTTCGTTCTCGGCGGGCACCAGGCGCTCGCGCACAAAGCGGCGCACGCTGTCCAGCAGGGCTTCGAGGGTTTCTTGGTCGCGGATCATTGCGGTGTTCTTTCTTCTCTCTACGGAATCAAAGCGCTTCGGCCGTACCCAGCACAGCCGTGGACTGGCTGGAGAGGGTGCCGCCATTGCCATGGACCACGGCCGTGCGGTGGCGTCCCAGCTGGCGCTGGCCGGCCTCGCCGCGCAGCTGGCGCACGGCCTCGATCAGCGCAAAGATGCCGTACATGCCCGGGTGCACGCAGGACAGGCCGCCGCCGTTGGTGTTGACGGCCAGCCGCCCGCCGGGCGCGATACCGCCCTTGGACACGAAGGCGCCGCCCTCGCCCTTGGCGCAAAAGCCCAGGTCCTCCAGGAACAGCAGGGTGTTGATGGTGAAGGCGTCGTAGACCTGGGCCATGTCCATGTCGGCAGCGGTGAGCCCCGCCATGGCAAAGGCCTGGGCGCCCGACTGCGCGGCGGCCGTGGTGGTCAGGTCGGGCATGCAGGAGATCTGGCGGTTCCAGATGGCCGTGGCATTGCCCAGTACGTAGACGGGGGGGCGCGGCAGGTCGCGGGCGCGCTCGCCGCGCACCAGCACGATGGCGCCCGCGCCGTCCGTCACCAGGCAGCAGTCGCGCACGCTCAAGGGGCTGGCGATGGGGCGGGCCGAGAGCACATCCTCGATGGTCAGCGGGTCGCGCATGAAGGCTTCGGGGTTGAGCTGGGCCCAGGCACGCGCGGCCACGGCCACCTCGGCCAGTTGCTCGCGCGTGGTGCCGAACTCGTGCATGTGGCGCGCGGCCGCCAGCGCATAGGCGGTCACGGGCAGCACGGGCTCGTAGGGGAACTCGTAGGGCTGCGGGTCCAGGAAACGCCGCGCCGCCTGGCCTTCCTTGCGGCCGAAGGTGGCCGAGCGCTGGGCGCTGCCGTAGCACACCAGCACGGCCTTGCACTGGCCGGCCTCCAGCGCGCGGATGGCGGGCAGCAGGTGGGCGATGAAGCTGCTGCCGCCGATCATCGTGCCGTCCACATAGGTCGGGTTGATGCCCAGGTGCTCGATCACGGGCATGGTCCACATGCTGGCGTTGACGCTGCAGGTGGCCAGGCCGTCGATGTCCTGCATGGTCAGGCCCGCATCGGCCACGGCCGCATGGGCGGCGCGCACCAGCAGGGTCATGTCGTCCATGCCGGGGGCCTCGCCGCAGCCATAGGTGGCGGCGCCGGCAATGGTCACGCGCCCGCGCAGCGGGCGGTTCACGGCGGCGGCGTCCAGGGTGGATTGGGGGATGCGGGTGTTCATGCTGCACCTCCCTGCGATCCCTGTGCCGCCTGTCCGAGCGCGGGCTGGAACAGCACCAGGCCGCGTCCGTCCTTGCTCGCCACATGGGCGCTCACGCGCTGGCCTATGCGCACGTCGGCCGGCGCAATGCCTTCGACGCGGCCCATCATGCGCACGCCTTCGTCCAGGTCGATCAGGGCCACGTTGTAGTCACCACCGGCATCGCTCTTGCGCGCGACGGTGCTGGTGGAGTAGACCGTGCCCTGGCCGCTGGTGCGCACCCAGCGCAGCGGGCTGGCGCCGCAGTGCGGGCACAGCTCGCGCGGGATGAAGACATGGCGCGTGCATTGCGGGCACTGCTGTATGCAGAAGCGGCCGGCATCGAGTTCGGCCTGGTAGTGGGTCTGTGCGCTCAGGTGCATGGGCGGTGTTTCCGTTCTCGGTGTTCTTGGCGCTGCACCCGGCACGCGGGCGCAGCGGCTGTCCGCCAGCATGCCCGCATCGCGGGGCCGCTTCAATTCGCCAATCTGGAAGGGTGGCTTCACCAGTGCCGGCGCCCGGCTGTCAACCCAGGGTTGCTGCCTAGGCGGGCCGGCGGGCACGGCTGCTATGGTGTTTATGCATTCCCGGCCTTTTCTTCATACCCGCCCTGCGCCGCCTGCCAGCGCACCGAGGGCGCGCCGCTGCTTTGGCACAGCGTGGCGCCACAGGAAGGCCGGCAATGGCGCGCCGCACCCCGGCCCGTTCTCCGCTGTCGATCCCCACCCACCCAGGAGGTTTTTGCACATGACGGATACGCTGATCAAGGTTGACCTGAACCGCCCGCCCACCGACAACGAAAGAGTCCACAACCGCTGGCACCCGGACATTCCCATGGCCTGCTGGGTCCAGCCCGGCGACGACTTCATCCTGGAGACCTACGACTGGACCGGCGGCTTCATCAAGAACAACGACAGCGCCGACGATGTGCGCGACATCGACCTGACCACGGTGCACTACCTGTCCGGACCCGTGGGCGTGAAGGGCGCCCAGCCCGGCGACCTGCTGGTGGTGGACCTGCTGGACATCGGCGCCAAGCCCGACAGCCTCTGGGGCTTCAACGGCTTTTTCTCCAAAAACAATGGCGGCGGCTTCCTGACCGACCATTTCCCCTCGGCCCAGAAATCGATCTGGGACTTCAAGGGCATGTTCACCAGCTCGCGCCATATCCCGGGCGTGAACTTCCCCGGCCTCATCCATCCCGGCCTCATCGGCTGCCTGCCCGACCGGCCCATGCTGGAGATGTGGAACGAGCGCGAGCGCGCCCTGATCGCCACCGATCCCGAACGCGTGCCCGGACTGGCCAACCCGCCGTCGGCCGGCACGGCCCACATGGGCCAGATGCGCGGCGAAGCGCGCGACAAGGCCGCCGCCGAGGGCGCGCGCACCGTGCCGCCGCGCGAGCATGGCGGCAACTGCGACATCAAGGACCTCTCGCGCGGCGCCAAGGTGTTCTTCCCCGTCTATGTGGATGGCGCCGGCCTGAGCGTGGGCGACCTGCACTTCAGCCAGGGCGATGGCGAGATCACCTTCTGCGGCGCCATCGAGATGGCGGGCTGGGTGCACATGAAGGTCTCGCTGATCAAGGGCGGCATGGCCAAGTACGGCATCAAGAACCCCATCTTCAAGCCCAGCCCCATCACGCCGCGCTATGACGACTACCTGATCTTCGAGGGCATCTCGGTGGACGAGAGCGGCAGGCAGCACTACCTGGATGTCAATGTGGCCTACCGCCAGGCCTGCCTGAACGCCATCGAATACCTGAAGAAATTCGGCTACAGCGGCGCCCAGGCGTATTCCATCCTGGGCACGGCGCCCGTGCAGGGCCATATCAGCGGCGTGGTGGACGTGCCCAACTCCTGCGCCACGCTGTGGCTGCCCACGGGCATCTTCGACTTCGACATCAACCCCAACGCCGCAGGGCCTGTCGTCCAGTTCGACGGCAGCATCGACATGCCCCTGTCCCCCGACCTGCGCTGACGCCAAGGAGTCCGCCCATGCCCACCTACGACTATGACTGCGTGCAATGCGGCGGCTTCGAGGCCCTGCGGCCGCTGCGCCAGCGCGACGAGCCCGCGGCCTGCCCCGGCTGCGGCACGGCTGCTGTGCGCGTGCTGGCCGCCGCGCCCCGGCTGGCGCTGATGGCCGACGGCACGCGCCGCGCCATGGACACCAACGAGCGCGCGCGCCACGAGCCCGCCAGCTCGCGCGACTATGACCATGGCTATGCGCGCTTCAAGCACCCGGCAGGCTGCGGCTGCTGCGGATCGGGCCGGCGCAGCGCCACGGTGACGGCGCCCAACGGCGCAAAGTCCGCGCCCTCGCGGCGGCCCTGGATGATCAGCCACTAGGCGGCATCGGAGTGGACCGCTTCCCAGGGTTTCCACCGCTTGGGAGCCCTGGAAGCGCGCCTTCCACATTCGCGAAACACGGCGCAGGCCGGCTTGCCCAGAATGGGCCGCGCGGCAAGCCGCCGCCCGTTGCCCGGAGTTTCGCCATGCCCCCGTCTTCCCTCCCATCCTCTTGCCCGTCTTCCTTTTCGTCGCAGCGCCGCCGCCTGCTGTCCGCCGGCGGCGCGCTGGCTGCCAGCAGCCTGTTTCCCGCAGCCCGGGTGGCCCATGCGGCCGATGCCTGGCCCACGCGGCCCGTGCGCTTCATCGTGCCCTTTCCGCCCGGCGGTCCCGTGGACACCACGGCGCGCGCCTTCACCCAGAAGCTGGGCGAGATCTGGCAGCAGCCCAATCTGGTGGACAACCGCGCGGGCGCCGGCGGCATGGTGGGCGCTGCCCTCGCAGCCAAGGAGCCTGCCGACGGCTACACGCTGTTCGTGGGCTCCATCCACCATGCGGTGAACCCGGCGCTGCAGCCGAAGATGACCTACGACATAGAGCGCGACTTCGCGCCTGTGAGCTTTGCCGCCATGTTCCCGGTCTTCCTGGTGGCCCATCCCTCGGTGCCCGCCAGCAATGTGCGCGAGCTGATCGCGCTGGCCAAGTCCGGCAACGGCCTGAGCTTCGGCTCCTCGGGCAATGGCGGCGGCACGCACCTGGCCGGCGAGCTGTTCAACATGCATGCAGGCATCAAGCTGCAGCACATTCCCTACAAGGGCAGCGCGCCGGCCATGAACGACCTGCTGGGCGGCCAGGTGCAGCTGATGTTTGCCGATGCGCCCAGCGCGCTGCAGCACATCAAGTCCGGCCGCATCAAGGTGCTGGGCGTGGCCAGCCGCCAGCGTTCGGCCATGCTGCCCGAGGTGCCCACCATTGCCGAGTCGGGCCTGCCCGAGTACGAGGCCTATTCCTGGGCCGCGCTGTTTGCGCCGGCCCGCACGCCGCCCGCCGTGCTGGCGCGCATCAACGCCGACTTCAACACCGCGCTGCGCGATGCCGCCGTGCGCCAGCGCCTGCTGACGGCGGGCGCCGAGGCCGACCCCGGCACCCAGCAGCAGATGCGCGAGCGCCTGAGCAGCGAGCTGCGCAAATGGGCCCAGGTGGTCAAGGTGGCTGGCATCCAGGCGGACTGAGCGCGGCGGCGGGCCGGAGTCGGGGCAAACCCGGCTTCGCAGCGCTGCAACCCCGCCTTTCGCAATCGCGCATAGGCGGGCCGCTATGGCCTGCTTAGGCTTGCCTTCGGTATCCAGAAAAACAACCCCGAGACAAGGAGACGGATATGCGGAAAGGCTTGATGCGAGGCGGCTTGACCAAGGCGCGCGCTGCCGGCTGCGCGCTGGGCGCCGGCCTGCTGTGGGCGGCGGCGGCGCAGGCCCATCGAGGACTTCTTCGCCCAGAACGGCAAGGTGCGCGAGGACGGCCGCATGGTGCACGACATGTACCTGGTGCAGATCAAGAAGCCCGAGGAATCCAGATACCCCTGGGACTACTACAAGGTGCTCTCCACCATTCCCGGTGACGAGGCCTTCCGCCCGCTGTCCAAGAGCAGCTGCAAGCTGGTGAAGACATCATGAAGACACGCGCCGCCGTACTCACGAGAACGGGCGCAGCCGCGCCCTATCTGGCACCTGGTGGCCGAGGAGCGCACGCTCAAGGGCTGCTACATGGGCAGCTGCGTGCCGCGCCGCGACATCGACCGCTACCTGGCCCTGCATGCGGCCGGCAGGCTGCCGGTGGACCGCCTGGTCACCGGCCACCTGACGCTGGACCAGATCAACGAGGGCTTCGACCGTCTGGCGCGTGGCGAGGCCATACGCCAGATCATCCGCATGGAGGCCTGAGGTCAGGCTGATCAGCGGGGACCGGGGCTGCTGCTGCGGCTGTGTCCAAGCCAAGCACGGCGGTCAGGTGCCGTCGGGCAGCAGCTGGTTTTCCCAGCCGGTCAGCCGCTCGATGGCACGGGCCACCTGCAGGATGCGGGCCTCGTCGAAGTAGCGTCCCACCACCTGCACGGCCAGCGGCAGGCCTTGCGGCGACAGGCCGACCGGCACGCTGATGGCCGGGTGCCCGGTCACGTTGAAGGCATGGGTCTGCACCGGCCAGTGGCGGAAATGCGGCATGGGGTCGAAGCGCGGCGCCGTATCCAGGGTGATGGCGGTCAGCAGCACGTCGCAGCGGTCCAGGGCCGCGTCCACGCGGGCCGCCAGCATGCGGCGCACGCGCAGGGCGTTCAGGTAGTCCTCCGAGGACACGGTGGCGCCCAGCAGCAGCCGCGCCGCCGTGAGTTCGCCATAGTCCAGCGGGCGCGAGCGCAGGTCCTGCGCATGGATGGTGAACATCTCGGCACTGAGGATGACGCGGCCGGCCGCCAGGAACTGCTGGCTGTGGGGCAGGCTCACGTGGATGGGGCGGGCGCCGGCCTCGGCGAGCAGGGCGGCCGTGCGGTCGAAGGCCGACAGGAACGTGGGCGATGCCTGGGGCGACGACTGGAAGTGGTCCTGCGGCACGCCGATGGTCAGGCCCTTCACGCCCTGCTCAAGCCCCGTGCAGTAGTCGTCCACGGGTTCGGTGGAGCTGGCCGGGTCCAGCGGGTCGTGCCCGGCCAGCACCTGCAGCGCGATGGCTGCGTCCTCCACGCTGCGTGACAGCGGGCCGCAGTGGTCCAGCGTCCAGGCCAGCGGAAACACGCCGTGCTTGGAGACGCGGCCGTAGGTGGGCTTCAGCCCCACGGCGCCGCACCAGGCGGCCGGTATGAGGATGGAGCCGCCCGTGCAGGTGCCCAGGGCCAGCCGTGTGAAGCCCGCCGCAATGGCGGCGCCCGAGCCCGACGACGATCCGCCCGGGATATGGGCCAGGTCCCAGGGGTTGCGGGCCGCGGGAAACGGCAGGTCGGGGCTGGGCGCGCCGATGGCGAACTCGTGCGTGGCCAGCTTGCCCAGGATGATGGCGCCGGCATCGCGCAGGCGCCGCACCGGCGTGGAATCCTCCTCGGGCACATAGTCCAGGCTCAGCCAGGACTGGCAGGTGGTCGGCAGGCCGGCCACGTCGTAGACGTCCTTGATGGCCACGGGAATGCCGTGGAGCAGCGGCAGGTCGGCGCTTTCGGCGCGCGCCATGTCTGCGCTGCGCGCAGCCTCCATGGCACCGCTGGCATCGAGATTGGTGAAGGCATGGATGTCGATGTCCATGGCGCGGATGCGTCCCAGCGCCGCCCGGGTCAGCATCTCCGAGGTGGTCTTGCCGGCGCGCAGCGCGCTGGCCATCTGCCGTATGGAAAGTTCAGGACTGCCGCGCATGGTTGCTCTGACGGGAAATGGTGGTGTGGATGTGCGAGGGACCCGCCTCATGCGCCAGTTCGTTGACGAGGCCGCGGTGCTCCATCAGCAACTGATGCTCCGCCAGGATGGGTCCCAGCCGCTCGAAGGGGATGTCGATGCCGTGCTTTTTCAGCGCATTGAGCAATTCGTGCAGCGCATTGACATCGGGCCCTGCCAGTTTCTGCGGCGAAGGGGGTATTTCAGATTTTCGCGATGCCGGCATCACTGACCACCTTTCTCCATTTTCTGGCGTCGTCGGATACGAATGCCTTGGTGCCGCCCACGGATTTCCAAAGGGGAATGCTGCCAAGCTCCATGAATTTGCGCTGCACCTTTTCATCGGCCAGGATATTTTTCATCTGTGCATTGATGGCGTTCACTATCGCGGCCGGCGTGCCCTTGGGTGCCATGAGCACATTCCATGCGGTCTCGTTGAAATTGCCGAGCCGGGCCGGGCTTTGCTCGCTGAGCGTCTGCCAGTCGGGCATGAGGGGCGAGCGCTCGCGCGTGGCCACGCCCACGCGATTGACCTTGCCCTGGTTCACATACTGCTTGGCCGTGATCAGCAGGTCGAAGGCGATATCGACCTGGCCGCTGACCAGGTCGGCCATCATGGGCGCGGCGCCCTGGTAGGGGATGTGCAGCATGCGTATGTCGGCGGCCAGGCTCAGGGCCTCGGCCGCCATGTGGCCCGCGCTGCCATAGCCCGGCGTGGCATAGGTCAGCTTGCCGGGGCTGCGCCGCGCCAGCTCGATCAGGTCCTGCACCGACGACAGCTGCAGGCCCGGGCGTGTGATGAGCACCAGAGGACTGTCGTTGATGGTGGAGATGGCTTCCAGGTCGTTGGCCACGTCATACCCGGCCTGCGTGTACAGCGCGCCCGAGATGGTCTGGGCCGTGGTGCAGATCAGCAGCGTATATCCATCGGGACTGGCCTTGGAGACCTGGCGCGCGCCGATGTTGCCCGAGGCGCCAGGGCGGTTTTCCACCACCACGTTGACGCGCAGGCGTTGTGCAAGCTCCTTGGCGATGATGCGCCCCACGACATCAGTGCCACCGCCTGCCGGGAAAGGTACAACCAGCGTGATCTGCCGGTCTGGCCAGGCCGCATGAACCAGGCTGGCAGCGACTAGGAAAATACCTCCGAGAAACAGGCTGAGGATTCTTTTCATGGGCTTGATTCATGTGGTTGCGGGGGAGAGGATGCATGCCCTGTGCAGATCCGGGCCGACACGCCGGGATGCATCTCACGATGGATCCGGTAACTGCAGCCAAGGCCAAGGCAGGCGAAAAAATAATGAATTTGTTAAAACTATTGAAACATTGAGTGCCATAGTTTTACATCATGAAGGATGGGGTGCAAGGCCTGCGGATGCGCAATGTAGGGGTGTTGCGTCCATGCTGCAGAGGCCGGTTCCGGAAGGCGGTGGCGCGTGCGCACATCCGGACATGGGGCAGGGAAGGGGCAGGGCAAGACAAAGGTTGCACCGGCAGCGGTGCCGGCGCAACTGCTGGGCGGCCCGGGCTCAGGAAACGCGCAGCGCCTGTTCCTGCAGCAGGCGCTTGAGCACCTTGCCGTTGGGGCTGGTGGGCAGCTCGGCCAGGGGCACGATGCGGGCGGGCAGCTTGTAGGGCGCCAGCCGTTCGCGCAGGTGGGAGCGTGCTGCGGCGCTGTCCAGCGTGGCGCCGGGCTGCAGCTCGACGAAGGCGATGACCTCCTCGTTGCCATCGCCCTCGGGCCGCCCGACCACGGCGCTGCGCTGCACGCCGGGCAGCTCGTTGAGCGCCAGTTCCACCTCGGCCGGATAGACGTTGAAGCCCGAGCGGATGATCATTTCCTTGAGCCGTCCCACCACGAAGAGTGCGCCGTCGGCATGCAGCTCGCCCAGGTCGCCGCTGGCGTACCAGCCGCCCTCGCGCATCACGGCGGCCGTGGCCTGGTCATCGCGGAAGTAGCCATGCATCAGGCCGCGCCCGCGTATCCACAGCTCGCCGCGCTCGCCCACCGGCAGGCTGCGGCCCGTGGCCGGGTCCACGGCGCGCACCTCGGCGCCTTCCACCACGTAGCCCGCGCTGGTGTCGGGCCGCTGCTCGCCCTGTCGCGTGAGGTGGACCGACCCTGCGTATTCCGACAGGCCGTAGCCATGGTGCAGCGCCTGGCCGAAGGCGGCCTCCACGCGCTTTTTCAGCGTCAGGTCCAGCGGGCCGGCGCCGGTATAGACATAGCGCAGCGCAGGCGCCTGCGGGTGGGCAATGCCCTGCTCCTGCAGATAGGCCAGCAGGCGCGCGTACAGCGCGGGCGGCCCCTGAAGCTGGGAGATGCCGTGGCGGGCCAGCGCATCCAGAAGATCGGCGGGGTCGAACTGCGGGCGCATCACCATCTGCGCGCCCGCATGCAGCGAGGCCAGCAGCACCGTGCCCAGCCCGAAGATGTGGGTCATGGGCACGAAGGCGTAGCTGCGGTCCTCGGGGCCCAGCCCGCGCGACGCGGCCGAGACGCGCGCGAACAGCGTCAGCGCGTCATGCCCCACCATCACGCCCTTGGGCGTGCCCGTGGTGCCCGAGGTGAAGATCAGCGCCGCCACCTCGTCCTGCAGCGTGCCGGATTCGGCCACGGCCTGCGCGCGCACGGGGCTGTGCTGCATGCCGGCCAGGGCCGAGTCGCCTGCGCCAAAGCGCCGCGCGTGGCCGCTGGCGCTGTCCGATGCGGCCGAGGTGAAATACACCACGCGCGCATCGGCCTTGGCCGCAAAGGCATCGATCTCGCCGGGCGCCATGCGTGCGTTCACGCCGCAGGACCAGGCGCCCACGCGGCTGCAGGCCAGGATCAGCGCCGCATGCTCGGGGCAGTTCTCGGCCACGACCAGCACGCGGTCGCCGGGCCGCACCTGCAGCGCGCGCAGCTCGGCCTCGGCCGTGTCCGCCAGCGCGCCCAGGTCGGCAAAGCTCAGGCTGCTGCCGTCGGGCAGGTGGATGAAGGGACGCTGCGGCGCTTCGGCCAGCCAGCGGTCCAGCAGATGGTGTATTCGTTGATTCATGCTCCGCGTATCCCTCAGTCCACCACAATGCCTTGCGTGACGGTGGCCCACATCGCGCGCTCCTTGGCACCGCGCTCGGCCAGTTTCTGGGGGGCGCCGGTCCACTCTTCGTAGCCCAGTTCCTTGAGGCGCTTGCGCAGCTCCGGCTGGGCCAGGGCGGCGTTGATGGACTTGTTCAGGCGGGCCACGAGTTCAGGCGACATGCCCTTGGGGCCGTAGACGCCATACCAGCCGCCCACGTCGAAGCCCTTGAGGCCTTCGATGCCGGATTCGGCAAAGGTGGGCACATCGGGCAGCGAGGCATTGCGCTGCGGCGAGGTCACGGCCACGGCGCGCACCTTGCCGCTCTGGATGTAGGTGCTGGCGGTGCTGATGATGTCCAGCATCATGCTCAGCTGGCCGCCGATCACGTCGGTCATGGCCGGTGCGTTGCCCTTGTAGGGGATGTGGTTCATCTCGATGCCGCTGCGCCGCGCGAACAGCAGCGCGCCCAGGTGGTTGGAGCCGCCCACGCCGGCCGAGCCGTAGTTGAGCTTTTGCGGATGGGCCTTGGCGTAGGCCACGAGCTCGGCCGTGGTCTTGTAGGGCTCGTTGTTGTTGACCACCAGCACGTTGTAGTAGCTGAGCACGGGCGCCACGGGCGTGAGGTCACGGGCCGGGTCGAAGGACATCTTGCTCATCACGTTGGGGCTGATGGTGATGGTGGGGCTGGCCGCGAACCACAGCGTCAGCCCATCGGGCTTGGCGCGCACGACCTCGCTGCCGGCCATGGTGGCGTTGGCGCCGGGCTTGTTCTCCACCACCACCGAGGCGCCCAGCTCCTTGGTCAGCGCCACGCTGAGCAGGCGGGCGCCCTGGTCCACGGGGCCACCGGCCGAGTAGCCCACGATGAGGCGCACGGGCTGCGCGTCCTGCGCGGCGGCGGGGAGGGCGGTCAGGGTGGCCAGGGCGGTCACCAGGGACGCCAGAAGCGGGGCATGGGCCAGGGTGGCCAGGGCCTTGCGGCGGTGTTGGGCGGGCATGTGCATGTCTCCTGCAAAAAATGAATGAAGCGCTGCCGTGGCCTGCACGGCGGCGCGCCCGGTCTGCGCCGGACATGCAGGCAATGGTGCGCACGCCTGCGCTTCTTGGGAATCTGCTTTTGCCTAAGCCGGGGTTTGCCGGCTGTTAGGACGTCCTAGGAAGACAGGTCCGCGCCCGCCTCCTCGGCGCCCGCCTGCCAGCTGGGTGCGGCGGTGACGATGGCCTCGCGCAGGAACTGCTGGAAGGCGCGGGCCGCCATGGTGGGCTGGCGGTCGGGCATGCGCACCAGGTACATGACATTGCCCAGGCCGGAGAACACCACTTGGTCCAGCACGGCCACCAGGGTGCCGCCGGCCAGCGCGGCCGAGGTTACGTAGTCGGGCAGCAGGGCCAGGCCCAGGCCGTCCAGCACGGCGTCGTACAGCAGGCGGTAGTCGCCCGATTGCAGCGAGGGCAGCACATCGAGGGCAGCGGCGACGCCATCGTCGCCGCTGCCGGTCAGCCAGGCCAGCCTGCCGCCCATGGCCAGCGGCAGGATGAGGCGGGCCTGCAGCAGGTCGGCAGGCGCGCGCAGGGGCCGGCCCAGCGACTGCTCCAGCGCCTGCAGGCAGGCGGGCGTGGCCACGAAGTTCCAGCGCACATCGCACAGCCGCGTGGCCACCAGATCGTCCAGCGGCGCGGAGGTGATCTGCACCGCCAGATCGACCTTGGAGGCCACGAGGTCGGCCATCTGGTCGTTGATCAGCAGGCGCAGGCGGATGTCGGGATGCTCGCGGCAAAAGCCCAGGATCAGCGGCTTGAGATAGAAATGCCCGAAGCCGGTGGGCACGCGCACGCCCACCTCGCCGCTCACGGTGGAGCGCAACTGGTGGATGGCATCGCGGGCGCGCTGCAGCTCCTCCATCATGGCCAGGCAGCGCCGGTACAGCAGCTGGCCGGCCTGGGTGAGCTCCACATTGCGCGTGGTGCGGCGCAGCAGCTGCGTGCCCATCTCGGTCTCCAGCGCACGCAGCCGGCGCGAGACGTTGGAGCGCGTCATGCCGCCGCGCTCGGCCGCCCGCGTGAGGCTCTTGGCCTCGGCGATGTCGATGAAGACGCGGCACAGGTTCAGGTCCATCTCGCATTCTTTGCGGGGCCGGGGCCGGCCATTGTTGATCGGGAGTCACCAGGCCTGGCCTGCTGGCGAGGATTGTGGCGCCTGCCCTGCCTCCCTAGCATGGAGGAAACCATGGCGAAAGGCCGCAGACCGTGAACCAAGAAGCTTTGCAAACCGCGCCGCCGGCGCCCCTGGCGCACTACCGTGTGCTCGATCTGAGCCAGGGCGTGGCCGGCCCCTACTGCACCCACCTGCTGTCGCGCCAGGGCGCCGAGGTGATCAAGGTCGATCCGCCCGAAGGCGACTGGGCGCGCCACGTGGGCATCTCGCGCGATGGGCACAGCAGCCTGTCGGCCACCTACAACGCGGGCAAGCGCAGCATTGCCGTCGATGCGCGCCAGGCCCAGGGGCGCGCGCTGCTGCTGCGGCTGGCGCGCGAGGCCGACATCGTGGTGCAGAATTTCCGCCCCCAGGTCGTGCAGCGCATGGGCGTGGACTACGACAGCCTGCGCGCGGCCGGCCTGGACCCGGTGTACGTCTCCATCAGCGGCTACGGACCCACGGGGCCGTATGCCGACCGGCCCGCCACCGACTCCGTCATGCAGGCCGACACGGGCTTGATGACCAGCAACCGCGACGCGCAGGGCCAGCCCCAGCGCGTGGGCCTGCTGCTGGCCGACATCGCGGCCGGTGTCTACGCCGCACAGGCGTGCACGGCGGCCCTGCTGGGCAAGGCGCGCAGCGGGCGCGGGCGCCATGTGGAGCTGAACCTGTTCGAGGTCTGCTGCGCCCTGCAATCCACGGTGCTGGCCGAAGACACGCTGCGCGGCGGCCAGCCTGCCGAAGGGGTTAGCGCTCCCAACGGCGTGTTCGCCACGGCCGATGGCTTCATCACCGTGCTGGCCCTGAACAACGACCAGTTCGAACGGCTGTGCCGCGCGCTGGACCTGCCGCACTGGCTGCAGGACGCGCGCTTTGCCTCCAATGCGGGCCGCATGGCTCACCGCCATGTGCTGCATGCCGGGCTGCAGGCCTTGCTGGCGCAGCAGCCGCGCGCCCACTGGGAGCAGCGCCTGGCGGCGCAGGGCGCCCTGCATGCGGGCGTGCGCACGCTGGCCGACGTGGTGGCGCACCCCCAGGCCGTGCACCGCGCATCGTTCGCCACGCTGGCGCAGCCCGGGTTCGGGCCGCTGCTGTATGCGGCGTCGCCCTGGCCGGCAGACGCAGCAGCTTCCGGTGCATCCCTTGGCGCCGCGCCGCGCACGGGCGAGCACACGCGCCAGATCCTGGCCGAGGCCGGCTGCACGCCGCAGGAGATGGAGCAATGGATGGCCAGCGGCGTGGTGCACCAGTGCGCGCAGGAGGTCATGGCATGAGCGCTTCCACATCCACGTTCACACCCACCTCTCCGGACACCTCCCCGGACACCTCCATGCAGGCCCTGGTCTGCCATCAATTCGGCGCGCCGCACGAGGTGGTCAGCCTGCAGTCCATGGACCGGCCCGGCCAGCCCCTGGGCGCGCACCAGGCGCGGATTGCCGTGGCCTACGCCAACGTCAGCCACGCCACGGGCCTGCTGATCGAGGGCCGCTACCAGCGGCGCCCGCCGCTACCCTTCGTGCCCGGCACCGAAGGCGTGGGGCGCGTGCTGGAATGCGGCAGCGCGGTGCAGCACCTGCAGCCCGGCGATGCCGTGGCCTTCATTGCCGACTGGGGTGCCTTTGCGCAGGAAACGGTGGTGCATGCGTCCACCGTCTACCGCCTGCCTGCGGGCATGCCCTGGCTGCAGGCCCTGCCCATTCCCCTGTCCTACGGCACGGCCTACACGGCCCTGCACTGGCGCGCGCGCCTGCAGGAAGGCGATGTGGTGCTGGTGCTGGGCGCCGGCTCTGGCGTGGGCGCCGCGGCGGTGGAAGTGGCCCGGCAGACGCCCGGCGTGCAGGTCATCGCCTGCGCCAGCACCGAGGCCAAGCGCGCCGATGCGCTGCGCCGTGGCGCGCACCAGGCAGTCACCCCGCAGGACCTGGCCGCCCAGGTCAAGCAGGCCACGCAGGGCCGGGGCGCCTCCGTCGTCTTCGACCCCGTGGGCGGCGATCTGCTGCTGCAGGCACTGCGCGCGGCCGCGCAGAACGCGCAGCTGCTGAGCGTGGGCTTTGCCAGCGGCGCCATTCCCGCCGTGCCCATGAACCTAGCCCTGGTCAAGAACCTCACGCTGCACGGCTTCTTCTACGGCCGCTACATCGGCTGGACGCCGGCCGATGAGCGCCAGGCCTTCGCGGCGCAGCTGCAGCCCGTCATTGCCACGCTGCTCGACTGGGCTGCCCGGGGATGCATCCATCCCCAGGTCAGCCAGGTCTTCGCCATGCATGAACTGCCGGCTGCGCTGGATGCGCTGCACGGCCGCAACGTGACCGGCAAGCTCGCACTCGCCATTCAAGGAGACAAGGTATGACAACGCAACGCACAGGCCCCGCGCTTTCCCGCCGCACCCTGCTGGGCGCCGCGGCGGCGCTGGCCGCATGGAGAACGGCAGGCGCGCAGCCATCCGCCGGGGCCCAGGGCTATCCCAAGGCGCCCATCCGCGTCGTCGTGCCCTATCCACCCGGCGGGCCTACCGACGTGGTCGGGCGCGTGGTCACCACGCGGCTGGGCGAGGCGCTGGGCCAGCCCCTGGTCGTGGACAACAAGGCTGGCGCCAGCGGCATGGTCGGCGCGGCCCTGGTGGCCAAGGCGCCGGCCGACGGCTACACGCTGCTGGTCAACGCCTCCATCCACGTCATCAACCCCTACGTCTATGCCAGCGCGCCCTATGACGCCTTCCGCGATTTCGAGCCGGTCACGCAACTGGTCGATGTGCCGCTGGTGCTGGTCGTGGGCAGCCAGCTTCCGGTGCGCAATGTGCAGGAGCTGATCGCCTGGGCCAAGGCCCATCCCGGGCAGGTGAACTTCGGCTCGGCCGGCAATGCGTCGTCACAGCACCTGTCGGGCGAGCTGTTTCGCCTGAAGACCGGCGCGCAGATGCAGCATGTGCCCTACAAGGGCAGCTCGCCGGCCCTGACCGACCTGATGGGCGGGCAGATCCAGCTCATGTTCGACTCCATGCCCTCGGCCATGCCCTTCATCGCCTCGGGCCGGCTGCGTGCGCTGGCCGTCACCTCGGCCAGTCGCTCGCCCTCCCTGCCCGATGTGCCCACCATGGAAGAGGCCGGCATGCCGGGCTTTCGCACCAGCACCTGGTACGGACTGTGGGCGCCGAAGAACACGCCCCAGGACGTGGTGCAGAAACTGTGGACCGAGTCCCGCCGCGTGCTTGCCGAACCCCAGATCGCCGCGCAATACCGCCGCCTGGGCGCCGAGCCCGTGGGCTCCACGCCCGCCGAGTTCGCGCGCTACATCCAGGCCGAAGCCCGCAAGTGGGAAGAGATCGTGAAGGCGTCGGGGGCGCGGGCGGATTGATGCGGGAAGCTCACACCCGCTCGAACACCGCCGCAATCCCCTGGCCGCCGCCGATGCACATGGTCTCCAGCCCATAGCGGCCCTTGCGGCGCTCCAGCTCGTGCAGCAGGGTGGCCAGGATGCGCACGCCGGTGGCGCCGATGGGGTGGCCCAGGGAGATGCCGGAGCCGTTGACGTTGAGCTTGTGGTCTATGGCGCCCTGGTCGTTCCACTCCCAGCCCTTGAGCACGGACAGCACCTGGCAGGCAAAGGCTTCGTTGAGTTCGACCAGGTCCATCTGGTCCAGCGTGAGGTTCAGGCGCGCCAGCAGTTTCTTGACGGCGGGCACGGGGCCTATGCCCATGTGCGAGGGCTCGCAGCCTGCGGCGGCCCAGCCCACCAGGGTGGCCATGGGGGTGAGGCCCAGTTCGGCCAGCCGGTCCTCGGCCACGATCAGGCAGGCGGCGCTGGCGTCGTTCTGCTGGCTGGCGTTGCCGGCCGTGACCGTTCCATTGGGCATGAGCACGCGCAGCTTGCCCATGCTGTCGGTGGTGGCGTCGGCGCGAAAGCCTTCGTCGCGCGTGAACAGCACGGGGTCGCCCTTGCGCTGGGGCACCTTGACGGGGACGATCTCGTCGGCGAAGCGGCCCGCCTCCCAGGCAGCGGCGGCGCGCTGGTGGCTGCGCACGGCATAGGCGTCGGCTGCCTCGCGGCTGATGCCGTAGTCACGCGCCAGGTTCTCGGCGGTCTCGATCATTCCCGAGATCTTGCCGAAGCGCTCCACGGGCTGGGAGCGCTCGCGGCCGCGGTCCAGCCGGTCGTAGAAGCGCACATTGCCCGAGCGCGCGCCCCAGCGCATGTCGGTGCTGTAGTACTCGATGTTGCTCATGCTCTCCACGCCGCCCGCGATCACCACGTCGGCGGCGCCGCTTTGCACCATCATGGCCGCCGTGGCCACGGCCTGCAGGCCGCCGCCGCAGCGCCGGTCCAGCTGCATGCCCGGCACCGTCACCGGCAGGCCGGCCTGCAGCGCGGCCCAGCGGCCCACGCAGGGCGTCTCGCTGCTGGCGTAGGACTGGGCGAAGACCACGTCGTCGATGCGTGCGGGGTCGATGCCGCTTTTCTCGACCACGGCGCGCACCGTGGTGGCGGCCAGCTCCTCGACCGATACCGGCCGCAGGCTGCCGCCGAAGGTGCCCACGGGCGTGCGAAGGGGGGTGACGATGGCGGCTCTGCGCATGGTGTTGTCTCCTTGGGAATCAGTGGATCAGTGGATCAGGAAAAGGCTGCGCCGCATTGGCGCAGCAGGGTATGTGCCTGTTGTTCCAGGTCGGCGCGGTGCTCCGGCGCCGCGATGTCGATCAGCCGTTTCACGCGGCGCGACAGCGTCTGGCCGCGCAGGTCGGCCACGCCGTGTTCGGTGACGATGAGGCCGGCATCGCTGCGCGGCGTGCTGACGGGGCCGGACAGCCGCGCAACGATGCGCGTGGCCCCCCTGGCCGTGGCGGGCAGGGCGATGATGGGCAGGCCCCCGCGGCTGCGTGCCGCGCCGCGCAGAAAGTCCACGGCGCCCCCCACGGCGCCCACGTAGACGCCGCCCGCCACTTCGGAGTTGATCTGGCCCGTGAGGTCCACTTCCACCGCCGAATTGATGGCGGCCAGCCTGTGGCTGGCGGCCAGCACCTCGGGGTCGTGCGTGTAGCGCGTCTCGCGCAGTTGCAGGGCGGGGTTGCGGTGGGCCCAGCGCCTGAGCGATTCGCCTCCCATGAGGATGCCGCCAATGCCCACGCCGCGGTCCTGGCTCTTGCGCGCGTGGGTCAGCACGCCGGCTTCGGCCAGGGCTGCAATGCCGTCGCCCACGGCGCCGCTGTGCAGGCCCAGGTCGCGGTGCCCGTGCAGGGCGGCGAGCACGGCCTCGGGCAGGTTGCCCACGCCCACCTGCAGCGTGGCACCGTCTTCGATGAGGGCGGCCACATGGCCGGCAATGGCCTGCTCGGCAGGGCCGGGCGCGCTGCGCGCCTGGTCCAGCGGAGGGTGTTCGGCATCGACCAGCAGGGCGAAGTCGCCGGCCTGCAGGTGCAGGCTGCCGTGCGTCCACGGAATGGCGGGGTTGACCTCGCCGATCAGCACGCGTGCCTTGCGTATGGCGGCCGGCAGGTATTCATGGACCAGGCCCAGGCTGTAGCGGCCTTGTGCATCGGGTGGCGAGACCTGGAGCAGCACCACGTCGGCAGGCAGCAGGCCCTCGTCGATCAGGCCGGGCAGGTGGGAGTAGTGGCTGGGCAGGATGTCCAGCACGCCCGCCTGGGCCAGCGCGCGGTGGGGGCCGCCGGCCGCGTAGCCGAAGAAGTCGATGGCGTCGGCATGCGCCGGTTGCAGCGTGTCCGATGCGCCCATGCCCACGAAGACGCGCAGCCGGCCCTGGCCACCGTGCCGGGCCAGTGCATGGCGCTGCGCGACCACGGCGCGCGTGAGCGTCAGCGGCTCGGCCGTGGCCTGGCCCCACCACAGGGTGTCGCCGGGGCGGATCAGGGCCTGCAGCCTTTCTTGCAGGGCGTCCGGCGACAGCACGCTCATGGCGCGCGGTCCCAGTCGAAGCGCGTGGGCTGCTTGTCCTTGAAGCGCTGCACCGCCTCCTGGTGGTAGTCGGAGCCACGGCACATCGTCTGGGCATAGGCTTCCAGCTCGGCCATGGCGCGTGCGTCCAGCTCGAAGGCCTGGTTCATGGCCGTCTTGGCCATGCCGATGGCGGCCGTGGATGCCTCGCCGAAGCGCCGCGCCAGCGCCACGGCGGCGGCCTGCAGGGCTTCGCCGTCTTCCACGATCTCGTAGACCATGCCCAGCGACCTGGCTTCCTCGGCCTGCACGGTGCGCGCGGTGAAGACCAGCTCCTTGGCCTTTTGCAGGCCCACGATGCGCGGCAGCATGTGCATGGCGCCCAGGTCGGGCACCAGGCCGATGCGGCCGAACACGGCGCAGAACTTCGCGCGCCGCGTGCACAGCACGAAGTCGGCGGCCAGCGCCAGGCTCAGGCCCGCACCGAAGGCCGGGCCGTCCACGGCGGCGATCACGGGCTTTTCGAGGTTGACCAGCTCGGGAAACCACTGGTGCAGGCTGCGCATGCGCTGGCGCCAGGGCAGGCCGGCCTGGCTGGCATCCATCATCTGGCTGATATCGCCGCCCGAGCAGAAGGCGCCGCCCGCGCCCGTAACGATGACGGTGTGCACCTGCGCGTCATCGCGCATCTGCGCCACGGCGGCGGCCAGGGCCGGGCGCATGGCCTGGTTGAGCGCGTTGCGGGCCTCGGGCCGGTTCAGCGTGATCGTGCCTATGCCGTCCTGGACGGAGGTCAATACGGGGGAGGTTTCAGGTGATGTAGTCATGGTGCCGAGGTTGGATTCTTTGAGATCAAAAGCTGGAATGTCTTGCTTGCTCCTATGCGCACCTTTGACGAGGCGTCCAAATCGGCATGTCCCAAGCCAGGGACACCGAGCAAGGGCCTGGGCCGGCCGCGCCGCCCCGCAGCGAGGGTGTCGTCCCCCTCCCGCGAAGCGAGAGAGGGGGAAGGCGCACAGCGACTCAGGGGGTGATCCATTCAAGCGAGTTCGGCGTAGCCGTGGCTGAGCACGATCTTGTCGCGTTCCAGCACGCGGGCGCGCAACTGCAGCTGGCAGGGCTGGTCGGGCGTGCGCCAGATCTCGGTGACCAGGGTCTCCCCGGGATAGACGGGCGCGGTGAAGCGCACATCCAGTGCCTTCAGGCGCGCGGGATTGCGGTCGCCGCACTGGCGCAGCACGGCATGGGCCACCAGGCCGTAGCTGGCCAGGCCATGCAGGATGGGCCGCTCGAAGCCGGCCTTGCGCGCCACGGCCGGGTCGGCATGCAGCGGGTTGTAGTCGCCCATCAGGCGGTACAGCAGCGCGGCCTCGGGGCGTAGGGCCTGGGTGTCGGTGAAGTCGGGCGCGCGGTCCTCCGGCGTGGGGCGCAGCGGCGCCAGGGGCGCGTCGCTGGGCTGGCCGCCGTCCAGCAGGCTGTAGCCGCCATCGCCGCGCAGAAAGCTGACCTGCTGCACGGTGGCCAGCAGCTCGCCGCCAGTGGTCTCCAGGCGCCGCTCGGTGACCATGATGGCGCCCTTGCCCTCACCCTTGTCCGTCAGGTGCGTGATGCGGTTGTGGCCCACCACGTCGGCGCTGGCCGGCAGCGGGCGGTGCAGCCGCATGCGCTGCTCGCCATGCAGCAGCTTCACCCAATCGATGCCCGTATCGGCCTCGCGCGCCCAGAAGCCCGGGTAGCCCAGCACCACGGCCTGCGAGGGCAGGGCGCGCAGCCCCCCGGGCGCCCCTTCGTAGAAAAAGGGCAGGGCGTCGGCGCACAGCGGATCGCTGCCCAGGCCCAGGCTCAATGCATAGAGCATGGTGTCGCGCTCGCCATAGTGCTGGCGCACGGGCTCGAAGGGGCGCTGTTTCAGGTGCTGGTAACTGATGGCCATGAATCAGCTCCGGTCAGATCGGGTCCCAGCTGAAGACATCTGCCGAGCGGTCCAGGGGGACGAACGATGCCTTGAGCGCAGGCATGCCGTGCTCGGCAATGAACTGGGGCGACCAGCCCTCGCTGCGGTGCACCGAGCGCAGCGGGCGCGGCTGGCTCATGACGAAGATCTCGTTGTTGCGCACGGCGAAGACCTGGGCGTTCACGTCGCGGGCCGCGTCGGACAGCAGGTAGACGGCCAGCGGGGCGATCTTGTTGGGCGTCATCTGCTGGATCTTGGCCACGCGCGCCTGCTGCTCGGGCGTGTCGGTGGGGATGGAGCCGATCATGCGGCTCCAGGCGAACGGCGCGATGCAGTTGGAGCGCACGTTGAACTTCTGCATGTCCAGCGCAATGGACTTGGACAGGGCCGTCAGCCCCAGCTTGGCGGCGCTGTAGTTGGCCTGGCCCAGGTTGCCGATCAGGCCCGAGGTCGAGGTCATGTGCACGAAGGCGCCGCTTTCCTGCTCCTTGAAATGGTTGGCGGCCGCGCGGCTCATGTAGTAGCTGCCGTACAGGTGGACCTTGATGACGGCGTCCCACTCGTCCAGGCTCATCTTGTGGAAGAACCGGTCGCGCAGGATGCCGGCGTTGTTGACCACGCCGTCGATGCGGCCGAAGCTGTCCACGGCGCACTGCACGATGCGGGCCGCGCTGGCGGCCTCGGCCACGCTGTCGGTGTTGGCCACGGCCTGGCCGCCTGCGGCCTTGATCTCATCGACCACCTTCTGCGCCGGGCCGGCGTCCGTGCCCTCGCCCGTGGTGGAGGTGCCGATGTCGTTGACCACCACCTTGGCGCCCTCGGCCGCCATGGCCAGCGCCATGTCGCGCCCGATGCCGCCGCCGGCACCCGTCACCACCACTACCTTGTCCTGCATCATTTTCTGCGCCATGGCCTGTCGTCCCCGTTCAGTGTTCGTTGGAAAGAAGTCGGAACCAAGGATGCCGGCAAACGCCGCACCGCGCCATTCGCCAATCACAAGGGCGGACTTCGCGGGAATGAAAGCAGCGGCGGACAGGCCGCGCCGGCCCAGCCTTCAGCGCGGCCAAAGGCTTGCTTAAGAAAACGCGGATTGCGGGCCGCCGCGCTTGCACCGACCATGGCGTCCATGACAGACAAGCAAGCTACCGACACCCTCGACGCCGCCGCGCTGGCGCATCTTCAGTCCTGGCAGGGCCGCAGCGAAACCCTGGCAGACAGCATCACGGCCGCGCCCGTGGCCGCGCTGTCGGCCACGCTGGACCGGGAAGACCCTGAGCCCGCCGACGGCACGGCGCTGCCGCCGCTGTGGCACTGGATGTACTTCCTGCCCCATGCACGCCAAAGCGAGATCGGCCCCGACGGACATCCGCGCCGTGGCGGCTTTCTGCCGCCCGTGCCGCTGCCGCGCCGCATGTGGGCCGGCGGGCGCCTGCGCTGGGAGGCAGGCAACGCGCTGCAGGTGGGCCAGAAGGTGCAGCGCCGCTCCACCATCGGCTCGGTCAGCCACAAGAGCGGCCGCTCGGGCGAGCTGCTGTTCGTGCTGGTCGAGCATGCCTACAGCAACGACCAGGGCCTGGCGCTGACCGAGGAGCACGACATCGTCTACCGCGCCGCTGCCCAGCCCGGCGATCCCGCGCCCACGCCCCAGAAGCCGCCGCTGGACGGCCAGCAAACCTGGTCGCGCACCATCGTTCCCGACGACGTGCTGCTGTTCCGCTACTCGGCCCTGACCTTCAACGGCCACCGCATCCACTACGACCGCCGCTACGTCACGGGCGTGGAGGGCTATCCGGGCCTGATCGTGCACGGCCCGCTGATCGCCACGCTGCTGCTGGACCTGCTGCGCCGCGAGCTGCCCCAGGCGCGCGTGCTGTCCTTCGAGTTCAAGGCCGTGCGCCCCACCTTCGACCTGCATGCCTTCAGCGTGCACGGCAAGCCTTCTGCGGACGGCAAGACCGTCGAACTCTGGGCCCAGGACCACGAAGGCTGGCTGACCATGACCGGAAAAGCCACCCTGGCCTGAGACCCCTGAACACCGAGCCTTGAGACCACCATGATCGAACACACGCTTTCCAACAATTTCCCCGAAATCCGCGACGCCATCCGTGCGCTGTGCGCCGAGTTCCCTGACGAGTATTTCCGCAAGATCGACGAGCAGCGCGCCTATCCCGAGACCTTCGTGGACGCGCTGACCAAGGCCGGCTGGCTGGCCGCGCTGATCCCGCAGGAGTACGGTGGCTCGGGCCTGGGCCTGACCGAGGCCAGCGTGATCATGGAAGAGATCAACCGCTGCGGCGGCAACTCGGGCGCCTGCCACGGGCAGATGTACAACATGGGCACGCTGCTGCGCCACGGCTCGCAGGCGCAAAAGGAGAAGTACCTGCCGCGCATCGCCTCGGGCGAATGGCGCCTGCAGTCCATGGGCGTGACCGAGCCCACCACGGGCACGGACACCACCAAGATCAAGACCAGCGCCGTCAAGAAGGATGGCCGCTACGTGGTCAACGGCCAGAAGGTCTGGATCAGCCGCGTGCAGCACAGCGACTGGATGATCCTGCTGGCGCGCACCACGCCGCTGGCCGAGGTGAAGAAAAAGAGCGAGGGCATGTCCATCTTCATGGTGGACCTGGCCGAGGCGCAAAAGAGCGGCCTGACCGTGCGCCCCATCCCCAACATGGTCAACCACGAGACCAACGAGCTGTTCTTCGAGAACCTGGAAATCCCCGAGGAGAACCTGATCGGCGAGGAAGGCAAGGGCTTCAAGTACATCCTCGACGGCCTCAACGCCGAGCGCACGCTGATTGCGGCCGAATGCATTGGCGACGGCTACTGGTTCCTGGACCGCGTGACCAACTATGTGCGCGACCGCAACGTGTTCGGCCGCCCCATCGGCCAGAACCAGGGCGTGCAGTTCCCCATTGCCGATGCCTTCATCGAGGTCGAGGCCGCCAACCTCATGCGCTGGAAGGCCTGCGAGATGTTCGACGCCAACCAGGCCATGGGCGCCCAGGCCAACATGGCCAAGTACCTGGCGGCCAAGGCCAGCTGGGAGGCGGCCAATGCCTGCATCCAGTTCCACGGCGGCTTCGGCTTTGCCTGCGAATACGACGTGGAGCGCAAGTTCCGCGAGACGCGCCTGTACCAGGTGGCGCCGATCTCGACCAATCTCATTTACTCCTACGTGGCCGAGCACATCCTCGGTCTCCCGCGTTCTTTCTGAAGGCTCGCGCATGACACAGCAACGCCTGAGGCCCCTGGACGGCACCACCGTCGTCTCGCTGGAACATGCGGTGGCCGTACCGTTTTGCACGCGCCAGCTGGCCGACCTGGGCGCGCGCGTGATCAAGGTCGAGCGGCCCGGCAGCGGCGACTTTGCGCGCGGCTATGACCAGCGCGTGCAGGGCCAGTCCTCGCACTTCACCTGGATCAACCGCAGCAAGCAGAGCCTGGCGCTGGACCTCAAGCAGGACGAGGCCATGCAGGCGCTGCTGCAGCTGCTGGAGGGTGCCGACGTGCTGGTGCAGAACCTGGCGCCCGGCGCGGCCGCGCGCATGGGCCTGTCCTATGCGGCGCTGCGCGAGCGCTTTCCGCGCCTCATCGTCTGCGACATCAGCGGCTACGGCGCTGACGGCCCCTACCGTGACAAGAAGGCCTACGACCTGCTGATCCAGAGCGAGGCGGGCTTTCTCTCGGTCACGGGCACACCCGAGGTGCCGTCCAAGGCCGGCATCTCGGTGGCCGACATCGCGGCCGGCATGTATGCGTACACCAACATCCTGTCGGCCCTGCTGCTGCGCGGGCGCACGGGCGAGGGCAGCCACATCGACGTGTCCATGCTGGAGGCGCTGGGCGAGTGGATGGGTTACCCCATGTACTACGCTTTCGACGGCGCGCCGCCACCGCCGCGCACCGGCGCCTCGCACGCCAGCATCTATCCCTACGGGCCGTTCGAGGCCGGTGACGGCGGGACGGTGATGCTGGGCCTGCAAAACGAACGCGAGTGGAAGCTCTTTTGCGAACAGGTGCTGCTGCAGCCCGCGTTGGCTGCAGACGCGCGCTTCGACAGCAACGCGCGCCGCAACGCCAACCGCGAGGAGCTGCGTGCGCTGATCCTGGGCGTGTTCAACGCGCTGGATGCCGCCCAGGTCGTGCAGCGGCTGGATGCGGCCGGCATTGCCAATGCGCGCGTCAACGACATGGCCGGCCTGTGGGCCCATCCCCAGCTGGCCGCACGCCAGCGCTGGTGCAGCGTGGACACGCCGGCCGGACCCGTGCAGGCCCTGCTGCCGCCCGGCGCCAACAGCGCCTTCGACTACCGCATGGAGGCCGTGCCAGCCGTGGGCGAGCACAGCGCCGCCATCCTGGCCGAGCTGGGCTGGAGCGCCGAGCGCATCGGTGCCCTGTGCCCGCCCCCGGGAAAAACCGCCCCCTGAAACCAGGGCGCATGCCCAAGAATGCGCCGGAGACCCAACCCATGAAAAACGACACCCAAGTGAGCATCCATCCGCTGGCCCAATTCGCTGCCTCGCTGCGCTGGGACGACGTTCCCGCCGCCGTTCAGCAGCGCGCCGAAGACCTCTGGGTGGACTGGTTCGGCTCCGTGCTGGCAGGCCAGGGCGCGCGCCCCGTGCAGAGCATCACGCGCTTTGCGCTGTCCCAGGGACCGGCGCAGGGGCCTAGCGAGATCCTGGGCAGTGCCGACACCACCTCGCCCATGATGGCGGCCCTGGCCAATGCCGCGGCCTCGCATGTGGCCGAGCAGGACGATGTGCACAACGGCTCGGTCTTCCACCCCGCCGCCGTGGTCTTCCCGCCCGCGCTGGCCGTGGCGCAGAGCATCGGCGCCAGCGGCGCCGAGCTCATGGCCGCCTGCGTGGCCGGCTATGAGGTCGGCATCCGCGTGGGCGAGTTCCTGGGCCGCAGCCACTACCGCATCTTCCACACCACGGCCACGGCCGGCACCCTGGCCGCCGCGGCCGCCGTGGGCCGGCTGCTGGGCCTCACGCCCGCGCAGATGCAGCATGCCTTCGGCTCGGCCGGCACGCAGTCGGCAGGGCTGTGGGAGTTCCTGCGCACGGGCGCCGACAGCAAGCAACTGCACACGGCGCATGCGGCCGCTGCGGGCCTGATGTCGGCCTACCTGGCCCGGGACGGATTCACCGGTGCGCAGGACATCTTCACCGGGCCGCAGGGCCTGGCGGCAGGCATGTCCACGGACGCCGATCCCACGCGCCTCACGGACGGCATCGGCACGCGCTGGGCCACGGCCGAGACCTCGTTCAAATGGCATGCCTCCTGCCGCCACACGCACCCGGCCGCCGACGCGCTGCTGCAGGTCATGCAGGATCACGGCCTGGCCCCCGCCGACCTGGCGCAGGTCACCTGCCACGTGCACCAGGGCGCCATCGACGTGCTGGGCCCCGTGGTCGATCCCGGCACGGTGCACCAGAGCAAGTTCTCCATGGGCACGGTGCTGGCGCTGGCCGCGCGCCACGGCCATGCGGGCCTGGACGAGTTCGACAACGAATACCTGGCCGCCACCACGGTGGCCCTGCGCGAGAAGGTGGGCATGGTGCTGGACCCCGAGGTCGATGCCGCCTACCCGCAGCGCTGGATCGGCAAGGTCACCGTGCTCACCACCGATGGCCGCACGCTGCACGGCCGCGTGGAAGAGCCCAAGGGCGATCCGGGCAACACGCTGTCGCGCGAGGAGATCACGGCCAAGGCGCTGCGCCTGATCGCCTATGGCGGTGCCCTGCAGGACGACCCCGCCCAGGCCGCCGTAGCGCGGCTGTGGCAGATCGCGCACTGGCCGCGCGTGCAGCGCCTGCTTGACTGAGTTCTTGACTGAGTTTTCGCGCCGGCCCCGGCCGGCGAATCCATGGGAAAGGCGCCACCACAGAGCGCCTCCCGCTTCCACCAAAGTGCACAGGAGACAAACCATGCAACGCACCACTTCTTTCCGCCGCCGCCTCGTTTACGCAGCGGCCGCCGCCTGCGCCCTTGCCGCCGGCGGGACGACCACCGGCGCCCTGGCCGCGGCCTGGCCCGACAAGCCCGTCGTCCTCGTCGTGCCCTACAGCGCTGGCGGCCCCACCGACGTGGTGGCGCGCCTGCTGGCCGTGCCCATGGGCCAGGTGCTGGGCCAGAGCGTGCTGGTCGAAAACACCGTGGGAGCGGGCGGCACCATTGCGCCCAACCGCGTGGCCAAGGCCAAGGCCGACGGCTACACCATCCTCATCCACCACATGGGCATGGCCACGGCGCCTGCGCTGTACAAGAAGCTGCCCTATGACCCGCTCAAGGACTTCGAGTACATCGGCCAGGTGCTGGACGTGCCCATGACCCTGCTGTCGCGCAAGGACTTCCCGGCCAACAACTTTGCCGAGCTGCTGGACTACGTGAAGAAGAACCAGGAGAAGGTCTCGCTGGCCAATGCCGGCATCGGCGCCGTCTCCCAGCTGTGCGGCATGCTGTTCATGCACCAGGCGGGCGTCAAGCTCACCACCGTGCCCTACAAGGGCGCAGGCCCGGCCATGAACGACCTCATGGGCGGCCAGGTGGACCTGCTGTGCGACCAGACCACGCAGACCGTGCCCGTGATCAAGGACGGCCAGCGCGCCAAGGTCTTCGGCGTGACCACGCCCAAGCGCCTGTCCTCGCTGCCCGACATCCCCACGCTGGACGAGCAGGGCCTCAAGGGCTTTGACGTCAAGGTCTGGCACGGCATGTACGCGCCCAAGGGCACGCCCAAGGAGGTGGTCATGGCCATCAACAAGGCGCTGAACGTGGCCATCAAGGACGAGAACGTCAAGAAACGCATCGCCGAACTCAGCTCCGACCTGGTCACGCCCGACAAGGCCACACCCGAAGGCCTGCGCACCCACCTGCAGGCCGAGGTGGCGCGCTGGGACAAGGTCATCAAGGCCGCAGGCGTCTCGGCCGAATAAACCGCTCTCCCAAGGACATCCGCATGCACGATCTGGCGCGACAGGCCACTTCCTTTCTCTTCGTCCCCGCCACGCGGCCCGAGCGCCTGGGCAAGGCCCTGGACAGCGGCGCCGACATGGTCATCGCCGACTGGGAGGACGCCGTGGCCCCGGCCGACAAGGACGGCGCCCGCCAGGCGCTGGCCCAGGCCGTGGGTGCGCTGGAAGGCCCGGCCCGTGCCCGCCTGCTGGTGCGCATCAACGCCGAAGGCACGCCCTGGTATGCGGATGACCTGCGCGCGCTGGCGCAGCTGGTGGATCAGGGCGTGGCCGGCGCCATGGTCTCCAAGGCCGAGCGCGCCCAGACCCTACATGCGGTGGCCCAGGCTGCGGGCGCACGGGCAGCCGTGCTGCCCCTCATCGAAAGCGTGGCCGGCCTGGACGCGGCCGACGCCCTGGCTGCCGCGCCCCAGGTGGTGCGCCTGGCCTTCGGCCACCTGGACTTCCAGGTCGATGCGGGCATGGCCTGCGACCAGGGCGAGGAAGAATTGCTGCCCATGCGCATGGCCCTGGTCCTGGCCTCGCGCCGCGCCGGCATTGGCGCGGCCGTGGACGGCGTGACGGTGGACACGCGCAACCCCGAGCGGCTGGCCCAGGACGCGGCACGCGCGCGGCGCATGGGCTTTGGCGGCAAGCTGTGCATCCACCCGGCCCAGGTCCAGCCCCTGCACGCCGTCTTCGACCCCGATGCAGCGGCCGTGGCCCACGCGCAGCGCCTGCGCCAGGCCCTGGCCGAGGCCGGAGGCGGCGTCTGCGTGCTGGACGGCCGCATGGTCGATGCGCCCGTGCTCAAGCAGGCCGAACAGGTGCTGCTGCGCCATGCCTGGGCGCAACAGAGATCTGCAGCACGGTCTTGATGAAAATGAGACTGATAGGCCGTTTTGCGCCAAGAGTTTTCTGATTCTGGCGCAAGCAGTCCAATGATTTCCCTGATGGTGGATCCATCTGCCTCGAATACGCTTGGCCAACTCGATTGATTTCGAGACGGCGGTTTCTTGATCCGGTGTCTCCGTCCATGGTGGCACCCAGGCAAAGGAGCGTGTGATGGCAGTGATCTCGGGGACGGCATCGAACAGCGGATTCAACGGCCAATTGAATGATCGTCTGAATGACCGACTGAACAACCGATTGAATCGGCGCCAGGCGCTGGCCCTGGCGGCCGGCGCCGTGGCGGCAGGGCCCGCCAGCGTGCTGGCGCAGGCCGGCTTTGCCACAAGGCCCGTGCGCATCGTTGTGCCCTTTGCGGCGGGCGGTGCCACCGACGTGATTGCGCGCATCCTGGGCGAGCGCATGGCCCAGCAGCTGGGCCAGACCGTGGTGGTGGACAACAAGCCCGGTGCGGCCGGACTGATCGGCGGCGAAATGGTGGTCCGCTCCCCGCCCGACGGGCTCACCCTGCTGCTGGGCACCACCTCCACCATGCTCACCAACAAATACCTCTACAAGAAGACCGCCTACGACCCGCTGACCGACCTCACGCCCCTGTCGCGCGTGTGCATGGCGCCCATCGCCCTGGTGGTCACGGCCGACGTGCCCGCCAACAACCTGCGCGAATTCATGGCCTGGGCCCAGGCCAACGCGGGCAAGCTCTCGTATGGCTCCTACGGCATAGGCTCGCACGGCCACCTGGCCTGCGCCGTGCTCAGCGACATGGCCGGTGCCGGCATGGCGCATGCCGCCTACCGGGGCGAGGCGCTGATGGTGCAGGACATGCTGGGCGGGCGCATCCCCATCGGCATGGGCAGCCTGCTCACGCTCAAGCCCCACATCGATGCAGGCAAGCTGCGCGCCCTGGCCGTCACCGGCACGCGCCGCGTGCCCCTGCTGCCCGAGGTGCCCACCTTTGCCGAGGCCGGCTACCGCCACGAGGCCATGGAACTGTCCGGCTGGCTGGCCATCGCCGGCCCCAGGGGCCTGCCGGCCGACCTCACGCGGCAATGGGGCGAGATCTCCAACCGCGCCGTGGCCAGCCGCGAAGGCACGGCCCGCATCATCGCGGCCGGTTTCGTCCCTGTTGATGACGACAGCCCTCAGCGCTTCGGCAAGGCCTGGGCGCAAGAGGCTCCGGTCTGGGGGCGGCTGCTGCAGTCGGCGGGGGTGCAACCCGGTTGATGGCGCACAGCGGCCCTGGTTGCCCAAGGCTGCACCCACGCCCTGTGCTGTAATCGCCCCTCCTCAGGCGGCCCCGGTGGTGCAATGCCATGACGGGACAGCCCGTGGTTTCTCAAACATTCAAGAGAGGGTATTACCGTGAGTGCATTGGTCATCAAGGCCTGGAAGGCCAGCGAGCAACCCATAGACGACAAGGGCAACCACATTGCCATCACAGGCCGCGAAGGCGGCCTGGTCGCCTGGATCCTGTCCAAGGTCAACATCGATCCCACCACCACCATCCGCGTGGGCAGCGAGCGCCTGGAGTTCAGCAGCGCCTCGCTGTCGGGCACCCAGTCGCGCCTGATCCCGCTGCAGGGCATCTGCTCCACCTACTACGGCTATCACAAGCCCTGGAAGACGGCGCTGGGCATCGGTGCCCTGTCCCTGTTCATGGGCGGGTCCATGATGGCCCAGAGCTTCTTTGCAGGCCTGGTGGTCATGCTGATCGGCTGGGGCATCGCCGCCGTCATCTACTTCCTGAACCGCACCCTGACGCTGGGCTTCATCGAGAACAGCGGCGCAGTCAACGGCATCCAGTTCAAGCGCTCGGTGATCGAGAACATCGACATCACGCAGGAACAGGCACGGCAGGTCTGCGAACTGATGCAGAAGCTGATCGAGGCCAAGGAAAAGCGGCTCTGACCGCTTGAGTGAAAAGGAAAGCGCGGCATGCGCTTTCCTTGTGCGCGCCGCGATCTGGGGGCAAGACCCGGCGCGCGCTATTGGGCAGATGGGGAGCAGTCGGGCTCCACGTCCATGCCCAGCGGCAGGTAGTAGTGCTGCGCGCTTGCCCATCTTCCACTCGCCACCTGCTCACGCCACTGCACATGCAGGCCTTCGCGGGACAGGAAGTGATCCACCCGCGTCAGCCCCGGCCGATCCGGCCACCAGACAAGCAGGCGCTGCGGACCCAGCACCCGGACTCTCGCACCCTCGGCCAGTTGCAGGCCAATGAATCCCTCGGCGACGGGCGGCATGAACAACGCCGCACGTGCAGCCGCTGCAACAGCCTCCGTGCCCGTTTTGCCCTGGTAGCGCAGGATGCCGCTTTCCGCCGGTTGACCTGTGGTGACGCAGCATTCGGGCGCCTGGCTGGGCTCGGGCAAGAGACGGATGTAAGGCCGTGGGGCCGTTGATGGCCGTGGTTCTTCCGATGACAGGTTGGCAGTATCGGGTCGGCGTGCATCCAGCAGGCCCACAAGCCCTGCGTCAGGGGCTGCCTGCGCCAGTGCTGCACCTGTCAGGCCGATGGTCAGCACCAAGCGCCGGATTTTCGGCCTCATGCGGGAGGGTTTCATTGAGGCCCAGTTTGGCAGGGAAACTGTTTGGCAAGAATGTCGGTGATGACGTGGGCAGCCCGAGTTGCGCGCTGCCTGGCATCCATGCTTCGCAAACTGCTGTGCAGCACCTCTGCCAGAGTGATGGTCTTGAGGTGCCGGTAGTCACACCAGGCCCGGCCTTCCGTGGCGTCGAGAACGCCGAGCAGGTACATCTCTGCATACCTTCTTTCCGGCACTTCCTTGCTCATGTAAGCCGAAAAGAATGCCTGCGCCGTCAGGTTGTTGTTCTCGATGATCAACCGCTGAGAGTCTGCCGTCGGGCGTGTCAACCGGGTGTCGGCGTGCGCACAGACCGATGTGCCGAGACCCCATGCCAAACAAAGCACGGAAATGGGCCGCAAGACCATGGCACGGATGCAGGTCATGGCCAAAACGCTCTGGTCAGGGACTGACACCGCGCCTCAGGCCTGAGCCCCGCCACGCGCCATCAGCTTGAAGGTGCCGGTGGCCAGGGCCACCAGGGTGCCGTCCTCGGAACGAACTTCGCCGCGCGCGAAGCTGATGGAGCGGCCGCGCCGCTCGCAGTGGGCGGTGGCGATGAGATCGCCGCTGCCGGCCGAGACGTAGTGCAGCGTGAGGTCGATGGTGGCCACGCCGAAGGCCGTGGGGTCATGCGAGCGGCAGGCCGAGGCCAGGGCGCAGTCCAGCAGCGAGGCGATGGCGCCGCCGTGCACGTCGCCGCGGCTGTTGGCCTGATCCGGTTGAAAGCCCATGCGGATCTGGGCGCGGTCCTCGCCGATGCGTTCACCGCTGAGCTTCATGGCGCGGGCCATGGGCATGGGCAGGCCGAAGAGGATGCCGGGCGCCTCGCCTTCGAAGGGGTTGGCCGGGTGGTCTTTGATGGGTGTATTCATGCGGGCAATCATCGCATCGGCATGACTCAATCCACCCGTGCACCTGTCGATTTGACGACAGTGGCCCAGCGCGTGATTTCCTTGTCGATATGCGCCTGCAGCGCCTCGGGCGTGGAGCCCACGGGTTCGTAGCCGCCGGCGGCCAGCTGGGCCTGCAGCGCGGGCTGGCGCAGGGCGGTGGCGATCTCGCGGCTCAGGCGCTGGGTGGCTTCGGCGGGCGTGCCGGCCGGCGCGATGACGGCGTACCAGCCGGTCACGTCGAAGCCTGCGATGCCCTGCTCCTGGATGGTGGCCACCTCGGGCGCCAGCGCCGAGCGCTGCGGGCTGGTGACGGCCAGCGCGTGCATGCGCCCGCTGCGGATGTGGGGCATGGAGGTGGAGATGCTGTCGAAGGTCAGGTCGATGTCGCCGGCCAGCATGGCGTTGACCACGCCCGCGCTGCCCTTGTAGGGCACATGGGTCATGCGCACGCCTGCCATGGAGCCGAAGTACTCGGCCGCAAGATGCCCCGTGTTGCCGTTGCCCGCCGAGCCGAAGGTGAGCTTGCCGGGGTTGGCCTTGGCGGCCTGGATGAGTTCCTGGATGTTCTTTGCCGGCAGCTTGCTGCTGGCCGCAACCACCATGGGCAGGTTGGCCACCAAAGACACGGGCGCGAAGTCGCGGCGGGTGTCGTAGGGCAGCTTGGGATAGAGGCTGTCGTTGATGGCATGGGCGGCCAGCACCATGAGCACGGTGTAGCCATCGGGCCTGGCGCGCGCCACGTATTGCGAGGCCAGCGTGCCGCCTGCGCCGGGCTTGTACTCCAGCACCACGGGCTGGCCCAGCTGCTGCTGCAGCTGCACGGCCAGCGGGCGGCCCAGCAGGTCGGCGCTGCCGCCGGGCGGGTAGGGAATGACCAGCTGTATGGGCTTGGCAGGCCAGGCATCGGCAGCATGGGCGAGATGGGCGGCCGGGGCCAGCAGGGCGCAGGTCGCCAGGGCCAGGCAGGACAGCAGGCGGCGGCGCGGGAGTGGGTGCATGGGCATGGGCATGGGGGGACTCCGTTTCATGAAGAGGACAGGGCGCCGGCCTGGTACTGCTCGCGCAGCGCGCGCTTGAGCACTTTGCCGATCTCGCTGCGCGGCAGGCTGGCGGCCAGCCGCAGCTCGGCCACGCGCTGGGTCTTGCCCACGCGGGCGTTGAGCCATTCGCGCAGCTCGGCGGCCGAGGGCGTGGCATCGGGGCGCGCCACGGCGTAGGCCACGGGGGTCTCGCCCCAAGCATCGGAGGGCACGCCGATCACCGCGCATTCGGCCACCTGCGGGTGCTGCAGCAGCACGGACTCGATGTCGCTCGGGTAGACGTTGAAGCCGCCCGTGATGATCATGTCCTTCTTGCGGTCACCCAGCACGATGAAGCCGTCCTCGTCCAGACGGCCCACGTCGCCGCTGCGGATGAAGCGCAGGCCCTGGGCATCGAACCATTCGGCCTCCTGCGTCTTGTCGGGCAGGCGGTGGTAGCCGCTCATCATCCCGGCCGAGCGGCCCACGATCTCGCCCTGCTCGCCGGGCGGCAGTTCGCGGCCCTGCTCATCGATGAAGCGGATGTCGGCGCCCGGTCCCGGCCTGCCCACGGTGTGCAGCTTGTCGGGGAAGTCATGGCAGTGCAGCTCGCAGCGCACGCCGCCTTCGGTCATGCCGTAGTACTCGATGAGCCGTCCGGGCCAGCGGCGCAGCACCTCGGCCTTGAGCGCGGGATGGAAGGGCGCGCTGGTGCAGAACTTGTGCTGCAGACGGCTCAGGTCGGCGCCGTCGAACCCCGGGCACTGCATCAGCCGCTGGTACTGCACGGGCACGAGCATGGTGTGGGTGGCACGGTGGCGCTCGGCCAGTTCCAGGTAGTGCGCCGCGTCGAACTTGCGCATCAGCACCAGGGTGCCGCCCAGGCCCAGCGTGGGCAGGGCCGCGACCAGGGTGGTGTTGGAGTACAGCGGCGTGGCGCACAGCGAGACGGCATCGGGCCCGTAGCCGTTGTGGATGGCGCGCTGCACATGGGCCCAGCGCATGGCCCAGGACTGGACGATGCCCTTGGGCACGCCCGTGGTGCCCGAGGAGTAGATGACGTTGAAGGGCCAGTCGGGCTGGGGGTGGATGGGCGTGGGTGCCGTGCCATGGTCCGCTTCGTCCGCAGCCAGCCATTGCGACCACGGCATGCCGGCTTCGACAGCGCCGTCCAGGGCCACGCATTGCAGATCCTGTCCGGCCTGCAGCGGCCATTGCGCGGCGGTGTCCGCGTCGCGCAGCACCAGCCGGGCGCCGCAGTTGTCCAGCATGGCGCTCAGGTGGCCGGCGGTGGCCGACGGGGCCAGCGGCGCCACGGCCACGCCCGCGCGCAGCGCGCCCAGGAAGGCCAGCACATACTCGGGCGAGCTGCCCGCGCAGATGGCCACCACGTCGCCGGGGCCCAGGCCCTGGCGTTGCAGGCGCAGGGCCACGCGGTCCATGCCCAGGCGCAGCGCGGCGTAGTCGAGGCTGCGGCCATCCATGGCCAGGGCGGTGTGGCGGGGGCGCTGGCTGGCCTGCAGCGCGACGAGTTCGGGCAGCGAGCCAAAGGGCTGGCGCAGCAGGGAGGCGATGTCTTCTTGCATGGGAGGGTGGGAGGGACGGGAGGGGACCACTATTCCAGCGACAGGCCTGCGGCCTTGACGATCTGGGCCCAGCTCTTGCGTTCCTGGGCGATGAAGGCGTCGTACTCGGCCGGTGTCTCGCCACCGGGCACGCCGCCCAGGTCGGCAAAGCGCTGGCGCACCTCGGCCGTCTGCATGGCGCGCCGGGCCGACTGCTGGATGCGCTCGACCACGGCATCGGGCGTGCCGGCAGGGGCCAGCAGCCCGAACCAGGCCGTGACCTGCATGGGCACGCCGGCCTCGGTCATGGTGGGCACCTCGGGCAACTGGGCCGAGCGCGTGGCGCTGGTGATGGCCAGCGCACGGAACTTGCCGCTCCTGATGTGCGGCATGGAGCTGGGCAGGTTGTCGATCATGTAGTCCACCTGCTGGCCCAGCAGCGCCGTGACCGCAGGCGCGGCCCCGGGAAAGGGCACGAGCGTGACCTCGATGCCGGCCTTCTGGCGGAACATCTCCGAGGACATGTGCGGCGACTGGCCCACGCCCGACGTGGACACGTTCAGGCGCCGGGTCCTGGCCAGCTCCACCAGCTCGCGCACGCTGCGCACGGGCGAATCGGCATGGACCACGAGGATGTTGGGCACGGAGATCACATTGGTGATGCCGCGCAGATCGCTTTCCTTGTAGCTGAGCTGCTTGTACAGGCTGAAATTGATGGCCACTGGGCCGATGTTGCCCATGAGCAGCGTGTAGCCATCGGGCCTGGCGCGCGCCACCTGGGCCGTGCCGATGCTGCCGCCGCCACCGCCCTTGTTCTCCACCACCACCGAGGTGCCCAGGTCCTTGCCCATCTTCTCGGCCAGCACGCGCGCGGCAATGTCCGTGGTGCCGCCAGCGGCGGCCGGCACCACGATGGTGATGGGGCGTTCAGGCCAGGCCGCCGCCAGCGCGGCGGCAGGAGCCAGAGAGAAAAAAGGCAAAGCGGCCAGCAAGGCCAGCAGGCTGCGTCGGACGGTCATGGGCAGTCTCCAGTTCACTGCCCGCAACGATAGAAAACCCTGGGCCCCAGGGCACCAGGGTTTGACTGGAGATCCGCTTCGCCATTCGGAAACCCGCGCTTAGGCCTGCTGGAACGGGTGCTAACCCGTTGCCGAAAAGGCGGACACAAGAAAAAAGGCGCCGAAGCGCCTGTGGGGTGCACAGCGCCAAAAACTGGCGCGGCCCAAGTCAGGAACACCGAGCAAGGGCCGCCCCGCCGCGAGGGTGTCGTCCCCCTCCCTTGCGAAGCAAGCAGAGAGGGGGAAGGCGCGTCAGCGCCTCAGGGGGTGATCAAGGATACAGTCCCCGCATCTCGCGCGCATGCAGGATGCGCTGGCAGGCCACGATGAAGGTGGCGGTGCGCAGCGTCACGCCGTGCTGCTGGGCCACCTGCCAGATGGCCGCGAAGGCGTCCTGCATGATGCGCACCAGGCGGGCGTTGATCTCGTCCTCGCTCCAGAAGAAGCTGGAGAAGTCCTGCACCCATTCGAAGTAGCTCACCGTCACGCCGCCGGCGTTGGCCAGCACGTCGGGCAGCACCAGCACGCCCTTTTCGGTCAGGATGTCGTCGGCCTCGGTGGTGGTGGGGCCGTTGGCGCCCTCGATCACCATCTTGGCCTTGATCTTGCCGGCGTTGTCCTTGGTGATCTGGCCTTCCAGTGCGGCGGGGATCAGGATGTCGCAGTCCACGCTCCAGAAGTCGGCAGCGTCCATGGCCTCGGCGCCGTCAAAGCCGCCCACGCCGCCCTTGGCGGCCACGTGGGCCAGCAGGGCCGGCACGTCCAGGCCATTGGCGTTGTGGATGGTGCCGGTGTGGTCCTGCACGGCCACGACCTTGGCGCCCACGTCGGCGAACAGCTTGCCGGCCGTGCCGCCCACGTTGCCGAAGCCCTGCACGGCGATGCGCGCCCCCTGGACCGACAGGCCGGTCAGCTTGGCCGCTTCCACGCCCACGGTGAACACGCCGCGGCCGGTGGCCTCGACGCGGCCCAGCGAGCCGCCCAGGTCCACGGGCTTGCCCGTGACCACGCCGGTGGCGGTGGCGCCGGTGTTCATGGAGTACGTGTCCATCATCCAGGCCATGATCTGGCCATTGGTGTTGACGTCAGGCGCGGGGATGTCCTTGGAGGGGCCGATCAGCAGGCCGATCTCGCTGGTGTAGCGGCGCGTCAGGCGCTCCAGCTCACCGCGCGACAGCGTCTTGGGATCGACACGGATGCCGCCCTTGGCGCCGCCGTAGGGCACGTTGACGGCCGCGTTCTTGACCGACATCCAGGCCGACAGGGCCATGACTTCGGACAGGGTCACGTCCTGGTGGAAACGCACGCCGCCCTTGCCGGGACCGCGGCTCAGGTTGTGCTGCACGCGGTAGCCTTCGTAGTGGGCGATGGTGCCGTTGTCCAGCTCAATCGGCACATCGACGATCAGGATGCGCTTGGGGCGCTTGAGGGTTTCGACCCAGCGGGCGAGATGGCCCAGATAGGGCGTGACGCGATCGACCTGCTGCAGGTAGTTGCCCCAGGGGCCGAGGTGATCGGCCTGCAGGTAGGAAGGGATGGCGTGGTTGGTAACGCCGGCCGAAGCGGGTTGCTGCATGGTGGTTCCACACAAGAGTTGTCTGAGGGTTTTGAGCTTATTCCCGGGGCTATGCGCTGTCCAACGCCTTATGAGCGAGAGCCTTATGCATTTAATGCATAACCCTGGGAGCGCCTTGTCCAGCGGACAATCGGGGCCGCTTGAGACCCACCGATGCACTCCAGGAAAGCCGCTCCATGACGAACACGCCCCGCACTCCCACAGCCTTGGCCCACGCGCTGCTCCAGGCACGCCACAGCGGCGAATTGCTGGACGCCGACGATTGGGCCGACGTGGTGCGCACGCCCGCAGATGCACAGGCCGTGCAGGCCGCCATTGCGCCCGCCCTGGGCTGGCGCGTGGCCGGCAGCCCGCAGGGGCCGGGCCGCGTTCCGGGCTATTGGAAGTCTGGCGCGCCGCGCCGCGATGCCCCGCTGACCCATGCGCCGCTGCCCGAAGAAGGCGTCTGGGCCAGCCCCTCGGTCGCTGGCGGCGCGCCGCTGCACCTGCGCGGCATCGAAGCCGAGATCGCTCTGCGTCTGGGCCGCGATGTCACGGCCGCGATGGCCGCCGCCCTGCAGCCCGGCGAGGGCCTGGAGCTGATCGACGGCATCACCGCCGCCATCGAGGTGGTGGATACGCGCTGGCGCCAGCACCTGAAGGCACCGCCGCTGCTGCTGGCCGCCGACGGCCTGTGCCATGGCGCCCTAGTGCTGGGACCTTGGCAGGACGCTTCGCGGCTGCTGCCACGCGAGTCGCCGCGGGACTGGTCAGCCAAGGTCTGCCGGCTGCGCGTGGGCGCGGCGCCGCTGCAGGCGTTCACCGGAACGCATCCGCTGGGCGACCCGCTGTGGCTGCTGGCCGGCTGGCTGCAGGAACTGGTGCGCCGCTATGGCAGCGTGCCCGCAGGCACGGTGGTGACTACGGGCACGTGGAATGGACTGGCCTTTGCGCAGGCCGGTGACCTGGTGGTGGCTGAGCTGGACGGCATCGCCGAGGCCCGCCTGCAGCTGTGAGGCTTCAGGCAGGCCATCGAGTGATCAGGTGATCTTGTAGTCCTTGAGGGCCGGATCGCCCTCGGGAAAGCGCAGGTCCAGGTTGCGCATCACCTCGCGCAGCAAGGTGGCGATCATGAGGTTGCGGTGCGTCTTGGAATCCGCGGGCACGATGGTCCAGGGCGCCCAAGGCGTGTGCGTGGCGCCCAGCAACTGGCCGTAGGCCTGCTGGTAGTCCTTCCACTGCGTGCGCACCTTCATGTCGTTCTCGTCGAACTTCCAGTGCTTGGCCGGGTCGTCCAGGCGCTCCTGCAGGCGCGCGCGCTGCTCGTCGGCGCTGATGTGCAGCAGGAACTTGACGACCACGGTGCCCGTCTCGCTGAGCATGCGCTCGAAGTCGTTGATGTGGGCAAAGCGCTGGCGCTGCTGCTCAGGCGTGATCCAGCCGTTGACCACGGGCACCAGCACATCCTCATAGTGGCTGCGGTTGAATACCGTGATCTCGCCTGCGCCCGGCACGCGCTGGTGGATGCGCCACAGGTAGTCGTGCGCGCGCTCTGCATCGGTTGGCGCCTTCCAGCCCACGGCGTTCATGCCCAGGGCGCTGGTGCGGCCGAAGACGCCACGGATGGTGCCGTCCTTGCCCGCCGTGTCCGTGCCCTGCAGCACGACCAGCAGCTTGTAGCGGCGGTCGGCGTACAGCAGGTTCTGCAGCGCATCGATCTCTTCGGCCAGGGCCTCGACGGCGGCCTTGTCCTCGGTCTTGCCGTTGCCGTTGGAAAAGGGCTTGGCGCCGGGGTCGAAGTCGGCCAGGGCAATCGGCTTGTCCTTGTCGGACTTGGCGGAGCGCGGCTGCCACTGCTCCCAGAGCTTTTGCACGGCCGCATCGCGGCTGGAGAAAGGGTTGAAGGCGTCCATGGCTTGAGCGGTGGGTGAGCGGGGAAGGTCAGGGCTGGGCGCGAATGGATTGCACCTGCAGTTGCGGCGGCGCCATCGAAGGCGCGGCGCCAGCGGCGGGCCTGGGGCCGGGCTGGCCCCGGACCTCCACGTTCTGCCGCTGCCACTGCGTGACCTGCTCGGCGCTCAGGCCCTTGAGCTGCCAGGTCTCGCCGGAGGCAGTCTGCAGCACGGGCTGCTCATGGGGCGCATTGCCACGCAGCACCAGACGGCCTTGCAGGGTCAGGGGCTGGCCCGGTTCGGCCGCCGCGCCCGAGGCCGGTGCAGCCGCGCTGGCGGCGGGCGAAGCCGGGGCCGAGCAGGCGCTCAGCAGGGCCAGGCCGCTGGCCAGCAGCAGCGGCAGACTGCGGCGCAGGCCGCGGGCGGAAGCAGTCGGGTGTGCGTGGTTCATGGCGTTCAGCGTACGACGGCTGTCAGCGTGCTGCCTGCCGGAACACGCAGCTGTTCCTGGTAGGTGCCTTGCGCATCAGGCTGACGCAGGAAGGGGAAATGGCCGCGCGCATTGAGGTTCACCGGCACCGTGGTGGGCAGGACCCGGGAAGACGCCAGGCTGCTGCCGTTGATCGCCGCCAGGGTGAAGCCCTGCTCCGTGCGCGCAGGCCAGCCAAAGCCGCCGGGGCTGTCTGCGGGCAGCAGGGCGATGTTCGCGCCCCAGCGCTGGACGGCAACGGGCAGCGTGGGACCGCCGGCCTGCTGGATGGCATTGCCCAGGACCTGCAGCGAATCGGTGGACGTGGTGTTGCTCAGCAGCTGCTTGTAGAAGCCCACGCCGTACTGGCGCACCAGATAGGCGCCCAGGCTGCCGTTGACGTCGTAGCCGAAGCAGGGCGCGGCGGTGTCGGCGCTCCAGGCGGCCGGATCGCAGTTGAAACCAGAGCGGGACAGCCAGGAGGGGACGCGTCCGCTGGCGATGGAGTTGAAGCCCGGCGTGACGCGCTGGGCCACGATGTCTTCGCCCATCATGGCGCTCATTTCCTCCAGGAAGGTGTCGAACGCGTAGTCGGTTCCCGGCTTGGACAGCTGGACGCTGCGGCGGTAGAAGTTCGTCATGTGGACGAACTCATGGGACAGCGTGCTGATCTGGTTGGTCATGCCGGCGGCAGGGTCCAGGTACAGCGTTTCCGTATCCATGTAGAAGGACAGCGATTGGTTGCTGTACTTGACATCGGGATCTGCAGGGTCCGCCTTGAAGTTGTTCAGCGACCAGAAATAGCCCAGCAGCCCGTACGGAGTGCGGTCCGGCACGAAATTCACGAACACGATGTCCAGGGGCTGGTCGGGGTCGATGAGGTCGCCGTAGGAGTGTGCTCCCCAGGGTTCGCCAGACAGTCCGGTGATCAGGGGATAGACCGCGTCGGAGCCGCTGGTGAATCGCTGGACCAGCGTGTCGAGCATGGCATCGCTGACCTTGGCCGCGTCGTACTCGCTGTCTTCCAGCCAGACGTTGATGGTGCGGGTGCCGGTGGGCGTGGGCACGCTGGCCTGGCGCCTGAGCGTGGCCTGGCGGGTTTCGATGCGGGAGTCGCCGGGTTGGACGAACCAGCTGCGCTGGCTGCCCACGGGCAGGATGGCCGCTGCCTGCGGCTTGATGGATTGCCGCGCCTGCGTGTCCGCTGCCGTCAGGCGGGGCTTGAAGTTGCGGATGCGCTCGGGAATCTGGTTGACCGTTGTGGATGCGGCGCTGAGGCTTTTCTGGGCCGTGGCGGTGGTCGCCGCGGGCGGTGTCAGCGTCAGGGCGGGCATGGGCACGCTGGCGTCGCCGTTGTTGGTGTAGATCAGCGTGACCTGCTTGCTGCCCAGGTTGGTCAGCGCCACAGGAATCTGCAGCTCGGCCTGCGTGGTGTTGGTGTAGCTCCAGACGCCCACGCCCTGGCCCGAATAGGTGGTGGCATTGGCCGCGCCGCAGGCCGTGCCCGAGCAGGCGGCCGTCAACTGGGAAGACGGGCCGGACGGCCCGCCGCCTCCACCGCCGCCGCAACCGGCCAGAACGGCGCCCAAAGCCAGTGCGATGGCGGTTTTGCTGTGCTGATGATCAAAGAACATGTTTTCCCTTCCTCTTGTGTGACCTGCTGCTGGAGATGTGGATTTTTGGTCCGATATGGCGAGAGATGCTACCCGATGCGATCCGCATCGCTGTCCGGCTCCAGCCGCACCGGCACCTGCAGCTGCTCCACGAACCGCCGCGCCGCCAGCCCCAGCGGGCGCTCCTTGGACCACACCCAGTCGACGAACAGCTGGGTGCCGTTGCTGATGTTGCACAGCGGGATGCGCAGCAGCGCGCCCGTTTGCAGCAGGGGCTCGGCGACGCTGAAGGGCAGCCACCCCCAGCCCAGGCCGGCCGAGACCAACGACAGGGCCGCCAGATGGCTGTCCGTGCGCCACAGCTGGTGCGAGATCACGAAACGCGGATCGGTATGGGCCAGGTCGCGGCTGGCCAGCAGGATCTGGCGCGCGCCGGCCAGCTGGCCCACGTCCAGGCGCTGCTGCCCGTCCACGCCCAGTTGCCGGGCCAGCGGGTGCCTGGCCGCCATCACGGCGACCATGGTTTCCTGGCCCATCTCCTGGAAATCCTCGCGGCCGTCGATGGCCGGGCGCTCGAAGACCAGGGCCAGATGCGCGCGGCCCGAATGCAGTTCCTTGAGCGCATCGACCTGGGCGGCCACCAGCACCTCCACCTCCAGCCCCGGGAATTCCTCGACCAGCGGCTGCAGCGGCGCGGCCCAGGCCGTGGACAGCAGCTCGGGCGCGATCACCAGGGTCAGCCGCTCCTCCAGTCCCTGGTGCAGAGCCAGCGCCTGGTGGTTGAGCTGCTGCAGCTGGGCGGCCAGCAGCCGGGCCTGGGGCTCCAGTGCGCGCGCCGCCGCCGTGGGCCGGGGCTCGCGGCCGCTGCGGTCGAACAGCTGCAGGTCCAGCTCCGCCTCCAGCTGGGCGATGGCCATGCTCACGGCCGAGGGCACCCGCCCCAGCCGGCGTGCGGCGGCGGAAAACGAGCCGTGGTCCAGCACGGCAAGGAACAGCGGCACCTGGTCAGCGGGGAAGGACATGGCGGGAACTTGTCAGTTTTATTGAAAGAATCTGACTTTAACGTTCAATTCCGGACAAATAAACTGCGCCCCCTATGACCTTGCAGACACACAAAAAGGGCCTCCAGGGGCCCAAGCGCAAAGTGGTCTTCGTGACCCTGTATGAACTGATCGCCATCGCGGCCTCCAGCCTGCTGTTCATGGCCATCGGCCAGAGCGCCGGGCATTCGGGCGGCATGGCGATTGCCGCCTCCACGCTGGCCATCGTCTGGAACCTGACCTTCAATCACCTGTTCGAGCAATGGGAGGCGCGCCAGAGCGTCAAGGGCCGCTCGGTGATGCGCCGCGTGGTGCACGCCCTGGGCTTCGAGGGCGGGCTGGCCATGGTGCTGATCCCGCTGATGGCCTGGTGGTTCGGCGTCACGCTGTGGGAGGCCACGGTGATGGAGGCCGGCCTGCTGGTCTTCTTCCTGGTCTACACCTATGTCTTCAACTGGTGCTTCGACCATGTGTTCGGCCTGCCGGCCTCGGCCTCGGCGTCCGCTGCGGTGGCCCCGCGTGCTCAGGGCGAGCCGGCCTGCAGCAATTGACCGGCCACGGCGGCGGCGGCCGTGCGGGTCTCCACGCCGAGTTTCTCGAAGATATGCTCCAGGTGCTTGTTCACCGTGCGCGGGCTCATGCCCAGGATGTCGGCGATGTCGCGGTTGGTCTTGCCCTTGCTCAGCCATGACAGCACCTCGGTCTCGCGCGGGGTGAGCGCCACCTGCTGCAGCCGGCGCGCGGCCGGCGTCTGCGGCGCCTCGTGGCTGAGCAGCACCATCGACTCCCCCAGGCCGCTGGCGCCCATGTGGCGCGCCAGCAGCTGGCGGCCATCGGCCAGGGCCAGCGCCAGATCCTGGGGGGCGGGCTGGCCCTCCTGATCCGCTTTGCCGTGCTGATCCGGCTGGCGGGCGCCGGCCAGCCAGTCCCCGGCCGCCTCCAGCGGGAAGGGCTGGTCCGCAAAGGCCTCCTCCAGCCAGCGCGATGCCTGGGGCGAACGCCAGGCCACGCGGCCCTGGCCGTCGAGCACCACCACGCCCAGCCCCGCCACGTCCACGGCCTCCTGCGCCTGGCGCGTGGCGCGGGCATTGCGCACATGGGTGGCCAGGCGCACCAGCACCTCGGGGATGCGCAGCGGCTTGACCACGTAGTCCACGCCACCGCTGGCAAAGCCGCGGATGATCTGGTCCGTGTCCGACAGGCCGGTCATGAACACCACGGGCACATGGGCCCAGGCCGGCGTGGCCTTGAGCGTGCGGCACAGCGTGAAGCCGTCCATGCCGGGCATGACGGCGTCCAGCAGCACGCCGTCGGGCACGGTGAGGGCGAAGCGCTGCAGGGCCTCGTCGGCGTCGCGGGCGGCGAGCACCACGTAGCCTTCGGCGGCCAGCGCGTCGCACAGCATGCGCAGGCTGTCCAGCGCGTCGTCCACCACGAGGATGACGTGGGCGTTGTGAGGGGGATGGCTGGGGTGGCTGCTGCTGTCGGCGGTCGTCATCTGTGGCCTTTGCGGGTTCTCATTCATCGGTCTCCTCTCTTTCTTCGTCTTCTTCATCCTCTTGCTCGGGCCGCGGCAGCATGCGCGCCAGCGCATCGAAGTCGAAGCGGTTCGCGCAGGCCTGCAGCGCATCGAGCAGCGCGGCATGCGCGGGCGCCTGCTGGCGCGCCTGGCGCAGGCGCTCGCGCAGGGCCGTGGCCTGGCCCGAGCGCGCCAGCCGGGCCAGGTCTTCACGCAGATCGGGCGGGAAGGGGGCGGCTGACGGCGCCTCCTCTGCCTTGGCCTCTGCCTGCTCTGCACGCGGCGCCGGCAGCAGCAGCGGGCGGTTGTCATGCACCCATTCCAGCCGCAGCACGCGCTCGAGCACCTGCAGCAGCTCGGACTCGGTCACGGGCTTGGCGACAAAGCCCTGGCAGCGCGCATCGGCCAGGCGCGGCGGGTCGTTGTCGAACAGGTTGGCCGAGACGAAGACCACGGGCAGCTGCTGCGCATCCCAGCGCGCGCGCAGCAGGGCGGCGGTCTGCCAGCCGTCCAGGTCGTCCATGCTGATGTCCAGCAGCACCAGGTCGGGCGGGCTTTGCTCCACGATCTCCAGGCACTCGCGGCCGCTGGCGGCCTCGCGGATCTCGAAGCCCAGCGGCAGCAGCAGGCCGGCCAGCAGCTGGCGCTGCAGCGGCTGGTCGTCCACCACCAGCAGGGTGCGCCGGGGCGGCAGATAGCCGATGACGGTGTGCAGCGTGGCGGCGGCGCCCGGAGGGACCCAGGACGCGTCGGGCGCCATCTCGGGCAGGTACAGGCGCACGGTGAAGCAACTGCCCTCGCCGGGCGTGCTGCTCAGGGTGAGCTGCCCGCCCATCAGCTCGGTCAGCAGATGGGTGATGGTCAGCCCCAGGCCCGTGCCCGCCTCGCTGACGCGCCGGCCCGCGCTGCCGCGCTCGAAGGGCACGAAGATGCGCTCCATGTCCTGCGGTTCGATCCCGATGCCGGTATCGATGACCTCGATGCGCGAGACATGGGGCCTGAAGTCCATGCGCAGCCGCACCTCGCCGTGCTGGGTGAAGCGCACGGCGTTGGACAGCAGGTTGATCAGGATCTGGCGCAGCCGCTTGGCGTCGGCCCGCACCCAGCGCGGCATGGTGCCCAGCGTCTCGACCGAGAACTGCAGCCCCCTGGCCTGGGCCTGGGGCCGCATCATGGCCTCGATGCCGTCGATCAGCGCGGGCAGGGGCAGGGGGGCGAGGTCCAGGCGCAGGCGGCCGGCCTCGATGCTGGCCAGCTCCAGCGATTCGTCGATCAGCGCGCGCAGGTGCTGGCCGCTGTGCTGCATGGTGGACAGGGTCTCGCGCACCCAGCCATCGACCTGCGGGCTCTTGAGCAGGATCTGCGTATAGCCCAGCAGGCTGTTGAGCGGCGAGCGCAGCTCGTGCGTCATGCCGGCCACATAGCGCGTCTTGGCCTGGCTGGCCTGCTCGGCATGGTCCTTGGCGGCCTGCAGCTCGGCATCGGTGCGCTTGTGGGCGGCGATCTCCTGCAGCAGCAGCTGGTTCTGGCGCTCGGACTCGTCCTGCGCCATGCGCCGGCTGTCCGTGCTCAGCACCACCCACCAGGCGGCCACGGCGCACAGCAGGGCCAGCAGCGCGAAGACCTTGAGGAAGGGGATGCGCAGCGCGCCGCCATCGACGCTGCCTGCCTGCAGGCTTTCCTGCATGTAGACCACGCCCACCATGAAGGCCGTCACCGCGCACAGCGACAGCATCACCACCAGGTACTGGCCCGCGCGGAAGTTCACCTTGGTCGCCCAGCGCGGCGGCAGCAGGGCCGAGGCCAGCGCATGCAACTGCTCGCCCGCGCGCGATCCGGTCTTGCAGCGGTCATGGCAGCGCGACTCCAGCGAGCAGCACAGCGAGCAGATGGGCGCGCCGTAGGCGGGGCAGTGCGCCATGTCCTCGGATTCGAAATGCTTCTGGCAGACGGCGCAGCGCACGGTCTCGCCGGGCTTCCACAGGTTGCCTGCGGGCCGCGCCAGGTAGTAGCGCCCGCCCGTCAGCCAGGCCAGCAGCGGCGACAGCAGCATGGACAGCGCCAGCGCGATGAAGGGCGAGAACGCGGCCGCCGTCTCGCCCAGCAGGCCCGCATAGGCGCAGCAGGCCACGGCGGCTGCCAGCAGCATGGCGCCCGGACCCACGGGATTGAAGTCGTACAGATGGGCGCGGCGGAACTCGATGCCCGGCGGGCTCAGTCCCAGCGGCTTGTTGATGACCAGGTCGGCCACCAGCGCGCCCACCCAGGCGATGGCCACGTTGCTGTAGATGGTCAGCACCTTCTCCAGCGCGCCGAACACGCCCAGCGTCATCAGCAAGGTGGCGATGACCACGTTGAACACCATCCAGACCACGCGCCCCGGATGGCTGCGCGTGATGCGCGCGAAGAAGTTGGACCAGGCAAGCGACCCCGCGTAGGCATTGGTCACGTTGATCTTGACCTGCGAGATGACCACGAAGACCACGGTCACCGCCACGGCCAGCCCCGGCAGGCCCAGGGCCTGCAGCACCTGCTGGAAGCCTGCCAGGAACATTTGCGTGGGCTCGGCCGCGCGCGAGGCGTCCACCCCTTCCAGCTGCATGGCCGCGAAGGCGAGAAACGCGCCGCCTGCCATCTTGAGCATGCCCATCACGGCCCAGCCCGGCCCGGCCACCAGTACCGCGCCCCACCAGCGCAGGCGGTTGGCCCGGGTGCGCGGCGGCAGAAAGCGCAGGAAGTCCACCTGCTCGCCGATCTGCACCACCAGCGCGAAGATCACGGCCGCCGCCGCGCCGAACATCAGCGGATCGAACTGGCTGCTGCCCGAGCGCAGGCCGGTGAGGCTGGCGAAGTCGCGGTACAGCTGGGGCTGGGACAGCGCCATCCACACGAAGGGCAGCACCAGCAGGAACAGCCACAGCGGCTGCGTCCAGGCCTGCAGGCGCGAGATCAGCGTGATGCCGCGCATGGCCAGCGGCAGCACCACCAGGGCCGATAGCGCATAGCACCACTGCAGCGGCCAGTCCACCACCAGCTGCAGGGCCAGCGCCATGATGGCCGCCTCCAGCGCGAAGAAGATGAAGGTGAAGACGGCGTAGATCAGCGAGGTGATGGTCGAGCCCAGGTAGCCGAAGCCCGCGCCCCGCGTCAGCAGGTCCATGTCCAGCCCGTAGCGTGCCGCGCAGACGGCGATGGGCAGCCCCGTCAGGAAGATCACCAGCCCCACGGTGACGATGGCCCACATGGCGTTGGCAAAGCCGTAGTTCAGGGCAATGGCGCCGCCGATCGCCTCCAGCGCCAGGAAGGACAGCGAGCCGAAGGCCGTGTTGGCCACGCGGAACTCGCTCCAGCGCCGAAAGCTGCGCGGCGTGTAGCGCAGCGCGTAGTCCTCCATGGTCTCGTCGGCCACCCAGGCGTTGTATTCGCGCCGGAACCGAAAGATGGTCTGCGGCGCGGGCGAGGTGCTGGCGGGGCTGTCGGGCGGGGGGGCGGAGTGCATTCCCAGGTGTAGCAAGAAACGTGCGGGGCCAATGCTGGAGCGGCTTTCAAGAGGGTTGCGTGGGGTGCGTACGCAGATGGCTACGTCAATTGACGTATGGGCGGTTTCAAGGGTTCTTCCTAATCTTGGACCCAGCGCGGAAACAAGCCGTAACCGCAACGCCAGTTTTCAGCCACTTGCAGATCACCCAACCGATCCTTACAGGAGAGTCACCATGAGCCACCCCTCCGACCCCCGCACACCTGGTTCCCCCGGCACGGAAATGGGCCGCCGCCGCGTCCTGCAGGCGCTTGGCGCCGCCTCGGTGGCCGGGCTGCCGGCCTGGTCCTTCGCCCAGCCCACGGCCCAGGTCAACACCACCAAGCTGGCCGTGACCGACACCGAGGTCGTCGTGGGCCAGCTGCACTCGGCCACGGGCACCATGGCGATCTCCGAGACCGGCTCCATCCAGGCCGAGCAACTGGCCATCGACCAGATCAACGCCATGGGCGGCATCCTGGGCCGCAAGATCCGCGTGATCAAGGAAGACGGCGCCTCCGACTGGCCCACCTTTGCCGAGAAGTCCAAGAAACTGCTCATCAACGACCGCTGCGCCGCCGTCTTCGGCTGCTGGACCAGCGCCTCGCGCAAGGCCGTGCTGCCCGTGTTCGAGAAGGAAAACGGCCTGCTGTACTACCCCACCTTCTACGAAGGCCTGGAGCAGTCCAAGAACGTGATCTACACGGGCCAGGAAGCCACGCAGCAGATCCTGTACAGCCTGGACTGGGCCAAGGCCGAGAAGAAGGCCAAGACCTTCTTCCTGATCGGCTCGGACTACATCTGGCCGCGCACCTCCATGAAGATCGCGCGCAAGCACATCGAGAACTTCCAGAAGGGCAAGGTCGTCGGCGAGGAGTACTACCCGCTGGGCAGCACCAACTTCGGCTCGCTGGTCAACAAGATCAAGCTGCAAAAGCCGGACTGCATCTTCGTGGCCGTGGTGGGCGGCTCCAACGTGGCCTTCTACAAGGCGCTCAAGGCCGCAGGCATCACGGGTGACAAGCAACTGCTGGTCACGCTGTCGGTGACCGAGGACGAGATGACCGGCGTGGGCGGCGAGAACTTCACGGGCTTCTACTCTTCGATGAAGTACTTCCAGACGCTGGACAACGAGAACAACAAGAAGTTCGTGGCCGCCTTCAAGGCCAAGTACGGCCCCAATGCCGTCATCGGCGACGTCACCCAGGCCGGCTACCTGGGCCCCTGGCTGTGGAAGGCCGCCGTGGAAAAGGCCAAGAGCTTCGACGTGGACAAGGTGGTGGCCGCATCGCCGGGGCTGGAACTCAAGACCGCGCCCGAAGGCTACGTGAAGGTGGACGCCAACCACCACCTGTGGAGCAAGTCGCGCATTGCCGTGGGGCAGCCGGACGGCACGTTCAAGGTGGTCTCGGAATCTCCGGAATTGATCAAACCCGATCCCTTCCCCAAGGGATATCAATAAGCACCCCCTGAGCCGCTGCGCGGCTTCCCCCTCTCTCGCTACGCGGGAGGGGGACGACACCCTCGGTGCGGGACGGCCCTTCCTCGGTGTCTCCCGCGTCGGGCTCTGCCAGTTTCAGGCAGGGGCGGCTCGTCGCATTGATTGCGTTTCCCGATTGGCTTGCGCGCAGGAGCAGCACCATGAGTTTTTCCGACATGATGAACATCGGCCTGATGCAGGGCTTCGCGGGGCTGAGCCTGTTCGCCGTGCTGCTGCTGATGGGCCTGGGCCTGGCCATCATCTTTGGCCAGATGGGCGTGATCAACATGGCGCATGGCGAGTTCATGACCATTGGCGCCTACACCATCTACCTGGGCTCCACGCTCACGGCGCAGCACGCGCCCGAGTTCATGCCCTACTACTTCCCGCTGGCCATCGTGGCCGCCTTCCTGTTCGCCTTCGCGGCCGGCTGGCTGGTGGAGTGGGGGCTGATCCGCCACCTCTACAAGCGCCCGCTGGACACGCTGCTGGCCACCTGGGGCGTGAGCCTGGCGCTGCAGCAGTGCTTTCGCACCTTCATCGGACCCAAGGAAGTCAGCCCCACCCTGCCTGACTGGCTGATGGGCTCGTGGGCGCCGGCCGAGGGGCTGGACATTCCCATCAACGGCCTGTTCGTGCTGGCGCTGACCGCGGTGGTCACGGCCGGCGTGCTGATCGCGCTGCACAAGAGCCGCTGGGGCCTGCGCGTGCGTGCCACGGTCAGCAACCGCGTGATGGCCAATGCCATCGGCATCGACACCAAGAAGACCGACCGCCTGACCTTTGCCATCGGCTGCGGCATCGCAGGCGTGGCGGGCGCGGCCTTCACCACCATCGGCTCCACCGGCCCCACCTCGGGCTCGCTGTACATCGTGGACGCCTTCCTGGTGGTCACCTTCGGCGGCGCGGCCAGCCTGCTGGGCACCGTGGTCTCGGCCTTCGGCATTGCGCAGACGCAGTCCATCACCGAGTTCTTCCTCGCGGGCTCCATGGCCAAGGTGATCACGCTGTCGCTGATCGTCTTCATCCTGATGCTGCGTCCCCAGGGCCTGTTCGCTTCCAAGGTGCGGCGCTGATCCCGGCGCCGGCCCTGTCCACGAATTTCCCCGCGTTCCCCCGATTTCCCCTGAGTTCACCGGAGTCATTCCATGCAAGCCCTCAAAGCCTGGATACAGCGCTACCAGCTCGCCAGCCTGGTGCTGCTCACCGTCCTGCTGGCGGTGGTGCTGCCCCTGGCGCTGGACATCTTCCGCCTCAACCTGGTCGGCAAGTACCTGACCTATGCCTTCGTCGCCATCGGCCTGGTCATGGTCTGGGGCTATGGCGGCGTGCTCAGCCTGGGCCAGGGCGTGTTCTTCGGCCTGGGCGGCTACGCCATGGCCATGTTCCTGAAGCTGGAGGCGTCCGACCCCATCAGCACCAAGATCCAGTCCACGCCCGGCATCCCCGACTTCATGGACTGGAACCAGCTGACCGAGCTGCCCTCGTTCTGGCTGCCCTTCAAGAGCCTGCCGTTCTCGCTGGCCGCCGTCATCGCCGTGCCCACGCTGCTGGCCTGGCTCATCAGCTTCGCCATGTTCAAGCGCCGCGTGGGCGGGGTGTACTTCGCCATCATCACGCAGGCCGTGGCGCTGATCGTCACCGTGCTCATCATCGGCCAGCAGGGCTACACGGGCGGCGTCAACGGCATGACCGACCTCAAGACCCTGTGGGGCTGGGACACGCGCACGGACAGCGCCAAGTACATCCTCTACTACGTCTGCGTGGCCCTGCTGATCGGTGCCATCGTGCTGTGCCGCTGGATACAGACCGGCAAGGTGGGCACCCTGCTGCTGGCCATGCGCGACAAGGAAGACCGCGTGCGCTTTTCCGGCTACGACGTGGCCAACTTCAAGGTCTTCGTGTTCTGCCTGGCCGCTGCGCTGTCGGGCATAGGCGGCGCCATGTTCACGCTGCAGGTGGGCTTCATGTCGCCCAGCTTCGTGGGCATCGTGCCCTCCATCGAGATGGTCATCTACGCCGCCGTGGGCGGGCGCATGAGCCTGGTGGGCGCCGTGTACGGCACGCTGCTGGTCAACGCGGGCAAGACCTATTTCTCGGAGAGCTTCCCGGACCTGTGGCTGTTCCTCATGGCGGGCCTGTTCATCGGCGTGACCATGGCCTTCCCGATGGGTCTGGCCGGCCTGTGGGAAAGCCGCATCGTTCCCTGGTGGAACAGCCGCCGCAAGGGCACGGCATCTGCCGCAGCGCCTGCCGCAGCCCAGGGAGCCCAGGCAGCACCTGCCCCGGCCGCCACCAAGCCCACGTCCGCCCTGTCCGAAGGCATGGGCCGCCAGGGCGCCTGAACCACAGCGGGAGCACACCATGAGCAATACCGACTTCACGCTGGCCGTGGAAGACCTGACGGTCTCCTTCGACGGCTTCAAGGCCATCGACGCGCTGAACCTGTACATCGACAAGAACGAGCTGCGCGTCATCATCGGCCCCAACGGCGCGGGCAAGACCACGCTGCTGGACCTGATCTGCGGCAAGACCCGCGCCACGGCCGGCAGCATCAAGTTCAAGAACGAGGAACTCACGCGCATGGCCGAGCACAAGCGCGTGCGCCTGGGGATCGGGCGCAAGTTCCAGACACCGTCCATCTACGAGAACCTCTCGGTCTTCCAGAACCTGGAGGTCTCCTACCCGCAAGGCCGCTCGGTCTTCGGCGCGCTGGCCTTCAAGTGCACGGAGGCGGTGCGCGATCGCGTGCAGGCCGTGGCCGCCGACATCGGCCTGGACGAGCGCCTGGACACCGAGGCCGGCCTGCTCAGCCACGGCCAGAAGCAGTGGCTGGAGATCGGCATGCTGCTCATGCAGGAGCCCGAGCTGCTGATGCTGGACGAGCCCATCGCCGGCATGAGCGCCCGCGAGCGCGAGCTGACGGCCGAGCTGCTGCAGCGCATCTGCAAGAACCGCTCCGTCATCGTCATCGAGCACGACATGGAGTTCGTGGCGCGCATCGCGCACAAGGTCACCGTCATGCACCAGGGAAAGATCCTCGCCGAGGGTCCCATGGACAAGGTGCAGGCCGACCCCAAGGTCATCGACGTCTACCTCGGCCACTGAGGCACGCACAAGGAATTCACATGCTGCAAGTCAAGGATCTGTACGTGGCCTATGGCCAGAGCGAGGCGCTGCACGGCATCAGCTTCGAGGGCCGCGAGAACGAAACCGTGGCCATCATGGGCCGCAACGGCATGGGCAAGACCACGCTGTTCAAAAGCCTGATGGGTGTCATGCCCGCCAAGAGCGGCCAGATCACCGTGGCCGGCCAGGACGTCACGAAGGACGAGAGCTTCCGGCGCGTGGCCAAGGGCATTGCCTACGTGCCCCAGGGCCGCATGATCTTCCCCACGCTGACCGTGGAGGAGAACATACAGACGGGCCTGGAGAACGCGAAGACGCGCCAGGTGCCCGACGACATCTACGCCCTGTTCCCCGTGCTCTGGGACATGCGCCGGCGCAAGGGCGGCAACCTCTCGGGCGGGCAGCAGCAGCAGCTGGCCATTGCGCGTGCCCTGGTCACCGACCCCAAGGTGCTGCTGCTGGACGAGCCCACCGAGGGCATACAGCCTTCCATCATCAAGGACATCGCCAAGGCGCTCAACGAGATCCGCAAGCTGCGCCGCATCACCATCGTGGTCAGCGAGCAGGTGCTTTCCTTCGCCATGGATGTGGCCGACCGGCTGTTCGTCATCGAGGGCGGGCGCCTGGTCCATGAGACGGCCAGAGCAGATACCGACGAGCAGCGCATCAAGTCCTACCTCTCTGTATGAAGCACCCCCTGAGCGGCTGCGCCGCTTCCCCCTCTCTCGCACGCGGGAGGGGGACGACACCCTCGGTGCGGGGCGGCCCTTCCTTGGTGTCCCTGGGTTGTGCCGTGCCGGTTTCATTCACCGCGGTCGATGCAGGCGCCGAGTTCCTCTCTTTTTCCACTGCCATCGCAAGGAGCACACCATGGCCGAAACCCTGATCAAGGTCGATCTCAACCAGTCCCCCTACGACAACCCGCAGGTGCACAACCGCTGGCATCCCGACATTCCCATGGCGGTCTGGGTGGAGCCGGGCGCGGAGTTCAAGCTGGAGACCTATGACTGGACCGGCGGCGCCATCAAGAACGACAACAGCGCCGAAGACGTGCGCGACGTGGACCTGTCCACCGTCCACTTCCTGTCCGGCCCCGTGGGCGTCAAGGGCGCCGAGCCCGGCGACCTGCTGGTGGTGGACCTGCTGGACATCGGCGCGCGCGACGACAGCCTCTGGGGCTTCAACGGCTTTTTCTCCAAGCAGAACGGCGGCGGCTTCCTGGACGAGCATTTCCCGCTGGCCCAGAAGTCCATCTGGGACTTCCACGGCATGTTCACCAAGAGCCGCCACATCCCCGGCGTCAACTTCGCAGGCCTCATCCACCCGGGCCTGATCGGCTGCCTGCCCGACCCCAAGATGCTGGCCAGCTGGAATGAGCGCGAGACCGGCCTCATCGCCACCGACCCCGACCGCATTCCCGGCCTGGCCAACCCGCCCAACGCCACCACCGCCCACATGGGCCAGATGCAGGGCGAGGCGCGCGACAAGGCCGCCGCCGAAGGCGCACGCACCGTGCCGCCGCGCGAGCACGGCGGCAACTGCGACATCAAGGACCTCTCGCGCGGCTCGCGCGTGTTCTTCCCCGTCTACGTGGACGGCGCGGGCCTGAGCGTGGGCGACCTGCACTTCAGCCAGGGCGATGGCGAGATCACCTTCTGCGGCGCCATCGAGATGGCCGGCTGGGTGCACATGAAGGTCTCGCTGATCAAGGGCGGCATGGCCAAGTACGGCATCAAGAACCCCATTTTCAAGCCCAGCCCCATGACGCCCAACTACAAGGACTACTTGATCTTCGAAGGCATCTCGGTGGACGAAAAGGGCAAGCAGCACTACCTGGACGTGACCGTGGCCTACCGCCAGGCCTGCCTGAACGCCATCGAATACCTGAAGAAATTCGGCTACAGCGGCGCCCAGGCCTACTCGCTGCTGGGCACGGCGCCCGTGCAGGGCCACATCAGCGGCGTGGTGGACGTGCCCAATGCCTGCGCCACGCTGTGGCTGCCCACGGAGATCTTCGACTTCGACATCAATCCCACGGCCGAGGGACCACAGAAGATCATCACGGGCGGGGTGGACCTGCCCATCGCCCAGGACAAGTAAGCCCGGCATACGACACCCGCTATCCACCATCCGCCAGAGGCCGCCCATGCCCACCTATGACTACCACTGCACCGCATGCGGCGGCTTCGACGCGCTGCGCAGCCTCTCGCAGCGCAACGAGCCCGCGCCCTGCCCCAGCTGCGAGGCGGCCTCGCCCCGCGTCTTCGTCAGCGCGCCGCGCCTGGCCTGCACCAGCCCCGAACAGCGCCGCGCCTACGACACCAACGAGCGCGCCCGGCACGAGCCCAGGCGCTCACGCGATGTGGCCGAGGGCAGCTACGCGCGCATGCGCCACCCTTCGGGCTGCGGCTGCTGCAGCGGCTCCAGCAAGCGCGGCTCCACGGTCACGGCGCCCAACGGCGCCAAGACCTTCCCGACCAAGCGGCCCTGGATGATCAGCCACTGACCTCGGCCCCTGCGCCGCACCAATGACAAAGGCCCGCGACGCGGGCCTTTGGCCTGCCTGGGCGTACCGCTCAGTGCACGGCGCCGATGAAGCCCGCCAGCTCCGGCGTCTGCGGGTTGGCGAACAGCTGCTTGGCCGGGCCGCTTTCATGGATCAGGCCCTGGTGCATGAACACCAGCTGGTCGCCCACGTCGCGGGCAAAGCGCATCTCGTGCGTGACCATGATCAGCGTCATGCCCTCGGCGGCGAGCTGCTTGACTACGGCCAGCACCTCGTTGACCAGTTCCGGGTCCAGGGCCGAGGTGATCTCGTCGCACAGCAGCACCTTGGGCTGCATGGCCAGCGCGCGTGCAATCGCCACGCGCTGCTGCTGGCCGCCGCTGAGCTGGTCGGGGTAGCTGTCGTACTTGTCGCCCAGGCCGACCTTGGCCAGCATCTGGCGCGCCAGCGCCGCCGCCTCGGGCTTTTTCACGCCCTTGACCACGGTGGGCGACAGGGCCACGTTCTCGCCCGCCGTCAGGTGGGGGAACAGGTTGAACTGCTGGAACACCATGCCCACGTTCAGGCGCAGCGCGCGCAGCTGGGCGGGCGAGGGCGCGCTGCCCTCCGAGCCCTTGAGCACGGCGTCGTCCACCACGATCTGGCCGGACTGGATGGCCTCCAGCCCGTTGATGGAGCGCAGCAGCGTGCTCTTGCCCGAGCCGCTGCGGCCGATGATGGCGACCACCTGGCCGCTGTCCACGCTCAGGTCCACGCCCTTGAGCACATGGTTGTTGCCGTAATGCTTGTGAACGGCGCGTACATCAACGAGCGGCATAGAGTTTCTTCTCCAGATGGGATGCGTAGAGGGACAGGGGCCAGCACAGCAGGAAGTAGCCTGCGGCGACCAGGCCGTAGATGAGGAAGGGCTGGAAGGTGGCGTTGGCCAGCATGGAGCCGAGCTTGGTCAGCTCGCTGAAGCCGATGATCGAGGCCACGGCCGTGCCCTTGATGATCTGCACCGAGAAGCCGACCGTGGGCGCTATCGACAGGCGCAGCGCCTGCGGCAGCACCACATGGCGCATCTGCTGCAGGTAGCCCATGGCCAGGCTGGACGAGGCTTCCCACTGGCCGCTGGGGATGGACTCCACGCAGCCGCGCCAGACCTCGGCCAGGTAGGCGCTGGTGTACAGCGTCAGGCCGATGGCGGCCGCCGTCCAGGGCGAGATGTCCAGGCCGGCCATGGACGAGCCGAAGAACACGATGAACATCTGCATCAGCAGCGGCGTGTTCTGGAAGGCCTGGATATAGGCCTTGGCCAGGCGGCGCAGGTTCTGGCTGCGGCCCACGCGGGCGAACAGCACCAGCAATCCGGTGGCGCCGCCCAGCACGAAGGCCAGCAGCGACAGCGCCAGCGTGGCCAGCAGGCCCTCGGCCAGCTTGGCCAGGATGGGCAGCAGGGGAATGTCGGCAATCATGCGGCGTCTCCGGCAGTGGTTGCAGGTGCAGCGGGTGCAGCGGGCCGGCCTGCACGCGGCGTGCGGCGGCCCACCACGAAGCGCTGGCCTATCCAGGCCAGCAACTGGCGCAGTGCCAGGGCCAGCACGAAGTACGCCGCCGTCACCACCAGGTAGGTCTCGAACGCGCGGAAGTTGCGCGACTGGATGAAGTTGGCCGCAAACGTCAGGTCCTGGGCGGCGATCTGCGAGACCACCGAGGTGCCCAGCATCACGATCACGATCTGGCTGCTCAGCGAGGGCCAGACCCGCTGCAGCGCAGGGCGCAGCACCACATGGCGGAAGACCGCCCAGCGGCCCATGCCCAGCGCGCCAGCGGCTTCCAGCTGGCCGCGCGGCGTCTCCTGGATGCCGGCGCGCACGATCTCGGTGATGTAGGCGCCCAGGTTGATCACCGTGGTCAGCAGGCAGGCCTGCCATTCGTTGATCTGCACGCCCAGCGAAGGCAGGCCGAAGAACACGAACATCAGCTGCACCAGGAAGGGCGTGTTGCGTATGCCCTCCACGTACACCTTGAACAGCCAGTGCAGCGGCGCAATGCGCCAGGCGCGGCTGACGCCGCCGGCCACGCCGATGGCGCCGCCCAGCACGGCGCCCGCCGCCGTCAGCGCCAGCGTGAAGCCTGCGCCCTGTGCCAGCAGGCCGCTGTAGTCGAACACGGCGCCGAAGTCGAATTGATAGGCCATGGAAGGATTTCCGGGAACAGGGGCGCAGCGGTTACAGGGTGGCGGGCAGCGGCATCTTCATCCAGCGCTGGGACAGGCCGGTCAGGCGGCCGTCGGCCTTGAGCTTGGTGATGATGGCGTCCACCTTCTGCAGCAGCGCCGGCTCGCCCTTGGCCACGCCGATGTAGCAGGGCGTGTCCTCGACTGCGAACTTCGCGTCCAGCTGGCGCAGCCTGGTGCGCTCGTTGACGGCGTTGGCCACGATGTTGCCCAGCGTCACCAGCTGCACCTGGCCCGTCAGATAGCTTTGCGCAGTGGCGTTGTTGTCCTCGTAGCGCTTGATGGTGGCCGAGGCCGGCGCCACCTGCGTGAGGGCCAGGTCCTCGGTGGAGCCGCGCGTCACGCCCACGGTCTTGCCGGCCAGGTCGGCAGGGGCCTTGATGCTCACGTCCTTGGGGCCGTAGACGCTCTTGGGGAAGGGCGCATAGGCCTGGGTGAAGTCGATCACCTTGGCGCGCTCGGCGTTCTTGCCCAGGCTGGAGATGACGATGTCGGCCTTGCCCGTGGTCAAGAAGGGGATGCGGTTGGTGCTGGTCACGGGCACCAGCTCCACCTTCACGCCCAGCTCCTGGGCCACCAGGGCCGCCATGTCGATGTCATAGCCCTGCAGCTTCAGGTCGGTGCCCAGCGAGCCGAAGGGCGGGAAGTCCTGCGGAATCGCCACGCGCAGCACGCCGGCCTTCTGGATGTTGGCCAGCATGTCGGCATGGGCTGCGCCGCCCAGGCCGGCAGCGGCCAGGGTGGCGGCCGCCAGGGCGGTGCGGATGAATGCGCGGCGGGGTGTCAGGGGGGAAGTCATGCGAAAGCTCCTTCGGAAGGTGGGGTGAGGCGAAAGGAAAGCGGGTCAGGGTCGGGCGCAGATGTATCGGGCGCCGTTGCGTCGGGCGCTGTCGCGTCGGGCGCCGTCGCGTCGGGCGCCGCCGCGTCGTCCGGTGTGTCGAGATCGATGCCGCTGCGCCTGGCGGCCGACAGCAGGTGGGCGCGCATGGCGCCCGCGGCACCCGGCGCATCGCCGGCGCAGACGGCCTGCACGATGGCGTCGTGCTCGCGCACGGGCTGGTCGTCGGCGCCGCTCCAGGCAAACGGCAGGCGCAGGCTGTGGCTGATGGCCAGCTCCAGCTGGCGCGCCATGGCCACCAGGCCCGGGTTGCCCGACAGCTGGGCCAGCAGCAGGTGGAACTGCAGATCGGCGTCGGCGGCGGCCAGCAGGTCGCTGCGGGCGAGGGCGTGGGCCAGCTGGGACTGGGTCCATTGCAGCTGGCGCAGGCCGCTGTCGTCGGCGCGCACGGCCGCCAGCGCGGCCCAGCCGGGCTCCAGCACCAGGCGCAGCTCGATCAGCTGGCGCGGCGACAGCGTGCCCAGCGCCGGGGTGGCATAGGCGCGGTGCATGCGTGCACGGCCGCTGTGCGGGCCGTTGATGCGCACGCCCTTGCCCGGCTGGATCTCGACCAGGCCCAGGGCCTCCAGCATGGACAGCGCCTCGCGCAGCGAAGCGCGGCTGATGCCCAGCTGCCGGGCCAGCTCGCGCTGCGGCGGCAGCTGGCTGCCGCCGGGGTAGTGGCCGCTCAGGATGTGCTGCTGCAGCGTCTGGGCCATCGAGATCGGAATGCTTTGCATGGGCTGGCGCGGGTGGAGGGTTTTGGCCTGACTGGTCAGACCACGTACCCAGCAGATAGCGAATTGCGTGCCAGATGCAAAAAAAGGAGCGTTGTCTTCAGGCATTGCAAAGAATCCGGGGCGATGGGACATCGACAATCCGCCCCGAAGGCGCCGCCGGCGGCCCGCGCTGCCGCGCTTTGGTGCAGTGCCGCATGGCTTTGTGCAGGCCTGCCCCGAATGCGGGCGTAAAACCCGCACTGCAGGCCGCCGCCAGCCGCCGTAGAATCCCGGGCTTTGGCCCGAGGAGCGTTGCAGCGCGGCACCCGCCCATCCGTACACCGGATCGCGTGTCGCGTCAGGCTTGGGCCAGGTGCAGGTTCCCGGCCGGACCGCGCCCACGGTGCCAACGACGCTCACCTGTTGCCATGCCGTTTTTGCAGGTGAGCTTGATGTCGTCCTCTTTCACTCCCCCTCCCATGCGTCTGTCGGGCCTGGAGCCTGTCTCCATCGGCGAGGGCACGCTGTTCGTCAACGTGGGCGAGCGCACCAACGTCACGGGCTCCAAGGCCTTTGCACGCATGATCCTCAACGAGCAGTACGAGGAAGCGCTGTCCGTGGCACGCCAGCAGGTGGAAAACGGCGCCCAGGTGATCGACGTGAACATGGACGAGGCCATGCTGGACAGCAAGGCCGCCATGGTGCGCTTCCTGAACCTCATCGCCTCCGAGCCCGACATCGCCAAGGTGCCGGTCATGGTGGACAGCTCCAAGTGGGAGGTCATCGAGGCCGGCCTGCGCTGCCTGCAGGGCAAGGGCATCGTCAACTCCATCTCCATGAAGGAAGGCCTGGATGAATTCAAGCGCCAGGCCCGGCTGATCAGGCGCTACGGCGCGGCCGCCGTGGTCATGGCCTTCGACGAGAAGGGCCAGGCCGACACCTACCAGCGCAAGATCGAGATCTGCGAGCGCGCCTACCGCATCCTGGTGGACGAGGTGGGCTTCCCGCCCGAGGACATCGTCTTCGACCCCAATATCTTCGCCGTGGCCACCGGCATCGAGGAACACGACAACTACGCCGTGGACTTCATCGAGGCCGTGCGCTGGATCAAGCACAACCTGCCCGGCGCCAAGGTCTCGGGCGGCGTCTCCAACGTGAGCTTCAGCTTCCGCGGCAACGACCCCGTGCGCGAGGCCATCCACACCGTGTTCCTGTACCACGCCATCTCGGCAGGCATGGACATGGGCATCGTCAACGCCGGCATGGTCGGCGTCTATGACGACCTGGAGCCCCAGCTGCGCGAGCGCGTGGAAGACGTGGTGCTCAACCGCCGCCCCGACGCGGCCGAGCGCCTGCTGGAGATTGCCGACGCCGCCAAGGGCGCCGCCAAGGACGACAGCAAGAAGCTCGAATGGCGCGGCACGCCCGAGAACCCGAAGACCGTGGGCGAGCGCCTGTCGCACGCCCTGGTGCACGGCATCACCGACTTCATCGTCGCCGACACCGAAGAGGCCTACCAGCAGATCGTGGTGCAGGGCGGCGGCCGCCCGCTGCACGTGATCGAAGGCCCGCTCATGGACGGCATGAACATCGTGGGCGACCTGTTCGGCGCTGGCAAGATGTTCCTGCCCCAGGTGGTCAAGTCGGCGCGCGTGATGAAGCAGGCCGTGGCCCACCTCGTGCCCTACATCGAAGAGGAAAAGCGCCAGCAGGAAGCGGCGGGCCTGGACGTGTCCAGCAAGGGCAAGATCGTCATCGCCACCGTCAAGGGCGATGTGCACGACATCGGCAAGAACATCGTCACCGTGGTCCTGCAGTGCAACAACTTCGAGGTCATCAACATGGGCGTGATGGTGCCCTGCCATGAGATCCTGGCCCGGGCCAAGGCCGAGGGCGCGGACATCATCGGCCTGTCGGGCCTGATCACGCCCAGCCTCGAAGAGATGCAATACGTCGCCGGCGAGATGCACAAGGACGACTACTTCCGCATCAAGAAGATTCCGCTGCTGATCGGCGGCGCCACCTGCTCGCGCGTGCACACCGCCGTCAAGATCGCGCCCAAGTACGAAGGCCCCGTGGTCTACGTGCCCGATGCCTCGCGCAGCGTCAGCGTGGCCCAGAGCCTGCTGGGCGAGAACAAGGGCAACTACCTGGCCGAGATCCAGGCCGACTACGACAAGGTCCGCACCCAGCACGCCAACAAGAAGAAGACGCCGCTGTGGCCTCTGGCAAAGGCCCGCGCCAACGCCACGCCCGTGGACTTTTCCCAGGCCCCCGTGGCGCCACGCGCCCTGGGCCGGCGCGTGTTCCGCAACTTCGACCTGGCCGAGATCGCCGAGTACATCGACTGGGGCCCGTTCTTCCAGACCTGGGACCTGGCCGGCCCCTATCCGGCCATCCTCGACGACGAGATCGTCGGCGTCGAGGCGCGCAAGGTGCTGGCCGACGGCCAGGCCATGCTCAAGAAAATCATCGAAGGCCGCTGGCTGCAGGCCAACGGCGCCATCGGCCTGTTCCCTGCCAACCGCGTGGGCGATGACATCGAGTTCTACGCCGACGAGTCCCGCAGCCAGGTGCTGATGACCTGGTACGGCATGCGCCAGCAAACCGAAAAGCAGATGGTGGAAGGCCCGGATGGCCAGCCCGTGATGCGCCCCAGCCGCTGCCTGTCGGACTTCGTGGCCACCAAGGAATCGGGCATCCAGGACTACGCGGGCCTGTTCGCCGTCACGGCCGGCATCGGCGCCGAGAAGAAGGACAAGGAGTTCCAGGACGCGCTGGACGACTACTCCGGCATCATGTTCAAGGCCCTGGCCGACCGATTGGCCGAGGCCTTCGCCGAATGCCTGCACCAGCGCGTGCGCAAGGACCTGTGGGGCTATGCGCCCGACGAGGACCTCAGCAACGAAGCGCTGATCAAGGAACAGTACAAGGGCGTGCGCCCCGCGCCCGGCTACCCGGCCTGCCCCGACCACAGCGCCAAGACCGACCTGTTCGCCGTGCTCAAGGCAGACGAGATCGGCATGAGCCTGACCGAAAGCCTGGCCATGAACCCGGCCTCCAGCGTCAGCGGCTTCTACATCGGCCACCCCGACTCCGTCTACTTCAACGTCGGCGAGATCGGCGAGGACCAGCTCGCCGACATGGCCGCGCGCCGGGGCATGGATATCGAGGAACTGCGCCGGTTGCTGGCGCCGAATCTCGCCTGATATTGGGTTGATCGCTGGCTTGGCTACGCCGGTCAGGCGTGCGATTTTTCGCTATTTTGGACAAAGGCATTCATCTTTGACTGGAATAGCGGACAGGGCGCGCCAGCGGCGCAGGCAGTCGATCAGAAGATGTGATCCGGCTGAGCGTTCAAGCGCGCGCCGATGCTGCCGGGGCCAGGATGCCCTACAAGGGCCCGGTGCACGCCAGTCGAACCCGCACCTCCTTGTTGGCGACCAGGGCCGGATCGGTCGCAAGGACGAGTTTTCTCTCCCCCCCGCTGCCCAGGTCGATCAGGCCTTCCTGCAGTACCTGCCGGACGCCCCCTCGGTTCACGCTGCTCGTGTAGGTCGCCAGAGCCGAAAGGCATCCGCACTCGCCAATCGATTTGCGCAGTTGAACACGGGTGTTCGCCCACACCACATTGGACTCTGTGGAAGTCTTCGTCGCCGTGATCGACACGCAGGCTGAAAGATCGTTCTGAAACGTTATCTGGTCGGCATGGGCAGCAAAGGCGGACCCAGCCAAAAGAGCGGCCGATATTGCGTATCTGTTCATGCCGTACAAGTGTGCCTCCGTTCGGTTGGATGTCCGATGCCGCGCCCAAAAAACAAGGCGCACGAGGCGCCTTGTCATGGGTCAGCGGGATGGGAGTTTCAGAGCCCGATTTCCTTGTTGTACGCCTTGCGCGCCGCCACGGCCGTGTCCGTGAAGTCGGTGAACACGCCGTCGATGCCCAGGCGGTAGTAGGTCAGGTATTCCTGCACGGGGTCGCCCTTGTACAGGCCGGCCAGGCGGCCCGGCTCGTTGCGGAAGGTGAAGCTGTGCACGATCAGGCCGGCCCTGTGGGCGTCGCGGATCAGGCCCGTGTCCTTGACGGTGTTCACGTCCTTGAGGCCGGCGCCGTCCTTGTAGGGCACGACGGAGTGGGCCAGGACCTGGGGCTTCCAGGGGCCGATGCCGTCGGCATAGGTCTTGATGTCGGCCAGGCCTGCGGGCGTGAGCATGGCGGCGAAGGTGCGGGCGTCGCCGGCCAGGGTCCAGCTGTAGGGGCGGCCGCTGATGAAGGTCCATTCATCGTTGGTGATGTAGACCATGGAGCCGTCGCGCAGGCTGAAGTCGTTGCCGTCGATCAGCTGCACGCCCTTGGCCTTCATGCCGGCCTGGCGCAGGTACTTGAGGCTGGCCGGGTCGAAGCTCTGGATGTAGATGGCCGAGTCCTTGGCGTTGAGCTTGTTCTGGTCCAGCAGCTTGATCACCGCGTCTTCAAACGGGCGCGAGCCGGGCGCGCCGCAGCCGTTGGCGATCGCCTGCTGGTTGTTCCAGTAGGGGTTCTTGGTCTCGGCGTAGACGGGGATGGTGCGGCCCAGGGCCTTGCCCTTGGCGGCGGCGATGTCCAGCACGTCCTGGGCGCTGATCAGGGGCAGCTTGCCGTTCCACTCGGTGGGGCGCTCGCTGCGGTTGTCCAGGATCGTGCCGCCCAGCCAGGTGCGCAGCTCCTGCAGCGTGAAGTCGCTGATGGACCAGTCGTTGCGGTGGTCCTCGCCATCGACCACCAGGGCCTTGAGCACGGACTTGGGATCGTTGGCGTCCAGCTGGTCGCTCAGGTATTGCGAGGGGCCGTTGGCAGGCACGGCGGGGTACTTCACGTTGACCAGCACGCCCGCCGTGGTGCGCTGGCGGCGTGCCACTTCGGCATTGGTCTTGGCCACGTCGGCCACGTTGGTACTGTCGCTGAGCCAGGCGTTGTGGCGGGCGACCAGCTGGCAGTCCTTCGTCATGTGCATGTCGAGTTCGAGCATGTCCGCGCCTGCATCGGCGGCGGCCTCGTAGGCCATGCGCGTCTGCTCCGGGAACTTGCCCGAGAAGCCGCGGTGGGCGATCACCTGGGGCTGCTTTCCGTCGAGCGTGAGGTAGAACGAGCCGCCGTCACCGCCGCAGGCCGTGAGGACTGCAGCCGCGCACAGGGACGCGAGCAGGGGAGTGCGGGAAAAGGACATAGGACGTTGGGTCATATCCGAAGCAGTGGTGGGTTGATGAACGGCGCGCAATGCGCCAACTCAGCAGCGTATGCAGTCAGCCGTGTCGGCACCATGACAGTGCGTCCCGTAGGACCCAGATTGGCGTTTTAGCGACGGTCGACGGAAATTTGCCGCCCCTCCGACACAGGGTTATCCCCCGAACAGGGGCGCCAGCGTGGCGCGCAGGCGGTCGCTGGCGTCGGGCGCCTCGCTCGGGCGGATTTCCAGCGAGCGTTCCACCGTGCCGATGTGCTCCAGCAGCAGGGCCTTGGCGCCCTCGGTGTCGCCGCGCTCCAGCGCCTCGACGATGCGTTCGTGCTCGGCGCAGGACTGGCTGGCGCTGTGCGTGGACTGGAACAAGGTGGCCGCCAGCGTGGTGCGGGCCGTGAGGTCGCGCAGCGTGAGCGCCAGCAGGCGGTGGCCCATCTGCTCGGCCAGGCAGACGTGGAAGTCGGCCAGCAGGAAGGCGCGCGTGGCCGCGTCGGCGCCGGCAATGGCGTCCTGCTCCTGGGCGATGTGGCGGCGCAGCTGGCCGATCACGCTTTGCAGGGGGCGGCCGGCCTCGCCCAGGATGCCGGTCTCGATGATGCGGCGCGCCGCGAAGGCGTCCTGCGCCTCCTCGGCCGAGGGCTGGACCACGTACCAGCCGCGCCGGGGCTGCACCTGCACGAAGCCGCGCGCCTGCAGCTGCATCAGCGCCTCGCGCACCATGGTGCGGCTGACCGCGAAGTTGTCGGCCAGCTCCTGCTCCCCCAGCCGTTCGCCGGGCGCCAGTTTCTGGGCCAGGATGGCTTCGACGACGCGCTCGGCGATGTGCTGGGGGCTTACAGGTGTCATTGCGTTGCAGGGTGGGCAGGAGTCACGGTTGCGGGGACGGCGGCGGCGCCGGAGGGCTCGGCGTCGGGCCCCTGATTGTCGGCCAGGCCGTTGAGCACGGCATGGGCGCGCTCGCGGTCGATGTCACCTTCCCAGGCGGCGATGGCCACGGTGGCCACGCAGTTGCCGATCAGGTTGCCCAGCGCGCGGGCAATGCCCATGAACCAGTCCACCGACAGCACCAGCACCAGGCCGATGGCGGGGATGGCCGGAATCGCATGCAGCGTGGCCGCCAGCACCACGATGGCCGAGCCCGGCACGCCGTGGGCGCCCTTGGAGGTCACCAGCGCAATCGCCAGGATGGTCAGCAGGTCGGCCATGCCGATGGGCGTGTTCGTGGCCTGGGCGATGAACACGGCCGCCAGCGTGATGTAGATGGAGAAGGCGTCCAGGTTGAACGAGTAGCCCGTGGGAATCACCAGGCCCACGGTGGAGTCGCGCACGCCCATGTTGCGCAGCTTGGCCATGATCTGGGGCAGCACGCTGTCCGAGGAGGTGGTGGCGAAGACCACCATCAGCTCCTCGCGCAGGTAGCGCAGCAGCTTGATCAGGCTGAAGCCCGAAAAGCGCATCACCAGGCCCAGCACCACGAAGACGAAGAAGATCACGGCCACGTAGAACAGCAGCACCAGCATGCCCAGCTGCTTGAGCGAGCCGATGCCGTACTGGCCCACGGTGAACGAGATCGCACCCAGCACGCCCAGCGGGGCCAGCTTGATGAGGATGCCCATGATCTTGAACAGCACGTTCGACAGCGTGTCGATCAGCGCATGCACGGGCGCGCCGCGCTCGCCCAGCATGGTCAGCGCGCAGCCGAACAGCACGGCGAACAGCAGCACCTGCAGCACGTCGCCCGTGGCAAAGGCCTGCACCACGGTGGTGGGGATGAGCTTCATCAGGAAGTCCACCGTGCCGCCGCTGGTCAGCTTGTCGGCGTTGCTGGCGTAGGCGCTCATGGCCGAGGCGTCGAGCTTGCTCGGGTCCACGTTCATGCCCGCGCCGGGCTGGAACACGAAGGCCAGCACCAGGCCCAGCACCAGGGCGATGGTGGTCAGCACCTCGAAGTAGATCAGCGACTTGACGCCGACCCGGCCCACGCGCTTGAGGTCGCCTGCGCCCGCGATGCCGTGCACCACCACGCAGAACACCAGCACGGGAATGATCATCTTGATGAGCTTGATGAAGCCATCGCCCAGGGGCTTGAGCTTCACGGCCCATTCAGGGGCCAATATTCCGGCGAGCACACCCAGGATGAGTGCGATCACCACCTGTCCGAACAGTGATCTGGCAAAGCGGCGCATAGTCGTCTTTCGCAAGTTGTGGAATCTTGTATGCAAGTGGATTTACAACTTGCATGCAAGAATGTAGACAAGCGAAACGCGTGCCAGCAGAGGGTATTCCCTGCAGATTTGCGGCACTCCAGAGAGCATCAGCCCTGACTTTTTCTGCATGAAATCCGCCGATGCGGGCGGGCGTCCCCGCCGTGGTGCAGGGCGGGTGGCCGTCATGCCCGCGCATGGTGCGCAGGCGGGTGCGCGTGCGGGGCGCAGGCCCCGTGGCGGGGCATGCGCGGCATGCGCGGCATGCGCGGGCGCGGTGCCTTGCGCACCGCACCGGGATCAGCGCAGGTTGCGCTCCAGAGCGCGGTCCTTGATGAAGAAGGCCGCGAACAGGCCCAGCGTCACGCCGAACATCACATAGAAGGCCGGCGCCATGGGCGAGCCCGTGGAGCGGATCAGCCAGGTCACGATGAACTGCGCGAAGCCGCCGAAGATCATCACCGCCACGTTGTAGGCCATGGACATGCCGGCCGAACGCACCTGGGGCGGGAACAGCTCGGCCATCACCGTGCTGAACACGCCGAAGAACACGGCCACGAACACGCAGACCACCAGCTGGGTGATCAGCAGCTTCTGCACCGTGGGGCCGTCCGTCAGCCAGGCATACAGCGGGTAGAGCACCACCAGGTAGCCGATCAGCGAGCCGATGGTCAGCATGCGGCGGCCCACGCGGTCCGACAGGGCGCCGAAGAACGGCATGATCACCACCATCAGCGCGGCGCCGGCCATCTGCACCATGAAGGCATCGCGCATGGGCAGCTTCAGCGTCACCGTGGCATAGGTCACCAGGTAGGTGAAGGTGATGTAGATGGACACCGTGGCCGTGACCACCAGGCCCATGCCCACCAGCGTCTCGCGCGCATGCGTGCGCAGCATCTCCATGATGCCGATCTGGCGCGCCTTGCCGCTGGCCTGAGCAGCCTGCATTTCCTTGAAGACCTCGGGCTCCTCCACATGGCGGCGGATGTACAGCGCCACGGGAACGATCAGCAGGCCCACGGCGAAGGGCACGCGCCAGGCCCAGGCCATCAGTTCCTCCTCGGTGAAGATCTCGGTGATCAGCGTGCCCGTGGCCGCGCCGATCAGCAGGGCCAGCATCTGGCCGGCCATCTGCCAGGAACCATAGAAGCCGCGCTTGCCGGGCGGTGCCAGCTCGATCAGCAGTGCCGTGGACGTGCCGAACTCGCCGCCGGCCGCAAAGCCCTGCAGCAGCCGCGCCAGCACGATGAACAGCGGCGCCAGGATGCCCACCGCCGCATACGTGGGCGCCAGCGTGATCAGCGCGATCGCCACCGCCATCAGGCCCGTCACCATCACCATGGCCGCCTTGCGGCCCTTGCGGTCCCCGTACAGGCCCAGCAGGATGCCGCCCACGGGCCGCATGAAAAAGCCCACGCCGAACACGGCCGTGGTCATCAGGATGCGGTTGATGTTGTCGTCCGGATTGTCGGGATTGCTGGGAAAGAACAGCTTGGCGACGATGGGTGTCATGAAGGCGAACACCAGGAAGTCATACCACTCCAGCGCGTTGCCGATGACGGCAGCCACGATGTTGCGGGTCGAGACGGTTTGCTTGGTCAAAGCAGGGTCCATTTCCGAAAAGGGATTGAAAAGACGGCAGTCACGCCCGGGGCATGGGTCGGCGTGCCTGCCCGGGCCGCAACCCGGGCGTACACTGCTTCGCCATATGCAATGCCTATGCCATGGCCTGCGTCGTCCACGAAGGGCGGCGCAGGCCATGGCGCAGATGGAACCACATGACTACCTGGAAAAACACCCGCGACTGGCTGGAAACACTGGTCGCATTCGACACCACCAGCCGCAACTCCAACCTGGCGCTGATCGAGTGTGTACGCGATGAGTTGGCCACGCTGGGCGTGAGTGCCCGATTGTTCCACTCTCCGGACGGCGCCAAGGCCAATCTCTTCGCCACTTTGCCGGCCCACAACGGCGAAACGCAGGGTGGCATCGTGCTGTCCGGCCATACCGACGTGGTCCCGGTCGATGGCCAGCAGTGGAGCACCAACCCCTTTGCGCTCACCGAAAAGGGCGGGCGCCTCTATGGGCGCGGCAGCTGCGACATGAAGGGCTTCATCGCCGCCTCGCTGGCGCTGGTGCCCGAATTCCTGGCCACGCAGCGCGCCAGGCCCGTGCACCTGGCCTTCTCGTACGACGAGGAAATCGGCTGCGCGGGCGCGCCCGTGATGATCAACCAGCTCAAGGCCGAGGGCGCGCGCTTCGACGGCTGCGTGGTCGGCGAGCCCACCAGCATGCAGGTCGTGGTGGCGCACAAGGGCATCAACCTCTACCGCTGCCGCGTGCACGGCAAGGCCGCGCATTCGTCGCTCACGCCGCGCGGCAGCAATGCCATCGAGTACGCGGCGCGGCTGATCTGTCGCATCCGGGACATCGCCGACCACTTCAAGGCGCACGGCCCCTACGACGAATTCTTCGACGTGCCCTTCACCACCATGACCACCAACCAGATCCAGGGTGGCATCGCGGTCAACACCATCCCCGAGCTGTGCGAATTCGCCTATGAATTCCGCAACCTGCCCGGTATGTCGGTGGATGGCATCCAGGCCCAGGTCGAGTCCTATGTGCGCGACGAACTGCTGCCGCGCATGCGCGCCGAGTTCGCCGACGCGCGCATCGAGATCGAGACCGGCGCCAGCGCGCCCGCGCTGGAAGCCTCGGAAGAAGCCGCCATCACCCAGCTGGTGCGCGCGCTGACCGCCGACCAGGAAAAGCGCAAGGTGGCCTACGGCACCGAGGCCGGCCTGTTCCACAACGCCGGCATTCCCACCGTGGTCTGCGGCCCCGGCTCCATCGAGCAGGCGCACAAGCCCGACGAGTTCGTGGAGCTGGCCCAGCTCGACGCCTGCGAGCGCTTCCTCAGCAAAATGGGCACGAGTCTGTGATCACCCCCTGAGTCGCTTCGCGCCTTCCCCCTCTCTTCGGAGGGGGACGACACCCTTGCTGCGGGGCGGCCCTTGCTCGGTGTCCCTCGCCTTGGGGGCGCGGGAGTTTCGAGGTCAAGCTCAAGAAATCTCGTCTTGCCCCGCTCAGCGCACCGGGATGGCGATGGGCCGCAGCGGCGCGGCGTCGCCGCCGCGGATCTTGAGCGGGCCGCCGATGAAGGCGAACTCGTAGACCTTGTCGCGCGACAGATCGTCCAGCGCCACCAGCTCCATGATGGGCACGCCCTTTTGCGCCAGCAGGTAGCTGTGCAGCGGGACGTAGTCGTCGTCCACCTCGGACGGGAACGTCTCCAGGCTCAGGTTGTCGGCGCCCACGATCATGGCGCCGCCTTCCTCCACCAGAAAGCGCGCGGCATCCAGGCCCAGGCCCGGCGGCTTGGCCATGTAGGCCTGGGGCTGGCCGTACAGCTTCATGCGGCCCGTGCGCACCAGCACGATGTCGCCTTCCTGCAGCGTCACCTTCTGGCGTGCCAGCGCATCCTTGAGGTCCTGGCGCGTGATGCGGTACTGGTCGGGCAGCATCTCCAGGCCCTTGGCGGCCGCCACGTCGATCAGCACGCCGCGCGCCACCAGCGGCGGGAATTTCTCGATGCCCGTGCGCTGCCAGCCCCGGTCGCCCAGATGCTGGTCTGCGCTGAAGCCGTTCCAGATCCTGCCGCGTATGCCGAAGTGGTTGAGCGCATCGATGTGCGTGCCCGTGTGGCTGTACATGGAAAACGCCGTGCCCGTGTAGCTGCGCGTGGCGTTCATGTCCTTGCCCACGTTCATGGGATCGTCCACCACGGTGCCGCGCGGCGTGTGCGTCATCCAGAACTGGTAGTGCGGATCGCCCGCGTCCTGCCAGCTGGGCATGCCCACGTAGTACTCGGTGGCCAGGTCATAGACCTGCCCGCCCGTGATGCGCTGCAGGATGGCCGCGCGCGAGGCCGGCGTGATCAGGTTCAGGCGGCCGATCTCGTCGGCCGGCCCCCAGGGGCTGGTGCCCACGTCCTGGCGTGCGCCGGCCGGAGGCTCGTGGCCGCCATGGGCCTGGGCCGCGGTGCCAGCGAAGGCGGCGGCCAGGGCGATCACGAGAGAGGGCAGCGCCATGCGGCGAGCGAAGCGTTGGAGAGTCATGGAAAAGTCCTTGGTCTGCTGAAAAAGGGCGCGCATGCCGCGCGCGAGGGAAGGCGGAAAAACGCCGATGAAAAAAGCAAAGACGGGGGCGCTCAGGCCGCCAGGAAGTGCAGCCGTTCGCGCAGCGCAGCCAGCGACTGGGTCTGCAGCGGCGGCAGGCGCGGCGCGATCAGCGTGGGAATGGAGCGCAGGCCCATGCGCTGCGCCAGCGCGCGGTCCTGGCGCACCTGCTCCAGCGCCTGGGCACCTTCCATGCAGCCCGCGAAGGCATTGCGCTCGAAGCCCGTGCGCGTGGCGATGTCCAGCAGCACTTCGGCGTCGCCGATGTTGCGGTGCTCGCTCATGTGGGCGTGCTGGATGGCGTCGAACAGATCCCAGTGCGCGTCATCGCCGCCCAGGATCTGGGCCGCCTGGCAGGCCAGTGCGCCGGCCATGCCGCTGGGGTACTCGAAGGCCTCGCGGCGCATGCCCTCGATGTCGATGCGGTCCTCGTCGTCATGCTCCGCGCAGGCCTGCCAGTGCTCCAGGATGACCTGCTTGGCGCGCTCCATGGAGCCGAAGGCCGCCACCATCTCGGCGCGCGAGGCCTGCAGCACGAAGCTGCGGTGGCGCACGCGCAGGCCCAGCTCGCGCGCCACCTGGCGCAGGCGTGGCGACATCACGTAGCACCAGCCGCAGACCACGTCATGGAAGAAGTCGATGGCGGGGGCGACGGCGGGCGCCGCAGCAGGCGCCGCCTGCAGGGCCTGCTGCGGCGAGGGGGCCGCCGCATCCTGCGCGGGCAGGGCGCAGGAAAAATCATTGCATTGCGTCATGCTTGTGTCCTTCATGGCTGTGATGGACGGCAAGCGTAGGCCGCAGGCCCGGCGCGAAAAAGGGGCGTGCGCTTGAGGAACTCTTAACGCGGCGTCAACAATCCTCGCCCATGGCGGCAGGCAGCTCCTCGGCCAGGAAGTCCACGAAGGCGCGCACCTTGGGCAGCAGGTGGCGCTGCGTGGGATAGACCGCGTAGACATGGCGGGCCTGCGCGGCCTGGTCCGCAAGGTCCAGTGCGACCAGCTGGCCTGCCGCAATCGCCGGCCGCGCCAGGAACGAGGGCAGGGCGCCAATGCCCAGGCCCGCCACCAGCAGGTCGCGCAGCATCAGGCTGTTGTTGACGTTGGCGCGCGCCTCGGACGGCGCCTGGGGGCTCTCGCCCGCTTCGCGGGGCGCATGCGCCAGGCTGTAGTTCAGCAGCGCATGGCCGCGCAGCGCGGCGGCACTGGCCGGGCGGCCATGCGCCTGCAGATAGGACGGGGCCGCGCACAGCATCTGCGACAGCGAGGCCAGGCGCCGCGCGATCAGCGAGGAGTCCGCCAGCTCCGCGCTCAGGCGGATGGACACATCGAAGCCCTGGCCCACCGCATCCACCAGCCGGTCTTCCATGGACAGGTCGATCTGCAGCTGCGGATGGCGCTGCATGAAGCGCGCCAGCAGCGGCGACAGCGTGCTCAGCGCAAACGACAGCGGCGCATTCACGCGCAGCCGGCCGGCCACCTGCTGCGACTGCGCGCGCACCGACTGCTCCAGCGCATCGAATTCATCGAGCAGCCTGCAGCACTCTGCGTAGTAGGCCTGGCCTGTGTCGGTCAGGCTCATGCGGCGCGTGGTGCGCTGCAGCAGCACGGCGCCCAGATGGGCTTCGAGCGCGCGCAGCTGCTTGCTCAGCGCGGCCGAGGACAGGTCCAGCGCGTCGGCCGCCTTGGCGATGGAGCCCAGTTCTACGATGCGCCGGAAGGCGCGCAAGGGGGTCAGCGTATCCATGGGGAAAAAGCAAAGAGTGGCGCGCAGCGTAGCAGGCCGCTCGGGTTTGCCGGGGCATGGCTGCGGGGGCAGGGGCGACAATCGCCAGGTACGGCGCGCCCGCCGCGCCCCTTTGTCTTCACCGAATCTGTCCATCCCATGCCCCAGACCACTCCCGCCTGCCCCCAGTGCGGCCTTGAAAACACCTATCCCGACGCCACCAGCTACATCTGCCCCGACTGCGCCTTCGAATGGCCCATGCAGGCCGAAGAAGAGGCCGGCGAAGCCGCCGCTGGCGACGGCATCGTGCGCGACGCCAACGGCAATGCGCTGGCCGACGGCGATGCCGTGATCCTGGTCAAGGACCTCAAGGTCAAGGGCTCGTCCACCGTGCTCAAGAAGGGCAGCAAGATCAAGGGCATCCGCCTGGTCGATGGCGCCGACGGCCACAACGTGGACTGCAAGACCGAACTGGGCTCCATGCTGCTCAAGTCGGAGTTCCTCAAGAAGGCCTGAGCATGCTGGCGCTGTCGCTTGCGGTATCGGCGGTCCTCGGGCTGCTGGCGCTGTGGGTGTTTGCGCCCCTGTTCATTGCGCTGACCGCTGGCGCGGTGGTGGCCCTCATGCTGCTTGCGGTGGCGGGGCGCATAGGCCACACAGAGCGCTCCGAGCGCACCGCGCGCACCCTGCCCGTGGCGGGCTGGTGGGCCATCGCGCTGTGCGCCGGCGCGGCCTGCGTGGCCATGCTGGTGCTGCTGCCCGACCGGCTCGATGGTGCGCCCTTCCTCGCCTTCGGCATGGGCCTGCTGGCGGCCACCTGCGCCGGGGCGCTGGTCTGGTTGACGGGCTGGCTGATCGCCGGGCGGCAGCCTGTGCAGGTGTCCTGGTGGACCGGCTCGGCCCTGGCCGGCCTGGGCGCCTTCCTCGCCCTGCTGCTGGGCGGCCCCGACACGGCGGGCTGGATGGCCTGGCGCGACCAGCTGCGCGGCTACGAGGCCGTGCCGCTGCGCATCACGCTGGCCGAAGCGCCCACGGCGCAGCGCGAGCAGGCCCTGGCCGAACTGCTGCAGCCCTTGCTGGAGCAGGGCAGCCGTGCCGTCCGCCATCGCCAGTCCACGCGCTTCGGCAACTCGGTCGAGCATGCCGTGGTGCCCGCCCGCTGGCGCATCGAGGGCAGGCTGCTGGAGATCATGCTGGCCGAGAAGCCACCCGCGCCCCTGCTCAGTGCCCATGTCGCTTTGCTGGAGCAGTTCGCCGCCAGCGGCCCCGCCCAGGCGGGCCAGACGCCTTCGTGGCTGATGCTGGCCAGCGCCCAATGCCTGCCGCCGCCGCGCCTGCGCGAACTGTCGCGCCTGCTGGGCCAGGGCAGCGAGCTGCTGGCCCGCGCGCGGCGCTGCACGCAGCAGCGCTCGGCGCAATTGCAGCGCCTGTGGCCGCTGCTGGCCGGCAGTGTGGAGCGCGTGGAAGTGGGCGAGGCGCGGCGCTTTCATCCGTGGCTCGGCCTGCAACGCTGGCAGGCTGTGGCACTTCCCGACAATCCGGAGCCTTAGGCGGGCTCCACGTCCTTCCACTGGCCGGGCTCCAGGCCGTCCAGCGTGTAGGGCCCGATGGCCGCGCGCACCAGCCGCAGCGTGGGGTGGCCAATGGCCGCCGTCATGCGGCGCACCTGGCGGTTGCGGCCCTCGCGGATGACCAGTTCGATCCAGCAATCGGGAATGTTCTGGCGCACGCGGATGGGCGGGTCGCGCTGCCACAGCACGGGCGGCGGCTCCAGCCGGCGCGCCTGCGCGGGCAGCGTCATGCCGTCGTTGAGCTGCACGCCCTCGCGCAGGGCCTGCAGCGCGGCCTCGTCGGGCAGTCCCTCGACCTGTACCCAGTAGGTCTTCTCCATCTTGAAGCGCGGATCGGCGATGCGCGCCTGCAGCGGCCCGTCATTGGTCAGCAGCAGCAGTCCTTCGCTGTCGGCGTCGAGCCGGCCTGCCGCATGCACGCCCGGCACGTCGATGTATTCCTTGAGGCCACGCCAGCGGCCCTCGGGGGTGAACTGGCTGAGTACGCCGTAGGGCTTGTTGAAGCACAGCAGGCGTGAGGGGCCGGTGTCGGGCCGGTCGGCGAAGGCGGGTCGGGCGCGCAGGGCCGGGCCTGCAAAAGGGCGCAAGGGTGGGCGTTTTCTGGGTTGCATGGACTCAGCGATTGTCGTCGGGATAGACCGCACGCACGCACTCCAGCCAGGCCCTCGCCGCGCGCGACAGATAGCCGCTGCGCCACAGCTGTACCACGTCCCAGTGCAGTTCAGGCCCCACCAACGGGCGGCTGGACACGCGCCGGGGGTCGAACCGCGCGATCACGTGCTCGAACATCACGGCCACGCCCACGCCTTCTGCCACCAGGTCGCCGATGAAGTCCCAGTAGCGCGTCTGCAGCCGCACCTGTGGGCTGAAGCCTGCCGCCGCGCAATGCTCCAGCACGGCCTGGTGCAGGGCGAAGTCCGAGGTGTAGAACACAAAGGGCCGCCGGGCCAGCTCGCTCCAGTGCACGGGTGCGTCCGGGTCGGGCACCTCGTGCGCGGCAAAGGCCACGCGTGTCTTCTGGTGGGCGATGGTGCAGTACTCCAGGCCCTCTCCGGCCAGGTCGCCACCCGCCTCGCCCGCGCCGTGCAGGCCCAGCGCCATGTCCAGCTTGCCGTCCAGCAGCAGCTGGCGCTGGGCGCGTGCGCCCTGCTCCTGCACATGCAGTTCCACGCCCGGATGCAGTTGCTGAAAGCGCGCGATCACGGGCGCCATGTAGTGCCCGGCCGTGGGCATGATGCCCACGCTCAGGCTGCCGCGCGCAATGCCGTCCACCTCGGCCACCTCCTGCAGCAGCTGGCGTGACTGCTCCAGCACCTGCAGGCCGCGCGCGTGGACTACCTGGCCTGCGTCGGTCAGTTGCACACCGCGCCCCTCGCGCAGCAGCAGCGGGCCGCCCAGCTCCTCCTCCAGCGCCCGCACCATCTTGCTGATGGTGGGCTGGGTCACATGCAGCGCCTCGGCCGCACGCGTGAAGCTGTTGCAGCGCACCACCTCGACAAAGTAGCGCAGCGCGCGCAGGTCCATGAGGATTCCTTTTATGCATGGGAAAAATGGAGATTATTCATTTTACGAATCTGAGTGCAAACCCTAGGATTGCCCCATGTCAAAGATTTCCGCCACGCCCGTCCTGCGGCCGCAGGTGTTTCAGGGCCTGCTGCACCGCTGCTGGCCGCTGCTGCGCGGCGTGCTGCAGGTGGGGCTGCTCAGTGCGCTGTGGGTGGCCATGGAGGCCGTGCGCGCCCATTTCGGCTGGGGCATGCCGGCCGGGCTGATCGGTTTCGCGCTGCTGGCCACGGGCCTGTTCAGCGGGCTGGTCAAGGCGCGCTGGCTGCAGGGCGGCACCAACTGGCTGCTGGCCGAGATGCTGCTGTTCTTCGTGCCCGCCATGCTGGTCGTCACCGAATACACCGAGCTGATCCAGCACCAGGGCCTGCGCATCCTGGGCGTCATCGTGGCCAGCACGGCCTGCGTGATGGCCGCCACGGCGCTGGCCGTGGACCGCGTCTACCGGCTGGAGCTGTGGCTGGCCCGGCGCCGCTCCACGCGCGCCGGGCTGCACAGGGAGCAGGAGTGAACGCCATGTCCGACCAGGCCATCGGCCTGCTGTCGCTGCTGGCCACGCTGGCCTGCTATGCGGCCAACAAGCGCGTGTACCGCCGCCATCCGCATCCGCTGCTCATGCCCATCGTCGCCACGCCCATGGTGCTGATCGCGCTGGCGCTGCTGACCCATGTGCGCTACCCGCAGTACATCGCCCAGACGCACTGGCTGGTCTGGCTGCTGGGCCCCACCACGGTGGCCTTTGCGCTGCCCCTGCACGAAAACCGCCACCTGCTGCGCAAGCACTGGATGTCGATCGCCACCGGCGTGCTCGTGGCCAGTGGCGTGTCCATTGCCACCACCATCTGGTTCGCACAGGCCTTCGGACTGCCCGTGGACCTGCAAAAGGGCCTGGCCGTGCGCTCGGTGACCACCCCCTTCGCCATCGAGGCCGAGCGCGTGCTGGGCGGGCCCACCGACCTGGCCGCGCTGTTCGTGCTGCTCACGGGCGTCAGCGGCATGCTCATGGGCGAGACCATCCTGCGGCTGCTGCCGCACGTGCGCAGCAAGCTGGCTGCGGGCGCCATTCTGGGTGGTGCCGCGCATGGCAGCGGGGTGGCGAAGGCGCGGCAGTTCGGGGATGTGCAGGCGGTGGTTGCTTCGTTGGTGATGATGATTGCGGGGGCGTTGAATGTGGTGGTGGCGCCTTGGGTGAGGGTGCTGTTTTTCTGAAGTGATTTTCTGAAGTGATGCGGGAGCTGCCATCCTTGGCCGGGGTTTGATGGCTGGGGCTTTTGGGGGCCTGGCTGTCTTTGGGTTTGGGGCGGGATGGGGCTGCCCGTAAGGGCGTCCGCATGCCTTGCACATGTTCTTGACTCCCGCCCACCTTGTTTGTGCCTCGATTGCTTTTGGCTTAGGTGCAATCTTTTGCCCCTGCCGGGTGGTTGTTTTTCGAGGCCGGGTCTCGGCCCGGCAGCCGACTGCCCTTTCTTGATTCGCCAAGAAAGGTCAGATCAAAGAAGGCGACCCGGATGTCCGCGACCCCTTCGCTGCGCTGCGGGGCCACCTGCGCCGTGGCGGTTGCGGGGTTCGCCGTGAAACTCACTTCGCTCTGCGAGCTACGTTCAAACAATCACGGCGAGTCAGATGACGAAGCAGTCCTGTCCTTCGGCAGGACTGCAACCCCGCAACCGCCACGGCGCAGGCGCGGACATACGGGGAGTGGGTGCGGGCCTTCGCTGCGCTCGGCCTGGAGTGCTGGGGCGCTTGCCCTCTTGAAAGCCTCTATCATCGCGGCAGCCCCCTGTTCCGGGGCCGGTGCGTAAGAACACCCAAAACGAAGCGGTGCGGCCTCGCCGTCAAGGAGGCCTTGTCACGTCTGATTTCCGGAGCGTGGGCGCAAGCCTGCGTTCCTGCGGTTACGGACGGGATGGGGCTACCCGCAAGGGCGTCCGCACGGCTTCGTTCGTGTTCTTAACATCCCGTCCACCTGTCTGTGCGTAAGAACACGGACCGGTGGTTTTTGTTCTCACGAAGGAGTACGAAACCATGCACGGCATTTCTTCTTTTGCATTCCCCTCTGCCACCCAAGCGCCTCACTCTGGCGCGTCTGCCGTGGGAAGGGTGGCGCCATGAGTACCGCTTCCACAACCCTGACCCAGCCCACGCCGCAGCAGTTGAGCCATGCCGTGACCGAAATCGGCCGGCTGACGCTGCAGGGCAGCAGCGAGGTGTACTCGCTGGGCCAGCTGGCGCTGGCCTGGCTGGAGCGGCCCGAGGGCTACCGCAATCTGGAGGTGGTGGCCAATGCGCTGCAGGCCATTTGCGGGGCCGCGCAGCGGATGGAGGAGCTGGTGGAGGACGAGGTCAACCACGTGCATTGCCTGCAGGAAGACCCGGCGTATCTGCGGCGGATAGCGGCTGCTGCGGTGGCGTTCCAGCGCTGATTCGCTGGTCCGCTTGCCAGGGCGCCCCGGGCTGCTGACACCCGGAATCCGCCCAATGAAAAAGCACCTCGAAAGGTGCTTTTTTCTCGTCAGCCGGATGCTGTTCAGGCCAGCGTGTAGGCGGTCTTCACCGTCGTATAGAACTCCTGCGCATAGCGGCCCTGTTCGCGCGGGCCGTAGCTGCTGCCCTTGCGGCCGCCGAAGGGCACGTGGTAGTCCACGCCGGCCGTAGGCAGGTTGACCATGACCATGCCGGCCTGGCTGTGGCGCTTGAAGTGGGTGGCGTGCTTGAGGCTGGTGGTGGCAATGCCTGCGGCCAGGCCGAAGGGCGTGTCGTTGGCCACGGCCAGGGCTTCCTCGTAGTCCTTCACGCGGATGACGCTGGTCACGGGGCCGAAGACTTCCTCGCGGTTGATGCGCATGGCGGCCTGGGTGTCCACGAACAGGGTGGGCGCCATGTAGTAGCCCTTGTTGCCGCTGCCGGTGTGGCAGGCGGCGGCAGCGCCGCCGGCAGCCAGCACGGCGCCTTCGGCCTTGGCGATTTCCACGTAGCTCAGGTCCTGCTCCAGCTGGGCCTGGCTGACCACGGGGCCCATGTCGGTGCCTGCGGCGCGGGCATCGCCCACCTTGATCCTGGCCATGCGGGCCTGCAGGGCCTCGATGAAGGCGGGGTAGATCCTGTCGGTGACGATGAGGCGGCTCGATGCCGTGCAGCGCTGGCCCGTGGAGTAGAAGCCGCTTTGCGCGGACAGCTCCACGGCCTGGGTGAGGTCGGCGTCGTCCAGCACGATCTGCGGGTTCTTGCCGCCCATCTCCAGCTGCACCTTCTTGCCGCTTTCCACGCAGGCGCGGGCAATGCCGCGGCCCACGCCGACGGAGCCGGTGAAGCTGATGGCGGCCACGTCGCTGTGGCGCACCAGGGCATCACCGATGACACGGCCCGGGCCCATGACGAGGTTGAACACGCCGGCCGGAATGCCCGAGCGGTGAATGATGTCGGCCAGCGCCCAGGCGCTGCCGGGCACGAGGTCGGCAGGCTTCAGGACCACGCAGTTGCCGAAGGCCAGGGCCGGGGCGATCTTCCAGGCGGGAATGGCGATGGGGAAGTTCCACGGCGTGATCAGGCCCACCACGCCGACGGGCTCGCGCGTGATTTCCACGCCGATGCCGGGGCGCACGGAGGGCAGGGTTTCGCCGGCCAGGCGCAGGCATTCACCCGCGAAGAACTTGAAGATCTGGCCTGCGCGGCCGACTTCGCCAATGGCTTCGGGGCGGGTCTTGCCTTCCTCGCGCGCCAGCAGGTCGCCCAGCTCTTCCTTGCGGGCCAGGATTTCGTTGCCGATCTTGTCCAGGGCGTCGTGGCGGGCCTGGATGCCCGAGGTGCTCCAGGCGGGGAAGGCTGCGGCCGCCGCGGCGATGGCGGCTTCCACATCGGCGGCATTGCCCTGGGCGTACTCGCCGATCACATCGGACAGGTCGCTGGGGTTGGTGTTGGCGCTGTAGCCGTCGGCAGGCTTCCATTGGCCGTTGATGAGGTTGTCGTAGCGGGACATGAGGTGCTCCGGGAAAGGGGTAACGGAAGGAAGGGGTCAGCGGACCATGCAGGGGCGCTTGTTGTCGAAGGTCCAGCCCGGGATCAGGTATTGCATGGCCATGGCGTCATTGCGCGCGCCCAGGCCGTGCTCCAGGTACAGGGCGTTGGCGCGCTGCAGCGCGGCGCGGTCCACGGTGACACCCAGGCCCGGGGTCTTGGGCACCTCGACGAAGCCGCCCTTGATCTGCAGCGGGTTCTGGGTGAGGTACTGGCCGTCCTGCCAGATCCAGTGCGTGTCGATGGCCGTGACCTTGCCGGGCACGGCGGCGGCCACGTGGGTGAACATGGCCAGCGAGATGTCGAAGTGGTTGTTGGAGTGCGAGCCCCAGGTCAGGCCCCAGTCGCGGCAGGTCTGGCCCACGCGCACGGAGCCGGCCATGGTCCAGAAATGCGGGTCGGCCAGGGGGATGTCCACGGACTGCAGCGACAGCGCATGCACCATCTGGCGCCAGTCGGTGGCGATCATGTTGGTGGCCGTGGGCAGGCCGGTGGCGCGGCGGAATTCGGCCATGACTTCGCGGCCCGAGAAGCCGTTCTCGGCGCCGCAGGGGTCTTCGGCATAGGCGAGCACGCCGTGCATGTCGCGCATGAGGCGGATGGCGTCCTTGAGCAGCCAGCCGCCGTTGGGGTCCAGCGTGACGCGCGCCTGCGGAAAGCGCCTGGCCAGCGCGGTGACGGCCTCCACTTCCTGCTCGCCGGCCAGCACGCCACCCTTGAGCTTGAAGTCGTTGAAGCCGTAGCGCGCGTGCGCCGCCTCGGCCTGGCGCACGATGGCGGCCGGGTCCATGGCGGTCATGTGGCGCACCTGCGTCCAGTCGTCGCTGCCGCTTTGGTCTTCGCCGGGCCTGACGTAGGGCAGGTCGGTCTTGTCGGTGGGGCCGGTGAAGAACAGGTAGCCCAGCATCTCCACGCGGTCGCGCTGCTGGCCTTCGCCCAGCAGGGCTGCCACGGGCACGCCCAGATGCTGGCCCAGCAGATCCAGCAGGGCCGACTCCACGGCGGTGACGGCATGCACGGCGATGCGCAGATCGAAGGTCTGCAGGCCGCGCCCGCCCGTGTCGCGCCCGGCCAGGGCCTGCTGCAGGTTCTGCAGCAGCTTGAGGTGGTTGCCCACGGACTGGCCGATGAGCAGCGCCTTGCTGTCCTCCAGCGCCTGGCGTATGCCTTCGCCGCCAGGCACTTCGCCCACACCGGTGTGGCCCGCGCTGTCGTGGACGAGCACGATGTTGCGCGTGAAGTAGGGCGCATGCGCGCCGCTGAGGTTCATGAGCATGCCGTCGCGGCCGGCGACGGGAATGACTTCGATCTCGGTGATGGTCGGGGTGGAGGACATGGCGTGCTCTTGGATCGTTTGGATCGGTCTCTGGGAAAAAACGGCTATGCGGCGGCGGTGGCCGCCTGCTGCGCGGCGGACCACGGCACCTCGGCCTCGGGCCGGCCCGTGGCGATGAACTGCGCCAGGTTGCGCAGCATGAGGTCGGCCATGGCGCGGCGGGTTTCATGCGTGCCGCTGGCGATGTGGGGCGCAAGCACCACGTTGTCCTGCGACAGCAGCTCGGCATGGGGGCGGGGCTCGTCCTCGAACACATCCAGGCCCGCGCCTGCGATGCGGCCCTGCTGCAGGGCCTGGACCAGGGCGGCCTCGTCGACCACGCTGCCGCGCGCCACATTGATCAGAAAGCCCTGCGGGCCCAGCGCGTCCAGCACCTCGGCGTTGACCAGGTGCTGCGTGCCGTCGCCGCCTGCGGCCGTGATGACGAGGAAGTCGGCCCAGCGCGCCAGCTCCAGCAGCGAGGGCTGGTAGAGGTGGGGCGACCCCTCGACCGGGCGGCGGTTGTGATAGGCCACCTCCATGTCGAAGCCGGCCGCGCGGCGCGCCACGGTGGAGCCGATGCGGCCCATGCCGAAGATGCCCAGGCGCTTGCCGCTGGCGCGCGTGCGGATGCCGAAGCGGCCCTGGCTCCAGTCGCCCCGGCGCACGAAGCGGTCGGACTCGCTCAGGCCACGCGCCGCGTCCAGCAGCAGGGCAAAGGCCATGTCGGCCACGCAGTCGTCCAGCACGCCGGGCGTGTAGCCCACGCGGGCGCCCTGGCGCAGCAGGGACCCGCGGTCCAGCGCGTCAAAGCCCACGCCGAAGCTGCTCACGAAGCGCAGCCTGGGCAGGGCCTGCACCACGCTCGCGGGCACGCCCATGGCGGCCGAGGTGACCAGGTATTCGAACTGCGCGCCGTGCTCGGCGAGAAAGCGCTCGCGGTCGGGCTGCTCGGACAGCAGCGTCACCTCATAGGCCTGGGCCAGCTCGGCATCGAGCTGGGGCAGCGGCATCTTGCCGAACTGGAGAACGCGTGGACGGGAGGTCGCCATGCCTTGGAATCCTTGGAACTTGCAGGGGCTGGAAGCCCCGGTGAAAAGGGCCTGCGGTGCGCAGGCCAGCGGGAACGGCCCTGGGGCCGGCCCGTTGTTTCTAGCTCAATCAGCGGTGATTTTTCGGGTCTGGATCAGTTGCTTCCAGCGCTCCGATTCCTGGGCCTGGTAGCGCGTGAATTCCTCGGGCGTGTTGCCCACGATCTCCAGGCCCTGCTCCACGAAGCGCTTGCGGATGTCGGGCTGCTGCACGGAGGCGATGGCGGCCTTGGCCAGCTTGGCCTTCACATCGGCGGGCAGGCCCTTGGGCGCGGCCAGGCCTTGCCAGGAGTAGACCTCGGCACCCTTGACACCGGCTTCGGCCAGCGTGGGCACATCGGGCAGCACGGGCGAGCGCTGGCTGCCGGTCACGGCGATCGCATGCAGCTTGCCGCTGCGCAGATGGGGCAGCACGGCGTTGACGTTCTGGAACGAGAAGTCCACCTGGCCGCCGATCAGGTCGGTGATGGCCGGGGCGCCGCCCTTGTAGGGCACGTGCATGCCTTCGGTGCCGCTTTGCTGCCAGAACAGCTCGGCCGACAGATGGTCCGAGGAGCCGTTGCCCGAACTCGCGAAACTGATCTTGCCGGGGTTGGCCTTGAGCGCGGCGATGACCTCGGCCACGGTGCGGGCCTTCTGCGCGGGGCTGGCCACGAGCACGTTGGGCGCCTGCACGGGGATGGTGATGTAGTCGAAGTCCTTGCCTGCGTCATAGGGCACGTTCTTGACCAGGTGCGGCGTGACCACGAAGGGCCCCAGCGAGGCCACCAGCAGCGTGTAGCCATCGGCCGGTGCGCGCTTGACGGCGCCTGCGCCGATGGTGCCGGTGGCGCCCGGGCGGTTTTCCACCACGAAGGGCTTGCCCAGCTGCTCGCCCATGCTCAGGGCCATGGCGCGCGCCACGGTGTCGGTGGAGCCGCCGGCCGGGAAGGGCACGATGATGTTGACGGCCTTGTCCGGAAAGCTGCCGGCCGCCTGCGCCGTGAGGGCCAGTGCGGCACCCAGCGTGATCAGAATCTTCTTCATGTTCTTGTCTCCTGGGGGGCGCAAGGGCCGGACTGGCCCCTGCGTCCGGTCTTGTGGCTTATTGCGGGCCGAGCTTGTCGATCAGGGCCTTGAGCTCTTCCAGCTCGGAGGGCTTGAGGTCCGTCAGCGGGGCGCGCACGGGGCCTGCGTCGTGGCCGACCAGCTTGGCGCCGGCCTTGATGATGCTCACGCCGTAGCCTTCGACGCGGTTGCGGATCTTCAGGTAGGGCATGAAGAATTCCTTGAGCAGCTTGTGCTGCGTGGCCATGTCGTCGGTGCGCACGGCTTCGTAGAACGCCATCGCCGTCTTGGGGATGAAGTTGAAGACGGCCGAGGAGTACACCGGCGTGCCCAGGGCCTTGTAGGCGGCCGCATAGACCTCGGCCGTGGGCAGGCCGCCCAGGTAGGCGAAGCGGTCGCCCATCTTCATGAAGATGGCGGACATGGTCTCGATGTTTCCCATGCCGTCCTTGAAGCCCACCAGGTTGGGGCAGCGCTCGGCCAGGATGGCCAGCGATTCGGGCGTGAAGCGGGTGCGGTCGCGGTTGTAGACGATGACGCCGAACTTCACGCTCTTGCAGACCTGCTCCACATGGGCGATCAGGCCTTCCTGGCCGGCTTCGGTCAGGTAGTGGGGCAGCAGCAGGACGCCGTGGGCGCCCAGGCGCTCCGCTTCCTGGGCATGGGCAATGGCCGTGCGCGTGGGGCCGCCGGCGCCCGCGATGATGGGCACCTTGCCGCGGCAGGTGTCCACGGCGGTCTTGATGATCTGGCCGTATTCCTCGCCGTACAGCGAGAAGTACTCGCCCGTGCCGCCTGCCGCGAACAGCGCGCTGGCGCCGTAGGGGGCCAGCCATTCGAGGCGGGCCGCATAGCCCTTGGCATTGAAGTTGCCGTTGCTGTCGAAGTCCGTCACGGGGAAGGACAGCAGGCCGGAACTCATCACGTCTTTGAGGTCTTGGGGGGTCATGGTGCTCTCGGGAATAAGGGTGGGGAAGAAAGAAAAAAGGGTGGAATCAGTCGAGCTTCAAACCGGCTGTTTGAACCACTTTTTGCCAGCGCTGGCGCTCGGTGGTCAGGAAGCGCGCGGTCTCGGCGGGGTTCATGGTCACGACCTCGGCCCCCTGGCCCGTGAGGCGGGCGCGCACCTCGGGCGAGCGGATGGCGGTGATCAGGGCCTCATGCAGGCGCTGGACCACGGCCTCGGGCGTCTTGGCAGGAACGACCACGCCTTGCCAGGTGCCGGTCTCGAAGCCGGGCACGCCCTGCTCGGCGATGGTGGGCACGTTGGCGGCCAGCGGCATGCGCGTGCCCTTGGACAGGCCCAGCAGCTTGAGCTTGCCGCTTTGCACATGGGGGTAGGTGGCCAGCATGCCGTTCATCAGCACCTGGGTCTGGCCTGCCACCGTGTCCTGGATGGACTGCACGCCGCCCTTGTAGGGCACGTATTCCCAGCGGGCGCCCGTGGCGCGCGCCAGTTCCACGCCGGCCAGGTGCGGGGCGCTGCCCGTGGCGGTGACGGCAAAGCTCAGGTCTTCCTTCTTGGACAGGGCCACCAGCTCCTGCAGGTTGTTGGCCGGCACCGAAGGATGGACCACCAGCAGGTGGGGCGAGTAGGCCAGCATGGCCGTGCCGCGCAGGTCCCGGGACAGGTCGAAGGACAGCTTGGTGTAGAGCGAGGGCGAGATGGCCAGCGCACCCAGGTCGCACAGCATCAGCGTGTGGCCGTCGGGCTGGGCCTTGGCCACCATGTCGGCGCCCAGGTTGCCGTTGGCGCCGGGCTTGTTCTCGATGACCACGGGCTGCTTGAGTTCTGCCGACAGCAGCGGGCCGATGGCGCGCGCAATGATGTCCGAGCTGCCACCCGGCGGGTAGGGCACCACCAGGCGCAGCGGCCGCGTGGGCCAGTTGCTCTGGGCCAGCGCACCGGCGCCGGTGGCTACGAGGGCGGTGGCGCCAGCGGCGCGCAGGAACTGCTTTCGGCTCAGGGTCATGCTCTTGTCTCCGGGTTTTATGTTGTCAGTTGTCGTACAACTGAAGCCGATTTTTAACCGAGATCTGCAAGCAGTGATAAAGGGTTTTCCCTTGGTTGTCTGAATTCCCGTGACAACGCCATCGGCCCCGAAAGGCCCATGGGAGCACTCAGGCGGCGCTGGTCTTTTGCGCCAGGCGCAGGCGTTCGCGGCTGTTGGTCAGGTGGATGCGCATGGCCGCGCGGGCCGAGTCGGCGTCCTGGCGCTCGATGGCGGCGAGGATTTCCTCATGCTCGCGGTTGACGCGGCGCAGGTAATCGGGGTCGCGCTGTGGCTGGTGGATGGAGGCGATGCGCGTGCGCGGAATCAGCTGGGCGCCGAAGTGGCGCAGGATGTCGCCGAAGTAGCGGTTGCCCGTGGCCTCGGCGATCTGGGTGTGGAAGGCCAGGTCATGGGCCACCGTGTCCTCGCCGCGCGCAAAGGCGATCTCGAAGGCCTGCAGCGCCATGCGTATGCCCTGCAGCTGCTCGGGGCTGCGGCGCAGCGCGGCCAGGCCGGCGCTTTCGGTCTCCAGGCTGATGCGCAGCTCCAGCACGGCCATCACGTCCACGGCGGCCGTCAGCTCGTCGGCATTGAGCATCAGCGTGGATGCGGGCTGGGCGGCGCGCACGAAGGTGCCTATGCCGTGGCGCGTCTCCACCAGGCCCGAGGCCTGCAGGCGCGACAGCGCCTCGCGCACCACGGTGCGGCTGACTTCGTAGGTCTGCACCAGCGACGACTCCGTGGGCAGCTTCTCGCCTTCGGCCAGCAGGCCGTTGCGGATCTTGCTCGCGAACTCGTCGAACAGCAGGGCGGCCAGATTGCGGCCGCTGCGACCGGACTTTCCTCGCAGGGGAAGCTCGATCGTTGGGGGTGATGCGGGAAATCCCTTTGCCGAACTTTCCATGGTGCTGATCATAATCGCTCCAAGTTGTACGACAACGTATCACAAGACGTCCGCGCCATCGAGTTTTTCTGATCCTCCTGAACCCGCATTCCAGATGAGCACCACCCACGCGACCCACGCGATCCGCCACATACGCATCACGCCCATTGCCTTCCGCGATCCGCCGCTGCTCAATGCGGCCGGCATCCACGAACCCTGGGCGCTGCGTTCCATCATCGAGATCGAGACGGCCTCGGGCCTGGTCGGCATCAACGAAAGCTATGGCGACCAGCCCATGCTCGATGCGCTGGCCAAGGCCGCGCCCGCGCTGGTGGGGCTGTCGCCCTGGGCGCTCAACGAGATGGAGGTCCGCGTCGCGGCCCTGGTGGCGCCGCCTGCGCTGACGGCTTCCGAATTCCTGGGCCAGCAGGTGTCGCTGGCGCCGGGCACGCATGTGTCCAAGACCGTGGCCAAGGTGGTCAGCGCCTTCGAGGTCGCCATGCTGGACCTGCAGGGCCAGATGGCGGGCGCCCCCATCGTGGACCTGCTGGGCGGCGCGGCGCGCGACAGCGTGCCGTTCTCGGCCTACCTGTTCTACAAGTACGCCGAGCACATCGACAGGCCCTATGGACCAGATTCTTCGCCCGACGCCTGGGGCGAGGCCCTGGCGCCGCAGCAGCTGGTGGAGCAGGCGCGGCGCATGATTGCGCAGTACGGTTTCCAGAGCATCAAGCTCAAGGCCGGCACGCTGCCGCCCGAGCAGGAGGCGGCCGGCATCCTGGCGCTGGCCGAGGCCTTTCCGGGCACGCCGCTGCGCATCGATCCCAATGGCAACTGGACGGTGGAGACCAGCCTGAAGATCGTGCAGCAGCTGCAGGGCGTGCTCGAGTACTACGAGGACCCGGCGCCCGGCCTGGACGGCATGGCCGCCGTGGCACGCGAGTGCGATGTGCCGCTGGCCACCAACATGGTGGTGACGGACTTTGCCGAGTTCCGCCGCAACGCCGACATGGGCTGCCCCGTGAAGATCGTGCTCAGCGACCACCACTACTGGGGCGGGCTGCGCGCCACGCAGCGCCTGTCCACGCTGTGCCGCACCTTCGACCTGGGCCTGTCCATGCACAGCAATTCCCACCTGGGCGTGAGCCTGGTGGCCATGACGCACCTGTGCGCCAGCGTGCCCCTGCTGACCTATGCCTGCGACACGCACTACCCCTGGCAGGACGAGGAAGTGGTCGAGGGCGGCCGGCTGCAGTTCGAGCAGGGCAGCCTGCGCGTGCCCACGGCGCCCGGCCTGGGTGTGCGGCTGGACCGCGAGGCCCTGGCCCGCCTGCACGACAACTACCTGCACTGCGGCATCCGCAACCGCGACGACCTGGGGCAGATGCGCAAGTACGACCCCGCGTTCACCGGCCACCAGCCGCGCTTCTGAACCCGCTTTCACACCATTCCAACGACAAGCCCTTCCCGGAGACAAGCACCATGCAACGCCGCACACTCATCCAACATTCCCTCGCCAGCGCCCTGCTGCTGGGCACGGCCCTGGCCGCCATGCCCGCCGCCGCGCAGGGCAACTGGCCCACGGGCAAGCCCATCACCTATCTGGTGCCGTTCCCGCCTGGCGGCAATACCGATACGCTGGCGCGCGTGATCGCCCAGCCGCTGAGCAAGGCCCTGGGCACGCCCGTGGTGATCGAGAACAAGGGCGGCGCGGGCGGCAGCGTGGGCTCGGCCATTGCGGCGCGCGCACCGGCCGATGGCTACACCATCCTGGGCGGCACCATCAGCTCGCACGCCATCAATGTGAGCCTGTACGCCAAGCTGGACTACGACCCGGTCAAGTCCTTCACACCGGTGGCCATGCTGGGCTCGGGCCCGCTGGTGCTGGTTGTGCCGGCCTCCAGCCCCTACAAGACGCTGGCTGACGTGCTGGCCGCCAGCAAGGCCAAGGCAGCGGCGGGCGGACTGACCTCGGCCTCGCCGGGCAGCGGCACCTCCAACCACATGGCGCTGGAGCTGCTGGGCTACCAGACGGGCGTGAAGTTCACCCACGTGCCCTACAAGGGCAGCGGCCCGGCCGTGCAGGACGTGATCGGCGGCCAGGTGGACATGATGTTCGACACCGCCCTGGTCGTCGGCCCCCATGTGCAGGCCGGCAAGCTGCGTCCCATCGCTGTGACCAGCTCGCGGCGCCTGGAGTCCCTGCCCGATGTGCCCACCATTGCCGAGGCGGGCGAGAAGGGCTTCGACATGGGATCGTGGCAGGCGGTGTTCGCGCCCGCTGGCACGCCGGGGCCCATCGTGGACCGGCTGCATGCGGAGATCATGAAGATCGTCGCCACGCCCGAGGTGCAGGCGCGCCTGAAGAACTTCGGCATGCTGCCCTCGCAGATGACGCCGGCCGAGCTGGGCGAGTACCAGAAGGCCGAGGTGGTCAAGTGGGGGAAGGTGATCAAGGCTGCTGGAATTAAAGCAGAGTGACCCCCTGAGGCGCTTCGCGCCTTCCCCCTTCTCGCTTCGCGGAGGGGGACAACGCCTTCGCCGCGAGGCGGCTCTTGCTCGGCGTTCCTGAGTTGGGACGTGACGGTTGCGAGGGCTGCACTCCGATTGCGACAGGCCCCTAGAAAATTGAGACATTGCCATGAGTACCCCACTTCCTCTTTCCATCCGCATGCATCCGGCCGACAACGTGGCCATCGTGGCCAATGACGGGGGGTTGCCTGCGGGCACGGTGATGCCCGGGGGGCTGGTGCTGGTCGACAAGGTGCCGCAGGCGCACAAGGTGGCGCTGGTGGACATTGCCGAGGGCGGTGAGGTGCGCCGCTACAACGTGGTGATCGGCTATGCGCTGCAGGCCATTGCCGCGGGCAGCTGGGTGCATGAGCGGCTGCTGCGCATGCCGGGGGCGCTGTCTCTTGAGGGGTTGCCGATCGCCACGGTGCAGCCGCCCGAGCTGCCGCCGCTGACGGGCTACACCTTCGAGGGCTACCGCAATGCCGATGGCACGGTGGGCACGCGCAATATCCTGGCCATCACCACGACGGTGCAGTGCGTGGCCGGGGTGCTGGATTTCGCGGTGGGCCGCATCAAGGCCGAGCTGCTGCCGCGCTATCCGAATGTGGACGATGTGGTGGGCCTGGAGCACAGCTATGGCTGCGGCGTGGCCATCGATGCCGTGGGCGCCGAGATTCCGCAGCGCACGCTGCGCAACATCAGCCACAACCCGAATTTTGGCGGCGAGGTGATGGTGGTGAGCCTGGGCTGCGAGAAGCTGCAGCCCGAGCGGCTGCTGCCGCCGGGCTCGTTTCCCATCGTCGATGAGCGCGAGCCCGCGCTGGACGTGGTCTGCCTGCAGGACGAGGCGCATGTGGGCTTCATGTCCATGGTGGACTCCATCATGGGCAGCGCCAGGGTGCATCTGGAGCGGCTGGACGCGCGCCGGCGCGAGACCGTGCCGGCCAGCGCCCTGGTGGTGGGCGTGCAGTGCGGCGGCAGCGATGCGTTCAGTGGCGTCACGGCCAATCCGGCCGTGGGCTTTTGCACCGATTTGCTGGTGCGCGCAGGCGCCACCGTGATGTTCAGCGAGGTGACCGAGGTGCGCGACGGCATCGACCAGCTGACCTCGCGCGCCTCCAGCCCCGAGGTGGCCGAAGCCATGATCGAGGAGATGGCCTGGTACGACGCCTACCTGGACAAGGGCCGCGTGGACCGCAGCGCCAACACCACGCCGGGCAACAAGAAGGGCGGCCTGTCCAACATCGTCGAGAAGGCCATGGGCTCCATCATCAAGAGCGGCACGGCGCCCATCACCGGCGTGCTGTCGCCGGGCCAGCGGCTGGCCGACCGGGGCATCCAAAGCGGCCTGGTCTATGCGGCCACGCCGGCCAGCGACTTCATCTGCGGCACGCTGCAACTGGCCGCCGGCATGAACCTGCATGTGTTCACCACGGGCCGGGGCACGCCCTACGGCCTGTCCCAGGTGCCCGTGATCAAGGTGGCCACGCGCAGCGACCTGGCGCGGCGCTGGCATGACCTGATGGACGTGAACGCGGGCCGCATCGCCGAAGGCCAGGCCAGCATCGAGGACGTGGGCTGGGAGATGTTCCGCCTGATGCTGGACGTGGCCAGCGGCCGCAAGAAGACCTGGGCGGAGCAGTGGAAGCTGCACAACGCCCTGGTGCTGTTCAATCCAGCGCCCGTGACCTGAGCCGCGCCCACAGGCCCCTGTCGGCACAGGCTGACAGGGCGCTGGTGCGCCGCTGCGCACAATGGGGGCCATGCCCTCAGATACCCCGGAAACTCCCCCCGCCTCGTCCTGGTCCGCACGCCTGCAGCGCCTGATGGAGCTGAACCCGCTGCGCGCCATGTGGAATGCCGTGCAGCTGTGGCTGGACGCCGATGGCCTGCGCATGAGCGCGGCCATGTCCTTCTACGGCATCCTGAGCCTGGCGCCGCTGCTGCTGCTGCTGGTCGGCCTGCTGGGCTGGTGGGTGGACCGCAGCTATGTGGAGCACCAGTTGATCGACCAGGTGCAGGACGTGATCGGCGAGCGCGGTGCCCAGGTCGTGCGCGGCGCGCTGGAAAGCGCCCAGCGGCCCGACGAGGGGCGGCTGGCCTCGCTGTTCGGCTTCATCCTGCTGATGTCGGGCGCCACGGGTGTGTTCGTGGAGCTGCAGTCCGCGCTGGAAAAGCTCTGGACCTCGAACGGCGAGCCACCGCCGCCCAAGGCCGTGTGGTGGCGCATGGCCGCGCTGCGGCTGCGCGGCCTGACCTATGTGCTGGCGCTGGGCTTCTTGCTGCTGGTGTCCATGGCCCTGTCCACGGCCATCCAGCTGATCACCAACTGGGCCGGCACCAAGCTGCAGATGCAGCCGCTGGGGCCGCTGATCAGCCTGATCAACGAATGCGTGTCCTTCGGCATTGCCGTGCTGCTCTTCGTGGGGCTGATGCGCATCGGCAGCGGCCCCAAGCCCCGGCTGCGCTATCTGATCTTTGGCGCCATCGTCGGCGCCCTGCTGTTCACGCTGGGCAAGCAGGCCCTGGCCTGGTATCTGTCCACGGCGGCCGTGGTCTCGGCCTATGGCGCGGCGGGTTCGCTGGTGGTGCTGTTGATGTGGATCTATTTCTCGTCGGCCATCCTGCTGCTGTCGGCCGCCACGGCCAAGGCTTTCAGCGACGCCGAGGTGCGCTTCACCCACCCCATCCGCTGGGCGCCGCCCGCCGGTCCAGCGCAGGCCAGGGACACTTCGGACGGCAAGGGCTGAGCGGCTGCATTTCGACGAAGATGAACGCCTGCGCCGCGGCCCGCAAAGCCGCGGCGCAGGGCGTTTGGGAGTGGAACAATGCAGCGAAAGTCCCCGGGCACCGAGGCCCGGGGCCAAGGACAACATGGACCGATTGCAGACCATGCGGGTGTTTCAGACCGTGGCCGACGAGGCCGGGTTTTCGGCGGCGGCGCGTCGCCTGGACATGTCCGTGCCCACGGTCACGCGCCTGGTGGCCGACCTGGAGCAGCACCTGGGCACGCGGCTGCTGCAGCGCACCACGCGCAGCGTGTCGCTGACCGAGGCCGGCGAGGCCTATCTGGAGCGCGTGCGCGGCATCCTGGCCGATGTGGAGGATGCCTTCAGCCTCGCGCAGGCGCACACGCTGGAGCTGTCGGGCGCCGTGCGCGTGCTCACGCCGCCCGTGTTTGCCGAGCATGTGCTGGCGCCGCTGGTGGCGGACTTCCACCGCCTGCACCCGCGCATCTGCATCGAGGTCTTCGTGGAGTCGGCCAGCGAGGCCGCCGTGGGCGAGTACGACATCACCTTCCTCAACGCCGAGGAGGGCTATGACGGCAACGTGGTGGCGCGGCCCATCGTCACCACCTGCGGCCTGGCATGCGCCTCGCCCGAGTACCTGGACGCCCATGGCGTGCCCGCCGTGCCCGAGGATCTGGCGGGCCACCAGTGCCTGCTGCGCCGCCGCGCCCAGGGCCGCTCCGACGTGCTGCGCCTGCGCCGGCTCGATGGCAATGCGGGCGAGGCCGAGGTGGCCGTGCAGCCCGTGCTGGTGGCCAACCACACTGGCACGCTGCTGCGTGCCACGCTGGACGGCGCGGGCATCAGCACCCAGCCGCTGGACCTGATTGCGCGCCACCTGCGTTCGGGCCGCCTGCGCCATGTGCTGCCCGAATGGACCACGGGCCATTTCACGCTCTACGCCACCTTGCCCACGCGCAAGTTCATGCCGGCACGCGTGCGCAGCTTCCTGGACTTCGTGGCCGAGCACACGCAGCGCTCCATGCAGGGCCTGCCCGCCAACTTGCCGGCCCTGTCCATCTGAGCGCGGCTGTCATCTAGGTTACTGGCGGGGCCCTGAGGGTCTCGGGGTTTCCCAGGTGAATTCCGCTGTGCGGAATCTTCGGGTTGATCGTGGCGCCGCCCCCCTCCTAAGCTGGCCTTGCCTGTCTGCCGCATGCGTTGTCGCGCCGCGCCGGCCGGCCATGCAAAGGAGACAAGACAATGCAAGCACAGACCCTGGCCGGGCGCCGAGCCGCGCCTTTCCGCAGGAGGCGTTGAATGGACGTTTTTCTGCAGCAAGTGCTCAACGGCCTGACCCTGGGCGGCATCTACGGCCTGGTGGCCCTCGGCCTGACCCTGGTCTACGGCATCCTGCACGTGCCCAATTTCGCGCACGGCGGCTTCTACATGATCGGCGCCTTCGTGGCCTTCCAGGCCATGGTGGCCTGGAGCTGGGGCTACTGGGCGGCCATGCTGACCGCAGCCATCGCGGTGGCGGTGCTGGGCATCGTCAGCGAGCGGCTGATCTTCCATCCGCTGCGCAAGGCCTCGCCCCTGCATCCCAAGATCGCCTCCATCGGGCTGCTGCTGTTCCTGGAAGCGGGTGCCCAGGCGCTGTGGGGCGCTGACTTCCAGCGCATGCCCACGCCCTACACCTCCATCGTGGAGATGGGCGGCATCACGGCGCCCGCGCAGCGCCTGCTGATCATCGGCGCGGCCTTTGCGCTGATGGTGGCCCTGCACCTGTTCCTGACGCGCACCATCACGGGCGCGACCATCATCGCCATGGCGCAGAACCGCGAAGGCGCATCCATGGTGGGCATCGATGCCAACCGCGTGTCCATGCTGACCTTTGCCATCTCGGGCGTGCTCGCGGCCGTGGCGGCCACGCTGTATGCGCCCATCAACCTGGTCTATCCGGCCATGGGCCACCTGGTCATCACCAAGGCCTTCGTGATCATCATCCTGGGCGGCATGGGCAGCATCCCGGGCGCCGTGCTGGGCGGGCTGATCATCGGCTTTGCCGAGAGCTTCGGCGCCTACTACATCTCCACCGACTACAAGGACATCATCGCCTTCGTGCTGCTGGTGGTGATCCTGTCGCTGCGCCCGCAGGGCCTGTTCGCCAAGAGGAGTCATTGAATGAACGGATTCATCGACTCCCGCGTCGCCTGGGGCCTGCTGCTGGCCGCCGGCATCGCCTTTCCCTGGCTGGCGGGCAATGACTACCACCTCACGGTGATGAGCACGGCCTATATCTTCGCCATTGCCACGCTGGGCCTGAACCTGATCACGGGCTACACGGGCCAGCTCAACCTCGCGCACGCAGGCTTCATGGCCGCGGGCGCCTATACCGTGGGCATCCTCACGGTGGATCATGGCTGGCCGTTCTGGGGCGGGCTGGTGATGTCGGGCGTGGTGTGCGCGGTGCTGGGCTACCTGATCGGCATCGTCTCGCTGCGCCTGAAGGGGCACTACTTCTCGATCTTCACGCTGTGCGTGGGCTACATCATGTTCCTCGTGATCGAGAAGTGGGAGGGCCTGACCCACGGCACGGTGGGCATCATGGGCATCCCCGCGCCCGAGGCCCTGGGCGCGCTGAGCTTCGAGTCGCCGCTGGCGCTGTACTACCTGGTGCTGGCCTTCCTCGTGGCCTCGGTCTGGGTGATGCGGCGCATCGTCCGGTCGCTGCTGGGCCGCACCTTCATGGCCATCCGCAACAGCGACGAGCTGGCCGAGGCCCTGGGCATCAACCTCATGCGCAACAAGGTGCTGGCCTTCATGCTGAGCGTGGTCTACGCGGGCGTGGCCGGCGGCCTGTATGCGGGCTTCGTGCGCTTCATCGGTCCCGACATGGCCGGCGTGCACCACACCTTCGACATGATGATCTTCGCCATGGTCGGCGGCATGGGCACGGTGCTGGGGCCGCTGCTGGGCGCCATCGGCATGCCCTGGATCACGCAGTACCTGCAGTTCCTGCAGGAGTACCGCTTCATCGTCTTCGGCCCGATTCTCGTGATGCTGGTGATCTTCATGCCCTACGGCGTGGTGGGCAGCTTCACCGCATGGCGCGCGCGCCGCAATGCCAAGGAGGGCAAGCCGCATGCTCAAGATTGACCACCTGACCAAGACCTTCGGCGGGCTGGCCGCCGTGAGCGATGTCAGCACCGTGATCGAGGAAGGCCGCATCAACGCCATCATCGGCCCCAACGGCGCGGGCAAGACCACGTTCTTCAACCTGATCAGCTGCGTGCACAAGCCCACCTCGGGCACCATCACCTTCAACGGCCAGGACGTGACCTCGCTGCGCACCGACCAGGTGGCGAAACTGGGCGTGGCGCGCACCTTCCAGACCACGGCGCTGTTCGACCGCGCCACGGTGCTGGACAACCTCATCGTGGGCCACCGGCTGCGCACGCGCTCAGGCCTGTGGGACGTGCTGCGCGGCTCCAGCCGCCTGCGCGAGGAAGAGCGCGTGTGCCGCGAGAAGGCGCGCGACGCGCTGGACTTCGTGGGCCTGTCGCATGTGGCCGGCCGCATCGCGGGCGACATCACGCAGGAGGAGCGCAAGCGCGTGGCCTTCGCGCTGGCCCTGGCCACCGACCCCAAGCTGATGCTGCTCGACGAGCCTGCCGGCGGCGTCAACCCAGAGGAGACCGAAGGCCTGGCCGAGCTGATCCGCAAGCTGGTGCGCCATGGCATCACGGTGGCGCTGATCGAGCACAAGATGGGCATGATCATGAGCCTGGCCGACAAGATCCTGGTGCTCAGCTACGGCGAGAAGATCGCCGAGGGCACGCCCGAGGAAATACGCCGCAACCCCGCCGTCATCGATGCCTACCTGGGGAGCGAGCATGCTGAAGTTTGAGAACGTGTCGCTGCGCTACGGCAGCTTCCTGGCGCTGGACGGGGTGAGCCTGCATGCCGACCGCGGCGAGCTGGTGGTGCTGCTGGGCGCCAACGGCGCGGGCAAGAGTTCGCTGTTCCTCACGGCCAGCGGCATCCACAAGGCCGCGGGCGGCTCCATCGTCTGGAATGGCAAGGAGCTGGCTGGCAGCAAGCCATCGGCCATCGTGCAGTCCGGCGTGGTGCAGTGCCCCGAGGGACGCAAGCTGTTCCCCCAGATGTCGGTGCTGCGCAACCTGCAGCTGGGCGCCTACGTGCACCGCCGCGACCCCGGCCCCAGCCAGAAGACGCTGCAGGAGGTGATGGAGCTGTTTCCCATCCTGCGCGAGAAGCAGCACGACCCGGCTGGCTCGCTGTCGGGTGGCCAGCAGCAGATGGTGGCCATCGGCCGCGCCATGATGGGCCGACCCCAGGCCCTGCTGCTGGACGAGCCCTCGCTGGGCCTGGCGCCCCTGGTCATCAAGCAGATGTTCGAGGCCATACAGCGCATCAACGCGGCCGGCACCACCGTGCTGCTGGCCGAGCAGAACGCCTATGCGGCGCTGAAGATCGCGCACCGCGCCTATGTGATGGAAAGCGGCCGCATCGTGCGCGAGGGCAAGCCGGCCGAGCTGCTGGCTGACGACTCCATCCGAAAAGCCTACATCGGTGCATGACATGACACTGCACCCCCTGAGCCGCTGCGCGGCTTCCCCCTCTCTCTCGCTTCGCGAGGGAGGGGGACGACGCCCTCGCTGCGGGGCGGCCCTTGCTCGGCGTCCCTGGTCTGGGCTGCGCCGGATTTATGCGTTGCGTCAGCAGCGATTCGTTCTTCACTATCCAAGGAGACAGACATGACAGCATTCGCACCATTGACCCGCCGCAGGGTGGGCACGCTGGCCCTGGCCTGCGCCGCCGTGGCCGCCGCCGGCCCTGCGCTGGCGCAGGAGGTGGTCAAGATCGGCTACTCGGGCCCGCTGTCCGGCGGCGCTGCCCAGTACGGCAAGAACGTGCTCGACGGCATGCAGATGGCCGTCTCCGAGATCAATGCCGCAGCGCCCGAGATCGGTGGCAAGAAGGTCAAGATCGAGATCGTGCCGCTGGACGACAAGTACAATCCGTCCGAGACCGCGATCAACGCCCAGCGCCTGGTGCAGCAGCACAAGACGGCGGCCATCCTGGTGCCGCATTCGGGCGGCATCTTCGCGCTGCAGACCACCAACGAGCGCAGCAACTTCATCGTGCTGGCCTACAGCTCGGTGCCGCAGATCACCAACCGGGGCAACAAGCTGACCCTGCGCATCCCGCCCGAGTTCACCTCGTACATCGACCCGTTCTCCAAGTACGTGATGGGCCGCTTCGGCAAGAAGGTGGCCCTGGTCGGCGCCGACCACGACTACGCCAAGGCCTGGGTCGCTGCCTTCAAACCCGGCTGGGAAAAGCTGGGCGGCACCGTGGTGGCCGAGAACGCCATGAGCTACAACCGCGCCACCGACTTCTACAGCGGCGTGAGCAAGGCCCTGGCCGAAAAGCCCGACGTGCTCTTCGTGGGCGGTGCCTCCGAGCCCACGGCCCTGGTCGTCAAGCAGGCGCGCGAGCTGGGCTTCAAGGGCGGCTTCGTGGTCATGGACCAGGCCAAGCTCGACGAAATGGCCCGCGTGGTCGGCGGCTATGCGCCGCTGGAAGGCGCCATCGGCGTCATGCCCGTCTCCGAGGACACCAAGCCCGAGAACAAGGCCTTCGTCGAACGCTTCGGCAAGGTCTACCCGGGCCGCATCCCCGGCTCGGAGGCGCAGTGGAACTACACGGCCGTGCACGCCACCGTCAAGGCCATGCAGCTGGCCGGCTCGGCCTCGGACACCAAGGCCATCCACGCCAAGCTGGACGAGGCCTACAAATCCCTGCGCCCCGACGTGAACCCCGGCGGCGTCAAGGGCGTGGATGAGCGTGGCGGCACGTTGACCACGGAACGCGGCGCCGCTGTGCGCGACGGCAAGATTGAGGCGGTGATGACGGTGGCGAACAAGTAGAGCGCCGCTCAGTTTTTCGACCGAAAGCGCCTGGTGCCAGCTTGATCTGGCCCAGGCGCTTTCTTGTGGACTCAGTTGCCTGATACTTACGTTTGACGTTACTGACGTGGTGCGTTATTATTTGCTTCCATGACGATCCAGTCATTCAAGTGCCCCGACACCGAGCAACTGTTCCAGCAGAGGCGGGTGCGTCGGTGGAGCAGCATTGAAGTGGTTGCGCTGCGCAAGCTTCGGATGCTGCATGCAGCTCATGTGCTTCAGGACTTGAGGGTCCCGCCCGGAAACCGGCTGGAGGCGCTACAGGGGGATCGCAAGGGGCAGCACAGCATCCGCATCAATGACCAGTGGCGCGTGTGCTTTGTGTGGACCCATGAAGGCCCGAGTGAGCTGGAGATCGTCGATTACCACTGAAGCGAAAGCGTTGATCCTGGATCTGGCGCAGGAGTGCTGACCATGAACAAACCTTTGAACCTCCCCACGCCAGGCGAAATCCTGGCCACTGAATTCCTGGAGCCCATGGGCCTGACGCAATACCGCCTGGCCCAGGCCATCCATGTCCCGCAGACACGCATCGCGGCCATCGTCAAGAACGGCCGCTCCATCACCGCGGATACGGCGCTGCGCCTTGCGCGCTTCTTTGGCACGTCCGTGGAGTTCTGGATGAATCTGCAAAGCCAGTACGACGCCGACATGGCACGCAAGTCCATCGGCGACGACCTGGAGACCATCGAGCCCTTTGCCCTGCAGGCTTGAAGAAGACATGCTGAGTCGCTGCGCAGCGGCTCAAGTAAGAAAGGCCCCTGCACCGCGGTACAGGGGCCTTTCTCATTGCAGGGCTGCGTTGTTTACAGCAAGCTCGCTCCACCATCCAGCACCAACGCCTGCCCCGTCATGTGCCGAGACGCATCGGACGCCAGGTAGACCACGGCGCCCTTGAGGTCCTCCTCGCCGCCGATGCGGCGCAGCGGGGCGCGGGCGATGAGCTGGTCGCCGAGCTTGTCGATGAGGCCGTTGGCCAGCTTGCTGGGGAAAAAGCCCGGGCAGATGGAGTTGACGCGGATGCCGTAGTGGCCCCATTCCGAGGCCAGGGTGCGCGCCAGGTGCACGGCGGCCGCCTTGGAGGTGTTGTAGGCCACGGTGTTCATGCCGGGCGGCGTGCCCTTGAAGGCCGCGACCGAGGCCGTGATGATCACGTTGCCCTGGCCCTTGGGGATCATCACGCGCCTGGCCACTTCGCGGGTGAGGAAGAAGGGCGCGGAGACGTTGAGGTTCATGACCTTGTTCCAGGCCTCGTCCGGGTATTCCTCGGCCTTGGCGCCCCAGGTGGCGCCAGCGTTGTTGACGAGGATGTCGATGTCGCCGCAGCGCGTCAGCACGTCGTCGACCAGGGCGGGGATGGTGTCGAACTTCTGCAGGTCGTTGGTGAAGGTCTCGACCTGGTAGCCCAGGCCCTGCAGGTGGGCCTTGGCCTCGGCCAGTTCGTCGGACTTGCGCGCCGTGATGGCGAGGCGGGCGCCCATCTCGCCCAGCGCCTCGGCCATCTGCAGGCCCAAGCCGCGCGAGCCTCCGGTGATGAGGGCGGTCTTGCCGGTGAGGTTGAACAGTGCTTTCACGCTCATGCTGGGTGTCTCCTGCCTTGGTTTCCTGATGGTTGAGCAACGCCCTCCATGCTAGGGCGCCAGGGCGGCGCGCGCTGTCGTCTTGGCTACTGTGCGGGTAATGCGCGGGTACTGTGCGGGCGCCTGCGGGACAGCCGGCCAGGCCCGGTCTGCGGTCAGGCGCGGTCTATGTCCTGCTGCAGCCGCCGCACCATGCGCTGCAGCGCGGGCACGCCGTCCTGGCGCAGCGCATCGGCCGTGACGAAGCGCGAGGGCCCGCCCAGGCTGACGGCCATCAGCGGCAGGCCACGCCCCGGCGAGAAGGCCAGGGCGATGGCGTTGACCTCGGGCTGCCAGTCGCCGAACGAGCACGACAGCCAGGGTTGCGGATGGGGGCTGGCACCGGGCCACAGCGGCAGTTGGGCCTGGGCGGCGGCCCATTGCTCGGGGGCGTGCGATTGCAGGTAGTCCAGCGCGCGCTGGCGCTCGGATGCGGGGCTGGCGGCCAGCCAGGCGCGGCCCACGGCCGTGGTGGCCAGGGGGATGCGCGAGCCCATGTCCAGGTCGCGGTGCGTGAAGCGCGCGCTGGGGCAGTGCTCGATGTAGACCATGTTGTGCCGGTCGCGTGCGGCCAGGGCCACCTCGGCATCGGTGGTGGCGGCCAGCTTTTGCATCAGCGGGCGCGCGATCTGGCGCACGTCCAGGCGCGAGAGCATGGCGCTGCCCAGGGCCAGCGTGGCTGTGCCCAGGCGGTATTTGCCCTCTTCGGGCACATGGATGAGGTAGCCCAGCGTGGTCAGCGTGTGCGTGAGGCGCGAAACCGTGGACCTGGGCAGTCCGCAGCGCCTGGCGATGTCCTGGTTGCCCAGCAGCTTTTCGCCGGAGCGAAAGCAGGACAGGACATCAAGGCCGCGCGCCAGGGCGACGATGAAGTTGCGGTCATCGTCGCCGGGCTGGGGCGGCGGGGTGCGGGAGGGCGGCATGCGCCGATTATCGGCAGCCGCCCCGCCACGGGGTGTCGTGGGCTTTACTTCTCGACGAAGGCGCGCTCGACCACGAAGTCGCCGGGCGTGGTGGTGTTGCCTTCCTTGAAGCCGCGGTGCTCCAGCAGCTCCTTGAGTTCGTTCAGCATGGCGGGGCTGCCGCACAGCATGACGCGGTCGGTCTCGGGGTTGAGCTCGGGCAGGCCGATGTTCTGCGGGAAGGTGCCGGCCGTGATCTGGTTGGAGATGCGGCCCTGGTTGCGGAAGGGCTCGCGCGTCACCGTGGGGTAGTAGACCAGCTTGTCCTTGACGATTTCGCCGAGGAATTCATGCTCGGGCAGTTCCTTCTCGAACAGCTCCTGGTAGGCCAGCTCGCTGGCGTGGCGCACGCCGTGCACGACGACGACCTTCTCGTAGCGCTCGTAGGTCTCGGGGTCGCGGGCCACGGCCAGCCAGGGGGCCAGGCCCGTGCCGGTGCCGATCAGGTACAGGTTCTTGCCGGGCAGCAGGTAGTCGATCAGCAGCGTGCCCGTGGGCTTCTTGCCGACGAGGATGGTGTCGCCGACCTGGATGTTCTGCAGGCGCGAGGTCAGTGGACCGTCGGGCACCTTGATCGACAGGAACTCGAGGTGCTCCTCGTAGTTGGGGCTGGCGATGGAGTAGGCACGCAGCAGGTTCTTGCCGTCGACCTTCAGCCCGATCATCGTGAAATGGCCGTTGGAAAAGCGCAGCGCGGTGTCACGGGTGGTGGTGAAGGAGAAAAGGCGGTCGGTCCAGTGGTGGACGGACAGCACGCGTTCTTCAAGAAAAGCACTCATGTTGGCAATACGGTGAATTCGGGGCAGGCAGTGCCCGCCGGGACGTTGCAATGAGAGGTCAGTGCCATTCAGGCACGCGGTGGCGGGAAGCACAGGGGGCAGGCGCGGTGTGCGCGTTGCCGCTGCTTCGTGGCGGCCGGTGACCGGGGCAAGGTCGCTATTGTCCGGTAAATGGCGTCAAAAGGGGCAGGCGCGAACCTTTGTCTTGATACGGATTAGTGATAAGTAAAATGACGCTGGCTGAATCGCTGCAGCGCTCACTAGGGCTTTTCAGCCGGGCCAGCGCCAAGCGTCCAGGGCAGGACCGCTTCGGCCAGCCAATCCATGAGCACGCGCACGCGGCGCGGCAATTGGCGGCGCTGGGCGTAGATCAGGTACAGCGGCATGGGCGGCGGCGGGTGGCGGGGCAGCACCTCGACCAGTTCCCCTGCGTCCAGCAGCGGCTGCACGGCCAGGCGCGGAACCTGGATCAGCCCCAGGCCGGCCTGGCAGGCCGCGAGATACGCCTCGGCGTTGTTCACGGTGAGCGCGCCCGCCATCGGCAGGTACCGGGGCTGGCCATCCTCCTCGTACTCGAAGCCCAGCGGCCGCGCGCCCAGCGTGCGCTGGTAGTGCACCAGCCGGTGACCGCCCAGATCCTGCAGCGTGGCGGGCAGCCCGTGGGCCTGGACATAGCCGGGGCTGGCGCAGGTGGCCAGCGCCACCAGGCCCAGCGGGCGTGCCACCAGGCCGGGCTCGTCCACGGGGCCCAGGCGCAGCACGCAATCAAAGCCTTCGCGCACCAGGTCCACGCGGCGCTCGGTGCAGCTCAGCTCCAGCTCCAGCGCCGGATGGCTTTGCAGCAGTTGCGGCAGCAAGGGCATGACGACGTGGCGCGCCAGGCCGGTGGTCATGTCCAGCCGGACCTTGCCCTGCAGCGGCGCGTCGCCGGCCTGCTGGAACTGGCCCTGGAACTCGTCCACGTCGGCCAGCAGGTCCTGGCAGCGCTCGTAGCAGGCCTGGCCATCCTGGGTCAATTGCACGCGCCGCGTGGTCCGGTGCAGCAGCCGCGTGCCCAGCCGCGCCTCCAGTTGCTGCACGGCCTGGGAGACGCTGGCCTTGGGCAAACCCATGCTGTCGGCCGCACGCGTGAAGCTGGCCATCTCGGCCACGCGGCTGAAGATCTGCATCTGCTCCAGAAGCTTGATTGTTTGCATGGGGCGAACAAATAAATCAGAAACAGCCAATTTATCCAAAAATCGACCTTCAATACAGTCGCTGTCATTGCAAACCACCTAACGAGGTCCGCCATGACAGTTTCTCCTTCGACCGCTTCTTCCCCTGCCGCCCGCCGCATCGTCCTCGTCACGGGCGGCAGCCGCGGCCTGGGCCGCAATACGGCCGAGCACCTGGCGCGCCAGGGCCTGGACGTGGTGCTGACCTACCGTGAGCGTGCCGACGAGGCCCAGGCCGCCGTGGCCGCCATCGAGGCGCTGGGCGGGCGGGCCGCCGCCCTGCAGCTGGACGTGGCGCGCAGCGCGGGCTTTGCGGACTTTGCGGCCCGCGTGCGCCAGGCGCTGGCCGATACCTGGCAGGCCGACCGCCTTGATGCGCTGGTGCACAACGCCGGCATCGGCATCAATGCACCCTTCGCGGCTACCACCGAGGCGCAGTTCGATGAATTGGTCGCCATCCACCTGAAGGCGCCGTTCTTCCTGAGCCAGCACCTGCTGCCCCTGCTGCGCGATGGCGGCAGCATCATCCACCTGTCCAGCGGCCTCACGCGCTTCACCCAGCCGGGCTACGCGGCCTATGCATCCATGAAGGGCGGGGTGGAGGTGCTGACGCGCTACCTGGCGCGCGAGCTGGGGGCGCGCGGCATTCGCGTCAACACGGTGGCGCCGGGCGCGATCGCCACGGACTTCGGCGGCGGCCGTGTGCGCGACGATGCGCAGATGGGCGCCGCCCTGGCCAGCCAGACGTCACTGGGCCGCGTGGGCCAGCCCGACGACATCGGCCCCGTGATGGCCGCCCTGCTGCAGCCCGGCATGGGCTGGGTGCAGGGCCAGCGCATCGAGGCGTCGGGCGGCATGTTTCTCTGAAGGCGCCGGGAGGGCCGTCAGCGCAGGCGCTCGCGCGCCACCATGGACAGCAGCACGATGGCGGCTGCTGCGGCGATGTGGCCGAACCAGGCCACCAGCCCCAGCGACCAGGGCTCCACCTGCAGCGCCGCCCACAGCGACAGCGCCAGCAGCACCCAGCCGGCCGCGCGCAGGCGCCGTGTGTGGGCAGATGGCAGTTCCTTGCCGAACAGGTCGCTCTGGTGGCGGTCCATGGCCAGGGCCAGGCAGGCGAAGGCGCCCAGGGCCAGCAGCTGACAGAACAGATGGGCCATGCTCATGCGCTGGTCTCCGCTGCGGCGGCTGCTGCTGTGGCGGCCACTGCCGTGGCGGCTGCTGCAGTGGCTGCCTTGGGCGCGGGCCGGGCGGCGCGCACTGGTTTGGCCTTGGGCTGGTGGCGCTGGGTGCGCAGGGCCAGATGGGCATGCAGTGCGGCCAGGGCCAGCAGCATGAGGTCCATGCCGGCAAACACCCAGTCGCCCGCGCGCAGGCTGGCCAAGAGGCCGCGATCCGTGGTCAGCGCGTTGACCACGGGCAGCAGGGCCAGAACGGCGGCGCCGGCCCACAGCAACTCGATCCAGGCCCGCTTGGCGGGCCGGCCCATCGCCCAGAACAGGGTGGCGCCCCAGGCGATGAACATGGCGTGCACCTCCCACTCGGCGCGCTGCGCCATCTCCACCGGCAGCAGGCGGTTGGCCCAGAGCATGCCGGCCATGCCGATGGACAGGCCGGCGATGGTGGCGATGTTCAGCCGTTCCACGAGCCGGAAGCCGAAATGCGGCCTTTCCGGGTCGGGCAGCTTGCTGCGCCGCTTCACGTTCCACAGCACCAGTCCCGTGCCCACCATGGCCGTGCCCGCAAGGCTGACGATGAAGTACAGCCAGCGCGTGGGCAGGTCGCCGAAGCGGCCCATGTGCAGCGCATAGAGCACGCCGCGCGTCTCGGCGGCGGCGCCCACGCTGTCCTGTGCCTGCAGCAGCTGGCCGCTGACGCCGTCGAACATCATGAACTGCGGGCTGATGGAGACGCGGCCGTTCTCGCCGCGGATGGCGGTCACGCGCGCATTGGCATCGCCGGGCAGGTTGACGTTCAGGCGTTCCACCTGGCCCGCGCCCCAGCGCTGCTCGGCCTGGCGGACCATGTCGGCCAGCGGTGCCAGGGGCGCGGCCTGGCCCGAGGGCTTGCCAGCGGGAACAAAGGCACTGAGCTGCTGGCCGGCCACCACGCGCTGCTCGGGCGTCATGGTGGTGGCCAGATTGGCCCAGGGCATGTACATCAAGGCCAGGGTCACCAGCCCGGTGTACGTGATCATCAGGTGAAAGGGCAGGCCCAGCACCGACAGCGCGTTGTGCGCGTCCAGCCAGGAGCGCTGGCCCTTGCCCCAGCGGAAGGTGAAGAAGTCGGCAAAGATCTTCTTGTGCGTGATCACCCCGCTGACGATGGCCACCAGCATGAACATGGCGCACAGCCCCGCCAGATAGCGGCCCCAGAGCACGGGCATGTAGTGGAACTGGAAGTGGAAGCGGTAGAAGAACTCGCCGCCGCGCGTCTCGCGCACCGGGCCTTCGAGGCGCGTGCCGGTGGCCGGGTCGAAGCGGCCGTTCTCGAAGCGGCGCTTGCCCTGGCCTTCGGGAGGGCTCCAGAACACCGTGGCCACCGTGCTGCGTTCATCGGGCAGGTTGATCAGCCACCGAGGGCTTTGCGGTGCCAGGCGCGCCATGGCGTCACCCACACGCTGGGCCACCAGCGCGGGCTCGCTCGCCTGGCTCTGGTGCGGCTGCTCGGGCTGCATCCACTGCGTGATCTCGTTCCTGAAATAGCTCACCGTGCCCGTGAGGAACATGGCGTAGAGGAACCAGCCCAGCAGCAGGCCGACCCAGGTATGCAGGTCGGACATGGTCTGGCGGATGCCGGGCGCCTTGGCGGCTTTCGCGGGCTTGGCGGGCTTGCCGGCCGTGTTCGTGGTGTCCATGGTGTTCGTGTTCATGCGCCCAGCCCCTTGCCCCAGGTCCACCACGCGGCAGGCGCCAGCACCAGGGCGGCGACCAGCAGGCCGGCCCAGGCGCGCGTGGCGCTGCGCACGGCAAACACCCAGATCACCGCGCCCGCATAGACGGCAAAACTCAGCAAGGTGCCCGAGATCGCCGCCTGCGTGCGGTCTGCGGGCAGGGCCAGCACGGCCACGCTGGCCAGCGCCGCCACGGCGTAGCCGCCAAACAGCGCGGCGAGGATGCGGGAGATCAGCGGCCCGTAGTCACGGAACCAGTCACGGAACCAGTCATGGGTGCGGGCAAGAGTGGGAGATGGCATGGCACGGGGCCTGGAAAGGCTCGAAAAACGCCGGCTGGAGGGGGCGGCGGTGGCGCGGATGTTATTTGAGAATAAGTCCCATTACAAGCGGTGCAGTCAAGTGCGCCGCCACATCCAGCGCTGCCGCGCGCCAAGCGCCCCGGCGCTCAGCCCGCCGGCTGGCGCATGCGGGCCTGCAGGTTCTCGAAGATCTGGCGTGTCACGGGGCTGATCACATGGCTGCGGATGTACAGGCGGTAGGCCAGGTCCGGCAGCGGCGGCATGCCGTCGCCCGCGCCCAGCACGCGCAGGCCCGGGTCGAGCTGCTCCACGCCGCGTGCCGTCACGCCCAGGCCAGCGCGCAGCGCCGCGCGTATGCCCACCAGGCTGGTGCAGGTGTGGCGCGGCGTCCAGGCAATGCCGGCCGCATCCAGCGCATCGCAGCCCAGGCGCCGGAAGATGCTGGGCCCGTCTGCCATGACCAGGGGCACGGGCTTGCCCGGGTCATGGGCATAGCCCGCGCCGCACAGCCACACGGTGGGTGTGGAGCGCAGGGCAAAGCCCTCGAAGCCCTCATCCTCCCGGTTGGAGATGGCCAGGTCCAGCTCGCCCTGCTTGAGCGACTCCATCAGGAAAGGGCTGCGCCCCACATGGATGTCGATCTGCATGCCGGGAAAGTTCAGCGCAATCTCCTGCAGCACGGGCGGCAGCATGTTGTCGGCCGCGTCGTGGGGCGCGCCAATGCGCACCAGGCCCTGCACCTGGCGGTGCTGCAGGTTGCGCAGCGCCTCGTCGTGGATGGCCAGCATGTGGCGCGCATAGCCCAGCAGGCGCTGGCCATGGTCGGTGAGGCGTTTTTGCCGGCCCTGCTTCTCGAACAGCGCGTGGCCGATCTTCTCCTCCAGCCGCTGCATCTGCTGGGTGATAGCCGATTGCGTGCGCCCCATCTGCACGGCGGCGGCGGCAAAGCTGTCGTGGCTGGCAATGGCGGCCAGGGTGCGCAGCAGGTCCAGGTCAAGCGTCTCCATACTTCAATTTTATTGAAGTATTTATTGGGCATGCGTGGATTGTTGCGGGCGGGGCGCCTCACTACAGTGGGCTTCAACGACGACAAGGAGCCCCCTTTGAACACCATCACCATCACCAACACCACCAACAACACCATCACCGAACAGCGCAGCGCCGCCGTGGCAGCGGCCATCGACAGCATGAAGCAGGCCATTGGCGAGGACGCGGCCACGCGCGCCAGCCTGGACGCCGTGCTCCAGCAACTGCTGGGCCTGGCCGCGCGCCGAGACTTCTGGCAGCAGGCCGACTACGCCGCACCCGAGCAGGGCGAGCACCAGGCGCGCTACCTGATCGCCGAGGACGCCGACCAGAGCTATGCGCTGTACCTCAACGTCATGCGCCCGGGCAAGCGCATCGTGCCGCACAACCACACGACCTGGGCCTGCATTGCCGCCGTGGAAGGCACGGAGCACAACCGCGTCTACGAGCGCACCGACGACGGCTCCGTCCCCGGCAAGGGCACGCTGCGCGAGACGGAGCTTGTGGTGGTCGCGCCAGGCCAGGGCATCGCCCTCATGCCCGAGGACATCCACTCCGTGGAGATCCAGGGCGATCAGGTCATCCGCCACCTGCACATGTACGGCCGCGCGCTGGAGACGCTCAACGAGCGCACCAGCTACGACCTGGCCACCGGCACCTGCCAGACCATGGCCATCGGCGTGCAGACGCGCCGCTGAGCCCAGGCCTTCCGGCCGCTATCTCCCGCTTCCTGCCTTTTCACTGTCCATGCCGCAGCGCGCCCCACGGGGCGTGCGTGGCAGGGCTTTGCCCGAAATTCCTTGCCGATCTTTTTCCCGGACCGCATGCAATGACCGCATCCATTGACGCCCACACCCTCAAATCCTGGCTGCACGACGGCCAGGAGATCGCGCTGCTCGACGTGCGCGAGCACGGCCAGTACGGCGAGTCGCACCTGTTCTACGCCACGCCCCTGCCCTACAGCCGGCTGGAGCTGGATGTGCCCCGCCTGGTGCCGCGCAGGCAGGTGCGCGTCGTCACCTACGACGGTGGCGAGGGCGATGCCAGCGCGGGCGTGGCCGAGCGTGCCGCGCGCCGCCTCGAAGCCCTGGGCTATACCCATGTCGCCGTGCTCGAAGGCGGTGCCAAGGCCTGGAGCGCTGCGGGCTACACGCTGTTCGCCGGCGTGAACCTGCCTTCCAAGACCTTTGGCGAACTGGCCGAACACGCCTATGGCACGCCGCGCATCACGGCACAGCAGCTGGCGGCGCGCCAGGCGGCGGGCCTGCCCCTGGTGGTGCTGGACGGCCGGCCCGTCTCCGAGTTCCACAAGATGAACATCCCCGGCGCCATCTGCTGCCCCAATGGCGAGCTGGCGCTGCGCGTGAGCCGTCTGGTGCCCGATGCGGCCACGCCCATCGTGGTCAATTGCGCGGGCCGCACGCGCTCCATCATCGGCGCGCAGACCTTGATCAACCTGGGCATTCCCAACCCCGTCTACGCGCTGGAGAACGGCACCCAGGGCTGGTACCTGGCCGACCTGCCGCTGGAGCACGGCGGCACGCACCGCTATGGCGACGACTCGGCCAGCAGCGCGCTGCAAGCACAGGCCCGTGCCCTGGCCGAACGCTTCGACGTGCCCGAGGTCGATGCCGACACCGTGCGCGCCTGGAGCCAGGATGCTGCGCGCACGCTGTTCCTGTGCGATGTGCGCACGCCCGAGGAATTCAAGGCCGGCTCGCTGCCCGGCGCCCAGCACACGCCCGGCGGCCAGCTCATGCAGGCCGGCGACCAGTACGTGGGCGTGCGCGGTGCGCGCCTGGTGCTGTTCGACAGCGATGGCGTGCGCGCCCCCGTGGTGGCCAGCTGGCTGCGCCAGCTCGGCCATGACGCTTGCGTGCTGCGGGGCGGCCTGCACAGCGGCCTGGACCTCGCACCGGCCCAACTGCCCCAGACCCCCGCACTGGCAGGCATCACGGCGCAGGCCCTGCACGAGCGCATGCACCAGGGCGAGGTGGCCGTGGTCGATCTGCGCGCGGGCATGAAGTACCGCGCAGGCCACATCGCCGGGGCCCGCTGGTCCATCCGCCCGTGCCTTGCCAGCGATCTGGCCGGCGAGACGCGCCAGATCGTGCTGGTGGCCGACGAGCCCGGCATGGCGCAATGGGCCGCGCTGGAACTGCAGGGCGCCGCGCCGCTGCTGCTCGAAGGCGGCCTGGCCGCATGGCAGCAGGCCGGCCTGCCCGTCGAGGCCACGCCCGACAGCCCCACCGACGCCGAGTGCATCGACTACCTGTTCTTCGTGCACGACCGCCACGACGGCAACAAGGAAGCGGCACGCCGCTACCTGGCCTGGGAGACGGGCCTGGTGCCGCAGCTCGATGCCCAGGAACTGGCCGCCTTCCGCCTGCCGAGTGCATGAAGCTCCCCCTGAGCGGCTTCGCCGCTTCCCCCTCTCTCGCTGCGCGGGAGGGGGACGGCACCCTCGCTGCGGGGGCGGCCCTTGCTTGGTGCCCCTGGCCAAAGTCACGTCAGTTGCAAAGGCAGCGCCATATATCGCTGACTTGCCGTAGAGCGACATAAATCAGATCACATAACGACAGGAGACAAGACATGTTCGCAATCCCCACCCTGGCCAGGATGCTGGCCGCCAGCCTCGCGGCCCTGGCCATGCTCTCGCAGGCCATGGCCGAGCCGCTGGCTGCGCGCAACGGCTATCCGGCCCAGCCGATCCGCTTCATCTCGCCCTTCCCGCCGGGCGGCGGCAACGACGCCAGCACACGCTGGGTCACCACGCGCCTGACCGAGGCCACGGGCCAGCCCTCCGTGGTGGAAAACCGGGGCGGTGCGGGCGGCAATATCGGCGCCAAGGCCGTGGCCGAGGCCAAGCCCGATGGCTACACCGTGCTCACGGGGCAGGTCTCGCTGATGGCGGTGAACCCCGCGCTCTACAGCGCGCCGGGCTTCGATCCGCTCAAGAACTTCGTGCCCATCACGCAGATCAACGCGGCGCCGCTGGCCATCGTGGTCGCCTCGGCCTCGCCCCTCAAGAGCTTTGCCGACCTGGTGGCGCGCAGCAAGGGCGAGCCGGGCCGCGTCACCTATGCCACGCCCGGCAACGGCACGCTGTCGCACCTGGTGGGCGTGGTGCTGTCCAAGGAAAACGGCGTGCCCATGACCCATGTGCCCTACAAGGGCGCGGGACCGGCCATCAACGATCTGCTGGGCCAGCAGGTCGATGTGCTGATCACCTCCACCTCATCCGTGGCCGGCATGATCCAGGCGGGCCAGGTGCGCGCGCTGGCCGTCACCAGCCCGCGCCGCATCGGCGTGTTCGGCAAGGTGCCCACGCTGGAGGAACTGGGCCTGCGCAATGCGCGCTTCGAGGACTGGTACGGCTTCTTCGCACCCGCCGGCACGCCGCCCGAGCGCGTGGCCTATCTGCACGACGCCATCGTGCGCACCCTGCAACTGCCGGAAGTGACCAAGCTGGTCGTCGATGGCGGCAGCGAAGTCGTGGCCAATACGCCCGAGGCCTTTGCCGCCCAGCTGCGCCAGGACATGGAGCGCTGGTCGCGCGTGGTCAAACTCTCGGGCGCGAAGATCGACTGATGGCTGCCGCACACGCCCCCGTGCCTGGCGCATCCGCCCCTGGCGCCCCCGCGCTGGACCTGCAGACCCGGCTGCTGCATGCGGGCAAGCGCCCGGCCTATGCGGGCGGCACGGCCGTCAACCCGCCCCTGGTGCGCGCCAGTACCGTGCTGTTCGAGAGCACGGCACAGCAGCGCGAGATGCGCGAGCGCCGCGCCGGCGAGCGCATCTTCAGCTACGGCGCGCGCGGCACGCCCACCGGCTTTGCGCTGGAAGACGCCGTCAGCGAGCTGGAAGGCGCCCACCGCACGCGGCTGCTGCCCACCGGCCTGGCGGCCATCGGCATGGCCCTGCTCAGCTACCTGCGCCCCGGCGACCATGTGCTGCTGACCGACAGCGCCTACCAGCCCGTGCGCCACCTGGCCGGGCAATGGCTGCGGCCCTACGGCATCGAGTACGACTTCTTCGCGGCCGATGGCAGCGACGCCCAGGCGCGCATGCGCCCCAACACCCGCATGGTCTATGCCGAATGCCCGGGATCGCTGGTCTACGAGATGTGCGACCTGCCCGCGCTGGCGGCCATGGCCCATGCGCGCGGCGCCCTGGTCGTGGCCGACAACACCTGGGGGTCGGGCTGCCAGTACCGGCCGCTGGCGCTGGGGGCCGATGTCTCGGTGATGGCAGCCACCAAGTACCTGTCGGGCCACTCCGACGTGATGATGGGCACCGTGGCCACCACCGAGGCCGCCTGGGAGCCGCTGGCTGCGCGCTGCGATGCCTTCGGCATGGCGGTCAGCCCCGACGATGCCTGGCTGGTGCTGCGCGGCATGCGCTCGCTGGCCGCACGGCTGCAGATGCACGAGGCGCATGCGCTGGAGGTGGTGCACTGGCTGCAGCAGCACCCGGCCGTGGCCACCGTGTTCTGCCCCGCGCTGCCCACGCACCCCGGCCATGCGCTGTGGCTGCGCGACTGCCAGGGCACGAACGGCCTGGTGTCGCTGGAGTTGCAGCCCGGCACCGCCGAGGCTGCCGTGGACCGCTTCATCGACGGCCTGCGCCTCTTCGGCATCGGCGCCTCCTGGGGCGGCTACGAAAGCCTGGCAACGGCCGCGCACATGGCGCAGGCGCGCAGCGTCACCGACTGGAGTGCGCGCGGGCCCGTGGTGCGCCTGCACATCGGCCTGGAGTCGCCGCGCGACCTCATCGCCGACCTGGAGCAGGGGTTGGCGGCGCTGGACATGCCTGCCTGAGCGATCAGGCCCTCTGAGCGCGCGCCAGTTCGCCGGCCAGCGTCTGCACCAGCGCAGCGGCCGGCATCTCACGCGCCAGCGGCGCACCCTGGCCGGCCCAGTGGGCTGCGTAGTCGGAGCTGCCTTGGGCGGACGCCGCCTGGTGCAGCGCCTTGCCTGCGTCGTAGACGCGCGGGTAGTCGGGCAGGGGCTGGCCATGGCTGGCGCCCAGCGCATGCAGCCGGTTGACCATGCCGCGCGCCGGCCGGCCCGAGATGGCGGCGGTGATGCCCGTGTGGTGGGCGCGTTCGCTGCGCAGCTCGGCACGGTAGGCCGGGCTGGCGGACGATTCAGGGCAGAGGATGAAGGCCGTGCCCAGCTGCGCCGCACAGGCGCCCAGGCCCAGCGCGGCCGCAATGCCCTCGCCGTCCATGATGCCGCCGGCCGCGATCACCGGCAGGGCCGTGTTGCGCGCCAGCACGCGCACCAGGGCGAAGGTGCCCATCATGCGGTCCTGCGCGGGGTCGAACGTGCCGCGGTGCCCCCCGGCCTCCACGCCCTGGGCCACGATGGCATCGACACCGGCCTGCTCCACCTGGCGCGCCTCGTCCAGCGACGTGGCGCTGGCCAGGGTCACGACGCCGGCCGCGCGCAGCGCGTCGATGAAGCCCTGCTCAGGCAGCCCGAAATGAAAGCTCACCACGGCAGGCCGCTCCTGCAGCAGCATGGCCTGCAGCGCGGCGTTGCCGACGGCGGTGGCGTAGATCTCGTTGAGCGTGGCAGGCGGCGCGGCGCCGAAGCGCGCGAACTCGGGCGCCAGATGGTCCAGCCAGGCGGCCTCGCGCTGCGCATCGGCCCGGGCCGGCCGGTGGCAGAACAGGTTGACGTTGAAGGCGCCCGATGTCAGCGCACGCGTCTGCACGATCTGCTGGCGTGCCTGCTCCGTGCCGCTGGCGCCAATGCCCAGCGAGCCCAGGCCGCCCGCATCGGTGACGGCGGCCGCCAGCGCGGGCGTGGACGTGCCGGCCATGGGGGCCTGGATGATGGGATGGCGCATGCCCAGTCGGGCCATCCACGCGGTCTTTGCAGTGCTCATACGACTCCTTGTTTCCTGTCTCGAATCCGCGCACTCATGCGGCGGCCTGCCGGCGCGCGCTGGCGCGGCTGGCGGCGATCATGAGCGTGCCCAGCAGCAGCGACACGCTGCCGATGACGAACAGGCGCTGGTACGAGCCCAGGCCCGCATAGCTCCAGGCCATGAAATATCCCGACACGGCCTGCATCAGCGCAAAGGCCGCCGTCGCATAGCCCCACATGCGCTTGTGCTGCACGGGGCCGATCAGCTGCATCAGATAGCCCGAGGTGATGGCCGCCATGCCCGGCGACAGCGCGCCCACCAGAAAGGACGAGGTCGCATGCCCCGCAAATCCCACCCAGAACAGCGGCATGGCAATGGCCAGGGTCTTGACCGCATAGGCGCCCGTGGTCGTGCCCCACCAGCCAAAGCGCGTGGCGCACAGCGAGGCCACCAGCGGCCCGGCAATGGCGCCCAGGCCGAACACGGCCCACTGCGTGGAGGCGTAGGCATCGCCCAACTGCAGCTCGCGCGCCAGGTAGTCCACCCAGAACACCGTGTGCGGCACAAAGCCGAAGGCGTCCGTCATATAGGCCAGCATCACCAGCACCACGGGCAGCGTCCACAGGGGCGCGGCGGGCACGGGCCGGGCATGGGGCGTGATGGCAATGGGTGCAGGCACCGGCAGCCGCCGCACATGGCGCCAGCCCAGCCAGCCGGCCCAGGCGCAGACCGCCGCCAGCGCCCACCAGACGGCTCCCAGGCTCTGGCGCGCCAGCAGCGGTATCAGCGTGGCCGACAGCAGGGCGCCGGCACCTATGCCGCAGAACATCAGCGGCCCCAGGGCCGCACGCCGCTGCAGGGGGGTGGCCGCCAGGGCCACCGAGGGGCCCAGCACCATCAGGATGGCGCCGCCAATGCCCGAGATGCAGCGCCAGGCAAAGAACCAGGGCATGGGCAGCGGCCAGGCGCAGGCCGCAAAGCTCAGCGCCAGGGCCACCCAGCACCACAGCAGCACGCGCAGCGCGCCCAGGCGTTCGGCCAGCGGCGCGGCGGCCAGAGCCCCGATCAGATAGCCCAGCAGGTTGGCCGCACCCAGGTAGGCCACCTGCTCGCCGCTGAACCAGCCGGCATGCACCATCTGCGGCATCAGCGCCGTGTAGGCAAAGCGCGCCAGGCCGACGCCGCTGAGCGTGGCCATGAAGCCGGTCAGCAGCAGGGAAGTTTCGTTGCGTTGGATCACGGGAGTGGGCGCCATGCGGGGAGGATGGGCATACATTAGGCGCTGCCGCCCATCATGTCCAATGATTCAAAATGATGGCGTCGATCTCGATTGAAGATGGATGTCACTGGAGCCGCGATGCAACTGAAGTCCCTGCGCATGTTCCTGGCCGTCTGCGACAGCGGCAGCTTCGGCGCCGCCGCGCAGCAACTGCACACCGTGCAGTCCAACGTGACGGCCCATGTGAAAAAGCTCGAGGACGAGGCCGGCGTGCAACTGCTGGAACGCAGCGCACCCGTGCACGCCACGCCTGCCGGCCGCCTGCTGGAGCAATACGCGCGGCGCATGCTGGCCGACCATGACGAGGCGCTGGCCCTGCTGCAGGGCAGCGCCCGGGCCGCAGGCGCGCTGCGCATAGGCTCCATGGAAACCACGGCCGCGCTGCGCCTGCCGCCGCTGCTGGCGCGCCTGCACCAGGCCCAGCCCGGCCTGGACCTGGAGCTGCGCACGGCCACCACGGCCGAGCTGCTGGCCGATCTGCTTGCCGGGCGGCTGGACTGCGCCTTTGTCTCGGGCATGCCGCCCCAGTCCCGCCTGCAGGGCTGGCGCGTCTTCGAGGAGGAGCTGGTGCTGGTCACCGCCTTCGCGCTGCCGCGCTTTCCCGATGCCGCCCAGCTCAGCGCCGTGCCCTTCCTGGCCTTCCGCCAGGGCTGCAGCTACCGCCAGCGCATCGAACTGCTGCTGGCCGCGCGCGGCGTAGCGGCACGCATCATGGAAATGGGATCGCTGGACGCCATCCTCGGCTGCGTGGCCGCCGGCATGGGCTACGGCCTGCTGCCGCGCAGCGTGGTCCAGGCCCAGCAGCACCGCTTCGGCGTGCACATCACGGCCCTGCCCGGAGCACTCGCCCAGGAAGTCGCCCGCGTGGAAACCTGGTTCGTCGTGCCCGCGCGCCAGGGCTGGTCGCCTGCGCTGCATGCGTGCGTGGAGGTGTTGGGGATCGAGGGTGTGCAGGGCGAGGCAGCCCTTGGCCTGGAGGAAGTCCCGGCGGCGTCTGCCTGAGGCTCAGAACAGGTCGGAAGGCAAGGCTGCTGCCTTCTGGGCGATGTCCACCAGTCTTTGGGCCTGGGCGGTCGCATAGGCGGCGATGCGCTGGGCGAAGGCGTGTTCTTCTGGCGTGTAAGGCGATTCGCGCAGAACCTTGGCCGCCGCACCAGGGGCTGCCTTGGCCATGCGCTGGGCTTCACGTGTGAGCAGCCTGCGGTCTATCGCACACAGGTGGGCGAAATGCGCAAACTCGAAGGGTGTGAGTTCCTCCAGCGCAAAGCAGTCGCCGAAGGCCATGGCCAGTTCCTGGGACACATCGGGATACTGGGCCACGCTGACGAGGTCGTACCAGGGTGCGGTCGCCAGGCCTTGCGGCAGCACGTGGAAGGAGAAATTCTTGCCATGTGCGTCGCCATTGCCGATCAGTATCTGGAACAGCGCCCATCGGATCATTGCCAGCTTGTCCGCAGCCTTTGCCACCGAGTGCTCCAGTAGACCGAACAGCCGGGGAAAGCTCATGCCGTCGCGGTAGAGCCGGGCATCGCCCACGCTGCCGATGTGGTGCTCGTACTTGTAGCTGACGGGCAGATCGCCCGCTTGGCATGCATCGATGATGTGGGTGCGCAGGACCCGCCTTTGCGGCGCCTGCCGCACGCGGTCAAAGCGCCTGACTGCCAGCACCGGCTGTGGCACGTGCAGCATCTGCACCTCGGCTGCAGGCAAGCGCATGGCCGCTGCCAGGCGCATGCAGAAATGCTCGTTCACCACCATGTGCGGCACCGCGCTGTCGCGCGGCTGGGGTTTGAGGATGTGGGTGGACGGAACGTTGTCGGGAAGGAAGATGGTGTCTTCCTGCACGCTCTCGCCTTCCACGTGCACGGGCAGCTTGTCCTGGTAGCCGGCCACCGACATGCGCACTTTGCCATCCCACTCGATGAAAGGGCGTGTGTCTCGGTCTGCAATGCGTTGGGCGAGTTCGGCTGTCGATATGGGGCGAGCGGCATTGGCGGCCTGGGGATCGGGCTTGCTGCCGTCGGCCTGAAACCGGAAAGCCCCGGTGGTCTCGGCGCCGAGGGCGCGTATCAGACCGAAGATGTTGCCCTTGCCTATGCCCTGACTTCTGGCCACCACATCCAGCGCCGCGCCTTCGGGCAGCAGGTTCTCGATGAAACGCCGGATGGAGCGCGAGTCGTAGCCCCCTTCGGGAGCGGCCAGCGGCAGGCAGGGCGCCAGGTAGAAAGGCCGTTCCTGCTCCAGCCATGCAGGCGCATACCGCAGTCCCCAAAGATCGTTGTGCGGGTCGTGGGTCACATCGGCCACGTGCGTGCCGACATCGTTCCACAGCGAAAGCGAAAGCGACGGCGACGTGGCCATGTGCGCTTCAGGCCCGTGGAAGTCGTGCCATCAGGGCGTCCTGCTTGGGCGCGATGACCATGGCCAGGCCCAGCCCGTCGAGTACGGCCAGCAGCTTGTCGGAGCCCACGCCGCCCTTGCCGTTCTCCAGACGGGAGAGCAGATCCAGCGACACGCCGCACAGGGCTGCCGTGTCATCGATGCGCAGTTGCTGGGCCTTGCGCATGGCGCGGATCTGGGCGCCGAGCCCGGACAGGTCAGCGATGACCACGGCCCCGGGCTGCGGGCGATCCTGCTGCGGGTCGTTCATGGGCGTGGAAGACGGCATGGATGGATTGGCCTTATTTCTGATATTCCGAAATTCTAGGATTTCTTCGGCAATTTTCAAAACAATTTCCAATATTCCGAAATTCGGGAGTATTTCGTTTCATTCAAGTGGAAATTTCGGAATTTCAGAAACAAATCCAACAAACCCAGGCAACCGCGCCCAACGCAGAACCTCATGACGGCAACCGCAACACCCTCCGATACTGCATGGCCTCCGCCACATGCCCCGTCTCCACTGCCGCGCTGCCGGCCAAGTCGGCAATGGTGCGCGCCACCTTGAGCGCGCGGTGGGTGCTGCGGGCCGACCAGCCCAGGCGTGCTGCGGCCTTGTGGGCGAAGGCCAGGGCCTCGGGCGAGAGGCCCAGGTGGTCGTCCAGGGCCTGGCCCTGGAGCTGGTGGTTGGCGCTGCCCTGGCGCTGCACGGCCAGCGCGCGGGCCTGGACCACGCGCTCGCGCACGGCCTCGCTGGTTTCGCCCGAGCGCGCGGCCAGCAGCTCCTGCGGGGGCAGGGCGCCGACTTCCACATGCAGGTCGATGCGGTCCAGCAGCGGGCCGCTGATGCGCGCCTGGTAGCGCGCCACCTTGTCGGGCGTGCAGCGGCAGCGCTGCACCGTCGACCCCCAATGGCCGCAGGGGCAGGGATTCATGGCCGCGACGAGCTGGAAACGCGCGGGGAATTCGCAGCGCTGGGCGGCTCTGGCGATGGTGATCTGGCCGGTCTCCAGCGGCTCGCGCAGCGCCTCCAGCGCGCTGCGTGCGAACTCGGGGAATTCATCGAGGAAGAGCACGCCGTGGTGGGACTGCGAAATCTCGCCGGGGCGCGGTGGCGAGCCGCCTCCGACCAGGGCCACGGCACTGGCCGTGTGATGCGGACTGGCCGTGGGGCGCTGGCGCCAGCGCTCCGGCGTGAAGCGGCCGGCCAGGCTGGCGATGGCGGCGGCTTCCAGTGCCTCGTCGTCACTCATGGGCGGCAGCAGGTCGGCAAAGCGCTGGGCCAGCATGGATTTGCCCGAACCCGGCGGCCCCACCAGCAGCAGGCCGTGGCCTCCGGCCGCCGCAATTTCCAGCGCGCGCCGCGCCTGTGCCTGGCCACGCACCTCGGCCAGGTCCAGGCTGCTGCGCACTGGGGCAGCGGGCTGTGGTTGCACCGCATGCCAGCCCGGGCCGGAGCATGTCTGGGTGTCGCCTGCTGCCGGCAAGGCGTCGGTTTCGTCGGTTTCGTCGGTCTCGCCGGTGTCCTCGCTTTCGTCGCTGCAGCAGGCACAGTCCGTGTCCTGCTCCGTCTGCACCAGGGCATTGGCCGAGCGAGTGATGAAGCGGCGCACCACGTCCAGCAGGTGGTGCGCGCAGAACACCTGGGCCGACGGCACAAAGGCCGCCTCCTGCGCGCTGCCCGGCGGCAGGACCAGGCGGGCGCCGTCCTGCTGGCGGTGCAGGGCCAGGGCCGTGGCCAGCGCGCCGCGCACGGGCCGCAGCGCGCCCGACAGCGACAGCTCGCCTGCGAATTCATACTCGGCCAGTGCATCGCCATTGATCTGGCCGCTGGCCGCGAGAATGCCCAGCGCAATGGGCAGGTCGAAGCGCCCCGAATCCTTGGGCAGGTCGGCGGGCGCCAGGTTGACGATGATGCGTTTGTTGCTCGGGAACTCCAGCCCGGAATTCAGCAGTGCCGAGCGCACGCGTTCACGCGCTTCCTTGACCTCGACATCGGCCAGACCCACCAGCGTGAACGACGGCAGGCCGTTGGCCAGATGCACTTCCACGGTGACACGCGGGGCGGCCAGCCCCAGCAGCGCACGACTTTGAACCAGGGCCAGACCCATGGGCACCTCGCAGAAACGACAGACACAAAGACAGACACAAAGCCAGACACAAAGGAAGAGGCCGCCAGCGGTGCGGCGGCCTCGGTGACCCAGTATGGCAACGGCCTTGGACCTTGTGGGCGGCGGGTGCGGCGCTGCCCCCAAATCTCAGAATGTTCTGACCCTTGCGGCGCAAAAATCAGAACAGCTTCACCAGCGCCGGCACACTCAGCACGGCCGTGTAGTAGCCCATGAACTGCACGCCGGTGTTGAAGCCGAAGCCGCGTGACAGCAGGCCGCCGAGCAGGCCCATGGTCAGGATCACGAGCAGGCCCAGCAACTGGCCTTCCCAGACGCTGATGACGATGATCAGGCCCACGAAGGTGGCGATGATGGCCTCGTGGCTGACCCGGCGCGAGACGAACAGCGCCGCGCTGCGCGCGAAGTTCATGGCGAAGGGGTAGGACACGATGGCCGCCAGCAGCACGGCCAGCATGCCGTAGCCCAGGAACTCCCAGTGGCTGAGCAGGTTGTGCAGGTTGTTCACCTGGCCCGTGGCGGCATCGACGGTGAAGCGCGGCGGCGCGTTGAACAGCGGCGCGGCGGGGCCGGCGGCCACCGGGCTCAGCGGCAGGCCGAAGGCGATCAGCGGGATCAGCGCCTCGGCGATGTAGGTGGCCTCGGTCACGCCGTTGCGCGCGCTCAGCACCGTGGTCAGGCGGTGGTAGGCATGCTTGATGCGCGAGCCCACCAGCTCGCCCAGCACCACGGTCATGGCCACGGGGCTGAAGACGAAGGTGGCGCTGGAGATGGTGGCCGTGGCCAGGGTCCAGCGCGTCTGCACGCGGTCCAGCACCTTGAGCGGGTTGGGGAAGTAGCCTGACCAGCCCTTCACGTCGGGCGCCAGGTTGAACTGGCGCACCTTGTCGCGCAGCATGCGCTGGCGGCCGGCCGGCGAGATCACGGTGAACAGGTCGGCGATCAGCGGCCCGATGGCAATGCCCAGGAAGTAGCTGATGCTGAGCTTGACCTCGTATTTGGCGGTGAGGCTTTGCAGCGCAATGATGACCACCACGAACGGAATCAGCAGCATCACCGAGGCCCAGCGCCCCGCCGAGAAGTAGGCGATGAGGAGGGCGGCGGCCAGGAAGATCCAGGGCGCCGTCTTGGTGATCATGCTGCCGAAGGGCGCCAGCATCACGGCGAACAGCACGGCCAGCGGCACGGCGACAAAGGCCGCGACGATGCCGCCCGAGACCATTTTGCGCAGCGCGATGTGGGGCACGCCCAGCTTGCGCAGCATGTTGGCGTCCTGCAGCAGCGGCGTGGCCAGCGTGTCGCCGGGAATGCCCAGCAGCGCCGTGGGCACGGCATGCGTCATGTGCTTGGCCACGGCGCCGGCCAGGAAGAAGGTGAACACGCCGGCGGGCGGCACGCCCAGCAGCACCACCAGCAGGGTGAGCGGGGCCAGCGTGGTGGTCTCGTCCGTGCCGGAGACCAGGCCGATGGCGGCGAACACCACGGCGCCTATCAGTCCCATCGCGGCTGCGACGGCGATGTCATTGGTCAGCAGGGTTTCCATCTCATGCCCTCCCGGCCTTGTCGGCGAACAGTTCGTAGAGCTTGAGCTCCTTGAGTTCCTGCACCACGGCGGGCGGCAGGTCCTGCACCGTGCCCAGGCCTCCGGGCTGGCGCGCCAGCTCCTCCAGCACTTCGCGGCGCCATTCGGGGTCGTTCGAGGTGTCCAGCTCGGTCACTTCCCGCTTGGGCGGAAAGGCGCGTGCGCAGATCACGCCGGCGATCACGCAGCCGGCAAGGCCCGCGAGCATGGCGTAGGCGTGGGCCAGCTGGCGCGACTCGACCACCGTGGCCAGCCAGCGGCTGGCCAGGTAGAAGCCCAGCACGCTGATGCCGGTGCCGATGGCAATCGCCCAGGCCAGGTGGCGCAGGTCCACGGTGTCGCCCCAGACCTCGGCCAGCCGCCAGTCGGCGGGATCCTTGCTTGTCATGTGTGTCTCCTTGGGTTTTTGTTTGTGGGGCCGCGCGCTGGTCAGGCCCTGGCGCGCAGCGCGGCCAGCACTTCCAGCGCGCGGTCGGTGCGCACGTCGTGCTCGGCGGCCAGCTGGCGCGCCACGGCATCCACCTCGTCGCCCGTGGCGCCGGCCACCAGGGCGATGTTGCGGGCGTGCAGGGCCATGTGGCCGCGCTGAATGCCTTCGGTGGCCAGGGCGCGCAGGGCGCCCAGGTTCTGCGCCAGGCCCACGGCGGCGGCGATCTCGCCCAGCTGCTGGGCGGACTGCAGGTCCATGATCTTCAGCGCCAGGCGTGCCAGCGGATGGGTCTTGGTGGCGCCGCCGACCAGGCCGACCGGCATGGGCAGCTCGATGCTGCCGACCAGGGCGCCGCCGGCATCCTTTTCCCAGCGCGTCAGCGAGGTGTAGCTGCCGCTGCGGCTGGCATAGGCATGGGCGCCGGCCTCGACCGCGCGCCAGTCGTTGCCCGTGGCCACGATGACGGGGTCGATGCCGTTCATGATTCCCTTGTTGTGCGTGGCCGCGCGGTAGGGGTCGATGGCCGCGAAGGTATAGGCGTCCAGCACGCCTTCGATGATCTCCTCGCCGCTGCGCTCCTGCGTGGCCAGGGTCTGCGGCGTGAGCCGCACGCGGGCGCGGGCCAGCCGCAGGTCGGCCAGGTTGGACAGGATGCGCAGCCGCACGCTGCCGCCCGTGATCTGCTCGACCAGGGGCGCCACCGATTCGGCCATGGTGTTGACGGTGTTGGCGCCCATGGCGTCGCGCACGTCCACGATCAGGTGGACCACCAGCATGGGGCCGCGCGGCGTGTCGGGGAAGACGTGGACCTCGATGTCCTTGCAGCCGCCGCCCAGGCCGATCAGCACCTTGTCGCGGCTGTTGGCGCGCTCGATGATCTGCGCACGCGCCTGCAGCACGGCCAGGCGTGCGCCGTGCGGATCGGTCACGCCCAGCACCTGGACCTGGGCGCGCATCAGCGGCAGCGTGCTGGAGGTCTGAAAGCCCCCGTCCTCGCGCGCCAGCTTGGCCATGTACGAGGCGGCGGCCACCACCGAGGGCTCCTCCACCGCCATGGGCACCAGCACGTCGCGGCCGTTGACGCGGAAATTGCCGGCCACGCCCAGCGGCAGCTCGAAGCTGCCGAACACGTTCTCGATCATGCCGTCGGCCAGTGCCAGGGGCAGGGCGCCGGGGGCGGCGAGCAGGGCGCGCTCGGCATCGGACAGGCCGCAGGCATCGGCCAGGAAATCCCGGCGCTGGGCCGGTGTGAGGGCACGGAAATTGGGCAGGCGCGAATCGGCAACCATGGAAGACATCTCCTCGGATCAAAACTCTGGTCGCCGGACTGTAGGAAAACTGTACCGCTTTCAAAAGGTACAGTTTCGGGGAACAGTACCATCGCACTGCAACATGAACGGAGGGCGCATGGCAGACACCAGAGGGCGCTCGGCCCCCATTGCCGATAAGCTGGCCGACCTGATCGGCCAGCAGATCGCCGACGGCGTGTACCGCCCTGGCGACAAGCTGCCCTCGCTGCGCGAGCTGGCGCAGCTGCACCGCTATGCCAAGAACACCGTGGTCTCGGCCTTCGACCTGCTGGTCTCGCGCGGCATCGTCGAGCCGCGCCGGGGCTCGGGCTTTTACGTGCTGGGCACGGGGCGCGGTGCCCAGCGCACCGATGAGGACGCGGGCCAGCTGGGTCGCGCCATGGACATCGTCTGGCTGATGCGCGAGCAGCTCAAGACCCAGCCCGACTGCGTGGGCGTGGGCGACGGCTTTCCGCCCGTGGAATGGCTGGCCGACATGCGGCTGGACCGCTACCACCAGAAGGTGGTGCGCACGGGGCTGGGATCGCTGTTCCGCTACGGCAGCCGCTACGGCTATGCGCCGCTGCGCGACAGCCTGGTGCGCAAGCTGGGTGACTTCGGCCTGCAGGCCACGCCGGGCCAGCTGGTGCTGACCCATGGCGCCAACGAGGCCATGGACCTGGTCATCCGCTACTTCGTGCCGCCGGGGGCCACCGTGCTCGTGGACGAGCCCGGCTACTACCCGCTGTTCGGCAAGCTCAGGCTGGCCGGCGCCCATGTGGTCGGCGTGCCGCGCCTGGCCGACGGGCCCGACGTGGCCGCGCTCGAATCACTGCTGGCCCAGCACCGGCCGCGCCTGTTCTTCACGCAGTCGCTGGCCCACAACCCCACGGGCTCGGACATCTCGGCCGCCAAGGCCTACAAGGTGCTGCAACTGGCCGAGCGCCACAACCTGCTCATCGTCGAAGACGACCCGCTGGCCGACTTCAAGCCCACCTCGGCCGTGCGCCTGTCCACGCTGGACCAGCTGGAGCGCACCATCTACATCGGCAGCTTCTCCAAATCCTTCTCGGCCGCGCTGCGCGTGGGCTTCATCGCCTGCAACGACGCGCTGGCCAGCGACCTGGCCGACCTCAAGGCGCTGATCCACGTCAGCGGCTCCGAGTACTGCGAGCGCATGGTGGACGTGATGCTGCGCGAGGGCCACTACGAGCGCCACCTGGTGCGCCTGCGCCACAAGCTGGGCCAGGCCACGGCCCAGGCGCTGGGCTGGCTCGATGCCCACGGCTGCGAAGTCTTTGCGCGCAGCCCGCAAAGCCTGTACCTGTGGGTGGCCTTCCCCGGTGTGCAGGACTCGCTGCGGCTGGCCGAGCAACTGGTGCCGCGCAAGATCAGCATGGCGCCGGGCCGTGTCTTCCATGTCGATCCCTCGGCCGTTTCGCGCTGGTCGCGCTGCAACGTCAGCGCCATGCTCGATCCGAGGTTCCAGGCCGCGATGGGGCAGGTGCTGGCTCAACCCGCCTGAGCCAGCCCCCGGGCCTGCGCGCGCAGCAGCGCGATGAAGCGCTGCTGCTCCTGCGTGGGCGCGTCGTCGGTGCGGGTGAGGATGCCGAAGGGCGCCATGGGCACGTCGATGCAGACCGGAAGCGCCCTGACCAGGCCCATGCGCAGATAGTCCTTGAGCGCGGATTCGGACAGCAGCATCACGGCGTCGGTCAGTTGCACCAGTTGCTGCATGGAGTACACCGAGCTGCATTCGATGATGTCGGCCGGCGCAGGCAGTTCCAGGCGCTGCAGCAGCTGGTCGAGCGCGATGCGCGCGGGACTGGTGGCCGGCTGCAGTATCCAGGGCCAGTCGCCGACAAGCTCTTGCCAGCCCAGCTTGCGCCGGCGTGTCAGCGGATGGCCGCTGCGCACGACGACCAGCAGCCGCTCGTTGCCCAGTTCCTCGAAGCTGTAGCTGCTGCTGTGGGCCGCAGGGCTGCGCCGCGCAATGGCCATGTCGATGCGCCGCTGGTCCAGCAGGCGCAGGATCTGGTCGCTGGTGTCGCCCATGATGCGCAGGCGCAGCTGCGGGCTTTGCGCCTTCATGCGCGCCACGGCCGTCATCACTAGGTCGGGTGCTGCGCCCATGATGGTGCCGATGGACAGGTAGCCGTAGCCGCCCTGGCGGCGCGCGGCCAGGTCTTCGGCGCAGCGGTCCAGGCTGTTGAGCGAGGCCTCGGCAAAGCGCACCAGCTGCGCGCCCAGCGCCGTGGGCCGCATGCCGCGCGGCAGGCGCTCGAAGAGCTGGCAGCCGAACATGTCCTCGATCTCGCGCAGCATGCGCGTGGCCGCAGGCTGGGACATGGCCAGGCTCAGCGATGCGCGGTGCAGGTTCAGGCTCGATCCCAGCGCCACCAGCATGTGCAGGTGCTTGTAGCGCAGACGGTTGAGCAGGCTGCGGTGCAGCACGGGCGGAGCGGATTCGGGCGTATTCGCAGGCATAAGCGCAAGGTATCGGATGTGACCGAAATTCGATTTGTTGAGCATCGATCATGCGCCGTACATTGGCCCTGCGACAAGAAAAAACAGACCCAATCCAGGAGACAAGACATGCACAGCCCATCGCCTGTTTCATGACGCGCTGATGCGACCGGCACCCAAGCCGCAGCCGCCTCTCGCCTTCCGAAAAAGCACGCCTTCCGCGCCCCCATTTTTGTGGGCGTGATGGCTCTCCATCGCCTTCAGGACCGTCATGAAAAAACTCCCCGCTCCCCTGCTCGCCAGGATCTCCTGGCGCCTGCTGCCCTTTCTTCTGCTCATGTACATCATGGCCTTCCTGGACCGGGCCAACGTGGGCTTTGCCAAGGTGGCCTTCCAGGCCGATACCGGCATCAGCGATGCGGCCTTCGCCTTTGGCGCGGGCGTGTTCTTCGCGGGCTATGCGCTGCTGGAAGTGCCCAGCAACCTGATCATGCACCGCGTGGGTGCACGCATGTGGATGTGCCGGATCATGGTCACCTGGGGCCTGGTGTCGGCGGCCATGATGTTCGCCCACGACCAGACCACGTTCTACGTGCTGCGCTTTTTGCTGGGCGTGGCCGAGGCGGGGTTCTTCCCCGGCGTCATCCTGTACCTGACCTACTGGTTCCCGGCAGCGCACCGCGCGCAGGCCATGGGCTTTTTCTACTTCGGTGCGCCGCTGGCCTTCATCTTCGGCAGCCCGCTGTCGGGCCTGCTGCTGGAGCTGGACGGCATGGGCGGCTGGCACGGCTGGCAGTGGCTGTTCGCGGTGGAGGGGCTGATGGCCGTGGCCGTGGGCATCTGGGCGTATTTCCACCTGGACAACCGCCCCGCCGACGCCACCTGGCTCAGCCGCGAGGACAAGGCGCTGCTGCAGGACATTCTCGACAGCGAAGAGCGGGCCAAGGGCCGCCACGGCCACAGCCTGCTGGCCGCGCTGTGCCAGCCGCGCGTGCTCTACCTGGCGCTGATCTACCTGCTGATCCAGGCCAGCGTCTATGGCGTGGTGTTCTACCTGCCCAGCCAGGTGGCGGGCCTGCTGGGCACCAAGGTGGGCCTGCTGGTGGGCGTGGTCTCGGCCATTCCCTGGCTGTGCGCGCTGCTGGCCGCCTGGTGGATTCCGGGCCATGCCGAGCGAACAGGCCAGCCGCGCGGCATCGCCAGCCTGACGCTGGTGATGGCTGCCGTGGGCATGGCTGCATCGGTGAGTTTCTCCAGCCCCCTGCTGGGTGTGGCCGCGCTGTGCCTGGCGGCGGCCGGTTTCATCGCAGTGCAGCCCGTGTTCTGGACCTTTCCCGCCAACACGCTGGCCGGCGCTGCGGCCGCTGGCGGCATCGCCTTCATCAACTCCCTCGGCGCCGTGGGCGGCTTCATCGCCCCCATCGTCAAGAACTGGGCCGAGGGCTTTTTCCACTCCCCGGCGGCCGGCCTGTACCTGCTGGCCGGCACCACGTTGCTGGCTGCGGCCCTGGTGCTGGGCGTGCGCGCACGCCTGGCGCCGGCCTTGGCCGCACCGTCGGCCGCCTGAACCACTTGCACACGGAGCAGAACCATCCCATGACACAGATCCCCACCATCAAGCAGGTGCGCGCCTTCACGCTCAAGGGCGGCGGCGCCGACTACCACGACCAGTCCGACGGCCACTGGATCGACGACCACATCGCCACGCCCATGGCCAAGTACCCCGAGTACCGGCAAAGCCGCCGCAGCTTCGGCATCAACGTGCTGGGCACGCTGGTGGTGGAGATCGAGGATAGCGCCGGACGCGTGGGCTTTGCCGTGACCACGGGCGGCGAGCCTGCGGCCTACATCGTCGAAAAGCACCTGGCCCGCTTCCTCGAAGGCGCCCGGGTGACCGACATCGAGCGCATCTGGGACCAGATGTACCTGTCTACGCTGTACTACGGCCGCAAGGGCATCGTCATCAACACCATCTCCGGCGTGGACCTGGCGCTGTGGGACCTGCTGGGCAAGGTGCGCGGCGAGCCCGTGCACCAGCTGCTGGGTGGCGCCGTGCGCGACGAGCTGCAGTTCTACGCAACGGGCGCCCGGCCCGACCTGGCGCAGAAGATGGGCTTCATCGGCGGCAAGATGCCGCTGCACCACGGCCCGGCCGAAGGGGAGGAGGGCCTGCGCCGCAACCTGCAGGAGCTGGCCACCATGCGCGAGCGCGTGGGCCCGGACTTCTGGCTCATGCTGGATTGCTGGATGAGCCTGGACGTGAACTACGCCACGCGCCTGGCCCAGGGTGCGCAGGCCCATGGCCTCAAGTGGATCGAGGAGGCCCTGCCGCCCGACGACTACTGGGGCTACGCGGCCCTGCGCAGGAACGTGCCCACCGGCATGCTGGTGACCACGGGCGAGCACGAGGCCACGCGCTGGGGCTTTCGCCAGCTGCTGGAGATGGGCTGCTGCGACATCATCCAGCCCGACGTGGGCTGGTGCGGCGGCATCACCGAGCTGCTCAAGATCTCGGCCCTGGCCGATGCCCACCAGGCCCTGGTCATCCCGCATGGCTCCAGCGTCTACAGCTACCACTTCGTGGCCACGCGCCACAACAGCCCGTTTGCCGAGTTCCTGATGATGGCCCCCAAGGCCGACGAGGTCGTGCCCATGTTCCATCCGCAACTGCTGGGCGAGCCCGTGCCCGTCAATGGCCGCATGCGCATGTCGGCGCTGGACAGGCCTGGCTTCGGCGTGGAGCTCAATCCCGAGTGCGCCCTGCACCGCCCGTACACGCACTGAAGGAGCCCGCCATGCAACTGCCTGCCAACCCCTTCAAGGCCGCGCTGCGGCGCGCCGAGCCGCTGTACGGCATCTGGGCCGGCTTTGCCACGCCCTATGCGGCCGAGATCATCGCCACCACGGGCTACGACTGGATGCTGGTCGATGGCGAGCATGCCCCCAACACCGTGCCCACGCTGCTGGGCCAGCTGCAGGCCGTGGCGCCCTACGCCACGCACCCGGTGGTGCGCGCCGTGCAGGGCGACACCGTGCTCATCAAGCAACTGCTGGACGTGGGCGTGCAGACGCTGATGGTGCCCATGGTGGAGACGGCCGAACAGGCGCGCGAACTGGTGCGCGCCATGCGCTACCCGCCCCACGGCGTGCGCGGTGTGGGCGGCGGCCTGACGCGGGCCACGCGCTGGGATGCTGTGCCCGACTACATCCGCACGGCGCATGAACAGCTGTGCCTGATCGTGCAGATCGAATCGCCCCGGGGCGTGGCCAATGCGGCCGAGATCGCGGCCGTCGATGGCGTGGACGCCGTCTTCATCGGCCCCGCCGACCTGTCCACGGGCATGGGCCATGCAGGCGATGCCGGCCAGGGCGAGGTGCAGGACGCCATACGCCGCACCGTCCAGGCCACGCTGGCCGCCGGCAAGGCCTGCGGCATCCTCGCGCCGCGCGAGGAGGATGCGCGCCGCTATGCGGACTGGGGCTGCCGCTTCATCGCCGTGGGCATAGACATCAGCCTGCTGCGCCAGGCCGCGCTGGCCAACCTGGGGCGCTATCGCGCCACGCAAGCCACGGACCAGGCGGCCCCTGCATCCCGCACCTACTGAACCCAAGGAGAACTCCATGGCATCCCCTACCGTGCTGCGCAATTTCATCGCCGGCAGCTTCACCGACAGCGCCGAACTGCATGAGGTGACCAACCCCGCCACGGGCGCGGTGCTGGCGCGCTCGCCCCTGTCCAGCCAGGCCGATGTGGACCGCGCCATCGCCGCTGCGCGCGGCGCCCACAAAGCCTGGGCGCGCCGCCCGGCCGTGGAGCGCGCGCAGTACCTGCGCCGCGTGGCGGCCCGCATCCGCGACAACGCCGCGCGCATTGCGCGCACCATCACCGAGGAGCAGGGCAAGGTCCTGGGCCTGGCCGAGGTGGAGGTGAACTTCACCGCCGACTATCTGGACTACATGGCCGAATGGGCGCGCCGCATCGAGGGCGAGGTCATCACCAGCGACCGGGCCAACGAGCAGATCTTTTTGCTGCGCAAGCCACTGGGCGTGGTCGCGGGCATCCTGCCCTGGAACTTCCCCTTCTTCCTGATCGCCCGCAAGATGGCGCCGGCCCTGCTCACGGGCAACACCATCGTCATCAAGCCCAGCGAGGAAACGCCCATCAACTGCCACGCCTTCACCGAGCTGCTGGCCCAGTGCGAGCTGCCGGCCGGCGTGTTCAACGTGGTCTATGGCCAGGGCGGCACGGGCGCTGCGCTGGCCGGCCATGCGGGCGTGGACATGGTCAGCTTCACGGGCAGCGTGGCCACGGGCGAGCGCATCGCCGCAGCCGCCGCGCCCCACATCACCAAGCTCAACCTGGAGCTGGGCGGCAAGGCCCCGGCCATCGTGCTGGCCGATGCCGACCTGGACCTGGCCGTGCGCGCCATCCGCGACTCGCGCATCATCAACACCGGCCAGGTCTGCAACTGCGCCGAACGCGTCTACGTGCAGCGCCAGGTGGCCGACGAGTTCACGGCCCGCATCGCCCAGGCCATGGCCGCCACGCGCTATGGCGACCCGATTGCGCGGCCCGACGTGGAAATGGGCCCGCTGATCAACCAGAAGGGCCTGGACAGCGTGCAGGCCAAGGTGCGCCAGGCCATCGCCGACGGCGCGCAACTGGTCACGGGCGGGCAGGCCGCAGACCTGGGCGCGGGCTTTCACTTCCAGCCCACGGTGCTGGCCGGCTGCCATGCCGGCATGGAGATCATGCGCAAGGAAATCTTCGGCCCCGTACTGCCCATCCAGGTGGTGGAGGACCTGGACGAGGCCATCGCCCTGGCCAACGACTGCGAATATGGGCTGACCTCGTCGCTGTACACGCGCGACCTGTCCAAGGCCATGCAGGCCATGCGCGAGATCGACTTCGGCGAGACCTACATCAACCGCGAGAACTTCGAGGCCATGCAGGGCTTCCACGCGGGCGTGCGCAAGTCCGGCGTGGGCGGTGCTGATGGCAAGCACGGCCTGTACGAGTACACGCACACGCATGTGGTGTACCTGCAGGGGTGATTGACCTCCTGGGCCTTGGCGTCAGGGCGCTGCCGGTTTCTTGCGGTTGCGCGGCGCCTTGGGCGGCGGGCTGCTTGCCTCCAGTTCGCGGGCCCGCGTGCGGATGCGCGCAAAGGCGCTGGCCATGGCCTGCAGCTCGGGCTCGGGCACGGCGTCCATGAGCTCGCGGTTGATGGCCTGCACCTGCGGGAACAGCTCGGCATGCAGGGCGCGGCCCGTGTCGCTCAGGCGCAGCAGCGCGCGGCGCGCATCGCCCACCTGGCTCTCTTTCCACAACAGCCCCTTGGCCAGCAGCGCCGTGACCGCGCGCGAGGTGCGCGTGCGGTCCAGCTGCGCCTGCTCGGCCAGCTGCGAGGGCTGCAGCTGCCCGGCCTCGGCCAGCAGACAGAGCATGCGCCACTCGCGCCGCGTAATGCCGTAGCGGCCCTCGCACAGGCGCACCACACGGCTGCCAGCGGCCGCCTGCAGCCGCGCCAGGTGGTAGAGGAACATGTCGTCGAGCACGGCGGGGTGGCGCCAGCGGTGGAGGTCGGTCATGGGCTCGCGGGCCGGTTTCGGGTTTACGCTAGGGATGATGGATTAGATGCATTGTCTGCGGCCTGCGTACATTGGCCGCAAGACAACGACAAGGAGACAAGTATGCCCAGCCCCCTCGCAGCCCTGGCGCGTGCCGCCGTGGCCCTGACCGCCGCCGTGCTGTGCGCGGCGCCCGCCCTGGCCCAGGAATGGCCCAAGGCCAGGCCCATACGCATCGTCGTGCCCAATCCGCCGGCCGGCCCCTCCGACATCTCGCTGCGCCCCGTGGCCGCCGCCATGCAGGCGGCGCTGGGCCAGGCCGTGGTCGTGGACAACAAGCCCGGCGCCAATGGCAACATCGGCGCGGCCGAGGTCGCACGCTCCGCGCCCGATGGCTACACCTGGCTGTGGGCCATGGACCCCGTGCTTACCGTCAACCCCCATGTCTACAAGAACATGGGCTACAAGGCCGATGCGCTGGAAACCCTGGTCGTGGCTGCGCGCTTCTCGCAGACCCTGGTCTGCGGCCCGGGCACGGGCTTCAAGTCCGTCAAGGACATGGTGGCCGCCAGCAAGACGCGCGAGCTGACCTATGCCTCGGGCGGCGCGGGCTCGCCGGGCCACCTGGTCATGGAATCGCTGCTGGCCACCTCGGGCGCGAAGATGGTCCATGTGCCCTACAAGGGCCCCGCGCCGGCCATGCAGGACCTGCTGGGCGGCCAGGTGGACTGCGGCTTCCTGGCCGGCCCCACGGTCTTCCCCCAGGTCCAGAGCGGCAAGCTGATCGCCCTGGCCACCTCGGGCAAGACGCGCTCGGCGCTGGCGCCCGAGCTGCCGACCATTGCCGAGTCGGGCTTTCCCGAGTTCGACGGCACCTTCTGGATCCTGCTGGCCGCGCCCAAGGGCGTGCCGCCCGCCGTGCAAAAGCGCTTTGTCGACGCCATGAACGAGGCCATCCGCGCGCCCGAGCAAAAGGAGCGCGCCAAGGCCCTGGACATCGAGATGGTCGGCTCCACCGTGGCCGAGGCCCAGGCGCGCGCCAAGGGACAGTCCGCGCAGTGGGCCGCCCTGGTCAAGCGCATCCACCTGACCAACGACTGAAGCCGCCACTAGGGCCTGAGGCCCTGAGGCATCGCCGTTTTGGCGATACTCCCTTTCCCAACGCATCCACTGTCTCCTGGCTCCCATGGCAACCCAGCGCCCCAATCTGATCTTCATCCTGGCCGATGACCTCGGCTACGCCGACCTCGGCTGCACGGGCGCGCGCGATGCGCACAGCCGCGCCACCGATGTCTCGCCCCGCCTGGACGCCATGGCCGCGCAGGGCATGCGCTTCACGCGTGGCTATTCCAACTCGGCCGTGTGCTCGCCCACGCGCTTTGCCCTGGCCACGGGCCGCTGGCAGTACCGCCTGCGCGGCGCGGCCGAGGAGCCGATCGCCAGCGTCCACGGCGACAAAGTGCTGGGCCTGCCGCCCGACCATCCCACCGTGGCCTCGCTGCTGCGCGACGCCGGCTACGCCACCGCCCTGGTCGGCAAATGGCACTTGGGTTACCCGCCGCATTTCGGCCCGCGCATGTCGGGCTATGAGGAGTTCTACGGCTTCCATGCAGGCGGCGCCGACTACTTCGCCCACTGCGACCCGCGCGGCCGCCCCGACTTCTGGATCAACGAGGAGCCGCACGAGGAAGAGGGCTATCTCACCGACCTGCTGAGCCGCCGCGCCGTGGACTTCGTCGAGCGTCAGACGGCCGACAAGCCCTTCTACCTGTCCCTGCACTACAGCGCCCCGCACTGGCCCTGGCTCACGCGCGACGACCTCGAGGAGTCGCGGCGCATCGGCGGCTTCGGCAAGCACACCGACGGAGGCAGCATCGAGACCTACCAGCGCATGATCCACCACATGGACGAAGGCATTGGCTGGGTGCTGGACGCGCTCGAGAAAAAGGGCATGGCCGAGAACACGCTCATCGTCTTCACCAGCGACAACGGCGGCGAACGCTTTTCCAACAACTGGCCCTTCATCGGCCAGAAGATGGACCTGCTCGAAGGCGGCATCCGCGTGCCCCTGGTGGCGCGCTGGCCCGAGCGCATGCCGGCGGGCATCGTCAGCGATACGCCCAATCTCACCATGGACTGGTCCACCACCTTCCTGGCCGCCGCCGGCGTGCACGGCCACGCCGACTACCCGCTGGACGGCATCAGCCTGCTGCCCCTCATGGACGATGGCGCCTGGAACCCCGAGCGAGACCTGTGCTGGCGCATGAAGCACCGCGCCCAGCGCGCCCTGGTGCGCGGTGACTGGAAATACCTGCAGATCGAAGGCGTGGAATACCTCTTCAACGTCGCCCAGGACCCGCGCGAACGCGCCAACCTGCGCGACCGCGAGCCCCAGCGCCTGGCCGAGCTGCGCCAGGCCTGGACGGCCTGGGATGCCAGCCTGCCGCCCATTCCCGAGGAGGCCAAGGTCTCCCTGGTCTTCACACGGCAGGACCTTCCTTCGGCCACCTTCTGAGGCCCGGACGGCGCAGGCAGCAAGGAGGTGGCGCTCAGCCTTGCGCCGCCTTGTCTTCTTCCTGGATGGCGTCGTTGTCCATCGTCAAATAGACCAGCACCAGCAGCAGCGTGATGAAGAAGCGGAAGGCATCGGGCACGCCATTCCACTGCTTGGACATCCACATGCCGAACCACTCGCCGCCCACGGACATGAAGCCGACCTGCCAGGTCAGAAAGCCCAGGGTCAGCCCCGCCACCGCCCATGACTTGGCGGCGCGGAAGGCCCGGGTGCCGGCCTGTCGCGCCTGCAGCAGCCGCCAGCCGCCGATCCAGCACAGGACGGCGGTCGTCGTCTCCAGTGCAATGATGCCGATATAGCCCGCATGGTGCACCCATGGCGTCTGGATGGCGCGGTACATGATCCCGTTGCCGGGGAATGTCGTGTCCATCAGGAAGACGTGGTGCACGAAGGCGAAGTTGGTTGCGTAGTCGGTGATGTTGCCGAAGGCGACCAGGGACGCGAAAAAGGCCATGGCAAGGACCATGGCGGATTTGGACAGGCGAATAAACATGAGGAACTCCGTATGGGCGGGCGCGCGCAGGCCTGCATGCCGGCGCACCGGCACGCATGGAGGCGACCCGTAGACAGGGGAAGACGCCAGCCGTGGTGGGGGGCTGGCAAACAGACGTGCGGACGCACGAAGGCGCGGAGATCGGGACTGGAAAACCTGAAGCCGGCAGTGCGTCTGGGAAACGCCCACACCAACTGGATCGAGTGCCACGCCAGGAGGGAGCCGCGATTGTGGGGGTGGGCATTGATGCGCGTCAATCTGCAGCTGCCGGCAAGCACATCGGATCTGTCTGATTGCACTGTTTTGGTGCAATGTTTCATCTCAGCCATGTGAGCGACCGCTATCACCGTAACGGTGCAGAACTTCTGCACAAAGCCGGTGCATGCGAGGATGCTGCGGTGCCGCATTGGTGAGTCGGAAGGCGCACCACCGAGCAAAAAAGACTGGCACGGTCCGTGCTTAACCCGGTTGTCACGAAATTTTTCAAACCGGAGGATCCCATGTCCCGTGCCAGCCTCAAGTCGCTCGCCATCGCCTGTGTCGCCATCGCTCCGCTCTGGGCCCACGCCCAGCTCACGGCCAATGTGTCCCTGACGACGAACTACAAGTTCCGCGGACAGGACCAGGACACGGGACGCAACAAGGCCGTCAAGCCGGCCCTGCAAGGCGGTTTCGACTACACCTTCGGCGACAGCGGCTGGTACATCGGCAACTGGAACTCCAGCGTGGACTGGCTGCCCCGCAATTCGCTGGAAACCGATTTCTACGGCGGCTACAAGTTCAAGGCCGGCGAGGTGGACCTGGACTTCGGCGCACTGCAGTACCTGTACTCGGGCAATTCCAGTGGCAACACCACCGAGCTGTATGGCGCGGCCACCTATGGACCGTTCACGGCCAAGTACTCGCACACCGTGTCCAAGGACTACTTCGGCTGGGCCGGCGAGAAGGCCGGCTCGGGACTGTCGGGCCGCAACACCGGCTACCTGTGGCTGGGCTTCACCCAGGAAGTGATGCCCAAGGTGACGGTCAAGGCATCGCTGGGCTTCACCCGCTTTGCCAGCGACATCAAGGGCCTGGGCGTGCCCAACTATATGGACTACAGCGTGGGCGGTGCCTACGATTTCGGCGACGGCGTGTCGCTGGGCGCGGCCGTGACGGGTGCGAACAAGAAGTCGTACTTCGGTGACGTCAACAAGGCGCGCCTGATCGTGACGCTGACCAAGACCCTGTAACCGGACCTGAGGAGCAAAGCATCATGAAACTGGTGACCGCCATCATCAAGCCCTTCAAGCTCGACGAGGTGCGCGAGGCGCTCTCCGACATCGGCGTGCAGGGCATCACCGTGACCGAAGTCAAGGGCTTCGGCCGCCAAAAGGGCCATACCGAGCTGTATCGCGGCGCGGAATACGTGGTCGATTTCCTGCCCAAGCTGCGCCTGGAGGCCGCCGTGCCCGATGCGCTGGTGGACCAGGTGATCGATGCCATCGAGGCCGCTGCGCGCACCGGCAAGATCGGTGACGGCAAGATCTTCGTGCTGCCCATCGAGCAGGCCGTCCGCATCCGTACCGGCGAGACCGGCGACAGCGCACTGTGAGTTTCAACCCCTCGTTTCCCGAAAGACTGCCATGACCAAACGACTTCTTTCCATGGGCCTGGGGCTGGGCCTGCTGGCCGCAGGCGCCGCTGCCCTGGCACAGGAGCCCGCCGCCGCAGCAGCCGTTGCCGATGCGGCCGCTGCAGCAGCCCCCGCCGCCGCGGCCGCAGCCGAGGCGCCGGCCCCCGCACTCAGCGCCGGTGACACGGCCTGGATGCTGACCTCGACCATGCTGGTGATCCTGATGGTGATCCCGGGCCTGGCACTGTTCTACGGCGGCCTGGTGCGCACGAAGAACATGCTGTCTGTGCTCTGCCAAGTGTTCGTGATCTTCTCGCTGATCACGCTGCTGTGGGCCGTGTACGGCTACTCGCTGACCTTTGCGGGCGAAGGCAACTTCTTCGGCGGCTTCAGCAAGATCTTCCTCAAGGGCATTGCGCCCGACACGCTGGCCGGCGCGCTGCCGACCATTCCCGAGTACGTGTTCGTGGCCTTCCAGTCCACGTTCGCCGCCATCACCGTGGCCCTGATCGTCGGCGCCTTCGCCGAGCGCATCAAGTTCTCGGCCGTGATCCTGTTCTCGGTGCTGTGGTTCACCTTCAGCTACATCCCCATGGCCCACATGGTCTGGGGTGGCGGCCTGCTGGGCAAGGACGGCGCGCTGGACTTCGCCGGCGGCACCGTGGTGCACATCAACGCCGGTATCGCCGGTCTGGTGGGCTCCTACATGCTGGGCAAGCGCATCGGCTTCGGCCGCGAGGCACTGCCTCCGCACAGCCTGACGCTGACCATGGTCGGTGCCTCGCTGCTGTGGGTGGGCTGGTTCGGCTTCAACGCCGGCTCGGCAGGCGCTGCCAACGGCATTGCCGGCCTGGCCTTCATCAACACCATCGTCGCCACGGGCGCCGCCACCATCTCCTGGCTGGCCGCCGAAGCCCTGCACAAGGGCAAGGCCTCCATGCTGGGCGCCGCATCGGGCGCCGTGGGCGGCCTGGTGGTCATCACCCCGGCGGCCGGCCTCGTGGGCCCCATGGGCGCCATCGTCATGGGCCTGATCGCCGGTCCCGTCTGCCTGTGGGGTGTGTCGGGCCTCAAGAAGCTGCTCAAGGTCGATGACGTCTGCGACGTGTTCGGCGTGCACGGTGTGGGCGGCATCCTGGGTGCCATCCTGACCGGCGTGTTCTGCGCCTCCAGCCTGGGCGGCATCGAGCCCGCAGACTTCAACATGGGCCACCAAGTGTGGGTGCAGGTCAAGAGCGTGCTGCTGACCATCGTCTGGTCCGGCGTGGTGGCTGGCATCTCCTACAAGATCTGCGACCTGGTCGTCGGCCTGCGCGTCAGCGAAGAGTCCGAACGCCAAGGCCTGGACATCACCACGCACGGCGAGGTGGCGTACTACCGCTGATCGGTTTCCAGGGAGTTCATTGCGGATTGGCCTCGGTGCTTGCACCGGGGCCTTTTTTGCTTTGGAGCCGCTGCAGAGATGGCGTCTTTGCTTTTTCGTCCCGGCTGTTTTGCGCCGCCCGCAGAACTTCAAGCGCGCCGTTCAAAAAATTCACGGGTCCGCACCGAGGCGCAAAAGGGCCCAGCCGCTACGATGCAGGCCATGGATTCAGCCCAAAGCCACCTCCTCCAGATCGCCCAGCGCGTGCGCGCTGCTGCGGCCGACGCCACGCCGCTGCGCATACGCGGCGGCGGCACCAAGGATTTTCACGGCCTGGCCCTGCAGGGCGAGCTGCTGGACACGCGGGCGCTGGCCGGCGTGGTCAGCTATGAGCCCAGCGAACTCGTCGTGACCGTGCGCGCCGGCACGCCGCTGGCCGAGATCGAGGCCCTGCTGGCCGCCCAGGGCCAGTGCCTGGCCTTCGAGCCTCCGTATTTCGATGCAGACAGCCGCAACGCCACCGTGGGCGGCATGGTGGCCAGCGGCCTGTCCGGGCCTTCGCGTGCCAGCGTGGGCGCCGTGCGCGACTTCGTGCTGGGGCTGGAGATGATCAACGGCCAGGGCGAGCTGCTGCGCTACGGCGGGCAGGTCATGAAGAACGTGGCGGGCTACGACGTCTCGCGGCTGATGGCGGGCTCCTGGGGCGCGCTGGGCCTGATCACCGAGGTCAGCCTCAAGGTGCTGCCCGTGGCGCCGGCCGAGGCCACGCTGCGCTTCGCGTGCAGCCAGCAGCAGGCGCTGGACTGGCTCAATGCCTGGGGCGGGCAGCCGCTGCCGCTCAATGCCAGTTGCTGGCTGCAGGAGGAGGGCGCAGCCCAGGGCGTGCTGTACCTGCGCCTGCGCGGCGCACGTGCCGCCGTGCAGGCGGCCTGCGAGCGCCTGGGTGGCGAGCGTGTGCAGCGCATGGACCCTGTGCATGCCGCTGCCGACTGGCAGGCCTGCCGCGAGCAGCAGCTGCCCTGGTTCACCGCACGCGCGCCGGGCCATGCGCTGTGGCGCCTGTCCGTGCCGCAGACGGCTCCGGCCCTGGCGCTGCCGGACGGCTGCACGGGGCCGCTGATCGAATGGCACGGCGCACTGCGCTGGGTACAGGCGCCGCGTGCGCTGGGCCATGCGCTGCGCGCGCTGGCAAAAGCAGCGGGCGGATCGGCCACCTTGTTCCGCTCCGAGGCCGCAGACCAGCCCGGCGCCGAGCCCGATTTCGACGCCCAGGCGGCTGATGCTACGGCCGCGCTGCATGCGCGGCTCAAGCAGGCCTTCGATCCTGCGGGCATCTTCAACCGCGGCCGGCTGGCCGCCGCCTGGTAGGCCGGGCCAACGCCTGACTTCGCCCATGCGCATGCGCCACCACCTGCACCTGCTCACGGACCGGCACCGCACGGTGGCCAGCAACCGCACGCTGGGCCTGCTGCTGGCCTTCAACGCGGGTGCGGTGAATGCGGGCGGCTTTTTGCTGGTGCACTCCTATACCTCGCACATGACGGGCTTTGTCTCGTTGCTGGCCGACAACCTCGTGCTGGGCAATACGGCGCTGGTGCTCAGTGCCTGCGGCGCGCTGCTGGCCTTTCTGTGCGGCGCGGCCGCGACGTCGCTGCTGGTCAACTGGGCGCGCCACCACCGGCTGCGCAGCAGCTATGCGCTGCCGCTGCTGCTGGAAGCCGCGCTGATGCTGCTCTTCGGCGTGCTGGGCGCGGCCATGCTGGCCTGGCCCACGCCGTTCGCCGTGCCGCTGGCCGTGCTGCTGCTGTCCTTCATCATGGGATTGCAGAACGCCACGGTGACCAAGATGTCGTCCTCGCAGATCCGCACGACGCACATGACGGGCGTGATCACCGACCTGGGCATGGAGCTGGGCCGCGCGCTTTACTGGAATCGCCATGGCAGCCCGCCCGAGCACCGGGTCCACGCCAACCATGTGCGGCTGCGGCTGTTCGCAGGGCTGCTGTCCATGTTCCTGCTGGGCGGCATTGCGGGTGCGCTGGGTTTCCGGCACCTGGGCTTTGTGTTCGTCGTGCCGCTGGCCGTGGTGCTGTGCCTGCTGTCCCTGCCGCCGCTGTGGGCCGACCGTGCGCGGCTGCCCCTGCTGCTGGGCCGGCGGGCCGCGCCTCGCGCGTGACCGCCGCGTCCGGCTGCCGTGCCTGACCGTTCCCCGATACCCATACAACAAGAGCCCCACCATGCAGACCCAACTCGCACCCCAGTACCGCGCCACGCCCGAGGGCCAGGAGGCCGAAGCCATTCTGCGCAAGTGCGTGCACTGCGGCTTTTGCACGGCCACCTGCCCGACCTACCAATTGCTGGGCGATGAACTGGACGGGCCGCGTGGCCGCATCTACCTGATCAAGCAGGTGCTGGAGGGCGAGACGCCCACGCGCGCCACCCAGCAGCACCTGGACCGCTGCCTGACCTGCCGCAACTGCGAAAGCACCTGCCCCAGCGGCGTGCAGTACGGCCACCTGGTGGACATAGGCCGCAAGATCGTCGAGGAACAGGTGCCGCGCCCCTTCGGCGAGCGCGCCAGGCGCTGGGCGCTCAAGGAGGGGCTGAACTCGCCGCTGTTCGCCCCGGCCCTGAAGCTGGGCCAGGCCGTGCGCGGCCTGCTGCCCGAAGTCCTGGCCGAGAAAGTGCCCCAGCCCCAGGATGCGGGCGCCTGGCCCGTGCGCGAGCATGTGCGCAAGGTGCTGCTGCTGGCCGGATGCGTGCAGCCGGCCATGATGCCGCGCATCAACTTCGCCACGGCGCGCGTGCTGGATGCGGCCGGCATACAGACCGTGATCGCCCCCAAGGCCGGTTGCTGCGGCGCCGTGAAATTCCACCTCAACGACCAGGAAGGCGGCAAGGCGCAGATGCGCGCCAATATCGACGCCTGGTGGCCGCAGGTGGACAGCGGCGCGGTGGAGGCCATTGTCATGAATGCCTCGGGCTGCGGCGTCACCGTCAAGGAATACGGCCATCTGCTCAAGGACGATGCGCAGTACGCGGACAAGGCAGCCCGCATCAGCGCCCTCACGCGCGACCTGAGCGAGCTGTTGCCCGAACTCCTGCCCGAGCTGGCCGAGCGCCTGCAGGGCAGGGTGCGCGCACCGGCCGCGCCCATGGCCTACCACCCGCCCTGCACGCTGCAGCACGGGCAAAAGCTGCGCGGCGGCGTGGAAACCCATCTGGCCAGGCTGGGCTTCGAGCTGCGCGTGGCGCGCACCGAGTCTCACCTGTGCTGCGGCTCGGCGGGAACCTACTCGGTGCTGCAGCCCGAACTCTCGCACCAGTTGCGCGACCGCAAGATCGGTGCGCTGACCGAAGGCTTCGATGCCCGGCGGCCCGCCGCCATCCTCTCGGCCAACATGGGCTGCATCGTCCACCTGCAAAACGGCACGGACCTGCCCGTGCGCCACTGGATCGAGGTGCTGGACGAGGCCCTGCTGGCCTGAGACCAGCCGCGTACCGACTGCGCATCTGTGCCTCCAGCGCGACGCCGTGGGGCCTATGCCCGCGCAAGCCTTTGCAATGCTGGCATGATGCGGGGTTTCGTTTTCTCCAAGCCCACGTGCTCCGCCATGACTGAATCCGTGTCTGAACCGCAAGAACAGAGCGCCGCGCTGCCGGCGGACGCCGCTGCCGGCACCGAGCCGCAGGCTGCAGCCAGCGCCGATGGCCAGGGCCGCAAGCGCTCGCGCCGTGGCGGACGTGGCCGCAACAAGGGCAAGGCCACCGAGCCTGCCGCCGATGCCGCATCCGGCATGGCCGCCAGTGCCGAGGCCAACGCTTCCAGGCCCGTGCGCACCCAGCATCCGCTGCTGGCGCAACTGGCCCAATGGCATCCGAACCTGTTCGGCGAGCAGCCGCTGCCGCTCAAGCGCGGCATCTTCGAGGACCTGCTGGCCGCCCATCCTGAAGCCATTGACCGCGACCAGCTCAAGCTGGCCCTGTCCCAGCACACGCGCTCGAGCCGCTACCTCACCGTGGTGGCCAGCGGCCAGGCCCGGCATGACCTGCAGGGCCAGTCGGTCGAGGCCATGGCGCCCGAGCATGTGCACCATGCGCTGATCGAAGTCTTCCGCCGCCGCCAGCACCGCTCGCCCGAAGACCTGGCGCCCAAGCTGCGCAACCGCATCATCGCGGCCTACGAGGCATCGGGCCTGTCGCGCGACGACTACGCGGCGCGCGTGCAAGGCCGTGACGAGGCCACCAACACCCTGGTGGCCGAGGCACTGGCCGAGGCCGATGCGCGCACCGCCCGCGACGAGGCGCTGCTGCGCGCCTTCGAGGCCAGCGGCCAGACCTCCGAAGCCGGCTTTGCCGACATGTACGGCATGAACCCGCGCCAGGTGGCGCAGCAGCTGGAACGCGCCCGCCGCCGCCTGCAGACGCAGGCGGCCTGAGGCACCAAGGACCAGCGCCAAAGACCGGCAGCACCGCCTGCCGGCACACTCCACCGCCGCGTGCCCGGCAAGGGCCGCGCCGGTGCACCTGCCCTGGATCACAGGCGGCATCTCTGCAGCGGACCCGTCCGCCAGCACGCAGATGCCCACCAGGGGCGGGCCCGGGGATGAACTGTTTCACGGACGCCGCTGCACCCGGCCACGGGGCGGCGGCGCCTTGCCGTGCGCGCTCGTTCCGGGAAATGAACACGGCGCGCAAGGCACTTCAAAGCAAAAAAGCAAAAGGAGACTTGCGATGTGGCTGGGTTTGTCGTTGTTCTACGTGGGCGCCGTGCTGTGCCTGAACGGCCTGTGGATGCTGGGGCGCATTGCCGACCGGGAGATCTGGGTCATCAACGTGTTCGCGGGCCTGGTCTCGCTGATCATCGGCCTGGCCTCGGCCTTCGGGCCCGAGCCTGATGCGGCCTCGGTCAAGACCGGCGCGCTGACCCTGCTGTTCGCCTTCACCTACCTGTGGGTGGCCATCAACCGCTTCACGGGCGCCGATGGCCGGGGCCTGGGCTGGTTCAGCCTGTTCGTGGCCATCACCGCCGTGCCGGTGGCCATCGACACCCTGCTGGGCGCGCGCACCGCCATCGACTGGTGGATGGCGGCCAACTGGGCGGCCTGGGCCGTGCTGTGGGCCATGTTCTTCGTGCTGCTGGCCCTGGGCCGCAACATCGGCCGCGTGACGGGCGCCCTGTGCATTGCGCAGGGCGTGCTCACGGGCTGGCTGCCGGGCTACCTGCTGCTGGCCGGGCAGCTCACGGGCTGATTGCGCAGCGTGAGTACGGGCGGGGCGTCAAGCCCCACGCCGCCGTGCATGTGCCAGTGCAGACAGCAGCGCGGCCGCGATGATGCAGGCGCCCCCCAGCAGCGTGCGCGGCGTCAGCACCTCGCCTGCAATCAACACCGAGGAGACGCTGGCAAACACCACCTCGGCCAGCATGACCACGGCGGTCACGCCGGCCGGCAGGCGTGCGGCACCGAACTGCAGCGCCCAGTTGCCCAGCATCAGCAGCACGGCCAGGCCGGCGGCAATCAGCATCCAGCCGGCCTGCGGCGCAGGCATGGGCGGCACCAGCCCCACGCTGCTGCCCGCGAAGGCGCTGGCCAGCCCCATGGCCATGCAGCCGCTGAACATGGCCAGCATGCGCGCCTGCGCCGGCACGGCCTGCAGGCGGCGCAGCAGCACATTGGTCAGCGCAAAGGTGAAGCCGCCGAACATTGCCAGGCCGTCGGCCAGCGACAGACCGCGCAGCAGCCCGGGCGAGCCGCCGCTGAATGTGCCCTCGGGCACCAGCACCAGCGCCACCCCGCCAAAGGCCAGCAGCAGCCGCGTCAGCGCGGCCGGCGTGGGCCGCTCGCCCAGGATCTTCCAGGCCAGCAGCACGGACCACGCCGGCATCAGATAGAACAGCAGCACCACGCGCACCACATCGCCAATGGTCACGGCCCAGTTGAATGCGATGTTGTTGCTGCCCGCGCAGGCGCCCAGCAGGATCAGCGCCGGGTACTGCAGCGCCTGGCGCAGGCTGGCCGGGCGCAGCGCCACCAGCCCCGCCAGCACCAGGGCATACATCAGCGCCGTGGCCCACAGCGGATGCAGGCCAGCCTCGTGCATGGCGCGAAACGGCCACCAGGCCAGACCCCAGACCAGGGTGTTGAACAGCAGGGCGAGAACGGGCAGCGGGCTATGCATAAAACCACGAAAAAGTGCCCGGTCAGGCAAAGCCCGCACCGAACACAATACGAGAAGACCATTTAGACCAGGCCTATCAATCGATAGCGCCCTATGGAACTGGCGAGGCCCAAAGCGAGAGACACCGAGCCAGGGCCGCCCCGCCGCGAGGGTGTCGTCCCCCCTGGGGGAAGGCGCGAAGCGCCTCAGGGGGTAGTCTCAATGGCAATCCTTGCGGGCAATCACCAGCAGGCGCTCGACTTCCTCGGGATGGTTGCGCACGTTGCTGACGTGCCAGCGGCCGATCAGCCACATGATGCCGGCCACCACCAGGCCGAACACCGTGATGGCGCCGAAAGCCGACAGTCCGAACTTGGTGGACAGCGCATAGAAGGCGCCCAGCGCCAGGATGCAGGCCTGCTCGTTGAAGTTCTGCACGGCAATCGAGCGGCCCGCGCCCATGAGGTTGTGGCCGCGGTGCTGCAGCAGCGCATTCATGGGCACGACCAGGAAGCCGCCCAGGCCGCCCAGCAGGATCAGGAAGGGAATGGCCACCCACACGCTCTTGATGAAGATCATGGCGATCACCAGCAGGCCCATGGTGATGCCCAGCGGAATCACGCGCGTGGCGTTGTCCAGCCGCATGCGCATGGACGCGAGGATGGCGCCTGCGGCCGTGCCGATGGCCACCACGCCCACCAGGGCCGATGCCTGGGAGGTGCCGTAGCCCAGGGCCGCCGCGCCCCAGGCCAGCACGATGTAGCGCAGGTTGCCCGACACGCCCCAGAACAGCGTGGTCGTGGACAGCGAGATCTGGCCCAGCTTGTCCCCCCACAGCCGCTGGCTGCAGGTCCAGAAGTCGGGCAGCAGGGCCAGGGTGTTGGCCAGCAGGCTCTTGCTGGGGTCCTGGCGCAGCGGGCGCAGGATGGTGTCGGTCAGCGGAATGCGCAGGTTGAACCAGGCGGCCAGCGCATAGACGCCGACCAGCACGGCAATCGCCGCTTCGGCGGCCGTGTCCACGCCCGTGTCCAGCAGCGGCAGGTCGAAGTCCAGCAGATGGGCCGAGATGCCCGGGCTCAGCAACTGCCCGCCCACGAGCACGCCCAGGATGATGGAGGTGATGGTCAGCCCCTCGATCCAGCCATTGGCCTTGACCAGCTGGGAGGCGGGCAGCAATTCGGTGAGGATGCCGTACTTGGCCGGCGAGTAGGCCGCTGCGCCCAGGCCCACCACGGCGTAGGCCAGCAGCGGGTGGTTGCCGAACAGCATCATCAGGCAGCCCACGATCTTGATCGCATTGCTGATGAACATCACCCGCCCCTTGGGCAGGGCGTCGGCAAAGGCGCCGACGAAGGGGGCCAGGATCACGTAGAACAGCGCGAACATGGGCACCAGGGCGGCGCGCTGCCACTCGGGGGCGCCATTGGTGCGCAGCAGTTCCACGGCGGTCACGAACAGGGCGTTGTCTGCCAGCGAGCTGAAGAACTGCGCTGACATGATGGTGTAGAAACCGCGCTTCATGGATAGGCAGATGGGGTCAGCTGCAGGGCTGCTGACCGGTTAAATAAGGACCCCGTGGCAAGTGACTGGCGGTTATATCACGCGGCCTTTGGCTGGCAGTGCCAGAATCCCAAGCTTCTGACTGAGTGAAAACCATGCCGCGTCCCATTCTTGCCACCATCCATTCCGCCGCGCTTCGCCACAACCTGGAGCGGGTGCGGCAGGCGGTCCCCGATGCCAAATTGTGGGCCGTGGTCAAAGCCAACGCCTATGGCCACGGTATCGAGAACGTGTTCGAGGCCCTGCGCGGCGCCGACGGCTTCGCCATGCTGGACCTGGCCGAGGCCGAGCGCGTGCGCCAGCTGGGCTGGCGCGGCCCCATCCTGCTGCTGGAAGGCGTCTTCGAGCCGCGCGACCTGGAGCTGTGCTCGCGCCTGTCCATCTGGCATGCCGTGCACTGCGACGCCCAGATCGACTGGCTGGCCGCGCACAAGACGCAGAACGGCCACCGCGTCTTCCTCAAGATGAACTCCGGCATGAACCGCCTGGGCTTCACGCCCGAGCGATACCGCGCGGCCTGGGCCCGGCTGAACGCCTTGCCCCAGGTGGAGGAAATCTCGTTCATGACCCATTTCAGCGATGCCGACGCAGGGGCCGGACAGCCCGGAATCTCGGCACAGCTGCAGCGCTTTCATGACGCCACGCGCGACCTGCCCGGCGAGCGCAGCGTGGGCAACAGCGCAGCCACGCTGCGCCAGGGCGACGACGCGCTGGTGCGCTGCGACTGGGTGCGGCCGGGCATCGTGCTCTACGGCAGCGCCCCCGACTATCCGCAGCACACGGCGGCCCACTGGGGCCTGCAGCCCACGCAGACGCTGAGCTCGCGCATCATCGGCGTGCAGCAACTGAGCGAGGGGCAGAGCGTGGGCTATGGATCGCGCTTCACGGCCGACGGCCCCCTGCGCCTGGGCACCGTGGCCTGCGGCTATGCCGACGGCTATCCACGCCACTGCGGCACGGGCACGCCCGTGCTGGTGAACGGCGTGCGCACCCGCACCCTGGGCCGCGTGAGCATGGACATGCTGGCCGTGGACCTGACGCCCGTGCCCGATGCCGGCATGGGCAGCGAGGTCACACTGTGGGGCCGCGCCAGCAACGGCGCCGTGCTGCCCATCGACGAGGTGGCCGAGGCCGCAGGCACGCTGGGCTATGAACTCATGTGCGCCGTCGCGCCGCGCGTGAACAAGACCATCGATTGATCAGGGCGCGGCTTCCACGCTGTCCCTGGCCCGCTCCAGCAGCGCCATCAACTGCTGTTGCGCGGCGGGCTCCCAATCCTTGAGCAGCCGGGCCGCCAGCGCTTGGCGCGACTGGCGCAGCCGGTCGAACAGGGCCTGCCCCTGGGGGCTGAGGCTCAGGCAGCGCACGCGGCGGTCGCGGGCGTCCGGTTCGCGGTCCAGCCATCCCTGCTCCTGCAGCTGCGCCAGCATGCGCGCGAGCTGGGCCTTGTCCATGTGGCTGTGGTCGACCAGATCCCTTTGCGTGCGGCCCGGGTGCCGGCCCACGTACATCAGCACGCGCACCTCGTTGGGCGTCAGCCCGGGCTCCATGGACTCCATGTCCTCGCGCATGCGCGAGCGGAACAGGTGCAGCAGCTCGTGCATGGCCTCGAAGATATCGGCGGGCAGGGAGGCATTCATGGCAGGGTCTTGTGGAAATACGTTGACAAAGTCAACGGATGACAGAGAATTGGTGGACTAAATCAACATTCTAGGCCGTCGCAGGCCGTTTCGCCAATGAACTTGCCCAATCCAGCCACCTCTGCCGTGACACCGGCGCCCGTCGTCCACCGTGTTCGCCATTCCTTCCGCGCCCGCCATGTGCAATTGCTCTCGCGCGAGCAGCCCACCCCCGGCTTTGTCCGCCTGACCCTGGGCGGCCCCGATCTGGAGGACTTCGTGAGCGCCGGCTTTGACGACCACGTCAAGCTCATCCTGCCGCAGGCCGGGCGCGAACTGCCCGCGCTTCCCGTGCTGCTCGATGGCCGTCCGACCTTCGTGGAGGACGAGCGTCCCACCTTGCGCGACTACACGCCGCTGCGCTACGACGCCGCGCGCCAGAACCTCATCATGGATTTCGCGCTGCACGATGCCGGCCCCGCCACCGAATGGGCCCTGACCGCCCCGCTGGGCCAGTGGGTGGGCCTGGCCGGTCCGCGCGGCAGCCTGGTGATCTCGGCCAACCTGCCATGGCATTGGCTGTTCGGCGACGAGACCGCCATGCCCGCCATCGAGCGGCGCCTGGCCGAGCTGCCCGCCGGCAGCCGCGCCGTGGTGCGCGTGCAGCTGCGCAACCCGGCCGACCGCCGTCAGTGGAGCAGCACGGCCCGGCTGGACTGCGACTGGGTCGAATCGCTGGCCGATGCCGTGCAGGCGCTGGAGCTGCCCCAGGACGACGGCTATATCTGGGCGGCGGGCGAGCACAGCGCCATGGCCGAGCTGCGTCGCCTGCTGCTGGCCAAGGGCGCATCGCCCAAGCGCATGCGCGTGGCCTCCTACTGGAAGCAGGGCACGGCCGACCACCATGAAGACCTGAACGATCCGAGCTGACCTGCCTGGAGAAAAGAACGGATAGCACAGACGAAAAAAAGCCCACCGAAGTGGGCTTTTTTTCGTGGTGGTTGCGCGAGAAGGATTTGAACCTCCGACCTTTGGGTTATGAGCCCAACGAGCTACCAGACTGCTCCATCGCGCGGTAATCCGCAGTAATTTCGTTTTCACTGCATTTTCTGCAGCGAAGAAGTGAACTATAACCGATATCTTTCCGTCACGCAACTGCGATAGGCGCGAAACATGCGTGCCAGGGCGGCGGCCACCCCTCGGTATAGTGCTCACCCCATGGCCAAAGACAAAACCACGTTCATCTGCAATGCCTGCGGAGGCACCAGCCCGCGCTGGCTGGGCAAGTGCCCGGCCTGCGGGGCCTGGAACTCGCTGATCGAGGCCGTTGCCGAGCCTGCGAGCGCGGGCAAGAACCGGCTCAGCCAGCCCCAGGGCTATGCGGGCCTGGCTAATGTCCAGGCCGTGATGCCGCTGTCGGCCATCGAGGCCCAGGACGTGGCGCGCACGCCCAGCGGCATCGAGGAGCTGGACCGCGTGCTGGGCGGCGGCATTGTCGAAGGCGGCGTGGTGCTGATTGGTGGCGATCCCGGCATCGGCAAGTCCACCCTGCTGCTGCAGGCCATGGACGCGCTGCACCGCGTCGGCCTGCCCACGCTGTATGTCACGGGCGAGGAAAGCGGTGCCCAGGTCGCGCTGCGCTCGCGCCGCCTGGGGCTGGAGGCCAGCCAGGTCAACGTGCTGGCCGAGATCCAGCTGGAGAAGATCCTCGCCACCATGGAGGCCACCCAGCCGGCCGTGGTCGTCATCGACTCCATACAGACCGTGTACTCGGACCAGCTGTCCTCGGCGCCGGGCTCGGTGGCCCAGGTGCGCGAATGCGCGGCCCACCTCACGCGCGCGGCCAAGACCACGGGCATCACCGTGATCCTGGTCGGCCACGTGACCAAGGAAGGCGCACTGGCCGGCCCGCGCGTGCTGGAGCACATGGTGGACACGGTGCTCTACTTCGAGGGCGATACGCACAGCAACTTTCGCCTGGTGCGCGCCATCAAGAACCGCTTTGGTGCGGTCAACGAGATCGGCGTCTTCGCCATGACGGAGAAGGGCCTCAAGGGCGTGACCAACCCCAGCGCCATCTTCCTGTCCCAGCACAGCGAGCCCGTGCCCGGCTCCTGCGTGCTGGTCACGCTGGAGGGCACGCGCCCCATGCTGGTGGAGATACAGGCCCTGGTCGACCAGGGCGGCCCCGCGCCCCGGCGCCTGTCCGTGGGCCTGGACCGCGACCGGCTGGCCATGCTGCTGGCCGTGCTCAGCCGCCACGCGGGCGTGGCCTGCGCGGACCAGGATGTGTTCGTCAACGCCGTGGGCGGCGTGCGCATCAGCGAGCCTGCGGCCGACCTGGCCGTCATGCTGTCCATCACCTCCAGCCTGCGTGGCCGCGCCCTGCCCAAGGGATTCCTCGCCTTTGGCGAAGTGGGCCTGGCCGGCGAAGTGCGCCCCGCGCCGCGCGGCCAGGAGCGACTGAAGGAAGCCGCCAAGCTGGGCTTCACCATGGCCGTGGTACCGAAGGCCAATGCGCCCAAGAAGGCCATCCCGGGTCTGACCGTTCATGCCGTCGAACGCGTGGACGAGGCCATGAACATCGTCCGAGGGATGGGCTGACGCGCTTGCCGAGCGCATTGCGGGGGCATACGCACTGTCCGCAGCGGCCCTGCGGCGCCTCCATAAGACAATCGGCGCCATGAATTTGCGCAATATCCTGATTCCTCTGGGCCTGCTCGTACTGCTGGTGGCTGCGCACCAGTCCTATGGCTGGATGGGTGTGGTCGCCGTGGGCGGCGGCATCATGATGTGGCTGCTGCTGCATTTCACGCGGCTGATGTCCATCATGAGGAAGGCCGCGGACCGGCCCATGGGCTATGTGGGCAGCGCCGTCATGCTCAACGTCAAGCTCAAGCCCAAGGTCTCGCTGATGCACGTGGTGGCCATGACGCGCTCCCTGGGCGAGCGCCTGTCCGAGGAGGGCCAGCAGCCCGAGATCTACCGCTGGACCGACGGCACGCAGTCGCATGTGACCTGCGAGTTCAAGAGTGGCCGTCTCATGAAGTGGACCCTGGTACGCCCCACGCCCGAGCCCGAGCCGGCGTCTGCGGCCCCCGAGGCAGCCCCTGCGCCCTAAAATACCGGGTTGGTGTTCTGTTCAATACCCCCAAGGATGTTCCTATGAGCCCCGTTGTTCCCTCGATGGCCGACCGTGACGGCAAGATCTGGATGGATGGCCAGCTGGTGGACTGGCGCGATGCCAAGATCCATGTGCTGACCCACACGCTGCACTACGGCTGCGGCGCATTCGAGGGCGTGCGGGCCTACAAGTCCGAGCAGGGCACGGCCATCTTCCGCCTGGAAGACCACACCAAGCGCCTGTTCAACAGCGCCAAGATCCTGCGCATGCAGATCCCGTTCACCCAGGAAGCGGTGAACCAGGCCCAGGTCGAGGTCGTGCGCGCCAACCAGCTGGAATCGTGCTACCTGCGCCCGCTGACCTGGATCGGCGACCGCAAGCTGGGCGTCTCCCCCAAGGGCAACACCATCCACCTGATGGTCGCGGCCTGGGCCTGGGGCGCCTACCTGGGCGAAGAAGGCATGCAGCGCGGCATCCGCGTGAAGATCTCCAGCTTCACGCGCCACCATGTGAACATCACCATGAGCCAGGCCAAGGCGGTGAGCAACTACACCAACTCCATCCTGGCCAACACCGAGGCGCTGGACGACGGCTACGACGAGGCCATCCTGCTGGACGCCTCGGGCTTCGTCTCCGAGGGCTCGGGCGAGAACATCTTCGTCATCAAGGACGGCGTGGTCTACACGCCCGACCTGTCGGCCGGCGCGCTCAACGGCATCACGCGCAATACCGTGATGCACATCTGCAAGGACCTGGGCCTGGAAGTGGTGCAAAAGCGCATCACGCGCGACGAGCTGTACATCGCCGACGAAGTCTTCTTCACCGGCACGGCCGCCGAAGTCACGCCCATCCGCGAGGTAGACCGCATCGAGATCGGCGCGGGTAGCCGCGGCCCCCTCACCGAAAAGATCCAGCAGGCCTTCTTTGACATCGTCAACGGCCGCAACCCCAAGTACGCCCATTGGCTGACTCGGGTCTGAACATCCCTAGAGACCCACGAAAGAGATAAGCAAGCATGACAACGAATGCCACCGTCGAACTGGCGGCCAAGGACCTCAACGCCCAGGGCGGCGTGTTCTGCCCCAGCCCCAAGGCCGACATGAAGCTGTGGAACAGCCATCCCAAGGTCTACCTGGACGTGGCCCACACCGGCGAAGCCAAGTGCCCCTACTGCGGCACGCTGTACCGCCTGAAAGCCGGCGAAGTCTTCGCAGGCGGGCATTGAACAAAGCGGGCCTCGGCCCGCTTTGTGTGTCTCAGCGCGCCGACAGCGCGCGGCTCCAGATGCTGCCGGGCGCAGCACCTCCGTGCAAAGCCAGCATGTCCGTGAAATGGCGCCGCTCCCCGCCGCGCAGCTTGACGATGGGCGCCGCCACCTGCGGCGCCTTCGCCAGGCACAGCTGGGGGTAGAGCAGGTACCACTTCCAGCGCAGGGCAGAGTGATAGAAGAAGGCCGTGTCCTCGGCCTTGAACAGCGTGAGCCGGGCATCGGGCAGGCGCCGCATCACCTGCTGGGCCGTCACATGGATCAGAAGGTAATTTGGATCGGGAATGCCCTGCAGCAGCTCGGCGGCGTCGGGCCGCGACTGCAGGCGCTGCAGATAGGCCTCGGGGCCGTCCACGATCAGCGCCTGGTGAAACTCCTTTTGCCATTCCGATACAAAGCGCGAGCCGGCCGGAGCGCAGAATGACCAGCTTTCGATCACGGGGTAGCGCCTGTCCCTGGTGAAGCCCTCAAGGTAGAAGCCTGCCAGCTCGGCAGCGCCTGCGCCGGGGGAGGCGCTCATCCAGTCCAGCGGCGCGGTCAGCAGCGTGGTGGCGTCGAACCAGTAGCCGCCGTGGTGTGCCACCAGGTACAGGCGAAGCCAGTCCGATTGCTTGGTGGGATGGAGTTCGGCAAACGCCGCAGGAAGGTCGCCGCAGGCGACGTACTGTCCCAGGTTCTCTGGCGTCACGACGATGACCTGGTGATCCGGGCACTGCCGCCGCCAGCTGTCCACGCACTGCTGGACGAAGGGATCCAGGCCGGACTGGTTCCAGTACGTCCAGATCGTTTTCGGGATTTCCGCTGCAAGACCATCGGCTGCCGGGGGCGATGGGGGCAGCTGCAAGGGCGCAGGCATGGTGTAATCTGCGCCGATTTTGGAAGGCGCCGCCCAGCGATGGAGCAGCCTGAATAAGACCGCAGGAATTTTTTTCATGAGCGGATGGAAAGCGGAATGCCCGCATTTTGGGGCAGAAAGTTGCGGTCTTGATGAGATTTGACAAGTCGAAGCTGCCAGGGCTCCTCACGACCCTGGCCGCTATTTTGGTGCCCGGGCTGGCCTTGTGGCTGCGCTCGGGCTATTCCTATGGCGCCGGCCTCATGGTCCTGGGCGCCCTGTGTTTTCTGCCTCGCTGGGTCAGATACCGGCAGTCCAACGGCACCTGGCTGCTGGTCGCGCTGTTCATGGGCATGGCGGTGATGTGGTACTTCCTGTCCGTGCTGGACGGGGGCACCGGGCAGTTCGACCGGCCCGTGAAATTCATCCTGGGCGCGGTCAGCCTGCTGTTCGCCATGTGCTATCCGCCCACGGCGCGGATCTTCCTGTGGGGCATTCCGCTGGGCAGCGCAGGCGCGGGCTTCATGGCCCTGTGGCAGGTCTGCGTGCTGGGCATGGAACGGGCCACGGGTTACACCAATGCCATCCAGTGGGGCAACATGGCCTTGCTGCTGGGCTGCTTCTCCTGCATCTATGCCGTGTCCTTCTGGCACCAGCGCTCCCTGCTTTGGCGCCTGCTGGTGCTGGCGGCTGCAGCGCTGGGGGCGCTGGCTTCGCTGCTGTCGGGCTCGCGCGGCGGGTGGCTGGCGCTGTTGCCGATGTTCTTCATGCTGATGGTGCTGGTGCGCATGTACCGCCCGCAGTACTTCGGGCGCCTGTTGCTGGGCTGCGCTGCAATTGTGGTGGCGCTGGCCACCGTGATGGCCTTCATCCCGCGCGTCAGCGAGCGCGTGGATGAGGTCTACCTGGATGTGAGCACCTACCTTCATGCCGGCAACTCCAACACCTCGCTGGGCACCCGGCTGGAGCAGTACCGGCTGGCCGTGCAGATGATCGGCGAGAAGCCTCTGCTGGGCTGGGGCATGCAGGGCTATGTGGACGAGATGCACCGGCGCGTGGACGCCGGCAGCTATGGCCAGTCCATCCGCGAATACAACTTCATCCACAACGACTTCCTGGACATCTGGGTCAAGCTCGGCGTGCCGGGCGTTCTGCTGCAGGCAGCGCTGTTCATCTCGCTGCTGTGGCTGTTCTGGCCCTCGCGGCGGCGCATGGCGCTGTGGCCTGCGGACAGCACCCCCTGGCGCGAGGCCCTGCTGCTGCGTATCCTGGGCAGCCTGATGCCAGCCATGTACCTGGCGTTCGGCATGTCACAGCAATTTTTCGTGCACAACAGCGGCATCGTCTTCTTCGTCTTCCTCGTGGTGGCCCTGTGGTCATCGCTGCATGGCCTGGAAAGGGCCAGCGGAGCCGTGCGGTGACGGAGCGCGCCACCACCGCCCGGCCCCGGGTGCTGCACTTCGTGACGGGCGGCTTCTCGGGTGCCACCCAGGTGGCGGTGGATCTGGTGTCGGCGCACCGCGCGTCGGGCCGCTTCGACGCCCGGCTGGTGCTTCGGCGCAAGCGCAATACCTCCGATGAACGCGTGCAGAAGCTGCGCGACGGCGGCATCGATGTCGACGTGGTCGCCGGCTGGTCCCATGCCGCCACCGTCTGGCAACTGCGCCGCATCTGCCTGGATTTTCGGCCGGACATCGTCGTCGCCCATGGGTTCAGCGACCACCTCTGGGGCCGCTTTGCCGCGCTGTGGGCCGGCGTGCCCTGCCTGGTGCATGTGGAACACAACTCGCGCGAGCGCTACACGCGCTGGCGGCTGGCGCAGGCCCTGTGGCTGACCGAGCGCACGGCCGCCATCGTCGGCTGCTCCGAAGGCGTGCGCCAGAGCCTGCAGGACCGCGGCTTTCCTGCCGCCAAGCTGATGGCCATCAGCAACGGCATCCGGCCCGAGCCCTATCTGCAGGAGCCTCCCCCCTTGCTGCAGCGCCGCCCGGACATCGTCATGGCCGCGCGCTTTGCGCGGCAAAAGGACCATGCCACCTTGCTGCGCGCGCTGGCCGTGCTGCGCCAGCGCGGCCTCAAGCCCACGCTGACCCTGGCCGGCGGCGGCAAGGCGCGCGCCCAGCAGGCGGCGCAGCGGCTCAGCGCCGAGCTGGGTCTGCAGGACCAGGTGCAATTCATCGGCATGTGCAACGACGTGCCCGGCCTGCTGCGTGCGCACCGCGTCTGCGTGCTGTCCACGCACTACGAGGGCATGCCCCTGTCCCTGCTGGAAGGCATGGCGGCGGGCTGCGTGGTGGTGGGCAGCCGCGTGGTGGGCGTGCAGGAAGTGGTGCGGCCCGGCGACAACGGCCTGCTGGCCGGGCACGCCGACCCTGAATCGCTGGCCGACGCCCTGCAGCAGGCGCTGCAGGATGACGAGGCCGCCGTGCGCATGGCCGCCACCGCGCGGCAGGAAGCCCTGTCGCACTACAGCCTGCAGCGCATGACCGGCCAGTACGAAGACCTGTTCGCCCGCCTGCTGCAGGGGGAGCGTCCGTGACCTGGCTCAGCATCCTGGTGCCCGTCTACAACGTGCTGCCCTACCTGGAGGAATGCCTGCAGTCCGTCATGGACCAGGCCGATGCCGGCGTGCAGGTGCTGGTGCTGGACGACTGCTCCACCGATGGCTCCTGGGCCCTGATGCAGCAGCTGGACCAGCGCTGGCCCGGCCGCCTGCAGCTCATGCAGCACGAGCGCAACGCCGGCCTGAGCGCGGCGCGCAACACCATGATCGATGCGGCCACGGGCGACTACCTGTGGTTCCTGGACTCCGACGACAAGCTGCTGCCCGGCGCGATTGCCGGGCTGTCGGCCATCGTGAAACAACATGCGCCCGATGCCGTGCTCTGCGACTTCTCCGTCTGGCGCGAGGCCCCGCGCCTCAAGCACCGCCTGCGCGGCGAGGCGCACCGGCACAGCTTCCAGGGCCCCACGCTGCAGTGCTCGCAGGACCGTGGCGCCCTGCTGGCCGGCCTGCTGCGCACGGGGCAGCTGCATGCCTGGTCCAAGATCTCGCGCCGCAGCCTGTGGGATGCCGGCCTGCGCTTTCCTGCAGGCCGCTATTTCGAAGACATGATGACCATGCCGCAGATGGCGCTGCGCTGCGCCAGCTTCTACTACTGCCCCCAGCCCTGGGTGGCCTACCGGCAGCGTGCCAACTCCATCCTTGCGTCCATGACGCCGGTCAAGGCGGCAGACCAGTCCGCCGCCCTGTGGCCGCTGGCGCAGGCCGTGCAAGCCCTGCAGGACGATGCGCTGCGCAACGACGGGCGCCTGCAGTTCGCCTGGGCGCACCAGGCCGCGCGCAACCTCATCGGCGCCCTGCGATTTCTTGACCGGCAGCGGGACATGCCGCCCGCGCAGCGGCAGGCGCTGGCGCAGCAGTTCCTGGCGGACTTCGGCCGCATCTCCCCGCTGTCCCTGCCGGCCCTGCGCCAGGCCTATCTGCGGCGCGGCTGGTGGCTGCGCGCATGGAAGCTGCGCAGCTGGGAGCGCCGCGCGCAGCAACTGGGAACACCGGGAGCCCACGCATGAGCGGCCTGAAACTGAAAACCCGGGGCGAGCTGTGGCTGGCGGCCGGCATGCGCCGCTTCTACGCCACCTTCCCACGCCGCCTGGAGCAGGGCCCCGCGCCCGACTTCCGCAGCCATGACATCGGGCCTGCGGCGCCCGTGCCCGTCTCCACGCCCATACCCCGCATCATCTGGGCCTACTGGAATGGCGACTCGGTGCCACTGCTCATACAGCGCTGCTTCGACAACTGGGCCCGCCTGAACCCTGGCTACAGCCTGCGCATCCTCAACGACGCGCAACTGCCGCAATACGTGCCGCAACTGCCCGGCAACCTGCAGCAGCTGCCCGTGGCCAAGCGCTCGGACTGGCTGCGCCTGGAATTGCTGCACCGCCACGGCGGCATCTGGCTGGACGCCAGCACCATCCTCACCGAGCCGCTGGACTGGCTGCTGGAGCAGCAGCAGCGCAGCGGCGCCGACCTGGTCGCCTACTACCTGGAGCGCTACACCCGCGACCCGCAGGTGCCCGTGGTCGAGAACTGGCTCATGGCCGCGCCCCCGGGCAGCGCCTTCATCGCGGCCTTGCACAAGGAATACGTGGAACAGGTCCTGCCGCAGACGGGCGAGGCCTATATCGCCCAGCTCCAGCAGGCCGGCGAATACGAGCAACTGCGCCAGGGCATCGACATGCCCGCCTACCTCAGCATGCACCTGGCCATGCAGCGCGTGCTGCGCGCCGGCGGCAGCTACCGCCTGCGGCTGGCCAAGGCCGAGGACGGCCCCTTCTTCCTGCACGTGCAGGGTAACTGGGGCCGCACCCCGCTCAAGATCCGCCTGATGTTCTCGCGCACCGAACAGGCGCCTGTGCCGCTCATCAAGCTGCGCGCCCCCGACCGCAAGAAGCTGGACTTCTACCTGGAGCGCGGCCTCTACGTGCCCGGCAGCATCGCCGACCGCTACCTGCGGGGCTGAGCGGCGAGCGCGGACTGGGCCATCAGCCCAGGGCCGTCTCATGCAGGTAGTGCCACAGCACCCCTTGGCCCGCACGTTTGAGGATCACGACTGATCGGCGCGAGGTCTCCACGCCGTCCAGGCGATGGGTTTCCAGATAGCGCATGGCCAGGCCGGCCGTGTCCTGCCATACGGGCTGCATGTCGGAGACGGATATCTCCAGCCCTGGCCGCTGGCCGGCCGCGCGCCTGAACATCTGTTCCACATCGTCCAGGCCGACAAGTCTGCCCGTGGTGGTCACCATGCTGAACTCCGGGCTGAACTGCGGCATCAGCGCCTGCAGCGCAGCCTGTGCGCCCGCTGGTTGGGTGAAGACGGTGTGGATCAGCTCGTGCACCTGGTGGATGCTGCGTTCGGCGATGCCGATGTCAATGTCACGGTCGATGGGCTTGTTGTCTTGCATGGTGGTCCTTGGGGGTGTGCAGCGATCGCAGTTTCAGCAGGGGCACAAGCCCTGCCAGCGATGCGATCAGAAACGTCATGTGATAGGCCCGGCCTGCGTCCAGGCGGGTGGCGAGCGTGTTGAAAACCATCAGGAAGAACGCAGCGCCCACGCTGAAGGCCATCTGCCGGTTGAGGTTCCAGATCACGCTGGCCTGCTGCGTCTGCCGGCCATCGAAGTCCAGCAGCGCCGTCGTCTGCGCGGTATTGGCCCCCAGGCCGCCGCCCAGGCCCATCAGGCCGTAGGCGGCCGCCAGCAGCCAGGGGTCGGCAGGGGCTGCCACGGCGGCCAGCGCCGCAATGCCCAGGCTGTGCAGCACCATGCTGGCGATGAACAGGGGCCGTGCGCCCGCGCGGTTGTACAGCCGGCCGCCCACCAGCATGGACACCAGGGCGCCGCAGGCGTAGACCATCATGAATCGGCCTGTGGCCTGCGCGCTCAGGTGCAGCATGTCCTGCAGGTAGAAGATGTTGAGCAGGTTCACGCCCGTGAACACGCCGGGAATGGCGTGGTAGACGGCCACCGACATGCGCAGGCGCGGGCTTTTGAGCAGTTGCAGTTCCACAATGGGGTGGGCCGTCTTGCGGGCATGGATGGCATACAGCACCGTGAAGGCCAGGCCCGCCGCCATGCCCAGCCAGGCCAGCGCCAGGCCCTGGCCCGAACCTTGGCCTGCGCCATAGAGCGACATGCCCAGCAGCCAAGCGGCCAGCGCGGCGCTGACCAGCCCCAGGCCTTTGAGGTCCGGCCGCTGCCGGGCCGTGGCCGGTGCATCGCGCACCCACAGCCAGGCCAGGCCTGCGGCGGCCAGGGCCAGCGCAATATTGGAATGGAACACCCAGCGCCAGGAGCCGTGGTCCACGATCAGCCCGCCCAGCCAGGGCGAGAGGGCCGGTGCGATCAGCGCCACGGCCATGACCAGCGTGGAGACACGCGCGCGCTCCGGTCCCTGGAACCGATTGAAGGCCAGGGCCTGGCCCACGGGAATCACCAGGCCGCCCGCCATGCCCTGGATGAAGCGCCAGCCCACCAGCTGGCCGAAGCTGCCCGCCTCGCCGCAGGCCCAGGCAGCCAGGGCGAATGCCAGCATGGAGCCCGCCATCATCCCGCGCGCGCCCCAGCGGTCGGCCAGCCAGGGGGCGAGGGGAATGGCCAGCGTCAATCCCAGCATGTAGGCATTGGCCACCCAGGCCCCGGCCGAGATGCCCACATGGAACTCGGCCGCAATCGTGGGCAGCGCGACGGCGGGCATGAAGATGTTGATGCAGTCGACGAAGAAACCCATCAGGAAAACGGTGGCCAGGCGGTATCGGTATGTCATCTTGCGCTTTCAGGAGGGGCAAGACTAAAGAGCGCGGGCGGCCACGTCGATGGGGCTATGCTGGACTCTTTGTTTGACTGGATTGAACAATGACCCCCACAAGCACGGCCATGCACACGCTGCTGCACCGCGCGCAGACGTTTCTGGCCGTGGTGGATTTCGGCTCCTACACCAGGGCGGCGGACTTCCTGGGCATCAGCAAGGCCATGGCCAGCCTGCACGTCAAGGCGCTGGAAGAGGCGCTGTCGGTGGCCCTGCTGGTGCGCAACACCCGCAGCATCGCCCTGACGGAAACCGGGCGGGAGTTCTACGACGAGTTCAAGGGCATCGTCCGCGACGTGGGCAGCGCCTTCGACAACGCCATGCACAGCGGCAACCGCATCGCGGGCCGGCTGCGCATCAGCACCACCAGCGAATACGGGGAGAAGTACATTCTTCCGCTGATCCCGGCCTTCCTGGAGCGCTACCCGGGCATCTCGGTGGCTTATGACGTCAACTCTTCACTGAGCGACCTGGTGGCCGAAAAGCTGGACCTGGTCGTGCGCCTGGGCCACCTGGCGGACTCCAGCTTCAAAAGCCGCAGGCTGGCCGGCTACGACATCGTGCTGGTGGCCTCGGCCGCCTTCCTGCGCAGCCATCCCGTGCGCAGGCCCGAAGACCTGGCAGACCTGCCCTGGATTGCCAACAGCAACCTCGCCCATCCCACGGCCTGGACGCTGCGCACTGCCGGCGGCCAGGGCGTGGACGTGGTGGGCCGGGCGGCCCACCAATCCAACTCCTCCACCGCCATCCGCGCCCTGGCCCGGTCCTCGCTGGGCGTGGCCGTGCTGCCTGCGTGGTTTGTGGAGGACGACCTGGCCGGCGGCGTGCTGCAGCGCGTGCTGCCCGACCACGCCCTGCCGCCCCAGCCCATCAGCGTGGTCTTTCCCGACAGCAGCCACCTGCCGCGCAAGACCCGCGTGTTCATCGACTTTCTGTGCGAGCACCTGGGCCGGGATTGAGCGCGCGGCTGGCCGGCCCGCCCTGGCCCCGTTAAACTGCCCGCAAGCCGAAAGGCCCGGTGCGTAGAAACACCTTCCGTGAGGTTGCAGCCCCCACCTTAAAGCGGGGCTTTGTCATGCCTTATCTCGTCGGATTGGCGCATTTGCTTGCGCCTGTCCGCATGGTTTCGGGCGTGGTGGGGGCTATCCGCAAGGACGCCCGCACGGCTACGGACGTGTTTCTAACCACCACGCCCACCTGTTGTGCGTAGAAACTCAACCGGTGGTTTTCTGTGATCTCGTAGGAAAACAGACCATGACCCTCCCCATCCTTGCCAGCCCCAGCGCTGCGCTTGCCCCTTCCAGCCCTCTTCTCTATCAGGAGGGCTGACCCCATGACATCCCGCAAAAACACTGCCGGTGCGGCAGTGCAGGCGCAGCCGTTGCCCAAGCGGTCGCAAGCCGCAAGGCCTTCCGACTGGCCCAGCGCGTGGCAGGCCATGCATGTCTGTCTGGTCGTCATCGAGGGGCGGCTGGTCACCCTGGCCGAGGTCTGTGGCAAAAAGCCCGACCGCAAGGCCCGCCAGTTCGACGTGGAATGCGCGGTGGAGCTGGCGCTGGCGCACATACGCCGCATGCGCGCCGACCCGCCGGAGAGCCACCAGGCGTTCGAGCAGCAGTGGCACCTGGCATCCTGCGCCATCGAGCTGGCCGATGGCGCCTACCGCTTTCCCCGCTCGCGCTACGGCCGCCTGCTCAAGCGCACCCGCTGGCATTTCGACCTGCTCAGGGACCTGGTGGAACGTGTGGAGTGGCAGCACCGGCGCGGCTGAGCCGCAGGCGGCAGCTCAGGCCAGCGGCAGCCGCAGCACGAAGCAGGCGCCCGGCTGGCCGTCGGCGCGGCCCTCGCAGTGCACGCTGCCGCCGTGGCGCTGGGCGATGGAGCGCACCAGGGCCAGGCCCAGGCCCACGCCGCCCGAGCGCTCGCTGGCGCCGGGCAGGCGGAAGAACTTCTCGAAGATGCGCTCGCGGTGGGCCGGCGCCACGCCGGGGCCGTGGTCGCAGATGCGGATCTCGGCCATGGCGTCCTGGCGCGCCAGCTCCAGCGTGATGGCGCCCTGGCTGTAGCGGCGCGCGTTCTCCAGCAGGTTGCGCACGGCGCGGCGCAGCAGCTTGGAGATGCCGGGCACTTCCAGCGCGTCGGTGGACTGCAGGTCCAGATCGGCATCCACGCGCGCGCATTCCTCGGCGGCCAGGCCGATCAGGTCCACGGGCTCGATCGTGCCCACGTCGCCCTCATAGGTCTCCAGCCGGCTGGCCAGCAGGATCTCGTCCACCAGCTGGTCCAGCTCGCTGATGTTGCGCTGGATCTCGGCGCGCGCGCGGGCGCTGGCCGGGTCGTCGCCCATGAATTCCAGGCCCATGCGGATGCGCGTCAGCGGCGAGCGCAGCTCGTGCGAGGCATTGGCCAGCAGCGATTTGTGCGAGGTCACCAGGGTCTCTATGCGCGCGGCGGCGGCGTTGAACTGGTGGGCCAGGTCGGCCACCTCGTCGCTGCCGTGCTCGGGCACGCGCACCGACAGGTCGCCCTCGCCAAAGCGCTTGACGCCGCGCTGCAGGTTCTCCAGCCGCTTGAGCAGGCGGCGGATGATGGGGAACACGCCCACGGCCACGGCCACGCCCACCAGGCCCAGCAGCCACAGAAAGCCGAAGGGCGGGCGCAGCCAGAAGGCGGCGGCGCCGTCGTGCGGCGGGCGGTCGCCGCGCGGCGGGCGCGGCGCCATGTGCAGCATGTAGGTCTGGCCGTCCGTGCCTTCGATCTCGAAGCGCAGCCCCTCCTCGGGCGGGCCGGGCAGGCGCCGCGCACGGCCCTGGGCGATCACGTTGCCCTGGCCGTCGCGCATGGCCACGTCGCGCGAGGGCGGCGAGCTGGCGCTTTGCACGTTCTGCGCGTTCTGCTCGGCCGCGATCTGCCAGGCCCAGGCCACCGTCAGCGTGAGCACGGCCACGCCGCCGACCACGGCCAGCCAGATGCGCAGGTACAGGCGCTGGGAGAAGAGGGACAGCAGCTTCATGCAGCGGTCAGTCTTGTTGTTTGGCGAAGACGTAGCCCACGCCGCGCACGGTCAGGATGCGCTTGGGCGCCTTGGGGTCGGCCTCGATGGCGGCGCGGATGCGGCCCATGTGCACGTCGATGGAGCGGTCGAAGGCCTCCAGCTCGCGGCCTCGCACGGCCTCCATGATCTGGTCGCGCGTGAGCACGCGGCCCGCGCGCTCGGCCAGCGTGACCAGCAGGTCGAACTGGTAGGAGGTCAGCTCGCAGGGCTGGCCCGCCACGGTGACGCTGCGCGCGTCGCGGTCGATCTCCAGGCTGCCGAAGCGCAGTGCCGTGGTCGGCTGGCCTGCGGCCGAGCCCTCGCCGCCGCCGCCGCGCCGGCGCAGGATGGCGCGGATGCGCGCCAGCAGCTCGCGCGGCTCGAAGGGCTTGGGCAGGTAGTCGTCGGCGCCGATCTCCAGGCCGATGATGCGGTCCATGGGGTCGCCCTTGGCCGTGAGCATCAGCACCGGCACCTGGGCTGCGGGGCCGGGCAGGGCGCGGATGCGCCGGCAGACCTCCAGGCCGTCCATGTCGGGCAGCATGAGGTCGAGGATGACGAGGTCGGGCAGGTCGGCGCCCGGCACGCCGTCGGCGGGCTGCAGCTGCTCCAGGCCGCTGCGGGCATCACCCATGTGCGTGACCTGCAGGCCGTTGTTGCCCAGGTAGTCACCCACCATCTGCGCGAGGCGGGTGTCGTCTTCGATCATCAGAAGATGGTGCGTACTCATGGAGGGCAGTGTATTCATGCTGGGGCCTGGCGTCGTATTGCGACGATGCTCGCAGCGCCCCGTCAGCCGTGCTTGTCGCTTGCGTAAAGTTCGGTAAAACAGCGCAGCCTGCGGCCAGCCGCTCAACTGCCGCGTTGCGCGGGCCGCACCGCATGCACGCGCGAGGCCAGCGCGATCAGCACCAGCACGGGCAGGCCCAGCAGGGCCGTGGCCTGGAAGAAGCTCACGTAGCCATGCGCATCGACAAAGGCGCCCGAGAAGCCGGCCAGCCACTTGGGCGCCAGCAGCATCATGGAGCTGAACAGCGCGTACTGCGTGGCCGAGTACTGCACATTGGTCAGCCCCGACAGGTAGGCGATGAAGGCCGCCGAGGCGATGCCGCCGGCCAGGTTGTCCGCGCTCACCACCCAGACCAGCGCATTCACGTCATGGCCGCGCGTGGCCAGCCAGGCGAACAGCAGGTTGGTGGCGGCCGACAGCGCGGCGCCCAGCATCAGCACGCGCATCACGCCCCAGCGCATGGCCAGCGCCCCGCCCAGGAAGGCGCCCGCCAGCGTCATGATCACGCCGTACACCTTGGTCACGGCGGCCACTTCGTCCTTGGTGAAGCCCATGTCCACGTAGAAGGGGTTGGCCATGATGCCCATGACCACGTCGCTGATGCGGTAGATGGCGATCAGGCCCAGCACCAGCAGCGCCTGCCAGCGGTAGCGGCCCAGGAAGTCGGCAAAGGGCTCGACCAGCGCGCTGTGCAGCCACTCGGCCGCGTTGCGGGCAGGCGCCAGCGGGCGTGGCACCGGTTCCGGCGAGAGCAGCACGGTCAGCATGCCCACGGCCATGGAGGCGGCCATGGCCAGGTAGGCCACTTGCCAGGCGCCGCTCTGGTAGCCCGCCGTGCCCGCCACCTCGGCGCGGGCGGCCAGCCACAGCACGCCGGCGCCGGCCCAGATCATGGCCAGCCGGTAGCCGGTCTGGTAGGTGGCGGCCAGCGCGGCCTGGCGCTCGGTGTCGGCCGATTCGATGCGGTAGGCGTCCAGCGCAATGTCCTGCGTGGCCGATCCGAAGGCCACGGCCAGCGCGCACCACACCAGCGGCGTGAGCGAGACGCGCGGATCGTTGAATGCCATGCCACACAGCCCGGCGACGATGAGCATCTGCGCGAACAGCAGCCAGCCGCGCCGCCGCCCCAGCCAGCGCGTGAGCAGCGGCAGCGGCATGCGGTCCACCAGCGGCGACCAGACCCACTTGAAGGCATAGGCCAGGCCCACCCAGCTCAGGTAGCCGATGGTGGTGCGGTCCACGCCGGCCTCGCGCAGCCAGAACGACAACGTGCCCAGCACCAGCAGCAGCGGCAGGCCTGCCGAAAAACCCAGGGCCAGCATGCGCAGACTGGCCGGCTCGGCATAGACGCGCAGGGTCTGGCCCCAGCTGCGGCGGGGCGTTTCGGCGGCGGTGGAGGGGGCGGAGGGGGTGGTGGTGGACGGCTCGGTCATGTTGTGCTGCGGCAGGCTGCGGCCATTATCGGGCCCATGGTGGCGCGGACTGGCGCGCGCTACCATCGCGGGCACAGGATGCCGCCATGGCCTACACCCTCTCTTCCCTCCACAGCGATGCCGCCGCGCAAGACGGCGCGGCCGATGCCACCGATACCGCCTTCGCGCCGCACAGCTCGGTGCGCAGCTACAGCGGCGAGCACCAGGCCCATGCCCACGGCCATGCGCAAATCCTCTATGCCCTGCAGGGCCGCATGGAGCTGGAGGTGGGCGGGCGCAGCGCCTTTGTGGACGCCGTCAGCGGCATGCTCATCCCCGCCGGCGTGGACCACGGCTACCTGGCGGCGCCGCGCTCGCGCGTGTTCGTCATCGATGCGCCCAGCGGCCCGGGGCTGGACCGGATGCGGCGCTTTTCCGTGCCGCCGGCCCTGCGCGGCCGGGAGTCGGAAGGCCCGGCCGCCGAGCAGCTGGCCCAGGTGCTGCAGGCGCCCGGCCTGCTGGCGCGCCGGGGGCTGGACCTGCAAGGGCTGGCCGCGCAGGTGCAGGCCGCGCTGCACGAGGACTGGCCCACGGCCCGGCTGGCCGCCCTGTGCCACATGAGCGCCCAGCGCTTTCACGCGCGCTTTGTGGAGCTGGCGGGCCAGCCGCCCCAGGCCTGGCTGCGCGGCCTGCGCCTGGATGCGGCCGAGCGCGGGCTGGCGCGGGGCCTGCCCCTGGAGGCCACGGCGCTGCGCTGCGGCTATGCCTCGGCCAGCGCCCTGGCCTATGCGCTGCGGCGCGACCGGGGCGTGACGGCGCGGCAACTGCGCGGCTAGCCCGTTCACAGTCCTCCGGACTACGAGCGTTTCTCGACAAATGCCCGGCCGCGCCAGGCGCAACATGGCGCCATGGTTCGCAACTCTTCCGCTTCTTCCTCCGCCGTCGGCATCGCCTTCGTCTCCGTGGCTGCCGTGCTGTGGGGCACGACGGGCACGGCGCAAAGCCTGGGCGCGGGCGGGCTCTCGCCGTTCTGGGTGGGCGCCGCGCAGCTGGCCGTCTCCAGCCTGTTTCTGGGGGCGCTGCTGGCGGTTTCCCATTGGAGGCTGCGCGGGCGGGCCGGGCAGGGCGGGGCACCCGTCCAGCCGCTGCTGCCCAACCCGGTGCACCTGGGACTGCGTCCGGCCTGGTTCGTGCTGGCTTCCATGGGAATCGGCGGCTACAGCATCTTTTTCTACGAGGGCGTGACGCTCACGGGCGTGGCCGTGGGCACGGCCGTGGCCATTGGCAGCGGCCCCATCTGGGCCGGGCTGATGCAGGCGCTGGTGCTGCGCGCGCCCCTGTCTGCCCTGTGGTGGGCCGGCACGCTGGTGAGCGTGGCGGGAGGCGCGGCCATGGTGATGGCACGGGGCGGCGCCACGCTGTCCTGGAGCGGCCTGGCCCTGTGCCTGCTGGCGGGGCTGTCGTACGCGGGCTATGCGCTGATCAACAAGCGCCTGGTCACCCACATGTCGCCGCGCGTGGTGAATTTCTATGTCTTCACCGGGGCGGCCTGCATGGCGGTGCCGATTGCGCTGGTGCAAAGCGGCCTGCCGCAGTGGAGCCTGGCGGCCGTTCTGGTGGTGGTCTACCTGGGCGTGGTGGTGTCGGGCCTGGCGCACATGCTGTTTTCCATCGGGCTGCGCAGCATCTCCGGCCCCACGGGCGTGACGCTGAGCCTGATCGAGCCCGTGGCGGCCTTCGTGCTGGCGGTGTGGGTCGTGGGCGAGCGGCAGCCGCTGCAATCGTGGCTGGGGCTGCTGGCCGTGTTGGCGGGGCTGATGCTGGTGATCGGCGCCGAGATGCGGGCGCAGCGGGCCGTGATGGCCGCGCAGATGGCGTAACTCTTTGTAGGCCGGCGCCGCTCTTCACGATGCGCTGTTCTCCGCATGTTTCAGGCATGCATGGCCGCTAGACTTGGCGGCATGCAGCAGCCATCCCATCTCTCCTCCGAACCCTGTGCCCCGTCCGCCTGGGGCTGTGCCTGCGCGCCCTGGCGCGCGCGTCGCGGTTTTCTGCTGGCCGGCAGCGCGGCGGCCATGGGCCTGGCCACGGCGCCGGTGGCGGCACAGGTGCAGGTGGGCGGTGCCTCGGGCCTGCGCAAGCTGGTGCCGGCCGAGACGCTGGAAGGCGCCGCCACCGACCAGTACCAGCAACTGCTGGCCAAGGCCCGCGCCCAGGGCGCGCTGGCTGGCGACAGCAACCCGCAGCTGCAGCGGCTGCGCGCCATTGCCCGGCGGCTGATTCCGTACACCGCCCAATGGAACCCGCGTGCCAATGCCTGGCGCTGGGAGGTGAATCTGATCGGCAGCAAGGAGATCAATGCCTTTTGCATGCCGGGCGGCAAGATAGCCTTCTACACGGGCATCATCGAGCAACTGCAGCTCACCGACGACGAGATCGCCATGATCATGGGCCACGAAATGGCCCATGCGCTGCGCGAGCACTCGCGCGAGCAGTTGGCCAAGAACCAGGCCACCAGCATCGGCATCTCGCTGGGGGCCCAATTGCTGGGCCTGGGCGACCTGGGCAATGCGGCGGCCCGCCTGGGCGGCCAGCTGCTGTCGCTGAAATTCAGCCGGGGCGACGAGAGCGAGGCCGACCTCGTGGGCCTGGAACTGGCTGCGCGCGCCGGCTACAACCCCCAGGCCTCGGTCTCGCTGTGGCGCAAGATGGGCCAGGCCACGGGCGACCGTGGTGGCCTGGAATTCCTGTCCACCCACCCCGCAGGCCCCGAGCGCATCCGCGAGCTGGAGCGCAACATCCCGCGCGTGGAAGGCCTCTACGAGGCCGCACGGCGCGGGTAGGCAGCCGCCTTCAGGCGGCGGCTTTTTGCTTGGGTTGATAGCCCATCACGGCTTTCACTTCAAGGTACTCCTTGAAGCCGTGCTCGCCCCATTCCCGGCCCGTGCCCGACTGCTTGTAGCCGCCGAACGGCGCGCCGAAGTCCGGCCCCGCGCCGTTGAGGTGGACCATGCCGGTGCGCAGGCGCGAGGCCACGCGGCGTGCGCGCTCCAGGCTGCCGGACTGCACGTAGCCCGACAGGCCGTAGGGCGTGTCGTTGGCCTGGGCGATGGCCTCCTCCTCCGTGTCGTAGGGCAGGATGACCAGCACGGGGCCGAAGATCTCCTCGCGCGCAATGGTCATGTCGTTGCGCACGTCGGCGAATACCGTGGGCCGCACGAAGTAGCCGCGCGCAAGGCCCTCGGGGCGGCCCGTGCCGCCGGCCACCAGGGTGGCGCCTTCGGCGATGCCGGCCTCGATCAGGCCCTGGATCTTGCGGAACTGCGCCTCGCTGACCACGGGGCCCATGTGCATGGCGCCGGTGTCGGCCAGTGCATCGCCCACCTTCATGCCCTCGGCAGCGGCCTTGGCGGCTGCCACGGCGCGCGCATGCAGGGCGCGCGGCACGAACATGCGCGTGGGTGCGTTGCAGCTCTGGCCCGAATTGGTGAAGCAGGCGTTAACGCCCTGGGCCACGGCTTTTTCGATATCGGCATCGTCCAGCACGATGTTGGCCGACTTGCCGCCCAGCTCCTGGGTCACGCGCTTGACGGTATCGGCCGAGGCCTTGGCCACGGCAATGCCCGCGCGCGTGGAGCCGGTGAAGGTCATCATGTCGATGCCGGGGTGCACGGACATGGCCTCGCCCACCGAGGGGCCGTCGCCGTTGACCAGGTTGAACACGCCGGCCGGCACGCCCGCTTCGTGCAGGATCTCGGCCACCAGGATGGCGTTGAGCGGCGCGATCTCCGAGGGCTTGAGCACCATGGTGCAGCCCGCCGCCAGGGCCGGTGCCACCTTGCACATGATCTGGTTGATGGGCCAGTTCCAGGGCGTGATCATGCCCACCACGCCCACGGGCTCATGCACGATGCCGGTGGTGCCGCGCACGCTCTCGAATTCGAATTCCTTGAGCACCTGCAGGGTCTGCTTCAGGTGCCCCGCGCCCACCGTGGCCTGGGCCGCGCGCGACAGCCACAGCGGCGCGCCCATCTCCAGCGAGATGGTCTGCGCCACCTCGTCGATGCGGCACATGTAGACCGCCAGCACCTTGTCCAGCAGGGCCAGCCGCTCGTCGCGCGTGGTCTGCGAGAAGCCGTCGAACGCGCGGCGTGCGGCGGCCACGGCTGCATCGACATCGGCGGCCGAGCCCATGCTGATGCGGGCCGCCACCTCCTCGGTGGACGGATTGATCACATCCAGCGTGCGCGGCACGGCCGGGGGAACCCATTGGCCGTCGATATAGAACTGCAGGTGCTCTTGCGTGCTCATGAAGCTGTCTCCGTGTCTCGTTGTCATTGGGTGGAAGGGGTGTCGAAGGTGACGCGCTGGTTCACGCGGTAGTGGGGCCAGTAGTCGGCCACAGCATAGTGCTGCGTGCTGCGGTTGTCCCAGATGGCGATGCCGCCCGCGTCCCATTGATGATGCACCATGAACTCCGGCTTCTTCAGCCAGTCCAGCAGGAAGGCGAGCACGCCGCGCGCCTCGTGCCGGTCCACGCCCGTGATGTGGCGCGTGAAATCGGCATTGACGAAGATGCACTTGCGGCCTGAATCGGGGTTGGTGCGCACCACGGGATGCGTCACGGGCTTGAACTGGCGCAGCGCCTCGAACAGCGCCTCCTCGCCCTTGCGGCCCAGGTACTCCCGGAAGCCCGATTCCTCCCAGGTATGGACTGCCTGCAGGCCTTCCAGGTACTGCTGCATGCCGGGCGAGAGCCAGTCATAGGCCTTGCTGGTGCTGGTCCAGCAGGTGTTGCCGCCGGCCGGTGGCGTGGTCACGATCTGGATCACGGTGCCCAGCGGCGGCTGCTGCTTCCAGCTGATGTCGGTGTGCCAGTTGTCAATGGCGGGCGGGCGGTCCTTGTCGGAGATGATCATCTCCACGTCGGGCATGCCGCTCTTGCGCTCGAAGTACGAGCCCTTGGACAGCGGGCCGAACACCTGCGCCAGCGCCACATGCTGCTCGGCCGTGATGGCCTGGGGCCGGAAGAAGATGACCTCGAAGTCGTACAGGGCCTGTCGCAGTTCTGCCTGCACCTCGGGGGACAGGGGCCGGGTCAGGTCCACGCCCTCGATCCAGGCCGCGAAGTTGGGCATGCGCGGCACGGGGCGGATGTGGTGGTAGCGGGCGTCGATGTCGATCAGCTGCATGGGGGCGGCATTGGCCATGGGGGTACTCCTTGGAGGAACGGATGGAAGGGGAGGAAGAGGAAGGAAGGTGGGGAGAGAGTGCTGGCGGGCTCACTGCCAGTGCAGCAGCCGCCTCTCGGCCCAGGACATGAAGCGCACCATGCCCACGCCCAGCAGGGCCAGCACCAGCAGCAGCGCCATGACGCCATTGATGTCGAAGGTGGAGCCCAGGTAGGCCAGGGTCTGGCCCAGGCCCTTTTCGCTGGCGATGATCTCGGTGCCCACCACGCCCAGCAGGGCATAGATCAATCCCAGCCGCAGGCCCGAGAAGATCACCGGGACGGCGCCGGGCAGCGTGACCTCGAAGAAGGTGGTGGCGGCGCTGGCGCCCAGGGTGCGGCACAGCGTGACGTGGTCTTGGCTGACGCCCCGCATGCCTGCCACCGTGGCCGACAGCACGATGAAGAAGGTCAGCGAGCAGCCCACGGCGATCTTGCTGCCCAGCCCCAGCCCGAACCACAGGATGAACAGGGGCGCCAGCGCGATGCGCGGCATCACGTTCAGCGCGTTGAAGTAGGGCTCCGCAAAGCGTTCGATGGCCGGCCAGCGCACGAAGGCCAGCCCCGTGGCGAAGGCGGCCACGCTGCCCAGCACGAAGGAGCAGGCCACGGCCGCCAGCGTCCAGCCCAGGTCGGACCAGAACCGGGCCGTGCCCGCATGGTTCCAGAGATAGGCGGCCACGCCGCTGGGCTGGCCGAAGAAGGTGGGGTCCAGCCAGCGGCGCGCGGCGGCCCATTCGGCCAGTCCCAGCACGAGACAGATGAACAGCGCATGCAGCGCCAGCCATTGCAGACGGTCAGCCTTCATGGTGCACCCATCCCGATTCGAGCTGCGACCACAGGGCCGCATAGAGTTCATGGAAGCGCGGCGACTTCTGCAGGTCGCGGATGGAGCGCGGGCGCGGCAGGTCTATGGGCAGGTCGGCGATGATGCGGCCCGGTCGCGAGGACATCACCACCACGCGGTCGGAGACGGCCACGGCCTCGGCCAGGTCGTGGGTCACGAACAGCACGCTGTGGCGGTGCTGCTGGCACAGGCGCAGCAGCAGGTCCTGCAGCTGCAGCTTGGTCTGCGCGTCCAGGGCGCCGAAGGGCTCGTCCATCAGCAGCAGCTGCGCGTCCAGCGCAAAGGTGCGCGCCAGCGCCGTGCGCTGGCGCATGCCGTGGGACAAGGCCTTGGGCAGGGCCTGCGCATGGTCGGCCAGGCCCACCTCCTGCAGCATGCGCAGTGCGCGCTCCGTGCTGTCGGCTGTGCCGACGCCGCGCACGCGCGCGCCGAAGGCGGCGTTCTCCAGCGCCGTGCACCAGGGCAGCAGGCTGTCGCGCGCCAGCATGTAGCCCACGCGGGAACTGCCCAGGCGCGGTGCCTCGCCCAGCACGCGCAGCGTGCCGGCGCCGGTGTGGGCCACCAGGCCTGCGCAGAGGTTGAGCAGACTGGTCTTGCCGCAGCCGCTGGGCCCGACCAGCGAGACGAATTCGCCCTCGGCCACCTGCAGCGCAATGTTGTCCAGCACCTGCGTGCGGCCGTCGAAGCTCAGCTGCAGGCCGTCGGCGGCAATGGCCTGCGGGGGCGGAAGGCGTGATCCATTGGGAGTCATGGCGAGCGCCTCCTTCACTGCACCAGCAGGGGCGCGGTGTCGATCAGCCGGCTGATCTGCCCCGTGCGCTGCAGGTAGCGGGCGGCGTGCTGCAATGCCCCGGGGACCACTGCGAACTGCATGGAAGGAATGGCGTTGCGCAGCGCCACTTCCAGGATCCGGTCGCCGCCGGGCGTGTTGATCCTGAAGCTGTCCTGCGCGACTTTGAGCAATGCATCGAAATGGGCCGGTTCGCGGGCATAGTCGGCCGCCTCGTTCATGGCGCGGCGCAAGCCCTCCACGGCCTGGGCGTTCTTGCGCAGGAAGTCGGCGCGCACCACCTGCAGCACGCCGGCGCCGTTGGTGTCCAACACCTCGGCGGGACCCTGGCCCCTGCGCGGATCGACGACGATGCGGCAGGCCTGGCTGACCTCGCAAAAGCCGTCCATGGGCGAGAACAGCATCAGGCCATCGACCTGTTTTTGCGCAATCGCCGGAAAGGCGGTGTTGGGCGATCCCACGGCGACGATGGTGACGTCGTCCGCCTTCATGCCCGCGCCCTGCAGCAGGCTCACGAGCTGGAACTCGGCCGCGCTGCCACGCGCCGTCACGCCGATGCGCCGGCCCCTGAAGTCCTGCATCACGGCGGGATAGCCCTGGGCGGCATGCGGGGTGGGCAGGGCCGACGAAGCCATGAGGAAGAACGTCGGCGCGCTGGCGCCGCTGCCGATCACCTTGAGGTCGGCGCCCTTGTTGACCGCCTGAAGCAGCACCTCGGGCGGTGTAAACGCCACGTCGAGGTCACCGGCCAGCAAGGTCTGCAGCGCCAGCGGCGCCTGCGGGATGGGGCGCAGTTCGCAGCGTATGCCGTGTTTCTCGCACAGTCCCCGCGCGTTGGCCACGCGCACCAGGAAATTGCCGATGCCGGGGTAGTCCTGGATACGCAGCGTGGGCGTCTGTGCCAGGGCTGCCTGGGTCGAGAGCAGGGCGAACACGAAGGCGGATACCAGGGCGAGCGTGGTGCGGATCATGGGGCGGGCTCCATACGTGTGGGTATGGGGCCGATTACAAGGACGGTGCTATGCGCCAATTGCCGCGAAAGGGACAATGGGCGGGTGAACACCAAGCTCGGTTCCCCCAACACCTCTTTGGCGCAGGCGCGCAGCGAGCGCTATCGCGTGGACCTGCTGGCCGAATTGCCGGCCGCATCGGCACGCGGGCTGCGGGCCATAGGCTCCAGGCGCCGCTACCGCGATGGACAGTTCGTGCAAAAGCGCGGCGATGCGGCCGACCATGCGCTGGTGCTGCTGTCAGGGCGCTTTCGTGTCGTGGCCTTCACCGTGGGCGGCACCGAGCGCATGACGCGCTGGCTGGAGGCCGGGGAGATCACCGGCATCAGCTCGGTGCTGGGCAATGCGCCTGTGCCCGTGGACCTGGTGGCCGATGGCGATGTCGAGGTGCTGGTCCTGCCGCGCCAGCCGCTGCTGGACTTCCTGGAGCGCGATGCGCCCGCATGCCTGGCTGTGGCGCGCCTGCTGAGCCTGCGCGTGAACGGGCTGCTGGACACCATCTTCATCAGTTCGGAGGACACGCTGCATGCCCGGGTCTGGGCCACCTTGCAGGTTCTGGCGGCAGAGAACGGCCAGCCCCTGCCCGGTGGCCGCACCCTGCTGCGCATATCGCAGGGTGATCTGTCGCATGTGGTGGGCGCCTCGCGCCAGCGCGTGAATGAGGAGCTGCGCAAGCTGCAGGCGGGCGGCAGCGTGCGTCTGGGCTATCGGTGGATCGAGGTGCTGGGCTGAGACAACTGCAGGCTCAGGTCCCGCCCACGTAGGGGTTGCTCTTGCGCTCGCGGCCGAAGCTGCTTTCGGGGCCGTGGCCCGGGATGAACACGGTCTGGTCGCCCATGGGCCACAGGCGCTGGACGATGCTGTCGATCAGCTGCTGGTGGTTGCCCTGGGGAAAGTCGGTGCGGCCGATGCTGCCCGCGAACAGCACGTCGCCCACGAAGGCGCGGTCGATCTGCGGCGCATGGAACACCACGTGGCCGGGCGTATGGCCGGGGCAGTGGCGCACCTGCAGCGTCTCCTGGCCGATGCTCACCGTGTCGCCATCGTGCAGCCAGCGCGTGGGCGTGAAGGGGTCCGAATGCGGGAAGCCGAACATGGCGCCCTGCTGGGGCAGGGCATCGATCCAGAACTGGTCTCCGGGATGGGGGCCGATGATGGGCAACTGCTGTGCATCGGCCAGCTCGCGCGTGCCGCCCGCATGGTCTATGTGGGCATGCGTGAGCCAGATGGCCTTGAGCGCCAGGCCCAGGCGCTCTATCTCCCAGCCGATCTGCTCCAGGTCGCCGCCCGGATCGATGACGGCGGCTTCCATGGTCTGGTCGCACCAGACCAGCGAGCAGTTCTGCTGGAAGGCGGTGACGGGGATGGTGTGGTACTGGAGCATGGGCGGCGTGGGTGCTTCTGGCGAAAGCGCCCATTATTCCCGCTCCTTCCCCTGATGGCAGCGCAGGGCCGCCCCGCTTGCGCCGTCAGGTGGTCGGCTGGCCGCATTGCCCGCAAAACCGCGCGCCGGCCGGATGGCTGGCGTTGCAGTTCCTGCAGGCCTGCGGCAGCACCGCGCCGCCACACTGCGGGCAAAAGCGCGAGCTGGCGGCAATGGATGCACGGCAGCCGGGGCAGACCGCCGCCACGGCTGCGGCACGGTATGCGCCGCCCCCGTGGTGGCCGCCGCGCGAATGATTTCCGAACAGTCTTTGCAAGAGTCCCATGGTGTATTCCTTCGCACTGCGCGGATGCGCCGCTGCAGTCGTTCAAAGGCGCATTGGGACACGGCAGCGGTCCGCCGGGCCGTGGATGGCGATCATTTAATGTGGCTGTCATCTCGTGGCAATCCAGGTCCTGTGACGGACAGGAGACAGCCTCGCGGGCAGACCCCGTGGCTGCGGCAACGCCGCCGTGTTACAAGCTAGCCGTGCCGCCAAGCCAGCCTGCCCCCGATGCAGGCACGCAAGGATTTTTTCGAGGATGGGCCGGGCCGCCACCTGCGCAATGCCGGGCGGGTACCGGCATCACGCGAGGGAGAACCGGTATGTTGATTGGCGTGCCTGCCGAGACCATGGCAGGAGAAACCCGGGTGGCTGCGACCCCCGAGACCGTCAAGAAGCTGCGTGCGCAAGGCCATGTGCTGCGCGTGCAGGCGGGGGCGGGAGTGGCGGCCAGCGTGCCCGATGCCTTGTACGAGGCAGCGGGCGCGGAGATCGTCGATGTGGCAGGCGCCCTGGGCGCCGACCTGGTGCTCAAGGTCCGTATCCCTTCGGAGGACGAGTTGCCCGGCATCCGCAAGGGCGCAACGCTGGTCGGCATGCTGGACCCGTTCCAGCCCGCAGGCCTGCAGCGCCTGGCCGATGCGGGAGTGACGGCCTATGCGCTGGAGGCGGCTCCGCGCACCACGCGTGCGCAGAGCATGGACGTGCTGTCCAGCCAGGCCAATATCGCGGGCTACAAGGCCGTGATGATCGCGGCCAACCAGTACCAGCGCTTCTTTCCCATGCTGATGACGGCGGCGGGCACGGTGAAGGCCGCGCGCGTCGTGGTGCTGGGCGTGGGCGTGGCCGGCCTGCAGGCCATCGCCACGGCCAAGCGCCTGGGCGCCGTGATCGAGGCCAGCGATGTGCGGCCCAGCGTGCGTGAGCAGGTCGAATCCCTGGGCGGCAAGTTCATCGACGTGCCCTACGAGACCGCCGAGGAAAAGGAGGCCGCCGAAGGCGTGGGCGGCTACGCGCGCCCCATGCCGCAAAGCTGGCTGGACCGCCAGAAGGCCGAGGTGGCCAAGCGCGTGGCCCAGGCCGACGTGGTCATCACCACGGCGCTGATCCCGGGCCGGCCCGCTCCCGTGCTGGTCACGGCCGAAATGGTGCAGGCCATGAAGCCCGGCGCCGTCATCGTGGACCTGGCGGCAGAGCGCGGCGGCAACTGCCCGCTGACCCAGGCCGGCATGACCGTGGTCACGCATGGCGTGACCATCGTGGGACTGACCAACCTGCCCGCCATGGTGGCGGCCGATGCCTCGGCCCTGTATGCACGCAATGTGCTCGATTTTCTCAAGCTCATCATCAACAAGGATGGCGCCCTGCATGTGGACATGGAGGACGACATCGTGGCCGCGTGCCTGATGGCCCATGAAGGCCAGCTGCGGAGGAAATGACATGGAAGCCGTATCCCCCACCATCATCCATCTCATCATCTTCGTGCTGGCCATCTACGTGGGCTACCACGTGGTGTGGACCGTCACGCCCGCGCTGCACACGCCGCTGATGGCGGTGACCAATGCCATCTCGGCCATCGTCATCGTCGGCGCTATGCTGGCGGCGGCGCTCACGGAAACGGGCCTGGGCAAGACCATGGGCGTGCTGGCCGTGGCGCTGGCCGCGGTCAACGTGTTCGGCGGCTTCCTGGTCACGCGGCGCATGCTGGAGATGTTCCGCAAGAAAGAGCGCAAGAGCGCTCCGGCCAAGGACGGCAAGGACGCCAAGGCGGAGGGCCAGTCATGAGCATGAACCTCGTCACGTTGCTCTACCTGGTGGCCAGCGTCTGCTTCATCCAGGCGCTCAAGGGGCTGTCGCATCCCACCACCTCCATACGCGGCAACCTGTTCGGCATGGCCGGCATGGTGATCGCCGTGCTGACCACGGCGGCGCTCATCGTGCAGCTGGCCGGCGGCAACGCCCTGGGCCTGGGCTGGGTGCTGCTGGGCCTGCTGGTCGGCGGCACGGCCGGTGCGGTCATGGCCCAGCGCGTGGAGATGACCAAGATGCCCGAGCTGGTGGCCTTCATGCACAGCATGATCGGCCTGGCGGCGGTGTTCATCGCCGTGGCCGCCGTGGCCGAGCCCTGGGCCTTTGCCATCACGGCCAAAGGCGGCGCCATCCCGGGCGGCAACCGCGTGGAGCTGGCGCTGGGCGCCTTCATCGGCGCCGTGACCTTCACGGGCTCGGTGATCGCCTTCGGCAAGCTCAGCGGCAAGTACAAGTTCCGCCTGTTCCAGGGCGCGCCCGTGCAGTTCAAGGGCCAGCATGCGCTCAACGCCGTGCTGGGGCTGGCAGCGGCCTTCTTCGTCTTCGGCTTCTGGCACAGCCAAAGCTGGATGGACATCGTGCTGGTCATCGCCCTGGGCCTGCTGCTGGGCGTGCTGCTGATCATTCCGATCGGCGGCGCGGACATGCCGGTGGTCGTGTCCATGCTCAACAGCTACTCGGGCTGGGCGGCGGCGGGCATCGGCTTCTCGCTGAACAACAGCATGCTGATCATTGCGGGATCGCTGGTGGGCAGCTCGGGCGCCATCCTGAGCTACATCATGTGCAAGGCCATGAACCGCTCGTTCTTCAGCGTGATCCTGGGCGGCTTCGGCGGCGAGGCCACCAGCGCGGCGGCAGGCTCCCAGCAGCAGCGCAACGTGAAAAGCGGCAGCGCCGACGATGCGGCCTTCGTCCTGGGCAATGCCGAGACCGTGGTCATCGTGCCCGGCTACGGCCTGGCCGTGGCGCGTGCCCAGCACGCGGTCAAGGAGCTGGCCGACAAGCTCACCGAACGGGGCGTGACCGTGAAGTACGCCATCCACCCGGTGGCGGGCCGCATGCCGGGCCACATGAACGTGCTGCTGGCCGAGGCCGAGGTCCCCTACGACCAGGTCTTCGAGATGGAGGACATCAACAGCGAGTTCGGCCAGGCCGACGTGGCCATCATCCTGGGCGCCAACGACGTGGTGAACCCCGCCGCACACGTCAAGGGCAGCCCCATCTACGGCATGCCCATCCTGGAGGCCTACAAGGCCAAGACGGTGATCGTCAACAAGCGCTCCATGGCGGCCGGCTATGCGGGCCTGGACAACGAGCTGTTCTACATGGACAAGACCATGATGGTCTTCGGCGACGCCAAGAAGGTGGTGGAGGACATGGGCAAGGCGCTGGAGTGAGGCGTGCGCCCGGGCTGAAGTCCGAGGAGGGCAGGGCCCAAGCCCTGGCCTCCTTGAAAACGATCTTGGGTCAGCCCCCGGACCGGGTCAGCAATTCGTCCAGCGCATCGGCGATGGCTTGGCCTTCATGCTCCAGTGAGGCCACCACTTCACCCAATTGATCCAGGGCGACTGAAACCATGTCCAGGGCATGCAGGACGACCGGCACGCCTTCAATGACAAACACAGGATTCATCCTCGCACCCACGGTTGGAGTGCCGCGCGGCAGCAGATTCTGCCGAACCAGTGGAACCACGACGCGACGGCGGTAGCGGTCAAACAGCGAGGACTGGACCACGACGACGTAGGGAATCGAGTCGCGCAAGGCTCCCTTGTTGCGATGAACGTCGAATTGCGCCACTAGAGCGTCGAGTGCTCGTCTGCGAACGAACCCACCGCGATGTTGACCGCGTTCCAGTCGCTGGCGCAGGCGTCGGCAAGCCGTTGGCGCTCACGCTGTGCGCCCTCCTGCCTGGCAACGTATTCGGCCAGCAGGGATTCCATGGTGGCCGAGAGATTGTCGGTATAGGCCTTGGCCTGCGTCACCAGATCTGCATTGATCGTGAGATGGATTGGCCGCTTGGCGCTGGAGACAGCAATGGATTTCATCTCGGAACCCTCAGATAAAGATCATGCGCACAGTGTCTGTATGAGAGCGCGACGAGTCAAACCGCCGCGACCCAAGGCCCTGCTTGAACGTCTCACACCTTCATGTCATAGCCGATGGTGACCGGCGCATGGTCCGAGAACTTCACATCCTTGTAGATGTGCTCGGTGCGAGCCAGTGCGGCGGTGGCCGGGGTGGCCAGGTGGTAGTCCAGGCGCCATCCCACGTTGTTGGCATAGGCCTGGCCGCGGTTGCTCCACCATGTGTAGCAGGCGTCCGTGGTGTCGGGCTGGAGCAGGCGATAAACGTCCACAAGACCGCCCGTGGGATCAGTTTTGTGTAACAACTTTGTCATCCACTCGCGCTCTTCGGGCGTGAAACCGCTGTTTTTCTGGTTGCTGCGCCAGTTCTTGAGGTCGATCTGCTGGTGGGCGATGTTGATGTCGCCGCACAGGATGAACTCGCGCTCGCCCTTCATGCGCATCAGGTGATCGTGCATTTCGGCCAGAAAGCGGAACTTGGCCGTCTGGCGCAGTTCGCCCGAGCTGCCGCTGGGAAAGTAGGCGCTGATGATGGACAGCTTGCGCGCGGGCGTGTCGAAGCGCGCCTCCACGTAGCGGCCCTCGGCGTCGAATTCGTGCGAGCCGAAGCCGACCACGACATCGCTGGGCTCGTGGCGGCTGTAGACGCCCACGCCCGAGTAGCCTTTCTTCTCGGCGTAGTGGAAGTGGCCGCGCAGGCCGGCCAGCAGCTCGAAGCGTCCGGTCATGTCGGCGGCCTGGGCCTTGATTTCCTGCACGCAAATACAATCCGGCGCAGTGGCCTCGATCCAGGCTTCGACGCCCTTGGTCGAGGCCGAGCGGATGCCGTTGAGGTTGAGGCTGGTCAATTTGAACAAGGATGAATCCATGGTGGTGAGTAATCTGCAGGCCGATGACACAGGCCGTCTGGCGCAGGAATTTGTGCAATTCGCCGTTGACGCAGGGGTGCTGCGTTTCGGCGAGTTCAAGACCAAGGCCGGGCGCATGAGCCCGTACTTCTTCAATGCCGGCCTGTTCGATGACGGCGGCAAGATGGGCCGTCTCGCCGAATTCTATGCAAAAGCCATCGCGGCCAGCGGCATCGAGTTCGACATGATCTTCGGCCCCGCCTACAAGGGCATCCCGCTGGCCGCCACCGTGGCCGTGGAGCTGGCCCGCATGGGCCTGAACAAGCCCTTTGCGTACAACCGCAAGGAAGCCAAGGACCATGGCGAGGGCGGGACCCTGGTGGGCGCGCCCCTCAAGGGCCGCGTGCTGATCGTGGACGACGTGATGAGCGCCGGCACGGCAGCGCGCGAGTCCATCGCCATCATCCGCGCCGCAGGCGCCACGCCGCATGCCGTGGCGATCGCGCTGGACCGCCAGGAAATGGCCACCGAGAATGGCCAGGACGTGCCCCACAGCGCCGTGCAGTACGTGCGCAACCAGCTGGGCATGCAGGTCTGCACCATTGCAAAACTGGCAGACTTATTGCTTTATCTTGAGATTCAAGGTGGCAGCGAAGGCAGCGGCCACCATGAGCGCGTGCTGGCCTACCGCCAGCGTTACGGAGTCAACGACAAGGAATAAGGGTTTGATGAACAAGGCGTTGCATGCACGGTTCCTGTGGTGCGCCCTGGCTGGTGCCACGGTTGGCCCTGCCTGCGCCCTGGATGCCGGCGTGCCGGCCGGCATCTATGCATGCACCGACGCCAAGGGCCGGCGCCTGACGGCAGACCGCCCGATTGCCGAATGCGTGGACCGCGACCAGCGTGTGCTGGGCAGCTCCGGTGTGGAGCTGCGCCGCGTCGGCCCCACGCTGACCGACAACGAGCGCGCCGAGCTCGATGCCCAGCGCCGCCGCGAGCAGGCCGAACAGCGCCGTGTGCGCGAGGAGCGCTCGCGCGAGCGCGCCCTGATTGCGCGCTATCCCAACCAGGCCGCGCACGACGCCGAACGCGCCGAGGCCCTGTCGCAGACCGACCAGGTCGCCAACCTGGCGCGCCAGCGCATACAGGAGCTGCAGGCCCAGCGCGTCAAGATCGATGGCGAGATGGAGTTCTACCGCAAGGACCCGTCCAAGGCCCCCGCCTCCCTGCGCCGCCAGCTCGATGAAAACCGCAGCAGCCAGGAGGAGCAGCAGCGCTTCATCCAGCAGCAGGAGCAGGAAAAAAGCCGCATCAACCAGCGCTTCGATGCCGAGCTCGTGCCGCTGCGTGCGCTGTGGAGCGCGGCCGCCGCCGCTGCGGCTCCCACGGGACGCTGAGCGGCCCTTGCCCCCTGTCTTTCCCGTCTGGCGCGAACGGCCTGTCGCACGCCCGGTGCGCGTGAATCGGATTCGTCCTGCAAGCGCTGCCATTGCGGCGGTCTAGGCTGTCACTACATTCCCGGCCACGGATTTTCCCGGGCCCTCAAGGCCTGGCTGCTGGTGTGCGCTGCAGCCACAGGTGCCGGGCCGCCGCGAGAAGGGAGCATGCATGACGGCATGGCGATGGTTGACGGTGCTGTGGCTGTGGGCCGCCGGTGCCTGGCTGGCCTGGGGAGGCGCCCAGCTGCTGTGGGCCGGGGGCAGCGGCTACTACGTGGTGGCAGGTGTGCTGCTGTTGGCCGTGGGCCTGGGCGTGGCGCGCCGTTCGGCTGCGGCGCTGTGGCTGTTTGCGCTGTGGCTGCTGTGCACCGCGCTGTGGGCGGTCTGGGAGATAGGGCTGGACTGGTGGCCGCTGGCGGGGCGCCTGGGGGTGCCCTGGTTGATGGGCCTGCTGCTGGTGCTGCCCTGGTCGGTGCGTGCGCTGCGCCATGAGCCCGACATGGGCCAGAACCGGGGCCTGGCACCAGCCCATGCGGCGCTGGCTCTGGTGGTGCTGGGCACGGCCATTCTTGCGGGCCTGTCATTCGGGCGCCAGCGCGATGCCCATGAAACCCAGGGCCAGTTTGCGGGCGCGGCCGCCGCCGCGTCGGACCTGCCGGCCGACGGCCAGGTCACGGCCGTGCAGAACATGTCCATGGTGGCCTCCGATGCCGGTGGCCTGCGCAGCCCGCCGGTGCTGCAGGGCGATGCCACCGATGCCGTGCCTGATGGCGAGTGGCATGCCTATGGCCGCACCGGAGCGGGCCAGCGCTATTCGCCGCTGCGCCAGATCGGCCCGCACAACGTGCGGCTGCTGCAATTGGCCTGGGAGTTCCGCACGGGCGATGTGCGCGGCAAACCCGGCGATCCCGAAGAAACCACGTTCGAGGTCACGCCGCTGAAGATCGGCGAGCGCCTGTTCCTGTGCACGCCCCACCAGTCGGTGATTGCGCTCGATGCCACCACGGGCAAGCAGCTGTGGCGGCGCGACCTGCCCATGCCCAAGGGGCTGGCGCTGCAGCATCTGACCTGCCGGGGCCTGTCCTACCAGTCGGCGCAGGCGGCCGCGCAGTTCGATGCGGCGGCAGGGCAGACGCATTCGGCGGTGGCGCCGGCTGCAAGGAAGCCCGGCGCGCAGGCCATGCCTGCACCCACCGCCGCATCCACGGCTTCGGCTTCTGCAGCCCCTGGCGATGACGGCCGCTGCACTGCCAAGCTGTTCATGGCCACGGCCGACGGCAAGGTGGTCGCGCTCAATCCCGCAGATGGCCAGACCTGCAGCAATGTGGCGGGCGGCCAGGGCCAGATCGACCTCTGGCAGGGCATGCCCGAGCGCAAGCCGGGCTCGTACTACTCGACCTCGCCGGTGGTGGTGGCGCGCGACCGCATCATCGTGGGGGGCACGGTGCTGGACAACCATTCCACGCGCGAGCCTTCGGGCGTGATCCGTGCGTTCGACATCCGCTCCGGCGCGCTGCTGTGGGCCTGGGACCCGGGGCGGCCAGGCAACAGCACGCCGCTGCCCCCGGGGCAGACCTATGTGCCCAGCTCGCCCAACAGCTGGTCCATCTCCAGCGTGGACGAGACGCTGGGCCTGGTCTTCGTGCCCATGGGCAATGCGCCGCCCGACCAATGGGGCGGACGGCGCAGCGCCGAGGCCGAGCAGTATTCGTCCTCGGTGGTGGCGCTGGACATTGCCACGGGCGCCGTGCGCTGGGTGTTCCAGACCGTGCACCACGATCTCTGGGACTACGACGTGCCCTCGCAGCCCAGCCTGATCGACCTGGAGATCGGCGGCCACAGCGTGCCCGCCCTGGTGCAGCCCACCAAGCAGGGCGAGCTGTTCGTGCTGGACCGGCGCACGGGCCAGCCGCTGCTGCCCGTCACCGAGGTGGCTGCGCCGCAGGGCGCGGCACGCGGCGACCGCACGGCGCCCACGCAGCCGCATTCGCAACTGAGCTTCAACCCCCCGGCCCTGACCGAGCGCGACATGTGGGGCGCCAGCCCCTTCGAGCAACTGTGGTGCCGGCTGGCCTTTCGCCGCCTGCGCTACGAGGGGCGCTTCACGCCGCCCTCGGAGCAGGGCTCGCTGATCTATCCGGGCAACTTCGGCGTCTTCAACTGGGGCGGCGTGGCCGTGGACCCGCGCCGGCAGGTGGTGTTTGCCACGCCCACGCGGCTGGCCTTCGTCTCCACCCTGGTGCCGCGTGCGGACGATACCTCGCTGCTGGTGCAGGATGGCGGCCCGCCCAAGGACGGCCTGCCCGCGCTCAACGAAAACTTCGGCGCACCGTTTGCGGTGCGGCTCAAGCCCTTTGTCTCGCCGCTGGGCATTCCCTGCCAGGCGCCGCCCTGGGGCTTTGTGGCGGGTGCCGACCTGCGCACGGGCCAGATCGTCTGGCAGCGCCGCAACGGCACGCCGCGTGACCTGAGCCCGCTGCCGCTGGGCTTTCGCATGGGCGTGCCCGGCATTGGCGGCCCGGTGATGACCGCGGGCGGCGTGGCCTTCTACTCGGGGGCACTGGACAACTATGTGCGCGCCTATGACGTGGACAGCGGCCGCCAGCTCTGGCAGGACCGCCTGCCCGCAGGCGGCCAGGCCACGCCCATGACCTATCTGGGCACGGATCAGCGCCAGTACCTGGTGGTGGTGGCGGGTGGGCATGGTTCGACGGGAACCAAGGCCGGGGACAGCGTGCGCGCCTATGTGCTGCCCAAGGAGGTGGCGGCGCCCTGAGCGCTCGCACCGTGGGGTCAGCGCCGGCTCATGCCGATCCGGCCCGGCCCAGCATGCGCAGCACGCGCGTGACCAGCAGCGCGGCCACCCAGGCCAGTCCGCCGAGCAGAAACGGCAGGCGCAGCAGCGCGCCTTGCTGGGCGAACAGCATCAGCGCGTCGGCCTTCCACAGCACGGCATAGCCCGTGTACAGGCCGTAGGCCAGCCAGGCCAGGGCGCCCAGGGCGAACAGGGCCGCCATGCGCCGGGCGCTGCGGCCATCGCGCGAATCCGCGGGCAGGGCGCGCGTGCCGTGCCAGACCCAGCCGATGGAGGCGAGCACCAGCAAGGCGCTGGCTGCCACGGACAGCTGCAGCCAGGTATGGGGAGAGAGTGAGGACATCAAAAGGAAACTGCGCGCCGGCACCGTGCCGGCCGCAGCGAGTGTAGCGGCGCCGTGCTTTGCGCCGCCTGCGCGCTCAGGCCGGCTGCCAGACGGTGGCGCCGTGGCCCTGGCCGCCGCTTCCGGGCACGGCATGGATGCCCAGCACGGCCGCGTGGCGCTGCAGCAGGGCGTCGAATTGCTCGGTGCTTTCCGCCGTGGCCGGAGCGTCGTCGTATTCGCTGGCCACCTGGTCCGTGGTGAAGGAGCTGGCGCCGAACTTCTGGACGATGTTGCGCAGCTTGTCGAGATTGGGGCTGGTGGATGGGGTCATGGCAACTCCTTGGGGTCATGGACGCCTGCTGCGCCGCAGGCCTGTGGACCAGTGTAGCCCCGGGGCCTGGGCAGGCCATCCGGGGCATCCCCGCAAAGCGGCGTAGGACTTGGAACCCGCCGTCAGCCGCCCGTGGCCACGGGGCCGGCGCTCAGCACTTCAGCCAGCGGCTTGCGGGGCGAGGGCACCTCGCGCTCGCGCAGATCGTCGGGCAGGGTGGCCGCATCGCCGCGCCAGCCCACGGCGATCACCACCTCGGGCTCCAGGTGCTCGGGCAGGCGCAGCACCTCGCGTGCGGCGTCGGCCGAGAAGCCGCCCATGGCGTGCGTGGCCAGGCCCATGGCGTGGGCTTCCAGCGCCAGGTAGCCCCAGGCGCAGCCCGCGTCGAAGCTGTGCTTGCCGGGCGAGGCCTGGCGGTCGGACATCAGCACGATCAGCGCGCCCGCCTCCAGGCACCAGCGGCGGTTGAACTCGTTGGGAATGGTGCTGAAGGCCTGCCAGTTCGCATCGCCGCGCAGCGCATAGGCAAAGTGCCAGGGCTGCTTGTTGCTGGCCGAAGGCGCCCAGCGCGCGGCGTCGGCCAGTTGCTCGATCTGGGCCTGGCTCAGTGCCTCCGGCTTGAAGGCGCGCGGCGACATGCGGCCCAGGAATTGCGGATGGATGGGGGTGGTGGTGTTGCGTGTCATGCGGATGGGCGGCAAGCAGAAAGGAAAGCGGCAACGATAGCGCAAGGCCTCAGGGCTGGCGCGGTGCCTGGCCATGCTGCTGGCTGATCACGCGCAGGTGGCGCTCCATGCGGATGAAGACCAGCACCATCACCACCAGCACGAGGAATGACATCAGCATGCTCCAGAAGGCCGTCTCCACGGCGCCGAAGCGCTCCTTCCAGGAGCTGCTGCCGTGGCTGTCCTCGCCGCGCAGCGCGCGCGCCGCATTGTCCAGGGACAGCGTGTAGTTCAGCAGCACCGTGGACAGGATCTGCTGGGCCGTCTGCGCCTGCAGCCGCGGCTCCAGGGCGGCATTGCCGAAGACCTGCTCCAGCGCGGCGGGCAGGCCCTGCACATAGGCCGCATAAGCGCCCTTGCCGTGCTCCAGCTCGGCGGCCTGGGCGCGCTCATGGATGGCGGCGGCGGTATCCACGGGCTCGACCATCCAGCCGTCCTCCTCGCCGGTGGAGGCGGCTGCGGCAGCCGCTGCGTCGGCCGCCGCATCCACGGCCCCGGCATCGCCTTCGCGCTGCCCGCGCTCCTGGATGCGGCGCTGCACATCGGCCTCGGACGGCAGGGCGTCGCCTTGCAGCAGCGGGTGCAGCGGCGCCAGGCCCCGGGCCTGGTTGTCCCGTTCGGTGCGCTCGCGCCGCGCGGGATCCTTGTTCACGTAGGCGCGCACCAGGGCGTCGGCCTTCTGGAAGGCGGGGCGCAGCGCCGGATCGGCCAGGCGCTTTTCCATGGCGGGTTCGCCGCCGCCCGCGCCCAGGTCGCGGCTGGTTTCGTCCACGACGAACTGCAGGTCGGGCCTGGCGTCCTTCCAGTTCAATTCCTGGGCCACGGCCTGGGGCGCCTCGGCCTTGCCGGGCCTGAAGCTCTCCCAGGTCCACAGTGCCATGCCCACCAGCACGAGCAGGGAGAACACCAGCAGCACCACGCGCACCACCTGCACCAGCAGGTCCTCGATCCTGCGCAGCATGTTTGTAATCATCGGAATCCTCGGTTGGTTCGTAAAACAAGGGCGTGTCCGGCCCGCCTGCAGGCCTGTTCTGTTGCTATTGATTTGAAAGCGCCGGACACAGACGCGCGAATTCTAGGAAGGCTGCCGCGCACGGGCGCACCGGTTCTCAATGTTTTACATTTCGCGCCAATCTCGAAGTGTGCATGTGCTCCCGTTGCATGCGCCGTTCTGCAATGAGCGCCTGCCGAATGGCGGGGCGTTCATGGCCGCAGGGCGCATGGTTCTCCCGCTTGCGGGCGCGCGGGCTTTGGGCCTACCGGCTGTAGCGGCTTCCCGAATCCGCTGTAATGCTCGCTCTGATTTCTGACTGACTAGAGAGGGCTCGCCCATGACCAAAACGTCGCTGGATAAATCGAAGATCAAGTTCCTGCTGCTCGAAGGCATCCATCCTTCCGCACTCGAAGTGCTGCGCAATGCGGGCTACACCAATGTGGAGACCGTGACGGGCGCGCTGGAAGGCGAGGAGCTCAAGCGCAAGATCGCCGACGTGCACTTCGTCGGCATCCGTTCGCGCACGCAGCTGACGGCCGACGTGTTTGCCGCCGCGCAAAAGCTCGTGGCCGTGGGCTGCTTTTGCATCGGCACCAACCAGGTGGACCTGGACGCGGCGCGCGAGCGCGGCGTGGTGGTCTTCAACGCGCCTTACTCCAATACGCGCTCGGTGGCCGAGCTGGTGCTGGCCGAAGCCATCCTGCTGCTGCGCGGCGTGCCTGCCAAGAACGCCTCCGCCCACCGCGGCGGCTGGCTCAAGAGCGCCGAGAATTCCTACGAAATCCGCGGCAAGACGCTGGGCATCGTGGGCTACGGCTCCATCGGCACCCAGCTGTCGGTGATGGCCGAGTCGGTGGGCATGCAGGTGCTGTTCCATGACGTGTCCACCAAGCTGCCGCTGGGCAATGCGCGCCAGGCCGCATCGCTGGCCGATCTGCTGGCCGGCAGCGACATCGTCACCCTGCACGTGCCCGAGCTGCCCTCCACCCAGTGGATGATCGGCGCCAAGGAAATCGCGGCCATGAAGCCCGGCGCCATCCTGATCAATGCCTCGCGCGGCACCGTGGTGGAAATCGAGCCGCTGGCCAAGGCCCTGAAGGCCGGCAAGCTGCTGGGTGCCGCCATCGACGTGTTCCCCACCGAGCCGCGCAGCAACAAGGATGAATTCGTCTCGCCCCTGCGCGGCCTGGACAACGTCATCCTGACCCCGCACGTGGGCGGCTCCACCATGGAGGCCCAGGCCAACATCGGCCTGGAAGTGGCCGAGAAGCTGGTCAAGTACAGCGACAACGGCACCACCACCTCGGCGGTGAACTTCCCCGAAGTGGCGCTGCCCGCCCACCCCGGCCAGAACCGCATCCTGCACGTGCACCACAACCAGCCCGGCGTGCTGTCGGCCATCAACCAGGTGTTTGCCGAGAACGGCATCAACATCGCCGGCCAGTACCTGCGCACCGACGAGAAGGTGGGCTATGTGGTGATCGACCTGGCGGCCCAGTCCTCGGGTCTGGCCGTGGAAAAGTTGACCCAGGTTCCGGGCACCATCCGCTGCCGCGTGCTGTTCTGATGGCCAGGTTTCAGGAAGCTGCGCTTGGGCGCACTTCCTGAAACTGGCGCATTGCCGGGTCGCCCTGTCTGCCCGGCTGCAGCAGCAGCCGCATCAGATCCGTGCGCGTGATCAGGCCGGTCAGCCGGCCTTCGCGCATCACGGGAATGCAGGGCACGCTGTGCCGGGCCAGGGCGTCCAGCAGCTGGCCCACGGGCGTGTCTTCGTCCACGCTGAGTTCAGGCGCATGAACCAGCTGGGGCAGCTCCGACAGGCGGGGCGCGGCCCGTGTCTTGCCGGGCAGGCGCTGGCCCAGCCAGTTCAACAAAGAAGGTTTTGCCGCAGATTCGGCCGGGCGCACGGGGCTCATCCACAGCCACTCGTACAGCTCGGCACGGGAGACCGTGCCGGCCAGGCCGCCATCGGCGTCCAGCACCGGCAGGCTCTTGGCCGGGTGCGCGCGAAAGCGTGCGGCCACGGCGTGCACGTCGTCGTCCATGGAGCAGCTCACGGGATCGCGCGTCATCAGCTGGGCGCAGCGCACGCCGCCCAGGCGGTGCTCGATGGCGGTTTCCTCGGCGGCGGCCAGCAGCTCGGCCAGGTCATCGGCTTCCAGGTTGTTTTCCTGGCCGAAGCGCAGCAGCAGCCCCTCCAGATCGGCATGGGACAGGCCCAGGCGCGAGGCATGGCGGTGGGCCGCATCGGCGGGCGCGGCCTTGGGCGCCGTGTCGGCATGGTGGGGATAGCGCCGGCCCGTGGCGCGGTGGAGCGCCGTGGCCGCCAGGACCAGCCCCAGTGTCAGCGCGCCCACGGGCAGGAAGGGCAGCATCCAGCCGGCGGCCAGCGAGGCCTTGGCGTTGAGCACCGTCAGCAGGGCCATGGCGCCACCCGGCGGATGTAGCGAGCGCGTCAGCAGCATGCAGCCTATGGCGCCACCCACGGCCAGCGCAGGGGCCAGCTGGGGCGGGCACCACTGCAGCACGAACAGGGCCCAGAGCGCCGACACCGTATTGCCCACCACGCAGGACCAGGGCTGGGCCAGCGGGCTGGTGGGCACGGCGAACAACAGGACGGCCGTGGCACCCAGTGGCGCGAACAGGCGCAGGGGAAGATCCCAGGTGCCCGCATGCGCCAGCCAGACCAGGGCCGTGGCCAGCCCCATGCCCACGATGGAGCCCATGGCCACGCGCCACATGTCCGCAGGCGCGGGGCGTGGCACCACCGGCCCCCATGCTTTTCTGTTCCAGCCCATGGCCTTGTTGTCTTTTTGTCTTTGCCTGCACGGCCCCGGGGAGGGCTGCAAAAGCGCGTCATTTTAGGAAGGGACGCCACTCTTGCTGGCAGCATGGGCTTTGCACTGCCTTGGTGCAAATCTGGAAGATTCAGTCCACCACGGACTGGTACACGCCCTCGCGCATCACCCAGCGGTAGGGAATGCGCTGGGCCATGGACTGCATCATGAGGATGGCGAACAAATCCTCCTTCGGATCCACCCAGAAGAAGGTGCCGTAGATGCCGCTCCATGAAAAGTCGCCCACGCTGCCCGGCAGCGGGTTGAGGCCGGGCGCCGTGCGCACCGCAAAGCCCAGGCCGAAGCCCTGGCCCACCTCGGGCGAGGGCAGCTGGGCGCCGAAGTACGCCATGTCCGGCCCCATGCGCACGCTGGCGGGCAGGTGGTTGGTGGTCATCAGCTCCACGGTCTTGCGCGAGACCAGGCGCACGCCGTCCAGCGTGCCGCCGTTGCACCAGAACAGGCACAGCCGCGCATAGTCGGCCATGGTCGAGACCATGCCGCCGCCGCCCGACTCGAACATCATGGCGCGCGTGACCGGGGGGATGGGCGGCATCTGTTTCTGCGGCCCTTCGGGCTGGGGCCGGGCGGCCCGTGCGATCTCGCTGTCGGGTGCATGAAAGCCCGTGTCGGCCATGCCCAGCGGCCCCGTGATGTGCTCGCGCACGAAGGCGGCCAGCGTCTGGCCGCTGACCACCTCGACCACGCGGCCCAGCACGTCGGTGGACATGCCGTATTCCCAGGTCTCGCCGGGCTGGGCCACCAGCGGCAGCTGCGCGAGCTTGGTGATGAACTGCGCATTGGTGAACTTGCCGCTGAACAGGCCCGCATCCAGGTACATCTTCTTGATGGGGTGTTCGGTGCCGGCGAATCCGTAGGGAATGCCGGAGGTGTGGCGCAGCAGGTCCTGCAGCGTGATGGAGCGTGCCAGCGGCGCGCGCTCCAGGCCCACGCGCAGCGCGGCCAGCTCGGGCAGGTACTGCTCCACAGGCTCGATGATGGACAGCCGCCCCTGCTCGGCCAACATCATGATGGCCAGCGAGGTGATGGGCTTGCTCATGGAGGCGATGCGGAAGATGGCATCGGGCCGCATGGCCGTGCCGGCCTCGGGGTCCAGCAGGCCGAAGCTCTCCAGGTAGGCCAGCTTGCCGCGCCGTGCCACCAGGGCCACGGCGCCCGGGATCTCGCCGGTGTCCACGCCGCGCTGCAGACGGGCCGACAGGCGCGCCAGGCGCGCGCTGCCCAGGCCCACGGTTTCAGGGGAGTCGGCCCAGGGCAGGCCGGGGATGTGCAGGCGGTCGGTGCTGGCGGTCATGGAGTCTCCTGTGGTGTGCGCCGATTGTTCCGGCAGATGGCCTGGTGCGCTGTTGGCTGCGGGACAGCGGCGTGCGGGTGCAGCGGGCATGCCGCCGCTAAACTGGCCCGCAGGAGACAACGACACCATGAAGCAGATCATTCTGGCCGCCGCCGCCTGCGCGGCCGCCGCCTTTGCCATGCCGGCCAGCGCCGCCTATCCCGACAAGCCCATCCGCCTGGTCGTGCCCTTCCCGCCCGGGCAGGCCACGGACATCTTTGCGCGCGCGCTGGCGGAAAAGCTCGCCCAGAAGCTGGGCCAGCCGCTGGTGGTGGAGAACAAGGCCGGGGCCGGCAGCAACATCGGCAGCGAGCAGGTGGTGCGCAGCCCGGCCGACGGCTACACGCTGCTCGTGGCCGGCAGTGCCATGGCCGTGAACCAGACGCTGTACAAGAAGGTGAATTTCGACCCGCGCACCGACCTGGTGGGCATCACGCTGATCGCCAAGGTGCCGCTGGTGTTCCTGGCGCACCCGGGTGCTGGCATCCAATCCATGAAAGATCTGGTGGACAAGGCGCGTGCCGAGCCGGGCCGCTGGAACTACGCCAGCGCCGGCATCGGCGGCACCCAGCACCTGAGCGCCGAGATGGTCAAGGCGCGCGCCAAGATACAGATAGAGCACATCCCCTACAAGGGCAGCGGCCCCGCGCAGGCGGACTTCGTGGGCGGCCAGGTGCCGCTGATGGTGGATTCGGTGACGGCCGCCCTGCCCAATATCCAGGCGGGCAAGGCGGTGCCGCTGGGTGTGACCTCCAGCGCCCGCTCCAGCCAGCTGCCCGAGGTGCCGGCCATTGCCGAATCGGGCCTGCCCGAGTTCCGGGGCTTCGAGGCCGTGGGCTGGCTGGGCCTGATGGCCCCCAGGGGCACGCCGCAGGAAGTGATCGACCGGCTCAACCGCGAGGCCGTGGCCATTCTGCGCAGCCCCGAGATGCGCAAGTTCATCAGCGACCGGGGATCGGAGGCTGCACCCACCACGCCCCGGGAGATGGATGCCTTCGTGGCCTCGGAGATCACGCAGTGGGGCCAGGCCGTGCGGCAATCAGGCGCCTCGGTGGATTGAGGCAGGCGCCCCCCGGAGCGCGTGGGGGCGCCCGCTGCGGCCGGTCAGGCCAGCTTGGCCTTGAGCAGCTCGTTGACCTGCGCCGGGTTGGCCTTGCCCTTGGAAGCCTTCATGACCTGGCCGACCAGGGCGTTGAAGGCCTTGTCCTTGCCTGCGCGGTACTGCTCCACGTTGGCCGGGTTGGCGGCGATCACCTCGTCGATGATCTTCTCCATGGCGCCCGTGTCGTTCATCTGCTTGAGGCCCTTGGCCTCGATGATGGCATCGACATCGCTGCCTTCACCGCTCCACAGCGCCTCGAAGACCTGCTTGGCGGCGTTGTTGGAGATGGTGCCGTCGCCGATGCGCTGGATCAGCGCGGCCAGCTGGGCGCTGGAGACCTTGGCGGCCTCCATGCCGATTTCCTCGGTGTTCAGGCGGCGCGAGATCTCGCCCATGATCCAGTTGCTGGCCAGCTTGGGCGCATTGCAGGCCCGGGCCGTGTCCTCGAAGTAGGCGGCCATGGCCTGGCTTTGCGTCAGCGTGGTGGCGTCGTACTCGGGCAGGGCGTACTGCTCGACAAAGCGCGCGGCCATGGCGCGCGGCAGTTCGGGCATGTCGGCCCTGACCTGTTCCACCCACTCGGGCGCGACCACCAGCGGCGGCAGGTCCGGGTCGGGGAAGTAGCGGTAGTCGGCCGCGTCTTCCTTGGTGCGCATGGAGCGCGTCTCGCCCGTGTCGGGGTCGAACAGCACGGTGGCCTGCTGGATGCGGCGGCCGTCCTCGATTTCCTCGATCTGCCAGCGGATCTCGTAGTCGATGGCCAGCTGCATGTTCTTGAAGCTGTTGAGGTTCTTGATCTCGCGGCGCGTGCCCAGCGGCTGGCCGGGCTTGCGCACGGAGACGTTGGCGTCGCAGCGGAAGCTCCCTTCCTGCATGTTGCCGTCGCAGATGCCGATCCAGGTCACGATCTGGTGCAGCGTCTTGGCGTAGGCCACGGCTTCTTCCGTGCTGCGGATGTCGGGCTCGGTCACGATCTCCAGCAGCGGCGTGCCGGCGCGGTTCAGATCGATGCCCGACTGGCCGATGAAGTCCTCGTGCAGCGACTTGCCGGCGTCTTCCTCCAGGTGGGCGCGCACCAGGTGGATGGTCTTCTTCTCGTCGCCGAGGAAGAAGGACACTTCGCCGCCCTGGACCACGGGAATCTCGAACTGCGAGATCTGGTAGCCCTTGGGCAGGTCGGGGTAGAAGTAGTTCTTGCGCGCGAAGATGCTGCGCGGCGCAATGTGCGAGCCCAGCGCCAGGCCGAGCCGGATGGCGCACTCGACGGCCTTTTTGTTCATCACCGGCAGCGTGCCGGGCAGCGCCATGTCCACGGCGCAGGCCTGGGTGTTGGGCTCGGCGCCGAAGGCGGTGCTGGCGCGGCTGAAGATCTTGGACTGGGTGGCCAGCTGGGCGTGGGTCTCGAAGCCGATGACGACTTCATAGCCCTGGATGAGTTTCGCGGTCATGGGGTCTCAGATGCCCTTCGGAGCTTGAAGGTGGAAGTCGGTGGCCTGCTGGAAGCGGTGGGCGGCGTTGAGCAGCTGGCCTTCCTTGAAGTAGTTGCCGATCAGCTGCAGGCCCACGGGCATGCCGGCCTCGCCAAAGCCTGCGGGCACGCTCATGCCGGGCAGGCCGGCCAGCGATGCGGGCAGCGTGAAGATGTCGGCCAGGTAGTTGGCCAGCGGGTCGCTCTTTCCGCCCAGTTGCCAGGCCACGGTGGGCGCGGCGGGGCCGGCGATCACGTCGCACTGCTGGAAGGCGGCCTGGAAGTCGTCGGCGATCATGCGGCGGATCTTCTGCGCCTGCAGGTAGTAGGCGTCGTAGTAGCCCTCGGACAGCACATAGGCGCCGATCATGATGCGGCGCTTGACCTCGTCGCCGAAGCCTTCGGCACGGGTCTTCTTGTACATGTCCACCAGGTCCGTGTAGTTCTTGGCGCGGTGGCCGAACTTCACGCCATCGAAGCGCGACAGGTTGGACGATGCCTCGGCTGGGGCCAGGATGTAGTACACGGGAATCGACAGCTCGGTGCGTGGCAGCGAGATGGGCACCAGGCGGGCGCCCAGCTTCTCGTATTCCTTGAGCGCGCCATCCACGGCGGCGCGCACGTCGGCCGACAGGCCTTCGCCGAAGAACTCGGCGGGGATGCCGATGCGCAGGCCTTCGATGCCGTCGTTCAGGCGGGTCGTGAAGTCCTCGGCGGGCACGTCCAGGCTGGTGGAGTCGCGGTCCAGGTCGGGGCCGCACATCTCGGACAGCAGCAGGGCGCAGTCCTCGGCGCTCTTGCCCATGGGACCGGCCTGGTCCAGGCTGGAGGCGAAGGCGATCATGCCGTAGCGGCTGGCGCGGCCATAGGTGGGCTTGATGCCCGTGATGCCGCAAAACGATGCGGGCTGGCGGATGGAGCCGCCCGTGTCGGTGCCGGTGACGGCGGGCGCCAGGCCGGCGGCCACGGCCACGGCCGAGCCGCCCGAGGAGCCGCCGGGCACGCGGTCCGTGTTCCAGGGGTTGCGCACGGGCGCGGGGGCGTCGAAGCCCACGGGCGCGATGGCCGAGTTCTCGTTGGCCGAGCCCATGGCGAATTCATCGCAGTTGAGCTTGCCCAGCGTCACGGCGCCGGCCTCGGCCAGGCGCGTCACCACGGTGGCGTCGAAGGGCGAGCGGTAGCCGGCCAGCATCTTGCTGGAGGCCGTGGTCGGGAAGTCGCGCGTGACGAAGATGTCCTTGTGCGCAATGGGCACGCCAGCCAGGCGGCCGCCCTTGCCCTGGGCAATCAGGGCGTCGGCAGCGCGGGCCTGGGCCAGGGTGGCCTCTTCGTCGATGCTGACGAAGGCGCCCAGGTTCTGGTGCGCCTGGGCGCGGGCCAGGAAATGCTGGGCGGCTTCGACGGCGCCGAGCTTGCGCTCGCGCAGCAGGGCCGACAGGGCCGACACGCCGAGCGTGTGCAGATCAGTGGTTTGCTGGGTCATGTATGGGGTGCGGAAAACGGGGACGGATGCCAGTGACGAGGGCGCGCGGCGCTTACTCGATCACCTTGGGGACCAGGAACAGGCCGCGCTCGACGGCCGGTGCGCTGCGCTGGTTGGCGTCGCGCTGGTCGGGCTCGCTGGCAATGTCCTCGCGAAGACGCAGGGCAATGTCCTGGATGGCGGCGACCGGATGTGACAGCGGGCTGACGCCTGAAGTATCCACAGCCTGCATCTTCTCCACGATGCCGAAAAAATCATTGAGCTGGCCTAGCATGCGCTCACTCTCGGTGGAGGAGAGCTCAAGTCGTGCCAGGTTCGCGATGCGTGCGATGTCTTGTGCGTTCAGTGCCATAGGATTTTTGAAGGGGGCAACGGGATGTAAACCCGTATTTCAAGCCCCGGCAGTAGAAGTTATTCACAGGGGATACGGTATTATCTCGGCTTTGCCGCAATACCCTCTCCGAGCCGGTCATTGTGCGAAAAGCCAACCCCATCCAGACTCCCTAACTTTCATCCCGGCGATGGCAGGCCGACGAGCATGCCGTGCCTGAGAGGACTCTCGTAATGTTCGGAGCTTTCCGTCGGTATTTCTCCACCGACCTTGCCATTGATCTTGGCACAGCCAACACCCTGATTTTCGCCCGCGACAAGGGCATTGTTCTGGACGAACCCTCCGTTGTCGCCATCCGCCACGAAGGCGGGCCGCACGGCAAGAAGGTGATCCAGGCGGTGGGCCGCGAGGCCAAGGCCATGCTGGGCAAGGTGCCCGGCAACATCGAGGCCATCCGCCCGATGAAGGACGGCGTGATTGCCGACTTCGTCATCACGGAGCAGATGATCAAGCAGTTCATCAAGATGGTGCATCCGCGCTCGGTGCTCACGCCCAGCCCGCGCATCATCATCTGCGTGCCCTGCGGCTCCACCCAGGTCGAGCGCCGCGCCATCAAGGACGCGGCCGAGGCGGCAGGCGCCACCTCCGTCTACCTGATCGAGGAACCCATGGCTGCCGGCATCGGCGCCGGCCTGCCGGTGTCCGAGGCTTCGGGCTCGATGGTGGTGGACATCGGTGGCGGCACCACCGAAGTCGGCGTGATCTCGCTGGGCGGCATGGTCTACAAGGGCTCCGTGCGCGTGGGCGGCGACAAGTTCGACGAAGCCATCATCAGCTACATCCGCCGCAACTACGGCATGCTGATCGGCGAGCCCACGGCCGAGTCCATCAAGAAGAACATCGGCTCGGCCTTCCCCGGCTCCGAAGTCAAGGAGATGGAAGTCAAGGGCCGCAACCTCTCCGAAGGCGTGCCGCGCAGCTTCACCATCTCGTCCAACGAGGTGCTGGAAGCCCTGACCGATCCGCTCAACCAGATCGTCAGCGCCGTCAAGAACGCGCTGGAGCAGACACCGCCCGAGCTGGGCGCCGACATTGCCGAGCGCGGCATGATGCTCACCGGCGGCGGCGCGCTGCTGCGTGACCTGGACCGCCTGCTGGCCGAAGAAACCGGCCTGCCCGTGCTGGTGGCCGAAGAGCCGCTGACCTGCGTGGTGCGCGGCTGCGGCATGGCGCTGGAGACCATGGACCGCCAGGGCAGCATCTTCACCAGCGACTGATGCGGCGCAGGCCGGGGCCCGTTGTCGCGGGCCCGGGGCCTCAGCCGTCTGACTGCAACGATTTTTCTCCCCCTTCCGTGGTGACCTGCATGCTTGCCCTGCCTTCCTTCGCACCGGGACCGGCCCGTGCTTTCCAGGCTGCAGCAAGTGCGGCAGGGCAGGCCCTGCCACGCGGGAGGGCGGCATGAATCCCAATACCCTGGACCACTCGGCGCCCTCGCTGTTCAAGCGGCGGCCCTCGCGGGTCTCGCAACTGGCCCTGTACAGCGCCCTGGCGCTGTTTCTGATGGTGGCCGATGCGCGTTTCAGGATCACCGATCCCGTGCGCGTGGCCGTGGCCACCGTGCTGTACCCCGTGCAATGGGTGATGCTCAAGCCGGTGCAGGCCGTGCACGACGCCAGCCGCTACCTGGGCTCGCTGGACGATGCCCAGGCCCGCGAACAGGCCGCGCGCAAGGAACTGGTGGCCATGGCCCAGCGTGCATCGCTGGCCGACGAGCTGATCCAGGAAAACGACCACCTGCGCGAGCTGCTGCAGCTGCGCGATCGCCTCACCACGCCCGGCACCGCTGCCGAGGTGGTCTACGACAGCCCCGACCTCTATACGCGCCGCGTGGTCATCGACCGCGGCCAGGTGGATGGCATCGACCAGGGCTCGCCCGTGCTCGATGAAAAGGGCGTGGTCGGCCAGGTCACGCGCGTGTATCCGCTGCGTGCCGAAGTCACCCTGCTCATCGACCGCGACCAGGCCATTCCCGTCTTCAACCCGCGCACCGGCGCGCGCAGCGTGGCCTATGGCGATCCGTCGCCGCTGCGCACCGGCGGCATAGAGCTGCGCTTCATGCCCAGCAATGCCGATGTCCAGGAAGGCGACCTGCTGACCACCAGCGGTGTCGATGGCCTGTACCCGCCGGGCCTGCCCGTGGCCAAGGTGGTCTCGGTGGAGCGCCGCGCCGACTCGGCCTTCTCGCGCATCTACTGCGAGCCCGTGGGCCGCGTGCAGGGCGTGCGCCACGTGGTGGTGCTCAAGCCGCTGGACCGCGCCACCCATCCCGAGGCGGAAGGCGCAGCCGAACCCCTGCGCGCCGGCAAGGGCAAGGAAAAAGACAAGGGCAAGGAAAAAGACAAGGCCAAGGACGGCAAGGGCAAGGAAGCCTCCAAGGCCGGCAAGACAGATGCACCGGCCACGCCTGCCGCACCCGCTGCTCCCGCCGCACCCGCCTCCGCCAGGAAGGAGCCCGCATGATCATGCCGCGCGGCCAGCAGCTGCTGCTGCCGGTCAACCCCCTGTTCATCGTCGTCAGCCTGCTGGCGGCGCTGGCACTCAACATGCTGCCGCTGGGCCGCCAGGCCTGGCAGCCCGACCTGCTGATGGTGCTGCTGGCCTTCTGGGCGCTGAACCAGCCCCAGCGCGTGGGCATGGGCGTGGCCTTTTTGCTGGGCCTGTGCATGGATGTGGACCGCTCCTCCCTGCTGGGCCAGCATGCTCTGGCCTATGCGCTGCTGGTGTTCGCGGCCGGCGCCATGGGCCGGCGCCTGTCCTGGTTCTCCACGCCCGTGCAGGCGCTGCACCTGCTGCCCCTGTTCGCCGTCGTGCACGGCCTGCAGGTGCTGCTGCGCATGGTGGCCGGCGGCATCGTGCCCGGCCCGCTGGTGGTGGTGGCTCCCTTGATCGAGGCCCTGCTGTGGCCCCTGGTCAGCGGCCTGCTGCTGGCGCCGCAGCGCCGTCCGCCGGACAGTGACGAGAACCGTCCCCTGTGAGGCTTGACGCGTGATGGAAATCCGCAATACAGAAGCCGAGCTGCAGCGATTCAGGTTGCGCGCATGGGTGATGAGCGTGGTGGTGCTGCTGGCCTTCGGGCTGGTGGTGGCTCGCTTGCTGGTGCTGCAGGTGCAGCGCCATGAGGAGCTGGCCGAGCGCGCCGAAAGCAATCGCACGGCCGTGGTGCCCATCGTGCCCAACCGGGGCCAGATCCTGGACCGCAACGGCGTGGTGCTGGCCACCAACTACTCGGCCTATACGCTGGAGATCATGCCCTCGCGCGCGGGCAACCTGGAAGAGACCATCGACGGCCTGGCCGAGATCGTCGAGATCACGCCGCGCGACCGCCGCAAGTTCAAGCGCCTGGTGGATGATTCCCGCAGCTTCGACTCCCTGCCCATCCGCACGCGCCTGACCGATGACGAGGTCGCGCGCTTCGCCGCGCAGCGCTATCGCTTCCCGGGCGTGGACATCAAGGCGCGGCTGTTTCGCACCTACCCCATGCAGGACACGGCCAGCCACGTCATCGGCTACATCGGCCGTATCAACCAGCGCGAGAAAGAGGCGCTGGAAGACTCCGACGACGCCGCCAACTACCGGGGCACCGACGTCATCGGCAAGCTGGGCGTGGAGCAGAGCTACGAAACCGACCTGCACGGCCAGACCGGCTGGGAAGAGATGGAAACCTCGGCCGGCGGCCATGCCGTGCGCAAGCTCGGCAGCCGTCCCGCCACGCCCGGCGACAGCCTGGTGCTGTCGCTGGACATCAAGCTGCAGCGCATGGTGGAGGAGCTGTACGGCGACCGCCGTGGCGCCCTGGTGGCCATCGATCCGCGCAGCGGCGAGCTGCTGGCCATGGTCAGCCGCCCGACCTTCGACCTGAATCTCTTCGTCGATGGCATCGACCAGGAAAGCTGGACCGCGCTCAACGAATCCATCAACCGCCCGCTGCTCAACCGCGCGCTGCGGGGCACCTATCCGCCGGGCTCCACCTACAAGCCCTTCATGGCGATTGCCGCGCTGGAGTCGGGCAAGCGCCGTCCCGACACCACCATCATGGACAACGGCAGCTGGACCTTCGGCGGCCACACCTTCCGCTCGGGCCACCCCAACGGGCCGACCAACCTGCGCCGCTCCATCATCAAGTCGTCCAACGTGTACTACTACATGCTGGCCAACGACATGGGCGTGGACATGATCCACGACTACATGAAGCCGCTGGGCTTCGGCCAGATCACCGGCATCGACGTGCGCGGCGAGGCGCGCGGCGTGCTGCCCAGCACCGAGTGGAAGCGCAACACCTACAAGCGGCCCGAGCAGAAGAAGTGGTACGCGGGCGAGACCATCTCGCTGGGCATCGGCCAGGGCTACAACAACTTCACCATCCTGCAACTGGCCAACGCCATGTCCACGCTGGCGGCCAAGGGCGTCAAGCACCGGCCCCACCTGGCCGTGGGCCGTGTCGATGCCGTGACGCAGCAGTTCTCGGCCATCAACAAGGACCCCGGCACCAGCATGGGCTACAAGCCCGAGAACGTGGAAGCCGTGCGCGCCGCCGTGGCCGCCGTGACGGTGGAGGGCACCTCGCGCGGCATCTTCGGCAACGCGCCCTACACCTCCACCGGCAAGACCGGCACGGCTCAGGCCGTGGGCGTGCGCCAGAACGAGAAGTACAACGCCTCGCGCCTGTCCGAGTTCCAGCGCGACCACTCGCTGTACATCGCCTACGCGCCGGCCGACAACCCCACCATCGCCGTCGCCGTCATCGTGGAGAACGCCGGCTTTGGCGCCGCCGCTGCCGCGCCGCTGGCACGCCGCGTGTTCGACTACTGGCTGCTGGGCCGCTACCCCAGCCTGGAGGACATGGCCGCCATGCGCAAGGGCCAGGCCGGCGTGCCCATAGGCGCCCCGCGCCGCGTCTCCGAAATCACGCTGGACGCAGAAACCGTGAACCTGCCCGGCCTGCCGCGCTACGAGCCGCCCGAGGCATCGGTGCCCGTGGCATCCAACCGCGCTGCCGCGCTGCCGCCGCCGTCTGCTGGCGAGCTGGAGGATTGAGAAAGCAAAAGAGCCGGCATTGCCGGCTCTTTGTTTTCTTGAGCAGCCTGCGTGCGCAGGCCCAGGCCTCAATGCCCCATGCGCCCGATGAACGCCGCGATCCGCTCGCTGGCCGGGTTGCCGAAGAACTCGGCGGGCGGTGCCTCGTGGGCGATGCAGCCCTGGTCGAAGAACATCACGCGGTCGGCGACCTCGCGGGCGAAGCCCATTTCGTGGGTGACCACGATCATGGTCATGCCGCCGCGTGCCAGCTCGCGCATCACGTCCAGCACTTCCTGCACCATCTCCGGGTCCAGCGCGCTGGTGGGCTCGTCGAACAGCATCACCTGCGGCTCCATGGCCAGGGCGCGGGCAATGGCCACGCGCTGCTGCTGGCCGCCCGACAGCTGCCACGGGTACTTGTGGGCATGGGCCTGCATGCCCACGCGCTCCAGCAGGGCCATGGCCTTGGCATTGGCCTGGGCGCGCGGCGTCTTGTGGATGCGGCGCGGCGCCAGGGTCACGTTGTCCAGCACCGTCATGTGGCCGAACAGGTTGAACTGCTGGAACACCATGCCCACTTCGCAGCGCTGCTTTTGCAGCGTGGCTTCGTTGTCGGTGACTTCGACGCCGTCGATGGTGATGCGCCCGCCATCATGCGGCTCCAGCCGGTTGATGGCGCGCAGCAGCGTGGACTTGCCCGAGCCTGAGGCGCCGATGATCACCGTCACCTCGCCCGTGCAGAACTGCGTGGAAACGCCCTTGAGCACCTGGTGGCTGCCGAAGGACTTGGTGACCTTCTCGGCCACGATGTAGGGCATGCCCCGTGCCAGCTTGTCGGCGCTCATTTGTGGCGGCCCTCCACGTCGAAGCGGTACTCCACGGCAGCCGTGACCTGGGTCACCAGCGTGGTCAGCACCAGGTAGGTCACGCCCACGGTGACCAGGGTCTCCACGGGCTGGAAGGTGGCCGACTGGATGCGGTTGCCCACATTGGTCAGCTCCACCACGCCGATGGCGTACGCCAGCGACGAATCCTTGAGCAGGGCCACGAAGTTGCTCACCAGCGGCGGCAGCGAGATCTTGAAGGCCTGCGGGAACACCACGTCCATGAAGACGCAGATGCGCGGCAGGCCCAGGGCGCGTGCGGCCTCGGCCTGGCCGCGCGGCACGGCCTGCAGGCCGGCGCGCACGGCTTCGGCGTTGTAGGCGCCCACGTTCAGCGCCAGTGCAATGCAGGCGGCTGCGAAGTCGGGCAGGTTCAGGCCCGGGATCAGCACCGGCAGCGCGAAGTAGATGAACAGGATCTGCACCAGCAGCGGCGTGCCGCGGATCGCCCAGACGTAGAAGCCCGCGGCCCAGCGCAGGGCGGCCGTGCGCGAGGTGCGCGCCAGCGCGGCGGCGATGCCCAGCACCAGGCCGGCGGCGCCGCTGACCAGCGTCAGGTACAGCGTGGTGCGCGCGCCTTCGGCGAAGGTGTCGGCATTGGAGCCTATGGGCTCGGGCAGCAGGGACAGCAGTTGCCCCAGCAGCGAAACCACGAGCACCATCAGCAGCAGGGCCGTGACCAGGGTGGCGTTGCTGCGCTGCGAGCGGCTCCAGTGGGCGGGCCAGAGGACGGTAAGCATAGGTGGGCTAGAAACAAAAAGGCGCCCTGCAAGTGGGCGCCGGTCGGGCAGATCTGCCCGGGGCCTCAGTCAGGGCAGCGGATGTCTTCGTGGAAGTATTTCTGCGACAGCTTGGCGTAGCTGCCGTCGGCCAGGGCTTCCTTGAAGGCCTTGTTCCAGGCATCGGCCAGCGACTTGTTGTCCTTGGCCACGGCGGCGGCAATGCGCTCGACCAGCAGCAACTCGCCCTGCTTGAGCTGGGCATTGGGGTTCTTTTGCTGCAGTTCCTTGGCGATGAAGCGTTCGGTCACCCAGGCGTCCACCCGCTTGGACAGCAGCGCATTGCGGGCGGCCTCGTTGGTGGGGAAGTTGACCAGGCGCTTGATGCCGGGCAGGTTCTTCTCCATGTACTGCATATAGGTGGTGCCGGTCTGCACCGACACCGTCTTGCCTGCCAGGTCCTTGCCCGAGCGGATGGCCGGGTCCAGCGACATCACGATGGCGCCAGAGCAGTAGTGGGGCTGGGTGAAGGTCACGGCCTTCTCGCGCTCGGGCGTGATGCCGTGCGAGGAGATCACCAGATCCCAGCGGTCCTGCTGCAGGCCGGTGAGCAGGGCGTCGAAGCTGATGGTCTTCCACTCGTACTTCACGCCCATCTTGGCGGCCATCATCTGGGCCAGCTCGACTTCGAAGCCGGTCAGCTGCTTGCCCTCGAAATGGGCGAAGGGCGCGTAGTAGCCCTCGGTGGCCAGGCGCAGCGTGCCTTCCTTCTGGATGGCGTCGAAGGGGCGGGCCTGAACGCCGGCGGCGGTCCACAGGGCCAGCGCGGCGGCGGCGATGACGGTAAAGCGTTTCATGGAACTCCTGGGCTGTCGCTCAAGACCTGACCCCGGCGCCGCAGCATGAAGAAAGCGCCAAGGCACGCATCAGTGCATGGGCCATGGACGGCGGGGCCGGTTTTTTGCGGCTGGTCGGCTGGTCGGGTACGGCCGCTGGCAGGGGTGCGACATGCACCAGCCGCCGCAGCTCAAGGCGAAAAGTCGGCAATTATAGAAGGTTGCCGTCGCCAACGCCGATGGCAGGTGTTGCGAACGCCGCAGGCCCGCGCTCAGGCGATGAAGGCGTCGTAGCCGGTCTTGAGGATCAGCAGGCTCACCACGCCGATGAAAATGCCGCGCACAAAGCCCGTTCCATGGCGCAGGGCCATGTGCGTGCCCAGCATGGCGCCCAGCACATTGGCCACCGCCATGGGCACGGCCAGGTGCCACCAGATATGGCCCTTGAGCGCGAACAGCGCCAGCGCAGCCAGGTTGGTGGCCATGTTCAGCAGCTTGGCCGAGGCCGACGCATTCAGGAAGTCATAGCCCATCAGCCGCACGAACAGGAACACGAAGAAGCTGCCCGTGCCGGGGCCGAAGAAACCGTCGTAGAAGCCAATCACCAGGCCGATGGCGCAGGCGATCAGCGTCTCGGCGCGGCCCGAATAGTGCGGCGTGTGGTGGCGGCCCATGTCCTTGCGCGCCAGCGTGTAGACCAGCACGCCCAGCAGCACCAGCGGCAGCAGCCGGCGCAGGAAATCGGGGGAGATCTGCGTGACGGCCCAGGCGCCCGCAAAAGAGCCCGCCATGCCCACGCAGGCCGCCGGCATCATCGCGCGCCAGGGCAACTGCACCTTGCGGCCGTACTGCCAGGTGGACATGGCCGTGCCCCAGACCGAGGCGCTCTTGTTGGTGCCCAGCAGCGTGGCGGGCGGTGCGGTGGGGAAGGTGGCGAACAGCGCGGGCAGCAAGATGAGGCCCCCGCCGCCCACGATGGCGTCCACGAAGCCGGCCAGCATCGAGGCCAGCGAGACGATGATCCATTCCATAGGGCGGCGATTGTCGCACCGCCCAGGTGCCGCAGCAGGCTGGCCGCAGGCATAAAAAAAGCGCCGGACTTGCCGGCGCTCTGGGAAATGCATCTTGGGATGCTATTTATGAATGTTGATCTGGTTGTGTACGAGTTGTCTCCTCGGCCCCTCTTGTGCAGCACTGTGGTGCCGCGAGAGTGGGTGGACTTTAATGGTCGCACCTGGGTGGTGCATCGGGGATTTCCCGCAGTTACCGCAAAAGTGCGGGATTGCACCAGCAAAGGGCCGTGAACACCGGGCGCCGCGGCTTTGACGCCCGGGCGACCATTCGTTCCTCATCGATCTGTTTCTGCCCACAACAACCCTGGCCCGCCCGGGCTTGCCGCCCCTCAGGCGGCCATCGCCACCGCTGCGTCGGCTGGTGCCGCCGTCGCTGTCGTTGTCGCTGTCGTTATCCCTGCCTGCCCCTGCCGGTCCGCAAGAATCCAGCCGGCGGCCTTCTCCGCCATCATCAGCGTCGGGCTGTTGGTGTTGCCGCTGGTGATGCGCGGCATGGCGCCTGCATCGATCACGCGCAGCCCCTGTACGCCGCGCACGCGCAGGCGGCTGTCCAGCACGGCCATGGGGTCGTCGGCGCGGCCCATCTTCGTCGTGCCCACGGGGTGGAAGATGGTGGTGGCGATGTCGCCGGCCAGGCGCGCCAGATCCTCGTCGCTCTGGTACTGCACGCCGGGCTTCCATTCCTCGGGGGCGAAGCGCGCCAGGGCGCTCTGGCCGACGATGCGGCGTGTCACGCGCAGGCTGTCGGCGGCCACCTGCCGGTCCTCGGGTGTGGACAGGTAGTGCGGCGCAATGGCCGGCGCCTGGCGGAAGTCCCCGCTGTGGATGCGCACCGTGCCCCGGCTCGTGGGATTGAGGTTGCAGACGCTGGCCGTGAAGGCCGGAAAACCGTGCAGCGGCTCGCCGAAGGCGTCCAGCGACAGCGGCTGCACGTGGTACTGGATATTGGGGTGCGCCTGCTGCGGGCTGCTGCGCGTGAAGGCCCCCAGCTGGGAGGGCGCCATGCTCATCGGCCCGCTGCGGCGCAGCAGGTATTCCAGGCCGATGCCGGCCTTGCCCCACAGCGAATTGGCCATGGTGTTGAGCGTGCGCGCGCCCTTGATCTTGTAGACCGAGCGGATCTGCAGATGGTCCTGCAGGTTCTCGCCCACGCCGGGCAGGTCGTGGCGCACGGCAATGCCGTGGTTCTGCAGCAGCGCGCCCGGACCGATGCCCGACAGCTGCAGAATCTGCGGGGAGTTGACGGCGCCCGCGCACAGCAGCACCTCCTGGCTTGCCTGCACATTGACCATTTCCGAGCCGGTCCAGACCTGGGCGCCGCTGCAGCGCAGGCCGCCGGCGGGCAGCTGTTCGAACAGCAACTGGCTGACCTGGGCATGGGTCCACAGCTCGAAATTGGGGCGGCCATAGCAGGTGGGCCGCAGGAAGGCCTTGGCGGTGTTCCAGCGCAGGCCGCCCTTTTGGTTGACCTCGAAGTAGCCCACCCCCTCGTTGCTGCCGCCGTTGAAGTCCTCGGTGGCCGGAATGCCGGCCTGCTGGGCGGCTTCGGCAAAGGCGTCCAGGATGTCCCAGCGCAGGCGCTGCCGCTCCACGCGCCATTCAGCGCTGCCGCCTGTGCCCGTGCCGCCGTGCAGGGCACGAAAGCCTGCATCGGCGTTGCCGCCGGCATCAAGCCGCCAATGGCTTTCATGCTGGCGGAAGGCCGGCAGCACCTGGTCCCAGCGCCAGGCGTCGTCCCCGGTCAGCTCGGCCCAGCTGTCGTAGTCGCGGGCCTGGCCGCGCATATAGATCATGCCGTTGATGCTGGAGCAGCCGCCCAGCGTCTTGCCGCGCGGATAGCGCAGGCTGCGGCCGTTGAGCCCTGCGTCGGGCTCGGTCTGGTAGAGCCAGTCGGTGCGCGGATTGCCGATGCAGTACAGGTAGCCCACGGGGATGTGGATCCAGTGGTAGTCGTCCTTGGCGCCCGCCTCGATCAGCAGAACGCGGCTGCGGCCATCGCGCGAAAGCCTGTTGGCCAGGAGGGCGCCCGCCGTGCCGGCGCCGATGACGATGTAGTCGAAGGTGGTGTTGCTCATGGAGATGGGCGGGCGTCCGCTGCGGGCCGGAACGTCCTTGGGAGCCGGGGTTGGTGCTTCGGCCCATTGTGCGGACGGCATGCGCACTGTCGAGAGGGAAAGCGCGCTGGACTCCTTTTTTTGCAGCAACGCATGCAGCAGTCATGGCTGTCGCGCTGGTTTTTTGATAAAAATTGCACGCGTAGGGCAAAGCTGTCGTGCGCACGGCGCCGCCAGGCAATCTGCGGCCCGTGCCGCTCGGTTATCCTGCGGTCTTGGCTGCAATGCCGCCCGGCCCTGCCTGCGCGCCCCGCCTTCGCAACCCCCAAGGACTTTCCGCACTTGTCTGCCCTCAACAATCCCCCCCAATGCAGCCTGCGCCGCGACAACGACGGCCAGTGGGCGTTGCTGACCGGCTCCTGGGGCGCGGCCGAGCTGGGCCGGCGGGCGCAATGGCGCAGGCTGCGTGCGCAGCTGGCCGATGCCAAGGGCGATGACCTGGGCTGGAACCTCGAAGGGCTGGACTGGCTGGACCACGTGGGCGCGCAACTGCTGTGGAACCACTGGGGCCGTCGCCTGCCCGCGCGTCTTGCGGCCAGCGATGCGCAGCGCGCCATGCTCGAACGCGTGGGCCGTTTCTCCAAGGAGCCTGCGCCGCCGCCCCCGCGCCCGAACCTGCTGGAGCGCATCGACAGCCTGGGCTGCCTGGTGATCAACGCCTGCGGCCATTTCGCGCAGATGACGCGGCTCATCGGCCAGTTGCTGATCGACCTGCTGCGCTTCGCGCGTGCGCCGCACCGGGGGCCCTGGCGCGACATCTCCGGTCATCTTTACTCCATGGGCGCCACGGCCCTACCCATCACGGCCCTGGTGGGCTTTCTGATCGGCGTGGTGCTGGCCTACCTGATGGCGCTGCAGCTGCGCCAGTTCGGGGCTGAATCCTTCATCGTCAACATCCTGGGCATCTCGCTGATCCGCGAGCTGGGTCCGCTGCTGGCGGCCATTTTGGTGGCGGGCCGCACGGGCTCGGCCATCACCGCCCAGATCGGCGTCATGCGCGTGACCGAGGAATTGGATGCCATGCAGGTCATGGGCATACCGCACGGCTTTCGCCTGGTGCTGCCGCGCGCGCTGGCGCTGGCCATCGCCATGCCCCTGGTCTCGCTGTGGACCACGCTGGCCGCGCTGGCCGGCGGCATGCTCGCGGCCGACCTGACCATGGGCGTCACGGGTGCCTACTTTGCCGAGGCCCTGCCTGCCGCCGTGAAGATCGGCAACCTCTGGATCGCCATGGGCAAATCCGTGGTCTTCGGCGCCCTCATCGCCCTGATCGGCTGCCACTGGGGCCTGCGCGTGGAGCCCAATACGCAGAGCCTGGGCAAGGGCACGACGGCCTCGGTGGTGACGGCCATCACCATGGTGATCGTGGTGGATGCGATCTTCGCAATCCTTTTCAAAGATGTCGGAATCTGATGGCCATGGACACCGAAACCTCCTCCACGCCCGCAGCCGACGAGCCCATCGTGCGCATCGCCGGGCTGTGGAGCGTGTTCGGCGAAGGCGAGAACGCCTTTGCCGTGCACCAGGACCTGGACCTGGATGTGCAGCGCGGCGAGATGCTGTCCATCGTCGGCGGCTCGGGCACGGGCAAGACCGTGCTGCTGCGCCAGATGCTGGGGCTGCTGGAGCCCACCAAGGGCCGTGTCGAAGTGCTGGGCCGCCCGGCCAGCGAAATGGGCCGCGAGGGCGCCGCCAGCCGCGTGGGCATGCTGTTCCAGCACGGGGCGCTGTACTCGGCCTTCAGCGTGCTGGACAACGTGGCCTTCGCGCTGCGCGAGCAGGGCACGCTGCCCGACGACCTGGTGCGCGACGCGGCCCTGGTCAAGCTGCAGATGGTGGGCCTCAAGCCCGAGCATGCCTCGCGCATGCCGGCCGATCTCTCGGGCGGCATGATCAAGCGCGTGGCGCTGGCGCGGGCGCTGATCATGGACCCGCCCCTGCTGCTGCTGGACGAGCCCACGGCCGGCCTGGACCCCACCAGCTCCGACGAATTCTGCGAACTGCTGCGCGAACTGCGTGCCGAGCTGGGCCTGACCGTCATCATGGTCACGCACGACCTGGACACGCTGTTCGCCCTGTCCTCGCGCGTGGCCGTGCTGGCCGAGAAGAAGGTGCTGGTCAGCGGCCCGCCGCGCGAGGTGGCCGAGTTCAAGCATCCGTTCATCGAGCATTTCTTCCAGGGGGAGCGCGGCAGGCGCGCGATGAGCACGGTATGAGAAGCCCCCCTGAGTCGCTTCGCGCCTTCCCCCCTCTCGCTTTGCGGGGGGGGACGACACCCTCGCGGCGGGGCGGCCCTTGCTCGGTGTCCCTTGCCTTGGGGTGCGCCGGTTTTGAAGGTCTCGCCCTGAGTTGTGGATTGACTGGGGGCCGCGGCCCCATGCCTTGTTTGCTGGGCTAACGTTATGGACCATTGATATGGAAAACAAATCACATGCCATGGCGGCCGGCATTTTCGTGCTGGTCGTGGCGGCCCTGCTGGCGGGGCTGGCGATCTGGCTGACGCGCGATACGCGGCAGTACAACGAGTACGAGCTGTCCACCAAGGACGGCATCAGCGGGCTGCAGGCCCAGGCGGCCGTGCGCTACAAGGGCGTGGCGGTGGGCAAGGTCACGCGGATCGGATTCGATCCGCAGACCAATGGCAATGTGCTGATCCGCATCGCCATCGGTGTGAACACGCCCATCACGCCCACCACGTTCGCCGTGCTGGGCTACCAGGGCGTCACGGGCCTGGCCCATGTGCAGCTCGATGATGCGGACCAGCCTCAGCCCCAGCTGCCCCCGGGGCCCAGCGGCCTGCCGCGCCTGCCGCTGCGCTCGTCGCCGCTGAGCATGCTGGCCGACCAGGGGCAGGTGCTGCTGGAGCGCGCCGATGAGATCTCGCGCCGCCTCAGCGACATGCTGGACACCGACAACCAAAAGCGCGTGAGCCAGGCGCTGGAGAACATTGCAGCCGCTGCCGCAGGCGTGCAGCAGCTCACGCAGAACCTGGACCGCACGCTGTCCACCCAGGTGCCGCAGCTCGCCGCCGACGCCCACAACACCCTGCAGTCGCTGGAGAAGGCCAGCAACGGCGCCTCTGCCGTGGCCTCCGAACTGCAGCAGACCGTGCGCCGCGTGAACGCGCAGGACGGGCCGCTGGAGCAGATCGCCCAGAGCACGCGCGCACTGACCCGCATGGCCGATTCGCTGGGCCGCAGCACGGTGCCGCACGCCAACCGCGCGGCCGACGATGTCTCGCGCGCCGCGCGCCAGATGGGCACGGCGGCCAGCCGCTTCAGCGACAACCCGCAGGCCGTGATCTACGGGCCGGGCCAGGCCCGCCCGGGGCCGGGCGAGCCCGGCTTCGTCGCCCCGTCCGCAGCCACCCAGCCCTGACCGAGGAACCCGCATGTCCCCATCTCGCAAGACCGCCGTGGCCAGCGCTGGACTGGCCGCCGCCCTGATCCTGCTGGCCGGCTGCTCGGCCCTGCCGCAGCCCCCCGCCCAGCCCGCGCGCTATGACTTCGGCCTGGCGCCGCTGTCCACGCCCGCGCAGTCCGCCACATCCGCCGCCCCGCAGGCACGCACGCCGCTGGCGCTGGCCGATGTGGAGGCTCCCGCCCTGTCCGACGGCAGCACCGCCATGTTCTACCGCCTGGCCTATGCCAACGGCCAGGAACTGCGCCCCTACCAGCTGGCGCGCTGGAGCCAGCCTCCTGCACTGCTGCTGCAGCAGCGCCTGCGCAGCCAACTGGGCCTGCAGCGCCCCGTGCTGGCCAGCAGCGAAAGCGTGGCCCAGCCGCGCCTGCAGGGCGCCGTGCCCACGCTGCTGCGCGTGGACATCGAAGAGTTCAGCCAGGTCTTCGACGCGCCCGGCTCCAGTGCCGGCGTCGTGCGCCTGCGCGCCACCCTGGTCGAGCAAAGCGGTGCCGTGGACCGCCTGCTGGGTCAGAAGCTGTTCGAGGTGCGCAGTCCTGCCGCCTCTGGCGATGCCGCAGGCGGCGCGAAGGCGCTGGCGACGGCGGCCGATGCCGCCATTGCGCAAATCGATGAGTGGCTGGGGCAGCAGGGGCACTGAGCGGCGGCTGGATTTCCAGCCCATCCATTCTCTTGAGAACGGCTGGTGGGTGCATTGCATCCGCTGGCCGTTTTTTGTTCTCGGCAATTGGCTCTGCAAGCAAGTGGGGCTTTTTCCGCCCCTGCCGGGTGGTTGCTTTTCGAGGCCGGGTCTCGGCCCGGCAGCCGACTGCCCTTTCTTGATTCGCCAAGAAAGGGCAGATCAAAGAAGGCGACCCGAATGTCCGCGACCCCTTCGCTTCGTTGCGGGGCAACCTGCGCCGTGGCGGCTGCGGGGTTCGCCGTGAAACTCTCTTCGCGCTGCGCGCTACGTTCAAACAATCACGGCGAGTCAGTTGACGAAGCAGTCCTGTCCTTCGGCAGGACTGCAACCCCGCAACCGCCACGACGCAGGCGCTGACATACGGGGAAAAGGCCGGGTACTCAGGGCAGGGGCGGGCCGCGCCTGACCCAGTGCTTCCCGCGCGTCCGTCAGGGGCTGTAGTCCCGATCCCACCGTCTCGGCTGCCCCTGGGACGACCGTCAACACTAGGTCCAGACTACGACGCGCAGCCCCCAGGTTTTTTACAGTGGAACCGTCGCTGATGCAGATCGCGGCTTTGAAAAAACAAGGCCTGATTGCACAGCGCTACTTCAACATCACTGAAAGGACCAAGCCATGAATGAAGACCGCATCAAGGGCAACTGGAAGCAATTCACCGGCAAGATCCGTGAGCAATGGGGCAAGCTCACCGATGACGATCTGGACGTGATCGCCGGCAAGCGCGAGCAATTCCTGGGCAAGCTGCAGGAGCGCCAGGGCCTGGCCCGCGACGCTGCCGAAAAGCAGCTGACCGACTGGCAAAAGCGCAACCCCGACTTCCGCTTCGAAGACTGACGAGGGTGGACTGCGGATGGGCTGGACGCCCTGGCCGGCGCCGCCATCCGCTCCTCGACAGCCAGCGTGCCTGAGGGCACGCACCAATGGCCCGCCGCCGCAGGCAACAAGGGCCGGTTCAGTACAAATACAAGGAGTTCCATCATGCAAACACCGCAACGCTTTCGCCATATGCTTTCCGCTGTCGCCCTGGGCCTGATGGCCTCCGGCGCCATGGCCATGACCAATGCGGAGCACACGGCCGCCAAGAACCAGATCGAGGCCGACTACAAGGCTGCCAAGGAACAGTGCAAGCCGCTCAAGGACAACGCCAAGGACGTCTGCGAGAAGCAGGCCAAGGGCCAGGAAAACGTGGCCAAGGCCGAACTGGAATCGCGCCGCAATCCTTCGCCCAAGAACAGCGAAAAGGCACTCAAGGCCAAGGCTGATGCGGACTACGACATCGCCAAGGAAAAGTGCGATGACCTCAAGGGCGACGCCAAGGATGTCTGCGTGAAGGATGCCAAGGCCGCCCACGTGCACGCCGTGGAAGCCGCCAAGGTGAACAAGGCCCAGGCCGAGCCCGCTGCCAACTCCGCAGCCAAGGCTGCCAACGTGGCAGAAACCCGCAAGGACGCTGCCGAGGAAACCCGCGAAGCCGACTACAAGGCTGCCAAGGCCCGTTGCGACACCATGAGCGGCGCTGCCAAGGACACCTGCGTGGCTGATGCCAAGCGGAAGTTTGGACAGTAAGCTCCCCCTGAGCGGCTGACGCCGCTTCCCCCGTTGCACGGCGCCTCTCTACTCGCTTCGCGAGGGAGGGGGACGACGCCCTCGCCGCGAGGCGGCTCTTGCTCGGTGCCCCTGGCCTTTTGGCCGCGCCAGTTTTATCCGCCTTGACCAAGCCCCGCTCGCGGGGCTTGGCTGTTTTTGGGTTGGCTGATGTGGGTCAAACGGGTTGGGCGGTGCTGTTCCTAAGCTGCAGGCTTTCACGATGAAGGCAGGAGAAGCATATGGCCGTGCTGGAATGGAGCGGAGCGCTGGCATTGGAGTTGCCGGCCATGGACGAGGTGCATCAGGAGTTCGTCCTGCTGCTGGCCGAGGTGGAGGCGGCCGATGATGCGCAGCTGTGCAAGCGCTGGGATGAGTTGATCGCGCATACGCAGGTGCATTTCGACCAGGAAGACCGCTGGATGCAGTCCACGCGCTTCACCAGCACGAACTGCCACAGCCTGCAGCACAAGGTGGTGCTGCAGGTGATGCGCGAGGGGGCGAGCAAGGCGGCGGCCGGTGATCTGGCCGTGATCCGCAGCATGGCGGGCGAGCTGGCGGCCTGGTTCGTGCACCATGCGCAGACCATGGATGCGGCGCTGGCCCTGCATCTGCGCAGTGCGGGCTTCGATCCCGCCACGGGCTCCCTGGCGCACCCTGAGGCCTTGCCCGAGCAGCCCATCACGGGCTGCGGCGGTGCCTGCGACGGCAGCGCCGACCGCGCGCGGGCCGTGCCGGCCTGAACCGATCTGAACCGGCAGTAAGGCCACCAGTCAGCCAGCCCGCTCAGGGCACGATCGCGGGCGATGCCAGGATGGGGAAGATCTTCACCAGCCCGCCCGCCATCACCTCCACGGCCAGGGCCGCGAGGATCAGGCCCATGAGCCGCGTCATCACGTTGATGCCGGTCTTGCCCAGCACGCGGGCGATCGGGTCGGCCAGCGAAAAACAGACCATCACCACCAGCGCCACCACCACGCCATAGCCCACCAGGGCCAGGTGCTGCCAGATGGTGCGTGCCTGGTCGGCGTAGATCACCACGGTGGACATGGAGGCCGGCCCCGTCAGCAGCGGAATCGTCAGCGGCACCACGGCAATGCTGTTGCCCATGGCAGCCTTTTCCGCGCCAGCGACCAGCGTGGGCGCGTTGGGCCGTTCCTCGGCCGGGCGGGCGTTGAGCATGTTCATGGCGCTGATCAGCAGCAGCAGGCCGCCGCCCACCTGAAAGCTCTGCAGCGAGATGTTGAAGAAGTCCAGCACCTGCAGCCCGATGATGGCGCAGGCCGCGATCACGCAGAACGAGGCCAGCGCCGCCGTGCGAATGGTCTGCTGGCGCTGCTGGGCGCTGAATCCCTCGGTGTAGTGGATGAAGAAGGGGACGATGGCCAGCGGGTTGATGATGGCCACCAGCGTGATCAGCGGTTTGAGGTCCATCGCATTCCCTGTAGGTTGCCGCCGCCCACCTGTGCCCGGCGCTTGCCGGTACGCACGACTTTTCGTTCCATCGAATGTCTCCTGTGAAAGAATTGCCGCACGGGCCGGCCCGCCGCCATTACAGCATTGCGGGGCGCGTCCGCCCACCGGGAAATCACAACAGGTTCTCAGACAGAAAGGAACGCGGACATGGGCAGTTTTGTGCAGTTGACTTCGTTGGATGGCACGGCTTCGCCGGCCTGGGTGGCGCGGCCCGATGTGCCCGCGCGCGGCGCCGTCGTGGTGCTGCAGGAGATCTTCGGCGTCAACGCCCATATCCGCGCCGTGGCCGACCGCCTGGCAGCCCGCGGCTATGTGGCCGTGGCGCCGTCACTGTTCACGCGTGTCGAGGCCGGTGTGGACCTGGGCTATGGCGACGCCGACCGTGCCAAGGGCATGGCGCTGAAATCCGCCGCCGAGGCGCTGCCCCAGCCCGGCGTGCTGCCCGAGATCGAGGCCGCCATCGCCCATGCCGCCACGCTGGTGCCGGGCGGCAAGGTGGGCATCGTGGGCTTTTGCTGGGGCGGCCTGTGGGCCTGGCGCGCTGCCTGCAACCTGCCCAGCCTGTCGGCTGCGGCCTGCTACTACGGCGGCGGCATGACCACGCCGCTGGAGATGGGCCGCGAGCCGCTGTGCCCCGTGATTGCCCACTTCGGCCGGCGCGATACGCACATTCCCGTGGACGCCGTGCAGGCCTTCGCCCAGGCGCAAAAGCATGTGCAGGTGCACCTGTACGACGCCGACCACGGCTTCAACTGCGACCAGCGCAGCGCCTACGACGAGGCCAGCGCCCTGCAGGCGCGCGACCGCACGCTGGCCTTCTTCGATCAGCACCTGGCCTGATCAACCCCCGGGGTCAGGATCACAGGCCGGCCCCGGCGTCGCCTTGCGCGCCTGCACGGTCTGCAGCGTGCCCCGCAGCGCGCGCTGCTGCGCGGTCAGGAAGCTCATCAGCCCGCCCAGGTCGTTCAGCTGTTGGTCGGGGCCGGCCATGCAGCACAGGTCGATCACCAGGCCCATCTGGTGCATGCAGTCCTTGATGCGATAGACCTCGTATTCGGAAATGGGGTAGTACAGGCTGGTCTCTTCCCTCGGCACTTGCGGGGAAGAGAAGGAAGGCGGGGAGGCGTGTGCTCCGCTGGGCGCATCGAGGTCAGGCATGGCGGCTCCTTTGGCATGAACTGGCACCCCCTTGCGGAGGTCCCGCACAGCCCCGCCAAAAACGGAACCGTGCCCGGCGCAGCACCGGGAAGATGAAAAGCCGCTGCCTCATCAAAAGGCATGCGGCTGCTGCGCCTACGTTGTTCCGGGCCGCCAAGCCCGTATCCCCCGAGGGGATCGCGAAATGGTACTCCAAATGCGCGCCGCAGGCCGGGTTGCAATGTGGTCAACGCTATGCTGAGCTTGCCGCCGCCAACGGGTGGCAGGGCTGTGCAGGTTGGCGGGCCGGGCAAAGGAGCCGGCACCCCCTTGCGGAGGTCCTGCACAGCCCCGCCGAAACGGAACCATGCGCAGCCTTGGGATCAGCCCTGCGGCTGCTGCGCGTGCAGCCCCATGTGGTACAGCCCCCAGGGCGCCTGCGCAAAGCGTTCCTTGAGCGGTTTGCCTGCCAGATCGGCAATGCGGTTGGCGTCGTACATGGCCCATTGCGGGCCCAGGCCGCCCAGGCCCAGGCGCCGGCCGTCCATGTGCGTGGCCAGCAGCATGCGCCATTGCAGGGCCTGCGCCAGCGGCAGCTGGGCGCGGTAGCCGTCGATGGCCTGCAGGGTGATCCACTGGCCCCTGGCCGCTGCGGCGGCGCTGTCCACGCCGGCCGCCTGCAGCACGGTGGCCAGCAGCGGGCCGCGCAGCCGGTGGGGCTGGCCGTCGTATTCGATATGGGGCGTGATCTCCACCGTGGGCAGGCGCTCCAGCGCACCAGCCCCTGTGGTCCAGGCCGAGTCGAAGGCCAGGCCATGGTTTTTCAGCAGCAGGTCGGCCACCGGGTCCAGCGGCCCCCGGTTGCCGCGCACGCCGGGGCCGCTGATGGTGAGCACGGCGGCTTCGGTGCTTTTCCCGGGGGCGGCGGGGGCGGCCAGGGCGCTTTCGCACAGGGCCAGGCCGGTGGCTGCGCTGGCGGCCAGCAGGCTGCGGCGTGAAAGCGGGCTCCGGCTTGCGGATGCGGTCATGGGGAACTCCTGGGGGTGCGTGGCGATGTGCCAGCGCCGATTTTCCGTGAAGTGCCCATCCTGCGCGACAACGCCGCGCCCGCTGCGGTCAGCAGGCTCAGCAGCGCAATCCCCCCGGCGCCCAGCGCTGGAATGGGCGCCGCAGATGGTGCGGGGGCCGCCGTGACGGTCACGGTGTTGCTGTCCGAGCCGGTGGTGTTTCCATCACCGGGCACATAGCGCGCCTGCACCGTGGCCGTGCCCGGTGGCAGCCGGGGCACGCTGCAGCTGGCCTGCCCGCCGGTCACCGGAACGCTGGCGCACAGCACCTGCGTTCCGTTCAAGAAATCCACCGTGCCGCTGGCGCCGGCAGGCAGCGTGACCTGGGCGCTGAAAGTCACGCTCTGGCCATGGCCTGGCGCAGCGGGGGAGGCCGACAGGTGGGCGCTGGTGGCTGCCGGGCCGATCACCACGGTCACGGCTGCGGGCTCGGTGGTGGCGCCGTTGGCATCGGTGGCGGTCAGCGTGAAGCTGTAGCTGCCTGCCGCCTGCGTGGCTGGGGCCGAGAGCGTGCCGGCGGCCTGGCTGAAGCCTGCGGGCAAACTGCCCACGCTGTAGCTGAACGGCCCCACGCCGCCGCCGGGCACGGGCGCCAGCGGCTGGCTGTAGGCCGTGCCGTAGGTGCCGGAGGGCAGGCTTGCCGTGACGCTGAAGGCCGTGAAGCTGGCCTGTACGCTCCTGGCGGCATCGATGGTGACGCTGCAGGTGGACGTGCTGCCGCTGCAGGCATCACCCCAGGCGGCAAAGGCATGGCCAGGGTCGGGGGTGGCGGCCAGGGTCACCAGGGTGGGCGCGCCTTCGAAGTAGCCATAGCCGGCCTGGCACAGGCCGCCTGGGTGGCCGCAGTCCTGTACGGCACCCGTGGCCGCAGGCGGGGAGGGCTGCGCCGATACGCCGCCCGCGCCGCTGGCCAGAACGGTCAATGCCGCCTGGAAGACGTTCGCCTCCACGGCGCCGATGTCGCACCGCGCACCCTGGGGCCTGACCACGCCGCGCTGGTCCGTGCCGGGTGCGGCCGTGCAGGCCACCCCGTCCAGTGCCGGGCTGCCGGTGCTGTTCAACATGGTCTGGGTGGGGCCGCCGTGGCTGGCCAGGGGGCTGAGCTGCGGGTTGCCCGTGGTGAAGGCCAGGGCGCTGATGTCGGCATTGTTCAGGGCCTGCGCCAGGCCCAGCAGGTTGTCGCTGCCGCTGGCATCGCTGGTGCCGCCATTGCGCAGGTCCAGCACCACGTCCCTGCCAGCGGGCTGTTTGGTGGCCGGCTCGAACACGCTGCCCTGGGCAATGCTGGCCTGCATCTCCAGCGAGGCACCGCTGCGAGTGCAACTGGTGTTGCCACCCGCACTGCAGGCGGCCTGGGAATCGCCCAGGCTGTAGATGGCGCCGCCTTGCGCGGCAGGGTTGTCGTCGCCATTGGCCTGCACGGTATTGCCGGCCAGGGTGGAGAAACGGATGGTGAGCACGCCGTTGTAGTTGAAAACGGCGCCACCCAGGCCGGCGCCGCCGCCGCTGCTGTTGCCCAGCCCGCCGTGTGCACCGTTGCCAGCGAGGGTGACCTGGTTCAGCGTCAAGGTGCCTGCGTTGTTGAAAATGGCCCCTCCCATGCCGCCTGCGCCACCGCCAGCGTCGAAGGCGCCGCCCCCACCGTTGCCAGCGCCGAAGCCGCCACCGCTGCCACGACGGCCACCACCACCGCCAAAGCCGCCACCGCCGGAGCCGCCGCCGCCACCACCGAAGCCGCCGGACTTGCCGCTGGCGCTGCCACTGCCACCGCCCAGGCCGCCATCGTCCGGGCCGCCAGCGTTCGGCCGTCCCCCCGGGGACAAAGTCCCATCCTCGCCCACGCCGGCACCTGCAAAAGAGTTCAAGGAAAGCCTGCCTCCTTGCCCCCCTTGTGCGTGATTGCGCGTGAGCGTGCTGCGTTCGATGGTGAGCTGGCCCCGATTGAAGATGGCACCGCCCGCACCCAGCGCGCCGCCGCCAAAGCGGCTGGAGCCGCCTGTGGCCTGCCCCCCGGCCAGGGTCAGGCCGCGCAGGACCAGTCCACCCTGCGCATCGATGTCGAACAGCCGGAAACCGGGTGCGGTCCCGAGGCGCTGCACGCTCACGCCCTGGGGCGTCAGGCCATTCGCGGTGGCGTCGACGGTGATGCGCTTGCCGCTGATGAAGAAGGCGCTGGGGCCGAACTGCGAGACGTAGCCGGGCCAACTGGCCAGGGGCAGGCAGGTGGCGCCGGCGGCCTGCCCGGTGTCCAGGCAGTTGGTAAAGCGGGTCAGCGAGATGGTCTGTCCATCCAGGGCCGCGCCGAAGACGATGGTGTCGCCATCGGCGGCATGGTTGATGGCGTCGCGCAGGGTGTCGCAGTTGCGGTCGCCTGCGGCAGGCGAGCATTGCGCACGAGACAGCGGCTCGGTGTCTGCAATCTCGCCGGCGGTGGTGACGGTGAGTGTGGCGGCCTGGGCCGCGACGCCGGCAAGGGCCAGTGCCAACCCGCCCGCCAGGCCCGGCAATGTCCGGCCCCAGGGGCTCGGCGTGGGTATGGGTGGTACGTCGGCTGCAGCAGACGGATGGATCATGGACATGGCGGACCCCCTCGGTAGGCACAGCATCTCGGTGATGTGCTGAAGAGGGCAAATCTATGGGGTGTCCGGCTTTCTGTATGTCCCCCGTTCGGGCTACATGGCCGATGAGAGGGGGCGGGGGCGCCATGCCGCCCGTGTCACCCATGCCGCCCATGTCACCTATCCGGGCGACATGACAGCGGTCTTGTTCCATGTGAACATGCGGCCCTCGCCACGCACTCCACCCACATGGACACGCACACAGACCCTTACTCTGCCGCCGCGACGGGTGGCGCCACAGTCATCCGCGTGGCCGTGGTGGAGGACGACGCCGCCTGCCGCCACGCCCTGGTGGGCGTGATCAATGCCGCGAAGGACATGGTCCTGTGCTGGGCGGCAGCCAGCCGCGCGGAGGCCCTGCACCAGCTCGGCCGGGCCGATGGGGCCGGTGCCATGGACGTGATGCTGGTGGACCTGGGCCTGCCCGATGGCAGCGGCCTGGAGGTGATTGCTGCCGTACGCACCCGCCATCCGGGGGCGGCGGTGATGGTCAGCACCATCTTTGGCGACGAGCAGCATGTGCTGGCCGCCATCGAGGCCGGCGCCATGGGCTATCTGCTCAAGGACCTGGCCGCCGACGCGGTGCTGGAGGAAGTGCGCAGCCTGCACGCGGGCGGCAGCCCCATCAATCCCATGGTGGCGCGCAAGCTGCTGCTGCGCCAGCAGCGGGCCGGGGCGGTGGCCGGGCTGCAGCCGCCTGCCGAGCCGCAGGCCGCCGCGCAGGCGCTGTCCACGCGCGAGCTGGAGGTGCTGCGCCTGGTGGCGCGCGGCCACACGCTGGACGAGGTGGCGCGCCAGCTGGGCGTGTCGCGCCATACGGTGCGCACCTTCGTGCGGCGCATCTACGGCAAGCTGCAGGTGTCCAGCCGCACGCAGATGATGCATGTGGCCTTGCAGCGCGGCTGGCTGGCCGAGGGGCGGCAATGAGCGCCGCCAGGGTGGGCAGATGACGCAGCCGCTGCTGCAGGGGAGGGTCTTGCTGGTTTCGGCGGGGCTGGTGGCGCTGGCGATGCTGCTGGCGGGGGCGTTCGGGCTGCGTGGCCCCGCCGCAGGCGAAGCGGTGCAACTGCGCCAGGCGCAGCTGTGGCGGTCGGGCAGCCCGCACTGGGCGCCGCCTGCGGCGCTTGCGTCGGCCGACGACGCGGTGCTGGATGCATCGACGCCGTGGAGCGATGTGGACCTGCCCTATGGGGGCGACAGGGCCGTGTCGGGCAGCGGCGACCTGGCCGCGGCGCCGCCCGAGGTGCGCTGGTTCCGCGCCGTGGTGCCGCCTGCGGCGCTGGAGCCCACGCCCCAGGGCGCGCGCCTGTATATCCCGCGCTGGCAGACGGTGGGCACGGTGGCGGTGTATGTGGATGGGAAGCTGGCCTGGCAGACGCGCGGCAGCCGGGTGTGGAACAGTTTCAACCGGCCGGTGTGGCTGGACCTGGGCGGGCTGGCGCAGCCGGGCAGGCCGCTGCAGGTGCATGTGCGCATGGCCAGCCAGCAGGGCGTGGGCGGGGCGCTGTCCAGCCTGTGGGCGGGGCCGGCCGAGTCGCTGCGCCTGTCCTGGCGGCTGCGCAGCCTGCTCCAGGCCGATCTGGTGGTCTACACGGCGGGCTCCTACCTGGTGCTGGGCCTGTTCGCGCTGGCGCTGTGGACGCTGCAGCGGCGGCGCGGGGATGTGGTGTTCCTGCTGTTCTTCCTGATGTCGCTGTGCCAGTTGCTGGGCTCGCTGCAGTTCATGGTGGACGGCGAGGGGCTGGCCCTGTCGGACGGCTGGTTCTCCTGGCTGACGCTGGCCGGCCTCATGGGCGCCACGGTGGCGGCCTTCCATTTCCTGTGCCTGATGCAGCGCAGGCGCCGGCCCTGGCTGGCCCGGGTGCTGCAGGGCTATGTGGGCACGGTGCTGCTGGTGGCGGTGCCGCTGTGGGGGCCGGCGCACGAGACCATCCTGCCGCTGCTGCGGCTGCTGATGGTGCCGCCGGAGATCCTGGTGCTGTGCATGGCCGTGGCGGGCGCCTGGCGCATGCGCGATGGCGGCAGCACCATGCTGGCCGTGTGGATGCTGCTGTCTTTACCCATCGGCTTCCATGACCTGGCGCTGCAGAGCTACCTGATCAGCATAGAGAGCATCTACCTCACGCCCTATGTGTACCTGGGGCTGTTCACGCTGTTCCTGCTGGTGGCCTACCGGCGCTACAACGGCGCGCTGGCCGTGGCAGAGAACGCCAACCTGCATCTGGCGGAACGGCTCAAGGCCCAGGAGGCCGAGCTGGCCCAGGCCCATGAACGCCTGCTGGCCGTGGAGCGCGAGCAGACGCTGATGCAGGAACGCCAGCGCCTGATGCGCGAGATGCACGACGGCGTGGGCTCTTCGCTGATGAGCGCGCTGCGCGTGGTGGAGTTCAACCAGGCCGGCACGGTGGACCTGGTGCAGCTGCTGCAGGAGTGCATCGATGACCTGAAGCTGTCCATCGACTCTCTGGAGCCGCTGGACTGCGACCTGCTGGCGCTGCTGGCCGGGCTGCGCTATCGGCTGGGGCCGCGCCTGGAGGGGGCGGGGCTGCGGCTGCACTGGGAGGTGAGCGACCTGCCCGCGCTGCCCTGGCTGGACGCGCAGGCCGCCCTGCATGTGCTGCGCATCCTGCAGGAGGTGCTGACCAACATCATCAAGCACAGCGGCGCGCGCGAGATCACGGTGCGCACGGCCCAGGCCCCGCTGGACGGCCGGGCCGGCGTGCAGGTGCTGGTGGAGGACGACGGCCACCCCTTCGACCGCGCCCAGGCACCCACCGAGGGCCGCAAGGGACTGGTGAACATGCGCACGCGCGCGCTGGCGCTGCAGGCGCGGCTGGACTGGGCGCCGCTGGCCGGCGGCAATCGCTTCACGCTGTGGATGCCGCTGGAGCGGGCGGGGCCCTAGTCCTGCGCCGTGCGCGCCATGTAGCGCTTGCGCCAGAAGAACACGGTCAGGCCCACGGCAATCGTCGTCATCGAGCCCATGGCCCACCAGAAGCCGTCCTGCTTGTGCACCAGGGGGATGAACTCGAAGTTCATGCCGAAGATGCCGGCAATCAGGTTCAGCGGCAGGAAGACGGCCGTCAGCGCGGTCAGCGTGCGCATGATGTCGTTGGTGCGGTTGCTCTGCACCGAAAAATGCATCTGCACCACGGTCTCGGTGCTTTGCTCCAGCCGCCGCACGTGGTGGACCACGCGCTCTATGTGTTCCAGCACGTCGCGGCTGCGCACCTTGAGCAGGTCCAGCTCGCGCAGCGCCACCGCATCTTCAGGCGGCGCCCAGGTCTCCAGCGCGTCCGTCCAGTCCTGCACGGCGGCGCGCTGGTCTTCGCAGACTTCGTCCAGCTCGTGCAGGGCCAGGCGTGCGTCCAGCAGGGCGCTCCAGTTGGCAAAGCGCGTGCGCGGGCGCAGCAGCTCGGTCTGCCAGTGGTCCAGCTGGCGCGACAGTTCGCGGCGCAGGTCCAGGAAGCCGTCCACGATGAGGTTGACCACGCGCAGCATGAGATCGGGCGGGCTGGCAGGCAGCCGCGTGCCGGAGGTGGGGTTCAGCCGCCCCTCGCGGGGGTCATTGGGCACGGCGGCCAGCAGCCGCGCGGCATAGGCGTCGCGCACGGTGCAGTCGTCGGGGTGCACGGACAGCAGCACCTGATCGAACATGGCAAAGCCCACGGGGCTGGTGTCGATGTTGCGCAGCACGGGCGGACCTGTGCGGCGCACGGGAGGTGAGGGGGGCAGCGCCTGCGCCGCAGGCGAAGAGGCCGTGCCGGCCTGCGGGGCGGCACGTGCCTGCCCGCTGGCCAGGCGGCGAAACACCAGCAGGTCGTACTGCGAGGTGTAGTCGTAGCGCGAGGGCAGCTGGGCGTTGAGCAGGTCCGAGACATGCAGGTCCACCAGCTGCTGGCCCGACAGCAGCTGCAGCGTGCGCTGCACCTCGGCCAGCCGCTCCTGCAGGGTGGCGCGGGTGCAGGAGATCCAGACGAATCCCTGCGCGGGCGCCTGGTCGGGCAGGGCGGCCAGTTCGGTGGCGCCGCCCGGCTGCAGGTGGAAGATGCGCATGTTCCTGGCGGCGGGAGCGGCTCCCGCGGGCGGCGTCACCGGCTGCATGCGCTCAGCCGCGCAGCTTGCGCGCGGCGTCGATGGCGAAGTAGGTCAGGATGCCGTCGGCACCTGCGCGCTTGAAGGCCAGCAGCGATTCCATCATCACCTGGTCATGGTCCAGCCAGCCGTTGGCGGCGGCGGCCTTGAGCATGGCGTACTCGCCGCTGACCTGGTAGGCAAAGGTGGGCACGCCGAATTCGTCCTTGACGCGGCGCACCACGTCCAGGTACGGCATGCCGGGCTTGACCATGACCATGTCGGCGCCTTCGGCCAGGTCCTGGGCGACTTCGCGCAGGGCCTCGTCGGTGTTGGCGGGGTCCATCTGGTAGACGTTCTTGTCGGCCTTGCCCAGCGCGCCGCGCGTGCCCACGGCGTCGCGGAACGGGCCGTAGAAGGCGCTGGCGTACTTGGCGCTGTAGGCCATGATGCGGGTGTGGATGTGGCCGTGGGCCTCCAGCGCCTCGCGGATGGCGCCGATGCGGCCGTCCATCATGTCGCTGGGCGCCACCATGTCCACGCCGGCCTCGGCATGGTTCAGGGCCTGGCCCACCAGTACCTGCACGGTCTCGTCGTTGATGATGTAGCCGGACTCATCCAGGATGCCGTCCTGGCCGTGGCTGGTGTAGGGGTCCAGGGCCACGTCGGTCATCACGCCCAGTTGCGGGAATTCCTTCTTGAGCGCACGCACCACGCGCGGGATCAGGCCGTCGGGGTTGAGCGCCTCCTTGCCGTCGGGCGTCTTCAGCGAGGTCTCGATGGCGGGGAACAGCGCCAGGAACGGGATCTCCAGCTGCACGCACTGCTCGGCCACGGGCAGCAGCAGGTCCAGGCTCAGGCGGTCCACGCCGGGCATGGAGGGCACGGCCTCGCGCTGGTTCGTGCCTTCGTGCACGAACACGGGGTAGATGAAGTCATGGGCCGTGAGCACGTTCTCGCGCACCAGATTGCGCGTGAAGGCGTCGCGGCGCAGGCGACGGGGGCGGTTGTGCGGGAAGGGGGTGGGGCTGGACAGATGCATGCCGAAAATTGTGCCCCATTCCCGCCGCAGGCCCCGCAACCCTGGCGACGACGCCGGCACGCGGGACTCGGCTTTTGCGCCTGCGCAGCCTGGCGCACCCCTGTACGCACGTACACTGCCCGCATGCTGTGGGTCAAAGCCTTTCATATCGTTTTCGTGGCAAGCTGGTTCGCGGGCCTGTTCTATCTGCCTCGCATCTTCGTCAACGTGGCCATGGTCACGCCCGGCTCGGTGGCCGAGCGCGAGCGCCTGCTGCTGATGGCACGCAAGCTGCTGCGCTTCACCACGCTGCTGGCCGTGCCTGCACTGGGCCTGGGCCTGTGGCTGTACCTGGGCTACGGCATCGGCAAGGGGCCGGGCAGCGGCTGGATGCATGCCAAGCTGGCCGGCGTGCTGCTGGTCATCGGCTACCACCACGCCTGCGCGCGCCTGCTGCGCAAGCTGATCGACAACCGGGACCAGCACAGCCACCGCTGGTTCCGTTTCTTCAACGAGGTGCCGGTGCTGCTGCTGGTGGCCATCGTCATCCTGGTGGTCGTCAAACCTTTCTGAGAAACCGATCCAACGAAGAGGGAGGCAGGGCGTGGTGCAAAAGACTTCGGCCTGGCCGCTGGCGCTGGTCTATGCGGTGCTCATCGTTTTCGCCAGCCTGTTTCCTTTCGATGGCTGGCGTGCCCAGGGCATTGATCCGCTGGTCTTCCTGACGGCAAAGATCCCGCCGCCGTACTGGACCTGGTTCGACATCAACATCAATATCGTCGGCTACGCGCCGCTGGGCTTTTTCCTGGCGCTGGCCCTGGTGCGCAGCGGCAGCCCGCGTGCGGCCGTGCCGCTGGCGGCGCTGGCCGGCACGCTGCTGTCGCTGTCCATGGAGTTCCTGCAGATCTACCTGCCGCGGCGTGTTCCCTCCAACCTGGACCTGGTGCTCAATGCGGGCGGCACCCTGCTGGGGGCGCTGGTGGCGCTGCTGCTGGAGCGGCTGGGCGCGCTGGCGCGCTGGAGCGCCTTTCGCACCCACTGGCTGGGCGAGGACGGCGGCGGCGCCATGGTGCTGCTGGCACTGTGGCCCTGGGCGCTGCTCTTTCCCGCCGCCGTGCCCTTTGGCCTGGGCCAGGTGCTGGAGCGGCTGGAGCAGGGGCTGCTGGATCTGCTTGAAGGCACGCCCTTCCTCATGTGGCTGCCGCTGCGCGAGTCCGCGCTGACGCCGCTGTCGCCCGTGACCGAGATGCTGTGCGTGATGCTGGGCCTGTGGGTGCCCTGTCTGCTGGCCTACTGCGTGATGCGCCACATGGGCCGGCGCGCCATGCTGGCGGGCTCTGCGGTGGTGATCGGCATCGGTGTCTCGGCACTGTCGGCCGCGCTGAGCTGGGGGCCGGCCCATGCCTGGGAGTGGGTGGACCTGCCGGTGCGCATGGGCGTGTGGGGTGGCCTGGGCCTGGCCATGGTGGCCATGCCGCTGCCGCGCCGGGCCTGTGCGGCCCTCTTGCTGCTGGTGCTGGTGCTGCAATTGAGCATCCTGAACCAGGCCCCCACCAGCGCCTATTTCTCGGAAACGCTGCAGGCCTGGGAGCAGGGCCGCTTCATCCGCTTCTACGGGCTGGGTCAGTGGCTGGGCTGGCTGTGGCCCTATGCGACCCTGGTCTATGTGCTGCTCAGGCTGGCGCGCCGCGATGCGGCACCTCCGCCGCCCCCGGCGCCTGCAGTGCCGCAGGCCTAGAATCCGCTCCATGAGCGAACACCCACGTCCCGGGGCCGACAGCGGCCAGCAAGGCGCAGGCAACTACTATGCGCGCCACATCTTCTTTTGCCTCAACGAGAGGCCCAACGGCGAGGACTGCTGTGCGCTGCACGGCGCCAAGGCGGGCTTTGACCACTGCAAGAAGCAGGTCAAGCAGCTGGGCCTGGCCGGCAAGGGCCAGGTGCGCGTGAACAAGGCCGGTTGCCTGGACCGCTGCGCGGGCGGTCCCGTGGCCGTGGTCTACCCCGAAGGCACCTGGTACACCTTCGTGGACGAGTCCGACATCGACGAGATCGTCGAGTCCCACCTCAAGAACGGCCAGCCCGTGGAGCGCCTGCTGCTGCCGCCCGACGTGGGCCGCTGAGCACCGGCTGGAACTTTGGGCCTTTCCGGGCATCAGTGCTTTGTCAGCTTGGATTGGCTGCTACTACTAGGATAGCGATTGTGAATGCGCAGACCGAACGTTTGACCTTGACCGGCCTTGCCGGGGCCGTGGAGGCCCTGCGCGATGCGCCGGCCGCCGATGCACCGCCGCGCGGCGTGGCCATCATCGCCCACCCCCATCCGCTGTTCGGCGGCACCATGGACAACAAGGTGGTGCAGACCCTGGCGCGTGCCTTCGTGCAGTGCGGCTACACGGCCGTGCGATTCAACTTCCGCGGCGTGGGCGCCAGTGCCGGCGAGCACGACGCAGGCGTCGGCGAGGCCCAGGACATGCTGTCCGTGGTCCGCCAGGTCGCCCCCGAAGGACCGATCGCGCTGGCCGGCTTCTCATTCGGGGCCTTCGTCACCAGCCATGTGCTGGCGGGGCTCTGGAACGAGGGCCGGGTGGAAAAGGCGGTGCTGGTGGGAACGGCGGCCAGCCGTTTCACCGTGGCGCCTGTCCCGCCCGAAGCCCATGACCGGACCCTGGTGGTGCACGGCGAAGCCGATGACACGGTGCCTCTGTCTGCCGTCATGGACTGGGCGCGCCCGCAGATACTGCCTGTTACCGTCGTGCCCGGGGGCGGTCATTTCTTTCACGGACAATTGCCGCTGCTCAAAAGCCTCGTGGTCCGCCATTTGCGCTCACTCCCCTAGCGGCCCGCGCCGCTGCTCAACAGGCCTGCCCCATCTGGCGGGCATGTTTTCGCCTTTCCTGCATTCCCTGCCCTTTAGCGAGAGTTTTCCTCATGAAGCCACTTTCCTCCACGCTGCGAGTCCTGGCACTGGCGGCCGCCATGGCGCCGGCCCTGGCGCTGGCGCAGATCACCCCGCCCCAGCCGCCCGAAATCGCGGCGCGCAACTATCTGCTGGTCGATGTCACCGCCAACCAGGTGCTGGGCGCCAAGGACATCGATGCGCCCATCGAGCAGGCCTCGCTGACCAAGCTGATGACCGGCTACCTGGTCTTCGACGCGCTGCGCGCCAAGAAGATCACGCTGGAGCAGCGCCTGCCCGTGAGCGAGCGCGCCTGGAAGATGCCCGGCTCGCGCATGTTCATCGACCCCAAGATGCAGGTGCCGGTCGATGACCTGGTCAAGGGCATGATCGTGCAGTCCGGCAACGACGCCACCATGGCCCTGGCCGAAGGCGTGGGCGGCTCGGCCGAGAACTTCGTGCGGCTCATGAACGAGCAGGCCAAGGCGCTGGGCATGAAGAACACCAGCTACAAGAACCCCGAAGGCCTGACCGAGCCCGGCCACCTGACCACGGCGCGCGACCTGTCCATCCTCGCCCAGCGCCTGATGCAGGACTTCCCCGAGTACATGCACTACTACTCGACCAAGAAGTACTTCTATCCAGGCACACCGGCCTCCAACGGCACCAACCGCAACTCGCTGCTGTTCCGCGACCCGACCGTCGATGGCCTCAAGACCGGCCACACGGCCGCCGCCGGCTACTGCCTGGTGGCCACCGCCAAGCGCGATCTGCCCAACGTGGGCAGCCGCCGCCTGATCTCCATCGTGCTGGGCGCGGCCAGCGAGAACGCGCGTGCCAATGAAAGCCAGAAGCTGCTGAACTGGGGCTATGCGGCCTTCGATTCGGTCAAGCTGTTCGATGCCGAGCAGGCCGTGGCCACGCCCGAAGTCTGGAAGGGCAAGGCGAACACCGTCAAGATCGGCCGCACCACGCCCATCGTGGTCACCGTGCCGGCCGGCAGCGGCGGCAAGCTGAGCACCGAAGTCGTGCGCCAGGACCCGCTGATCGCCCCGTTCACCAAGGGCCAGGCCATGGGCACGCTCAAGGTCAAGATGGGTGCCGACACCGTGGCCGAAGTGCCGCTGGTGGCGCTGGAAGGCGTGGAGCAGGCGGGCTTCTTCGGCCGTGCCTGGGATGCGATCCGCCTCTGGATCAAGTAAGCCCCGCGCCTGTCGCGCAGGCCCTCGCGTACTGGCTTGGAGGGGGTGCAGTTGTGCGATCTCCCGCAAGCTGGTACAGTCGAGGGCTTTTCGGAATTTCCGAAGGGATTCACGTTTTCGCTTTTCGCAAGCAATTCACGTTTAGGGACGTTTATTAATGCCAACCATTAACCAACTCGTGCGTCAGGGCCGCACGGTCGAAGTTGTCAAATCCAAGAGCCCTGCTATGGAAAACTGCCCTCAGCGCCGCGGCGTGTGCACCCGTGTGTACACCACGACGCCTAAGAAGCCTAACTCCGCTCTGCGTAAGGTTGCCAAGGTGCGCCTGACCAACGGCTTCGAGGTCATCTCCTACATCGGTGGTGAAGGCCACAACCTGCAAGAGCACAGCGTTGTTCTGGTGCGCGGCGGCCGTGTGAAGGACTTGCCCGGTGTGCGTTACCACATCGTGCGTGGCTCCCTTGACCTGCAAGGCGTCAAGGACCGCAAGCAATCCCGTTCCAAGTACGGCGCGAAGAAGCCCAAGGCCAAGTAAGCCCTGCGTTTTTTCGAGGAAGGTGCTGTATCCCGCGTGGCGCGAGATTCAGCGTAGTGACCCCAAACGCAAGTGTTTTGCGCGGGTCGAGTAAGTGGGAGTCCTGTTGACTCTCGCGGTGTCTGAAAAGATGCCAACTGAAGCAAGATAGAGGTAAAAAATGCCACGTCGTCGCGAAGTCCCCAAACGTGAAATCCTGCCGGATCCCAAGTTCGGCAATGTCGAGCTGTCCAAGTTCATGAACGTGATCATGGAAGGCGGCAAGAAGGCGGTCGCAGAACGCATCATCTACGGTGCCCTGGACCTGATTCAAAAGAAGCACCCTGACAAAGACCCGCTGGAAGCCTTCGTTGTTGCCATCAACAACGTCAAGCCCATGGTCGAAGTGAAGTCCCGCCGTGTTGGCGGTGCCAACTACCAAGTGCCCGTCGAAGTGCGCCCCGTGCGTCGCCTGGCTCTGTCCATGCGTTGGCTGAAGGAAGCCGCCCGCAAGCGCGGCGAGAAGTCCATGGCCCAGCGCCTGGCCAACGAGCTGCTCGAGGCCACCGAAGGCCGTGGCGGCGCCATGAAGCGCCGTGACGAAGTTCACCGCATGGCCGAAGCCAACAAGGCATTCAGCCACTTCCGCTTCTAAGAGCACTTCGCTCCCGATCAGACAGGCCGCATGCATTTTTGCCTGCGGCCTTGTCTCGATTAGGAGCATCCCCAGATAAGACTGCTGTCCGTCTGCACCATGAGGCTGGAACGGGCAGAGACTCCCTCCATACGATCAAGGATCCATCATGGCTCGCAAGACCCCCATCGAGCGCTACCGCAACATCGGTATCTCCGCCCACATCGACGCAGGCAAAACCACCACCACTGAACGTATCCTGTTCTATACCGGTGTGACCCACAAGCTGGGCGAAGTGCACGACGGCGCTGCTACGACCGACTGGATGGAGCAAGAGCAAGAGCGCGGCATCACCATCACTTCCGCTGCAGTGACCTGCTTCTGGAAGGGCATGGACCTGTCCTACCCCGAGCACCGTTTCAACATCATCGACACCCCCGGCCACGTGGACTTCACCATTGAGGTGGAGCGTTCCATGCGCGTGCTGGACGGCGCCTGCATGGTGTACTGCGCCGTGGGCGGCGTGCAGCCCCAGTCGGAAACCGTGTGGCGCCAAGCCAACAAGTACAAGGTGCCCCGCCTGGCCTTCGTGAACAAGATGGACCGTACCGGCGCCAACTTCTTCAAGGTCGTTGACCAGATGAAGCTGCGCCTGAAGGCCAACCCCGTGCCCGTCGTGATCCCGATCGGCGCCGAAGACAACTTCAAGGGCGTGGTCGACCTCGTCAAGATGAAGGCCATCATCTGGGACGAAGCCTCGCAAGGCATGAAGTTCGAATACCACGAGATCCCCGCCGAGCTGGTGGAGACCGCCAACAAGTGGCGTGAGAACCTCGTGGAAGCCGCCGCTGAAGCCAGCGAAGAGCTGATGAACAAGTACCTGGAAGAAGGTACTCTGTCCGAAGAAGACGTGAAGGCCGGCCTGCGTGCTCGTACGCTGGCTACCGAAATCCAGCCCATGCTGTGCGGTACCGCTTTCAAGAACAAGGGTGTGCAGCGCATGCTGGACGCCGTGATCGACTACCTGCCGGCGCCTGTGGACATCCCTGACGTCACCGGTACCGATCCCGAAAACGAAGAAACCAAGCTCAGCCGCAAGGCTGACGACGGTGAAAAGTTTGCGGCACTGGCCTTCAAGCTGATGACCGACCCGTTCGTCGGTCAGCTGACCTTCGTGCGCGTGTACTCGGGCGTCCTGACCAAGGGCGACACCGTGTTCAACTCGGTCAAGGGCAAGAAGGAACGCATCGGTCGTATCGTGCAGATGATGGCCAACGAGCGCGTGGAAGTCGAAGAAATCCGCGCCGGCGACATCGCTGCCTGCGTGGGCCTGAAGGACGTGACGACCGGCGAAACGCTGTGCTCCGTGGACGCCCCCATCGTGCTGGAACGCATGGTCTTCCCCGAGCCCGTGATTGCACAGGCCGTGGAGCCCAAGTCCAAGGCCGACCAGGAAAAGATGGGCATCGCCCTGTCGCGCCTGGCTGCCGAAGATCCGTCGTTCCGCGTGCGTACCGACGAAGAATCGGGCCAGACCATCATCGCCGGCATGGGCGAGCTGCACCTGGAAATCATCGTTGACCGCATGAAGCGCGAATTCAACGTGGAAGCCAACGTGGGCAAGCCCCAGGTTGCCTACCGCGAAACCATTCGCCAGAAGGTCGTGGACGTGGACGGCAAGTTCGTTCGCCAATCCGGTGGTAAGGGTCAGTACGGCCACGTGGTGTTCACGGTCGAACCCCAGGAACCCGGCAAGGGCTTCGAGTTCGTCGACGCCATCAAGGGCGGTGTGGTTCCTCGCGAATACATCCCCGCAGTCGAGAAGGGCGTGATCGAAGCGCTGACTTCCGGCGTGCTGGCTGGCTACCCCGTCGTGGACGTGAAGGTCACGCTGACCTTCGGTTCGTACCACGATGTGGACTCGAACGAAATGGCGTTCAAGATGGCCGCCATCTTCGGTTTCAAGGAAGCTGCCCGCAAGGCCAGCCCCGTCATCCTGGAACCCATGATGGCTGTGGAAGTCGAGACGCCTGAAGACTACGCCGGTACCGTGATGGGCGATCTGTCCTCGCGTCGCGGCATGGTGCAGGGCATGGACGACATGGCCGGCGGCGGCAAGTCCATCAAGGCTGAAGTGCCTCTGTCGGAAATGTTCGGCTACGCCACGTCGCTGCGCTCGCAGACGCAAGGTCGCGCTACGTACACGATGGAGTTCAAGCACTACTCTGAAGCTCCCCGTAACGTGGCTGAAGCCATCGTTGCTGCTCGCTCGAAGTAAGCTTTTTTGTATAATTGAAGGCTTTTGAATCGCAGCACCCAGGCGTTTTGGCGCCGGGGTGCTGCGGTTTTTGCCGGTCTGCGATCCCATGCCGCCCTGTCACCTGTGCGGGGCGACCAAGCAATGGGGTGCAGACCTTAAACACCACACAGGTTTTGCTCTTTCGGAGAAATCATGGCAAAAGAAAAATTCCAGCGGAACAAGCCGCACGTCAACGTTGGCACCATCGGTCACGTGGACCACGGCAAGACGACCCTGACGGCTGCTATCGCTACCGTTCTGTCCAAGAAGTTCGGCGGCGAAGCCAAGGCTTACGACCAGATCGACGCAGCACCTGAAGAAAAGGCTCGCGGCATCACGATCAATACCGCCCACGTCGAGTACGAAACGGCCGGTCGCCACTACGCTCACGTTGACTGCCCCGGCCACGCCGACTACGTCAAGAACATGATCACCGGCGCTGCTCAAATGGACGGCGCCATCCTGG